>JAFQCM010000070.1 GCA_017399445.1 Lachnospiraceae bacterium | reverse complement strand
GGGGGCTGTTGCAAAAGTAGATAAATAATCTACCGGAGCAGCAGCTCCTTTTCTGTGCATAAAAAAAGAAAGATTTCTCCTTCTAGGTGGATATCTCCCTGAATTTTTAGCGTACTTTAACACACCTCTTGATATTTCTTATTTTTCTATGCTGTTTTTACATCAAAGAAGTGAGTTTTTGTGCGATTATTTTGGATTTTCGCATGTAATTTATTGATGTTATAACCGAAACACAATAAAAGAATCTCAAGTTTTACTTTGGTTTTTCCACGAAGCAGAAATCTTTGAAATTCATAGTCATTTTTCAATACACCAAAGGCTCCTTCTACCTGAATTGAACGATTCATGCGATATTGAATTCCTAATTCACTGGTGATATTTTCGTAGGATTCCTGACGAAGGGTAATGAACTTTTTGGATACACCCATTCGTTTGTTTCTTTTTGCTCGTGTACATTTTTCTTTGTATGGGCATCCTTCACAGGATTCGCATTCATACATGGTTACTTCTGATTCGTATCCGTTTTTACTTGTCTTTTTCGTGATATACTGTGGTTTCAGTTTTTTACCATTATGACAAATATAGGTGTCAGTTTCTTCATCATATTTCATGTTTTCACGTTTACTGATATCGTTTTTGAAGCTTCGTTTTTTCCATTTCTCATATGTCTGTGGTTTGATGTAAGGTGTCTGACCATTCTTTTTCATGTAATCATAACCTTCTTCGCTTTCATAACCCGCATCAGCTGTTGCTGTTGGATATTTAAATCCCAGTTTTTCTTCCATTCTTTGAAGGAAAGGAACCAACGTCCAGACATCATTTCTGTCTGAAAAAATATCTGTGGCAACAATATATTCACTATCTACACCTATCTGAACATTATATCCTGGTTTCAACTGTGCATTACGCATATGATCATCTTTCATATGCATAAAAGTTGCATCAACATCTGTTTTTGAATAACTATTACGATCCAGAAATCTTGAATTGTGTAGATCATAAAGAAGCTGACGGTCTAAAAAGCGTCGGAATATTTCATGGAACTTCTGGTGAACACTTCTTCGTTTACCTCGTCCATGTACAAACTCTATCTGCTTATCTTTGCAATAATTATCTATAAAATCAAAAATCTGCTGTAATTCCTGTGTTCGATTCTCTTTTGTAATCGTGAAATCCTTCATGTATTCTCGGTTTAAGAAAGTGACAAGCGTTTCCATCTTTGGAAACATCTTTTCTTCCCACTTATTTACAGACTTTTTCCAAACAAACGTATATTTATTAGCACATGCTTCTAGCTTTGTACCATCAATAAAAACTGTTTCTTTAGAAAGCTCGCCCATCGAAGCTAATAGGCGTACTAACTGATAAAACAAATCTTCACAAGCCTCTGCAAGAAAACCTGTACGAAATCTTGCAATTGTACTATGATCTGGAGCTTTTTGCCCTGCAAGAAGCCACATGAAGTTGATGTCTCTGCGACAAGCTCTTTCGATTTTTCTAGAAGAATAGATATTTTGTGAGTATGCGTAGGTCAAGATCTTAAACATGGTCTTTGGGTTCACTGCTGGATTTCTACCTTTGGTAGAGTAAGCCTGATACAACTTTGTGTAATCTAATTCCTCCAATATGTGGCTCAGCAGACGAACAGACTCATCTTCAGGAACTAAACCTTCCAAACTTAATGGCAAAACCAGTTGATAAGAATCGCCAAGTTCGGTATAATTTTTATGGTATTTTAAGTTACTAGGCATATCTTATTATACCATGATTAGCAGATTCTTCGGAGTCTGCTTTTCTATTTTAAGGCACAGAAAAGGAGCTGCTGCTCCGGTAGACTAATTATCTACTTTTGCAACAGCCCCTTTCTTAATTCTTATTTAATTTCAAACGACAGAACCGGATTTGCTCTTTCATCCTGCTTATATTCCATCTTTACTTTCTGTCCCACTTCACATTTAACCACATCAATGTAATCCACAACAGATAAATCAAAGATTTCCTCAGAGCCTTCTACCATAAGATAGAAATGAGAAGTTCCATCAATAACCGCCTGCGCAATCTTTGATACCTTACCTTCAATTGTCAGAATTTCACGTGTATCTTCTGCTTCCTGTTTTACACCATTGCTAAACAGAAGTTCCAGATAATTATCCTCACACTGGCTTACACTATCTCCGATAGCTACAATCTGATATTTCTGTACATTTACCATTGCATATTTCTTAACAAGACCCGCATCATCTTTAAGGGCAATAAAATATGTTGGTTCGCCAGAAATATTAAGAAGCAATGGGAAGGTTGCTCTATAACCTAAGTTCTGTACCTGTCCCTCTGCGGAAGACATGGCAGATGTTTCCGTCGCGCCCTCTACTTCATAATATTTTGTTTCCATTGTTCTCTTATTAGAAAGAACAAAACCTACGTTGGACTGGTCTCCATTCACCGATGTTACACCTGTATACATCCACACATCATCTTCCAG
>JAFQCM010000069.1 GCA_017399445.1 Lachnospiraceae bacterium | reverse complement strand
ATTAACCCATAGACAGAGAATGGATAAACCAGCATTAGTGAAGAAGAATCTTCAGAAAGGATGTTTAGAAGGCTCCTTCTGTCTAGTAAAAAAGAATAAGTCTGTAAGCTTTTTCTTGCTTACAAACTTATTATACGAGGAGTTTACTATTATGAAAAAAAGAAAATTATTAAGTGTATTAATGGCAGCCTGTGTGATGGCAGGCTCATTAACAGGATGTGGTGGTTCATCAGACAGTGCATCTACAAACGGTGTAATAGAAGCAGCCACACAGGAAGCAGAAGCTAAAACCAGTGAAAGAACAGATTCTACTACCTCCAGCTCTGGG
Source organism: Lachnospiraceae bacterium (assembly GCA_017399445.1). Taxonomy (GTDB): domain Bacteria; phylum Bacillota; class Clostridia; order Lachnospirales; family Lachnospiraceae; genus RUG11237. The sequence goes on along the minus strand of JAFQCM010000069.1, from coordinate 3,285 downwards.
AATGGTGCTAATGGTGATGTGACAGAACTTACATTTTGGTATTCCTGGACAGGGAATATTCAGGAAAATAACATTGAACTAACAGAACTTTTCAATGAAACTGTAGGTAAAGAAAAAGGAATTCATGTAACTGCTGAATATCAGGGAACTTATGATGAACTTCATCAGAAGTTACAGGCAGCTTATGTAGCAAATCAGACACCGGAAATTACAGTTATGGAAATTGGTTCTATTAGAACTTTTGCAGAAAACGGTGTGTTAGAACCACTGGATTCTTATATTACAGAATCTAATGTAGATATGAATGATTTTTATGAAGGACTTATGCCAAACTGCTATGTAAATGATGTTTGCTATGGTCTTCCATATTTAAGAAGTACACCGATTATGTATTGTAACAATACACTTTTGAAGGAAGCAGGATGGGATTGTGCAGATATCAAAACATGGGATGACTTAAAGGCAGCGGCAACAGCAGTTCATGAAAAAACCGGTAAATATGGTATGACTCAGTACAGCTATATTTGGACTTTAGAAGCATTTTTAATGGAACACGGAACAACCATTCTGAATGAAGATGAAACTGCCACAAATATTAATACAGCAGAAGCAAAAGAAGTTATTAATTACTATAAAGACATGGTAGATGCTGGTATTATGCATGCATATACTAAGGCAGAAGGTTCTGATAAGTTAAATACAGATATTCAGAATCAGTCATGTGCTATCTGGTTTGGTTCTACCGGAGATTTAACATCTAAACTGGAGCAGGCAGAAGAAGGTGGATGGGAATTAGGTACTGCATTTATTCCAATGGAAGCACAGTATGGTACACCGACAGGTGGATGTTGTCTTATTATGACAAGTAATGTGGCAGATGAAAAGAAAGCAGCAGCGTGGGAATTTTTAAACTGGATGACTCAGACAGAACAGACAGTGAAAGCTTCTATGAGAACAGGTTACCTTGTATCAAGAAAGAGTGCCGGAGAATCAGAAGAAATGCAGGCATACTTCAAGGAAGTGCCACAGGCACAGGTTGCTTTACAACAGCTGGAATATGCATCAGGGCGTCCTACAAATCCTAACTACACAGAAGCAACTGTTGAAATTGAACAGGCACTTGATACCTTGTGGGTAAATGGTGGAGATGTAGATGAAACATTAGAAGCGTTGGAAGAGAAAGTTAACAAAATTCTCAATCAGTAGAATAAAAAAAGGATGTCAATAAAATCCTTAATCAGTAGACAATAATCAAGACATTTACAAAGGGCGATGCTTGAAAGTATCGCCTTTCTACATAAAAAGACAGGAGAATGAGCAAGATGAAAAAAAGATTAGTAGTATATTCAGCAGACGCAATGGTAGGAGAAGATTTGGAGTATTTACAGACATGTCCAAACTTTCAGAAATATTTAAAGAATGCCAGCAGAGTAAAGCAGGTAAGAAGTGTATATCCAACAGTAACTTATCCGGCACATACATCTATGTCTTCAGGATGTTACCCTGACAGACATGGGATTGTAAGTAACTTAGTATTTACTACTAATCCAGAAGATGATATCTGGCAGTGGGATTCATCAGCTATCAAAGTAGAAGATATTTTCACAGCAGCAAAAAAGAAAGGTTATTCTACAGCATCTGTATTCTGGCCGGTAACAGGAAATCATAAGGATATCGATTATTTAATTAATGAATATTGGATCCCAAATTCTGAAGATACGTTGGAAACTTCTATGGCAAGCCAGGGTTCTTCTCCTGAAGTAATTGAAATTGGAAAACAGAATGAAGAATATTTACCAGGCACTTACACAAAAACAGGAAGGGTCAATGTGGCAGTTCATCCGGCATTTGATAACTTTGGAATGAAATGTGCCTGTGATATTATCAGAAAATTCAAACCGGAAGTATTATTTATCCATACAGCTAACATAGATGGGGCAAGACATCAGCATGGAGTATTCGGACCTAAGGTAACGAATGAAATCCGCCGTACCGATGACTATATTGGTGATATTATGGAAGCACTAAAGGATGCCAGGGTATTTGAAGAAACGAACTTTGTTCTAGTAAGTGACCATGGTCAGCTGGATTTAACCAGAGGTGTAAAACCAAATGTAAGATTTGTAGAAGAAGGCTTAATTGAATTAGATGAAAATGGAAAAGTAAAAGACTGGAAAGCTTATTCTAATTCTACAGGTATGTCTGCACAGGTATATTTAAAAGACCCTACAGATAAAGAAGTTTATAATAAAACATGGAACGTATTAAAGGAAATGGAAGCAGAAGGTATCTATGGTTTTTCCGCAGTGCTTACCAGAGAAGAAGTATCAGAAAAGGAACATTTATCAGGTAATTTTTCTTTTGTATTGGAAACAGATGATTATACATTCTTTAGTGATGAATGTGAAGCACCCATTGCTTGTCCTAAGAAACTTACAGATTATAGATCAGGTGCAGCAACTCATGGATATCTCCCGGATAAAGGACCACAGCCAATTTTTCTTGCAGCGGGTCCTGACTTTAAGGAAAATGTTCTGGTACAGAGCTGTCGTCTGGTGGATGAAGCACCAACTTATGCCAGACTTCTTGGAACAGAATTGCCAGAAGCAGATGGAAATATTTTATATGAAATTTTAAAGTAGGGGATTTGAAAAAGAAATTTGATAACAGCAATTAAACTATCAATAGCCAACATTGGCAACGCCCTCTTTCGTATAAAAACCAATGAAATCCAACAGAAAAGAAGGGTTTATACCTCACAATCTAAGACATTCAGCCCCTTCAAGCCTGCGACCTCTGCGTTCCAAAAGTTGATTTTATAAGAGTTAAAACCCTTATAAAATCAACTTTTTCAAATAACGAATCACTTCAAAATAATGTTTTTATGGAATGTTTGATATTACATCATAAATAACAAATTAACTAACAAGACGCCAAAATATCTCCATATTTTGGCAGAGAAAAGATATTACACACTAGGGATAGTATCTTTATAAATTTAGATTTGCCACTCCAATAAACTGAAATTTTCACTTCACTTTTTAATTAAATAAAGCTTCTATTTTCTTCCTCGCAATATGCTCATTACAATACACAAAATTAAACTCTCCATTTACCTGAAAATCTGAAACCGTAAACGTTGTGATATCATCACGACATCTTGCAATCGGTTCATATGCAAAGGTTATTGCATGAGTATTTGCCACCACATCGCAGATAACCGAGAAATTATTTATTGATGTACATTGTTTGAAACTATCCAAAGAAAATCCTCTGTCTGTTATT
>JAFQCM010000005.1 GCA_017399445.1 Lachnospiraceae bacterium | reverse complement strand
CCCTGTTTCCTGCATCCTTATGCATAGTTCTATCTGAGCTGCCTTTGCTCCAAGCTTTGGTAAAAAACCTTCCATTGTTCTTAACAAATCTTTTTCTATGGCAAAGACACCACTTACTGCACTTACCGTCCTAGATAAAGAAAGTCTGTGAAAATATCCAGTTCTGCTTTGTCGGTAACCCTCAAAATAAGGTACTGCAATTCTTTCTTTTTCCAATATCAGACCTGCTTCCTTCACTTTACCGCCTTTTATCTGCAAACATCCTACAGCTCCGGTTCCTCTTTGTATGCACTTTGCAGCCAGAATACTTTCATAATCTATCGTTTTTACTTCCATATCTTTTGGAACAAAAACAAGTACTTCTGCTTTTGCTGACTCTGCTAACTTATTTAATGCCTCTCCATTATCTTCTTTCCCATAAGAAAGTACTTTTATTTTTTCTTTGCTGATTCCCTGCAAATTATAATTAAAAAATCCATAATTTTGTGTGGTGCCGACTTCTGCTTTTATCTCCATTCTGTTAAAATGAGCTTCAATAGCTCTTTTTGCCGCTTCATAAGCATACATTTTACTTTCTGGTGAAGCTGCAGTAGAGGCTGCATGAGTTCTCCAGTGATACAATACTTTTCGGATATGATAAATCTCCATGGTAGCTTCTACACACCGAAAAATAAAATCATAATCCTGCGCACCATCAAATTCACTACGAAATCCACCCACTCTTTCCACAATATTTCGTCCTACCACAAAAAAATGGCAAATATAATTATTAGTACGCAATAATTCCAAATCAAAATCAGGCTTAAAGTTCGCGCCAAATAAGGTACCACTTTCTCCGTCTATTTTATCTTCGTCGGTATAAATAATATCTGTATTTGGCTTTTCTTCCAGTACTTTCATTACCTCAAATAAAACATCCGGTTCTAATAAATCATCATGGTCAAATAATGCAATAAAATCCCCTTCTGCCATATTCAAAGCTTCATTGGTATTTTCAGAAATCCCTTTGTTTTCGGTTAATTTCTTGTACTTGATACGGGAATCTTTTTTCTGATATTCTTCTACAATTTCTCCGGTAAGACTTTCCGTACTGCCATCAGCAAGGCAAAGCTCCCAGTGAGGATAGGACTGACACTGAACACTTTTTATCATTTCCCGTAAGAACTTTTCAGGCGTATTATACAAAGGCACTACAATACTAAAAGTACTTATTTTTTCAAACTGATATGCCCTCTGCTTTTCTAATTCTTCCAGTGCTGTCTGTCTTTCTCTTGCCCAGGTATCATAATCACGTTCTAATCTGTCTCTATAAATTCTTTCCTGCATTTTTACAATCAGGCTTTTCATATTATGATGTTGTAAGTATTTGATTCCTCTTGCAATATAATTTTTCTTCATAATCGTCCTCTACACCTGTTTGCCTTTATACTTTCCATATAAGAAATAAATTCCATAAACAAGCACCACATTTCCTGTAAGATAAATTCCATAATAATACATAAATAGAAGCGATGGTGCAGTAAGGAATATCAGTGGTACTTTACCCAAAAGTCCTGCCAGTACCATAAAAATCTGCCATTTTCTTTTTACTATGGATATTATTAAAACTATTAGTAATACAATAAGCTGTGGCAAAATACTCCATACTACTTTATGGAACAGATTTTTTTCATTATAATCCTGTAAACTTCTGCATTCTAATATAGATAATACTGTTTTTCTAAGTTGTGCACTAATGGCATGATTTCCTTTATAGTTTTCCCGAAATTCCACATAATTAGCCACTTCATCTGTGTCATAAAGTTCTGTAGTGTTCATTAAAATACCATTGGAATTGAAAAAGGTATTTGCTCGTTCTTTTAAGAAAACCACTGGAAATTTCATAATAAGTTTATAATATGCACTTTTAAATTCCTTATACTCACCCGAAGTATAGTCTCCACGAATTAATAGAGGTTCACTCCAAAACACAGAAATGCCACTTTTTCCACTTTTATAACCTTCTATCATTAGTTCTGTGTCTAGTACTTTATCTATAGTTTCCATCAGGGAAGTTTCTCCCTGTACTTCTGCTTCACATAAAAGAGGAGCTATGGGAAGTACCATAGAGGTAATTTCATACTGGTCTCCAGATACCATTTTATTTCCTAATGTTTGAGGAAACATTACAAGCAGCGTAAGCACCACCACTTTTGCTACCATGAAAATCTTTTCCCTTTTCTCTTCCTTTTTCCAGAAAATCAAAAGATATATCATTGGAATCCACACACTATAATAAATTGCTTCGGTGCGCCATACAGTTACAATAGCGGTTAAAATAATTACTACCCACTTTTCACTTTTTGTCAAGGTTCTTTTTTCCCAGATTGCAAACAAAAAGAGTGCGGCCAGTAATAGTTCTAAAAATACATAGACTGACATTCTCATTGGATACACGTTAGAATCCAGTACCGGGAATGCAAAGAATGGCAGTAACAACCATAATTTATGTTTTAAGTTTAATTTACTTCCTACTCTTTCACATAAATATCCTACAATGACGGAAATCACACCACATTGAATCACCACCACTCCTACAGGTATGGGAAGAATCATTAGAGAAAAAATATAAAAATAGGAAGTTAAATATCCCTGCCAGAAGGTAGGCATCAGGGTTTTTGCATCTCTTAAAATCCCAAATTCGTCCATTCTCCAGGCTCCTGGATAAACAGCCAGCTATAAAATCATCATAAGAAGAAAATAAATACCTGCAAATTTCATACTCTCTTTTACTTGTATATAATTTTTCTGCCATTTCTGCACTAAAATCCCTGCCATTTGATACAATACCATAAGCAGCAGTAAAAACATGAATTTTACTGTCCAGCTGTAAACAGAAAGTGTTGCTTCCTTTGCACTTCCAAAAGAAAACAAATTATATTCAAAAAAAATCCTGTCTGTTCCAAAGGTAATCAGCCAATGGAAAATAGCCGCTGCAAGCAGCGGCTTAGAAATTCTATTGGTAGCTGTTTTAATTCCATTAAATTTCATTTCTATATTCCCTCTTAAATATCTCCAGTTCCTCCGGAGTTCCAAGTACATGTACTTTTCCATAATCGATAATAGAAATTCGCACCTCCATGCCTTTTTCAATCATATAATTATAAAGAGGTGCAACATATTTTTCGCCTTTTTCCAGCTTTTCTTTTGTGGAATAATATTCCTGATATAATTTTTCATATAATTCACAAGTTTTAAAGTAGTAAGCTCCTAAGGTACAATTATCAGAAATTCTTACTTTTTCCCGCACTTCCACTGCATTTCCATTTGCATCTAATTTAACAAAGCTCCAGTGTTCTCCATCTGCATGAAAGCATGGAATATAGCCATCTCCAGCAATATCTTCTTCCTTTAATTCATAACTTTCTACATAAGTATCAATATTATAAATCATAAGCTCTGACTGTTTTCTCCAATAAGGAGCAGCTAGCATGGCGGTAGTTGCCTGTCCATCGGTTAACTTGTCAATTTCTATTACTTTTGTATTTATAATTCCTGCCCTTTGGCAATGGGAAAGAATAAATTCCTCTGCTTCATCTTCTTTCCTTACAATAAAAATGTATTCTGTATCTTCTTTCTCATAACCCTTTAAACTTTCCATAGACCAGTCGAACAAGGTTTTTCCATGGGCTTCAATCATATATTTTGGCATTTCATAACCAGCTTTTTTAAATCGTGAGCCTAAACCAGCCATGGTAATTACTATGGTCATCATAAATTATCCCTCCAGCCTTCACAGATCTGCTTTAATTCTTCTTCGGAATACTTTAAAAATTCATCCGGACGTACTGCTCTGTCATCTACATAAAATCCACGTTTTCCAGGCCATGGCTTCCCATAAATAATTTCATCATAAGGTATTTCCCATTTATCTAACCACTGTAACAGTATTTTTGCTGTATTTGCATTAATTAATCCAATATTTCCACCATAACTGTTCATGTTTCGGGAAGTAAATAATACGATTTTTGCACCACCTGCTTTATATTCCTTTAATTTTTCTACCATTTCAGGGTAAGGCACCAAATCTATATATTCTTCCTCTTTTTTCTTAATAGGACAGAGGGTTCCATCAATATCAAATACAAAGCTTAATCCTTCAAACATTCTTCTACCTCTTTTAATATTTTAATTCCATTTAGTAAAAATCCAAAGGTTTTTTGTACATTATCCATATGAAGTGGCAACATAGATAAAAATAATGATGCTTCATAAAGTCTTACTGTTACATAATCATATCCATTTTTCTCCAGGTATTCTTTGAAGATTTTTACATATTCTATATTGTCAAAATCCAGCTCTAAGGATAATTTCATGTCTTTTACAATTTTAATTTCATATAATCCATTATTAAAGAAATCATATTTTCCACAAATAGAGTGAGAGAGTTTCGCCAAATCATAATAAGGATGAGCATATAATTCTTCTTCCGTCACTGCACCTTTTGGATCTATCAGTTTCATTAACGCAGTTTCTTTATGATATAAAATATTGGAAAAACACAAATCTCCATGACCAACAGCTAAATAAGATTTGCTTTTGTCTCTTTGTGATACTTTTTCATATAACTTTTCGTACTGTTCTACAATCTGGTCAATGCTGTTATATTCTGTACCATTTTTTATATTATTGTCAAATACCTGATAGTACTGATTTTCTTTTAACATTGTCATACGTTCCCGTACTTTTCCAATATACAGTTTTTGGGCTACTTTCTCATATTCTTCTTTTGATACCTGCTTGGTTTTTCTTAAATTTACAAAGTAAAACAACCTGTCTAAAATATCCTTGAATTCTTCTATACCAACTGCTCCGTGAACAAAACGGATGGCAATATCTGTAGTATGTACCCGCTCCATAGTGTAGGAAGCAGAATCTTTTGTTTCTTTATAGTCAAAAGGCATTACAAACCACATTTTCATAGGTTCTGGAAGGAGATAATAATATTCATACTCGCTTTTGATTTTTTTCTTGTTGGTAGAGCTTTTCGTAACAGTAAAATCGTCTCCATCTAAAGCATTGAAAAATCTTGCGTCAAATCCACTGGTAATGTACTGTAAGAAATTATTTACTTCTCCTAGATCCACCAGATATTCTCCATGAATATTATCTGTATTTTCTAAAGATTTTAAAGAAACTATTCCCTGTTTATCTACATATTCCATGGCATAGGAAATATACTCTTCTAAATTTTTGTATAACACCAATGCTGTTTTCTCATTTTCTACTATCTTCATGGTATGTTGGGCAAACTGAGCCTTTTCTAATAGAATTTTAAATGCTTCTGCATTTCGGATTCCAAAAGAAGATCGCATATGTACCACACTAAACTCTTTCGAAAGCCCCTTTAACTGCTGAATAACCCCTTCCCATTCTTCCCTATTTCCATAGGAAAAAACAGCTGCAATAAAGCTTTCTCCCTCTACTTCTTCTAATACACGGGTTTTCAAAGTCTTTCTTTTTAAAATAGTTTCTCCAAAAGACTTATTTCCTGTAATTTCTTTTACTTTCTGATTCGGTCTTTCACTGTCTTCATATATGAATACTACTTTTTTTAGCATTTTCCTGACCTCCGTCTTTTTCCAACAAAAGCTAATAAAATAGCCAATAACAATCCCAATGCACTAATGACTACATAACCATTTTTCAACATTCCTGTATCTGAGGAAAAAATCCCACCAATATACTCTGCAAACTGCGCTGTCTGAAATTCTATGGAAAAAATTCCCGCCATAATTTTCAAAAATAAAAATTCAAATATCCAGCCAATACAGGAGAAAACTAGAATAAGCATAAATCTTCCCTTTAATAATCCTGCCGTATAATCATAGCACATCTTCAGATGTTCTAGAATTTGTAACAGATAAATGGTTCTTTTGCTTGTCCCATGAATCATAAGGAAACGGTTTAAATATCCATAGCTGGAATATAAGAAAACACAGCCTGCCCCTACCACAAATACAATTAATGTTAAAATAATAGTAACTATTGATATTTCATGGGCTACAATCAAATCATAAGGTACTAAAAACAATAATAATACACACGTATCCAAAATACGGTCTAAAATAACACTGACAAATCCTATGGAAACATTTTTTGTTTCATGGGCAAAGCAGTAAATCCGGTACAATTCTCCACTTTTCATAGGAAGTAAAAAGTTTACAAATGTTGTTTTCAAATACATTCTTACAAATCTTCCAAACTGGATTCTTTGCTCCATTAATACCAGATAAAACCGCAGGCACTTCGCCATATGTAAAATCACAAAGCACACAAGGCAAAGTAAAATTCTAAGAATTATCTGCCTGCCATCTACTGCTATCTGCCACTCATTTTGTACACATTCTCTTAAAACTCCACCAAGAAAACATACTGCTGCCAGTAGAAAAAACATATTCATTATTTTATACCATGATGTTTTATTTTGTTTCACTTAGTATCCCACTTTCTGCAATCACTTCT
>JAFQCM010000068.1 GCA_017399445.1 Lachnospiraceae bacterium | reverse complement strand
ATTTGTTTTATCAGCGACAACTTCTATATCTTATCACTTTTGAAGAAGTTTGTCAACAACTTTTTTTATTTTTTTCAAATCTTTTTTTCAAGTTGTTTCTCAGGAGCTCTTTGAGTCAACACTGGAAACCCTTGTAGATTCGAGGTTTGTTGCCGCCAGTTCTCAGCGGCGAATATTAATATATCACAGCCCGCAACATAAGTCAACCGTTTTTTTACATTTTTTTCACTTTTTTCTCCTAATTAATTTATCCACATTTTTCTTTGATATTTGCACATACTTTCCACAGCTTACTCACTTCTTTTTCCACAATTTAATAAAAGAAGCTTCTTTATATTAGAATTTAGTAAAACTGCATTTCCTTTTTTACGATACAAAAAAACTCTTGCAAAATCCGCAAGAGCTTTTTTTCATTATTTTATTTTCACCTTTTTTACTGATGTGTATCCGCTATATGACTTAAAGTTATTCTTTGTTGTATAAGAGCGAATCTTAAAATAGTAGGTTTTATTCTTTGAAAGTTTCTTCTTTGTATACTTTAAAGTTGAACCCTTCTTGATTGTAGCAACTTTTGTATAACCAGATTTTTGTTTCGTTGACATATAAACTTCATAGCCACTAGCTCCACTACTCTTCTTCCATTTTAATGCAGCACTTTTATTTCCAGCTATTACACTAAATCCGGCTGGTACTTTTGTGGCCGTTTTAACAGTAAGCTTTGAAGAATATCTGCCATAATGTTTTGTTCCATCAATCTTTTTATATGCCCTTACCTTAAAAGTATATTGGGTATTTTCATTTAACTTACTGAATTTATAACTTGTTTTTCCTGTTGTGGCAACTTTAACTTTCTTACTTCCCTTATATAAAGAAATCTCGTATCCACTAACTCCGGATTGTTTCTTCCATGAAAATTTAAGACTTTTTCCTGTTCCACTGCTTAATTTCACTCCGCTGCTCTGCCCTGGAACAATGATAAAAGATGCCTGTTTACTATTTTTATAGTTACCTTTTCCAGTAATAACAGCACTAGCTGCTCCTGTGGCCACATTATTTTTATATGCTATTGAATAATCGCTTCCACTAACCAAAACTCTTTCACTATCTTTTACTATGACCTGAGGTTTTTTTGCCTTCCCATCATATTCTAATTTACTACTACTTAATGCAATAGTTAGTTTTCCAATATCTTTTGGAGAGATTGAAAAAGTCTTTTCTATGGTACCGGCATAGCTTCCAATACCTTTTACTAAAATTTTACCTGTTCCTGCATTTACATTATTACTATATTCTGTAACATAATCCTTTTTATTTTGGAGCTTTACTCCGTTTACACTTATGCTAATATCAGGACAAATTCCACTTCCATTATATTCCTGTGATGCTATATTACTAATAACAGGAATCACTTTATTATATGTATATGTACCAAGTACTTCTCCTGATGTTTTATTACTAATGGTAAGTTTTTCTCCCGTACTTCCACTTTTATCGAATTTCATTGTGTATTTTCCAGTTATATCCTCTTTTTTGCGGTTTTTCCAATTGTATACGACGGTTGTGTTTTCCGGATTTCCAAATACATAACCATCACACACATTTTCCACATATGCTTTGCTGACAGATACCAGCATTTGTCTGTAATTTGAATACTCTATTTGTTCTGTAATGGAATATTCCACTCCGTTTTCCTTCATTTCGGATAATATGGCTTTCTTAAGAGCTGTATCCATAAGTTTTTCATCTAATTTTTTCAGTGTATCATTACTGTCACAATTAAATCTTAAAAGATTATCTCTTCTCTCTTCATTACCAGCAATGGCTCCTTTTATTAAATTTTTAAAGGCTGCCTCTGTTGCAACATTTTTACTAGTTACATTTAAACCAAAATAATTATAATAATTTGCAGCTGTATCTACCCCTTCCGGAACATCATACATACCACCAAAGTAATCCGGTCTGTAATCATGAGCATTGTCCTCATTAAATTCTGCTGTAGTAAGGTTAAAGAAATCATAGCTATAACCCTCATATCCTAAATCATCTACATCGTCCCATGTCAGATCAATATTATACCATTTACCATTAATTTTAATTAAATTCCATGCATGTCCACCCCCATTCCAGTCATTTCCGCTCCATCCAACACCGTAAATACTTTCTAAACCAGCATAATTACACAGTAAATGGAAAGATTTAGAATACCCTTCACATACCACATCTGTTGTGCTGTTTCCATCAAATACGCCTACAATGCTGTGGGCAAATGTAGCCGTTTCCGGGTTTCCGAACCAATCATAAGCATAGTCCACTTCATTTATAATCATATCATGAATCAAAAGTTCTAACTCCATTTCACTTGCACCGGACGCTTTTGCATTGTCGATTTCCTGTAAATATGGAAGCATTCCCTGTTTGATATTTTCCATTGCACTTTTTCTTGCTGAATAAGTGGCATAATCCGGCTCTACCACAATATACCATTCTTGTACAAAAACTACTCCTTTCTTATAGAGAAGGGTGTCATCCAGCCAAAAAAGTTCTGGATAATCCGCTTCAATTGCAAAATATATCTTTTCCATCTGGTTGAATGTAACTCCATACGCCTTAACATCTATGGCTGAAGCTCCGTAATACCGGCCTCCGCTAGAAACATTTATTGTAGAAGCATTATTTGTAGATACATGAAACAAAAACGCTTTCTCTTTTATAAGGTTATATACAGTTTTTTCTTTTGAAGTTAACAAGCTATATCCATAGTTTGAACTCAAACCAGAATTTAAAGCCTCTCTAGCTTCAATACTTAAGGAATTATTTTCGTCCTCTAATTCTTCTTGAAAAGTTTCCACATCTTCTGGTTTCTGAGTCAGCTCATAATCCTCTGCTTTTTTCATTCCACCTACAGGATACTTTCTGCTTCCCTGGCTATTTTTTATCTCTACAGAAGTTTCTGCCGGGACTTCACTAGTAACTGTTTTTCCCATAGCAGCTGCCGGTATCACTTCACCTGCCAAAAGACATGTACACAATGCAATTCCCAGCAACTTTTTTATTAAACTCTTCTTATACATTTGTTTTCCTCTCGTTCTTCCTTTTATTTCATAATAAGGTTCCATATAATATTATGGTCTGAGATATATCTTAATATGATATTTCCACTAATTTGCTCTTGTACACTAATCCCAAAAGCTGTTGTATTAAAAATTTCTGCTGCTATAAACAGAATCCATACAATAATAAGCCCTTGGACAAATCCCAACAGACCTCCTACCGTTTTATTTATTTCTTTGATTACTGGAAGCTTTGTAAGCACATTTAAAGTTGTCATAAGCAACTTTAAGGCAAGCCAGACTATGATAAAACTAATTACAAAAGAAGCAGCACTAACAATTGTTTTTGCTATGTAGGCAGCAATATATTCTTCAATTGCATCCACATTCAGCAACTGATATACTTCCGGCGTATTATCTTTTATAATTTGTTCTTTTAAAATTCCTGCAATTGGATAAGAATTAATAATATCTTCATCGCTTCCATTTGTACTAATTTCTTCTTGATTATCTGGTGAATAGATCTCCATGCAGCTTTCTTTTATATTCTCATAAAATGGAGTTTCTTCCATTATGTATTCCGTAACATATGGATTAATAAAATTCACCAAAATTATGGTAATAATATAAAGCACCATAGACAGAGCACTTTTTACAAATCCTCGATGGTAGGAATAGTATGTAAATATTACAAGAATTACAATTACAAGAATAAGCAACCAGTCAATTGTCATATTTTTTCTCCTAACGTACTAATTTTATTATTTCAATATTATCTTCGCTTACAAGCATATATCTGTTAGTACCTGTAATAGTCATTGCTAGTATAGGTTTTGTAAAGTTTTCTTCATACTTGCATATACCTTTTAAGTTATATATTCCACACTGACTTTCGTTATACAATAGAATCGTATCACCTGATATTTGAGCATTGGAATATTCCTTATCAAAAGTCTTAGAAACTATCTTTTTTCCTTTTAAGTCATAAATATCCATCCGATACTTTCCACTGTCTTGAGTATTTTTTACAATTACTCCAATTTTTTCTTCATCATGAAATACTCTTACAATTTCCTCTTCTAACACAATGTCAAAGGCTAGTTCTGGTATCTGTTTTCCTGTAAACACCTCTATTCTGTCATTTCCAAAAGCTACTGATGTATCCGAATTAATATATTCAAATACAGGAAATACACTTCCTGTATAAGAAGTGCTTCCTACAAAGTTATCGATTTCATTTTCACCTACAGAACCAAGATTGTGAAATGCCAAAGTGGAACGTGACTCTCCATCCTCCACGTTCAAGTGAGAAATTCCAAACTTAATACCATCATTAGAAAGACATAAATCCACTGGGTATCCACTTTCTTCCATAAGAATTTTCGTTTCTGCAATTTCTTTATCCGGTGTTGCAGGAGAATATAATTTAATCCATGATTTTCCACTGTCTTCCAAAGACGCAGCTGTAACTCCCTGGGCAGAAACATCAAGTTTTTTTATCGGAAGCAGTGTGTTCACTTCTGCCTGAAGACCACTTTCATTTAAAATAAATATGTTTGTCCCATTTTTATCTGCTAAAGCTACTGCCGACTCACATATAGCATACAAAGGTATCTGCATCTGATAAGTCTGGTTCCATTTTTCTTTTAAATCAGCTCCGATAAATGCAGCACCATCATTGCTGTACTTCAATATACCGCCATTATAAGGAACATATTTGGCAGTATCCGCATCTGCCCGTTCCATACTATTTACCACTTCATATCCGGTATATTCAGTATTAATATCATACACATACCATGCTCCAGCTCCTATAAACGCTGCTATCACAACAATCACAGACACCACGGCAATACTAAGTCTATGTTTTATTATTTTTTTTGCATATTCCTCGTGTATGTTCTGACTTCCATCTTCTATGTCAATATTTTCGGTAGGAAACACAAGATTATTCCCTTCCTTTTTTTGTTTGTACTTTGTATATTCTCTAATCTTCATAACATTACCCCTTTAGCTGTCTGAGGTAATCATATCACACTTGTATCAAGGTAACAAGATTTTTTGCCCCACAAAAATTTTGTCCACATCCTCTATATTATTTACCTCACAGATTTTTGAAACCATCTTCTTGGTCTTATATACTCTCAAACTAATTTCTGCTAAAGTATCTCCCTCTGCAATTATGTAATAATTAGGTTCTGCGCTTGCCTGCTGTGTTTCTTCACCTACAGATTTATTTTCCGCGTTTTCCTGTGATGCCTCTGTTTGTTCTGGTTCTTTCATTGATTCTGGTTCTTTCGTTGGCTCTGGCTCTTTCGTTGGTTCCGGCTCTTTCGTTGGCTCTGGCTCTTTCGTTGGTTCCGGCTCTTTCGTTGGTTCCGGCTCTTTCGTTGGTTCTGATTCTTTCGTTAGCTCCGCTTCTTGGGTCGCTTCTGACTTTTGCTTTGTTTCTTTTTTCTTCTTTGTAGTTTCTTTGGTTTTCTCAGAGGTTTGTCCACCCTCTTCTGTTTCCCCTGTTACTTTTTCCACATTTCCAGATATGGTTTCCACAGAAACTGCTTCTAAATTCCCACTGCCAGCTGCAATACTCCCTTCTTCCTGCACTATTCCTTCTGCCAATGCTTGTGTTTCTAATGCCTTCTGAATTTCCGGTTCTTCTATATTTTGATTTTCCTCCTGTTCTTCCACCTGTTCAGTTATTGCATTTTTTGTTAGAATTGCAAGAGATTTTTCCATATTGCTCATTTTATCATAATTATTCAACATAGTAATTCCTATCACAAGTACAATCATAACCAAAACAGAGCTTACAGAATACATAAAAGTCATTGTTTTTCGTCTGTGAATTTCCACCTGTTTTTCCTGAACAAGACTTCGAAACTGCATAGTTGCTGCATCTGTGGTTTCTTCCACCCGAACTTCTTCTTGATTTTCATTTCGATGTTCTATCATATAAGTCTGCATAAGATTGTTCTTTTCATAATATATGTAATATCCATTAATAGGCTTCATAGCACCATTCTCATAACAGAAAAACACCTCTTCATGTTCAATAGGCTCCTGCATCATCAACACTTTCAAATTTCCTGCAAACTGATTGATATGTACTTTTTGTATGTTTTCATTCATTTCTATAGGGAACCCTGGCACAGATAAGTACCAGCCTACAATTTCCAAACTATCAAAATACTCTTTTATATTTTCATAAATAATTCCCCAAATAGAATCTGTAAAATGCACTCCATTTCCATCTACTACCACATCTTCCACATAAATTGCACCACTAATAAACACATATCTTCCTGGGCATTCTACCGCATCCCCCATTAAGATTGCCACTCTTATTTTACTTAGATCTTTTTCTGTCAGCTGATTTAGAAAAGTAACTACATAATCCTCTATATATATTTTAAAGTCATCTTCTGTATTTCCTATTTGCCGTATGTTTTTTGGCAGACGAAGGGAAGTTGTCCGTTTGCTTTTATCTTCTGCACTTTCGTTGTAAATCACTTCTATCATATTCCTCCACCTTTCACCAAAAGACTACTAATACAAACTTCTTCAGTTTGTACCAGTCCTTTGTTTTTAAAATATGATAGCATAGATAAATTGCGGATTTTAGCAGATGATGGGGGAGATTTTAAAATATTTTCGACAGGTGTTTCTTCTTTATAACACAAAGATGCAAAATATTACTGGACTATGTAAATAATTTGACTTGTTTATATTTTATTTGTTTCATCTGCTTTGAAAATTTTATCACATATTTTCCATCTCGAACTGCTATTGTTGGTGTAATAAGAAAACCAGTATATCCTTTACTACTTATCTCCGTTTAAAAAATTCATAGCCACTTCATACAGCTAAAATATTTTTTACAATTACATTTTTCAGTACTTAAAAAGCGGAGATGCTTTGCATCTCCGCCCCAAAAGTCGTTTTTAATTTACATATTTTCTTTAATCTTCTTATAAATTCCTTCTGCATCCAGTCCATATTTCTTAACCAATTCTACCGCCGGACCAGATTCACCATAAACATCATTTACACCAATTTTCAAAACCTTAGTAGGTGCATTTGCAGATAAGCAATCACATACTGCACTTCCTAATCCACCGATTACGGAATGTTCTTCCACTGTTACTACCTTTCCGGTTTCTTTTGCTGCCGCAATAATCAGTTCTTCATCTAATGGTTTAATTGTATGAATATTTATAACTTTTGCATCAATTCCGTCTTTTGCTAACAATCCTGCCGCTGCTAAAGATTCGCTGACACAAAGACCTGTTGCTACAATAGTAAGGTCTTTTCCTTCTTTTAATACAACACCTTTTCCAATTTCGAATTTATAATCCGGTGTATCGTTAATTACAGGTACTGCCAAACGCCCGAAACGCAAATACACTGGTCCTACATGCTCAATAGCTGCTTTTACTGCTGCTTTTGCTTCCACATCATCAGAAGGGTTAATTACTACCATTCCTGGAATAGTTCTCATTAATGCAATATCTTCATTACACTGGTGAGTTGCACCATCTTCTCCTACAGAAATCCCTGCATGAGTTGCACCAATTTTTACATTTAATTTTGGATATCCTACAGAGTTACGGATCTGTTCAAAAGCTCGTCCTGCTGCGAACATAGCAAACGAACTTACAAAAGGAACTTTCCCTGTTGCGGCAAGTCCTGCTGCAATACCTACCATGTTACATTCTGCAATACCACAGTCAATGTGTCTATCAGGATATGCTTTTTTGAAAATTCCTGTTTTGGTTGCTGCTGCAAGATCAGCATCAAGGACGATCAAATCAGGATATTGTCCGCCTAATTCAGCTAAAGCATTACCGTAACTTTCTCTTGTTGCAATTTTCTTTACTTCTGACATAATGCTTCACCTATCCTTTCTAAATCTGCCATTGCTGTTTCATACTGTTCATCATTTGGAGCAGAACCATGCCAGGATGCCTGATTTTCCATGAAGGATACACCTTTACCTTTTACGCTCTTTGCTATAATGGCAGTTGGCATTCCTTTACATTCTTTTGCTGCCTTGAAGGCTGCATCTAACTGTTCAAAGTCATGAGCATCTACATTAATTACATTAAAATTAAAAGCTTCAAATTTTTTATCAATTGGATATGGTGAACATACATCTTCAATTGCAC
The DNA here is from genome assembly GCA_017399445.1 of Lachnospiraceae bacterium. Lineage (GTDB taxonomy): Bacteria > Bacillota > Clostridia > Lachnospirales > Lachnospiraceae > RUG11237. The sequence continues at coordinate 27,838 of JAFQCM010000068.1, read as the reverse complement.
CATCAATCTGAAGTCCATTATTATCTACAATTACTACAAGGTTGTCTAATTTTCTTGCACCTGCGAACATAGCAGCTTCCCATACCTGACCTTCCTGAATTTCACCATCACCAAGTAAGGTATAAGTACGGTAAGAATCATTAGAAAGTTTTGCTGAAAGTGCCATTCCTACTGCTGTAGAAATTCCCTGCCCTAAAGAACCACTGGACATATCTACGCCAGGAATGTGCTTTTTGTCAGGGTGTCCCTGAAGATAAGAACCTACATGTCTTAAAGTCTTTAAATCTTCTACTGGGAAAAATCCTCGATGAGCCAGTGTTGCATACAATCCCGGTGCTACATGACCTTTGGATAATACGAAACGGTCTCTGTCTTCTTTGTCTGGATTTTTAGGATCAATATTCATTTCTTCAAAATACAGATACGTAAAAATATCTGCTGCTGAAAGAGAGCCTCCCGGATGACCGGACTTTGCACTGTGTACTGCTGTAATGATACCTTTACGGACTTCATTCGCAGTTTTTTGAAGTTCTAATTTATTCATTAAAACGCCTCCTTGTTTTTGTTCCTTACAAACTTTTGTCGCTGTATATAGCTTACCATTATTGATAATTTCTTTCAAGCCTCTTATTCGTCAAATATAGATACAATTTCTCCATCTAAAATACGATTCATGTTTTTTACAGCGCAGAAATTTCCACACATAGTACAGGTATCTTCCTTTTCTGGCTTAGATTCTTCCCGATACCTTCTGGCTTTTTCGGAATCTATACTTAGTTCAAACATTTTTTCCCAATTTACTTCTTTTCTTGCCTTACTCATTTGGTAGTCCCAATCAGCTGCACCTTTGACTCCTTTTGCAATATCTGCTGCATGAGCTGCTATTTTAGAAGCAACAATCCCTTCTTTTACATCTTCCAGATTAGGAAGACGTAAATGTTCTGCTGGAGTTACATAACAAAGAAATGATGCCCCATAGGTAGCTGCAATGGCTCCTCCAATAGCGGCAGTAATATGGTCATATCCTGGGGCTACATCTGTTACTAAAGGTCCTAATACATAAAAAGGTGCTCCATAACAGATGGTCTTTTGAATTCTCATATTAGCCTCAATCTGGTCTAATGGCATATGTCCCGGTCCCTCTACCATAACCTGTACATCTTTTTCCCATGCACGTTTGGTAAGTTCCCCTAAAGTTACTAGTTCTTCAATCTGAGAGATATCAGAAGCATCTGCAATACAACCTGGTCTGCAGGCATCTCCAAGACTCATGGTCACATCATATTCTCTACAAATATCCAAGATTTCATCATAATATTCATAGAAAGGATTTTCCTCTCCTGTCATTTCCATCCATGCAAAAATGATAGAACCACCTCTGGAAACAATATTGGTAAGACGCTTATTTGCCTTAAAACGTTTTGCAGTATTTTTATTTATACCGCAGTGGATAGTCATAAAATCCACACCATCTTCTGCATGCATTTTTACTACGTCAATCCATTCTCTTGCTGTAATTTCCTTTAATGGCTTATGATAATATACTACTGCATCATAAATGGGCACTGTTCCAATCACAGCCTTACATTCACTAGTTAACTTCTTACGAAAAACTCTGGTATCACCAAAAGAACTTAAGTCCATAATGGCTTCTGCACCCATTTCTACTGCTGAATTTACTTTCTGCATTTCCATATCTAAATCCTTGCAGTCTCTGGATACTCCAAGATTTACATTTATCTTTGTACGTAACATGGAACCAATTCCATTTGGCTCAATGCAGGTATGTTTCTTATTACACGGAATAATAATCTGACCTTTCGCCATATATTCCATTAATTCCTTGGTATCCATGTGTTCTTTTTCTGATACAATTTTCATTTCCGGGGTAAGGATGCCTTTTCTCGCTGCATCCATCTGAGTAGTATATGACATAACTTTACTCCTTTTATTTTAACTCTTCTTCGCCATAGTATCCACTATCAATAAGAATTTCTCTATAATTGTCCTTATCTACTACAATTGGGGTACATAAATATGACTTTACCTTAAAATTTCCGTTATTATACTCATCTTCATTATTAATTTCAGGGATGGTTCCCTCTAAGACTGCCTTTACCATAGTTGCACATTTATCCGCTAATACGCGAGTATCCTTATATAATGTCATACTCTGTTTGCCATTGATAATATTTTTCACAGCTTCTATTTCTGCATCCTGCCCTGTTACCAATGGCCAGTTTTCTTGTGTATAACCACATTCATTCAAAGCATCAATAATTCCATAAGCAATAGTATCATTAGCACAGCATGCAATATCTAAAGAATCATCTTCACAATAACTTTCCAATATACGAGCTGCCTCTTTCTTTGCAAAAACACGGGACCAGTCCCTGGTGGAAATATCTGCAAATTCTGTTTCCATAGATTTACATATCAGAGTGCCATCTTCCAAATATTCTCCAAGTACTTCCATAATTCCCTGATATATAACAAATGCATTATTATCATTGGCATCCCCCATAAAAAACTCAATGGTTTTATGCTCATCCTTCATTCTGACTTCGTCCAGTTTTCCATGCTCCTTTATATAGGTTCCCATAGCCACGCCTATACTTTGATTGTCAAATGTTGCATAGTAAGAAACGGCTTCTGTATTCATAATAAGTCTATCATAAGCGATAATGTCAATATTTTTTTTCCAGATTTTTTCCAAAGTTTCCCTTTGTATCTCTGAATCAACTACCACTACCACCATGCACTCCACGCCTTTTTTCAGCATATCTTCCATCTGTGTTATCTGTGTATAAGGATTATTTTCAGCGAATTCAACTATTACCTCGTACCCTTCTATCTCTAATGCTTTTCTTATATTCTCTGCATCATCTTCCCATCGCTCCACTTCTCTGGTAGGCATCAAAACGCCTACTTTTTTCCCTGCCTGAACTATGTTTTCCTCTTCTTTTTTCATTGGCATTTCTGTTACCTCATAGTTTCCGCAGGATACGCAGGTAATTACAAATATAATGATGCAGAGCCAAACAGATATCTTTCTTTTCATCGGCTTCCCTCATCTCATATTTTTTTCCTATCCTCTTTTGCCTGTCGAAGTTAAAATCTTACAGTTCTACTCTTCCTTCCAGCGCCCTTAAAAGAGTCACTTCATCAATACATTCCAAATCTCCCCCTACCGGCACTCCGCTGGCAATACGACTCACCTTAATTCCGGTAGGTTTAATTAATTTACTGATATACATTGCAGTAGTTTCACCTTCTAAACTTGAGTTGGTAGCAATAATTACTTCATCTACCTCTTCCTGCAAACGTACCATTAATTCTTTTAATTTAATGTCCCCCGGACCAATTCCCAACATGGGAGAAATGGCTCCATGAAGAACATGATATACCCCTTCAAATTTTCCAGTTTTCTCATAGGCCGCCAAATCTCTTGGATTTTCCACCACCATAATGGTTTTATGATTTCTTTTTTCATTGCCACAAATAGGACAGACTTCGGTATCTGTAAGGTTGTAACAGTGTTTGCAATATTGTATATTGCTTCTGACAGTTACCAAGGTGTTGGCAAGCTTTTCTACATTTTCTTTCGGCATATTGATAATGTAGAAAGCAAGCCTTTGGGCAGATTTTGCACCAATCCCTGGTAATGCAGCTAATTCTTCAATTAAATTTTGTATTTGAGAGCTATATAATTCCATTAAAACGGTAAGCCTCCAAGTCCACCAAGACCACCTGTTAATTTCGCCATAGCTTCGCTGCTCTCTTCTTCTACTTTACGTAGCGCTTCGTTGGCAGCCGCCATAATAAGGTCTTCTAACATTTCTATATCATCAGGATCTACAACTTCTTCTTTTAATTTTACTTTAGTCACTTCTTTTTTTCCTGAAATTGTAATTTCTACAGCACCACCACCTGCTGCTGCTGTAAATTCTTTTTCTTCTAATTCTTTCTGGCTTTCTTCCATCTGACGCTGCATACGCTGTGCCTGTTTCATTAAATTATTCATATTTCCCGGCATACCACCTGGGAATCCTCCTCTTTTTGCCATTTTAAAATTCCTCCTTGTCATCATCTTCTATCATAATTTCCATATTGATTGCCTGTTCTATATTAACATAACTGTCCTCGAATCGGCTACCCTCATCTAAGACTCTCATTTCAATTTCTATTTCTTTGCCAATATAGTCAGAAATTAATTTCTGCAATTGGTCTTTGTGGTTGTCATTTCCCACAAATCCATATGCTAGATCATCTTTAAATACTATCAGAAGTCGGTTATCTCCTGCAATACTTAATTTTGCATTTTTCAATAATGTTTGCACAGCCATGGAAGTTCCCCGAATAATGGTGTGCCAGTTTTCCACTATCTGTTTTACCTCTTCTGGTATTGCTTTTGGTAATGGCACATTGGATTCTCTCGGTGTTTCCCACTGAGTATTCTCCGGCTGTTGTTCCACAGAGGCTGTTGCTACTTTGCTGACAAAATTACCGTTTTCTATTTTTTCTTCTAACCTTGCAATTCGGTCAATCACAGATTCTAAATTGTTTTCCATTGCAGGCTTGCACAATTTAATTAATGCAATTTCAATGAAAATTCTTTTTTGTACCGCATATTTTATTTGTCCGGATAATTCGGAGAACACCCTGATATATCGCATCAGTCTTTCCTGTTCTATCATTCCGGCTTCTTCCTTTAATCTTGCTAAATTTTCACTAGAAACATCCAGTACATCTTCCATTTTATCCGAAGAACTGATTAGTAAAAGATTTCTTAAATACCAGGTAAAATCTATGACAAACTGTCCCAATTCCCTTCCCTGGATTACCAGTTCTTCTAACATGTTCATCAGTCCAACCACATCTTCGTCCAAAATTTTCCGCAAAAATCTGCTGAATACTTCTGTGTCTACTGCACCAAGAACTTCTAATACATTATCATAAGTAAGTTCTTTCCCTAAATAGAATGCAATACACTGGTCAAGAAGACTTAGTGCATCTCGCATGGAACCATCTGCTGCTTTTGCAATGTAGCGAATTGCTTTTTCCTCTACCTGTATCTGTTCTACTTCCATCAGTTTCATTAACCGGTCTGAAATAGTATCTATGGTAATTCGCTTAAAATCATACCGCTGACATCTGGAAAGGATGGTAATTGGTATTCTGTGCACTTCCGTAGTTGCTAAAATAAAAATCACATATGAAGGTGGTTCTTCTAATGTTTTCAGGAGCGCATTAAACGCTCCTGGAGATAACATATGAACTTCATCAATAATATATACTTTGTATTTCCCTTCTGCTGGGGAATACTGTACTTCATCTATAATTTCTCGAATATTGTCCACACCATTATTAGATGCTGCATCTATTTCAATTACATTCATGGAAGTTCCTGCATTAATGGAACGGCAGGTTGCACACTCATTACATGGGCTTCCATTTACAGGATTTTCACAATTTACAGCTCTTGCAAAAATTTTGGCAATAGAGGTCTTTCCTGTTCCTCTGGTACCGCAAAACAAATAGGCATGTCCCATTCGTTCTGCTTTAATCTGGTTTTGCAAAGTTGTAACAATATGACTCTGTCCTTTTACGTCCTCAAAATTATCGGGACGGAATTTACGATAAAGGGCAGTATACGCCATTTTCTTCACTTCCTATTCTAATTTCTTTTATTCGTCTCCGAAGCTAATTCCTAAAAGTTTTGTTTCTTTAATAATGCTGGATTCCGGATCTACCATCTTCAAAGTTCCTGCTACATCAGAAAGCTTTGTTTTGGAAATTTCACCATTTACTACAGATGCCATATATCCATATTCTTTGTCCAAAATCATCTGTGCCGCTGCTGCACCCAATCTGGTAGCTAATACTCTGTCATATGGACATGGATCTCCACCTCTTTGAGTATGTCCAGGCACAGTAACTCTTACTTCCTGACCGGTCTTTTCCTGAATCTGCGCTGCAATTTCATAAGAAACTGTTGGATGCATTCTGTTTCTTACTTTCTCTTTGTATTCTTTTTTTGAAAGAGCTGCATCTTCCTTGGAAATTGCTCCTTCTGCCACTGCAAGGATAGTAAAGCGTTTTCCTGATTTGGAACGTTTTTCAATGGCTTTTACCACCTTATTAATGTCATATGGAATTTCCGGTATCAGAATCACATCTGCTCCACCTGCAATTCCAGCATGTAAGGTAAGCCATCCTACTTTATGTCCCATAACTTCCACAATAAATACACGTCCATGGGAAGCTGCTGTGGTGTGAATACAATCAATGGCGCTTGTGGCGATATCCACAGCACTTTGGAAACCAAAGGTCATTTCTGTTCCATAAATATCATTATCAATAGTTTTTGGAAGTGAAACAACATTTAATCCTTCTTCTCTTAATAGATTGGCAGTCTTTTGTGTTCCATTTCCACCTAATACTACCAGACAATCCAGTTTCAGCTTATGATAAGTATGCTTCATTGCTTCTACTTTATCTACCCCATCAGCTCCCGGTACTCTCATTAATTTAAAAGGCTGTCTTGAAGTACCAAGAATGGTGCCTCCCTTTGTAAGAATTCCTGAGAAATCGGCTTCTGTCAGCATGCGGAATTTGCTGTATATCAATCCTTTATATCCGTCTTCAAAACCGTAAATTTCTACCTCATCAAGTGCATGATATAAGCTCTTTACAACACCTCGCATGGTTGCATTTAATGCCTGACAGTCCCCACCACTGGTTAACATTCCGATTCTTTTCATTTGACCACTCCCATTCTTTTGAAATACTTGGGGCTAAGATGTTCTATCTTAATGATGCCCGTTCTTATTTGATTATATAATATTTTGGGGTGGTTCTCAATAGTTTATTTTTCGGTATTCCTATAACATCGGTGCCAAAGCTCTTACCAGTGCTCGAATAGCTCGAACAGGTATATAATTCACTTCCTGCTCTCTTGCTCCATCTTTATCATAAATTATAACTTTTTCTTCATATGCTTCCCTTCTCCTATAAGCTAATAAGGTAGTTTTACCATTTCTGATAAAACTACCTATATTCATTGGTATCTATCTTCTTGTTTCTATTTCCTGATAAATCTTTGCTTCCCTTTCACGTTGCTCCTCTGAAATCCTTACTTTTGCCTCTTCTACTGATTCCCCATCTTTTGTAAGATAGTTATCAACAAATTTATCGGTAATTTTCTGAAATCCCTCAACTACACTAGTTTCAATTTTTTTGTAACCGCCTACAACACCTTCTTCAATCTTCTTGTAACCGCCTACAACACCTTCTTCGATTTTCTTATTTGCTTCTACTAATTTTGATTTTGACATAATTTTTCTTTCTCCTTTTCCATACATATTGATAATTGGTATTTTGTAAATTCTACTTGCTAATTATTGATGCTCGTTTTACTGTACTTTGTTACTATCTTTTAAGCCAATACACATTGGTATCAGACAAAGAAGTAATACAATACCTACAATTCCAACGATAATTCCTGGTATCATCATGTTTTCCATTACCATTGTCATACTCATTCCTATACCAAATACAATTGCTGCAATGATGCCATAGATAACTTTTCCGATAACTTTTGCATTCAGCTTAATTGGCTGCTTTCCTGACATTTTGCGATATACCATCCATGTTATGAAAAGTTCAATGACTCCAATGACACCTAACACAACTCCCTGGTTAAAAGTTCCCCATTCAGATACCAGACACATACACATGCCAAGAGCAAACAACATTCCACCTATCACACTCATTATTAATGCAATAAAATTCTTCTTTTCCATATTTGTAATTCTCCTTTTGCTTTGTTTTATTTGTTGTACTTACAATAATCCTTTGTTGTTTTGGAAATGTTCTTGAAATGTTTACGAAATGTTAATGTAGGAAAGATTTTTATCCTAAAATAAAAGAAACAGCAGATAGAAACCAACTATCTGCTGCCACTTTGATTATCCTATATTCTTGCCAATCTTAATTTTCATCTGCCACAAAAGACTCTGCTATTTCATTATACGTATTACTTAATTGTGACCACTCTTTTGCCAGGGCTCTGCTTTCTGGAGAAAACTGTACATCGGTACTCTGTCCCATGTAATAATAGTAATCTCCATGTTTTCCAAGTTCAACAAAATTATCAGAAAAGTCACTGCTTTGTTCCTGGGTACTTTTAGTTAAAGTAAAAACATGTCCGCCAAATCCATATTTTGCATTATTTTTTGAGATAAAATAATAATAAATACCTGATTCCTCTTCCGCTTTTATCACATAATAATTGTCTTCGTTCCATACAGAAGGAAGGGTTATGGTAAATTCTCCATCTGTGAGCTTAGTGCTGTTTTCTTCTTCAGTAATGTCTAAAGCTTTTTCTTCTTTCTTTTCAAACTGAGAAATTAATTCTAAATTTTTCTTTTCATATTCATTCAATACACTGTCATCCCAGTCAGAAGCCTTCACTGTTCCCTGATACCAGTCTTTATAACTGAAAAATTCTTTTAAATCTTCGGTTTCAAAAATATACCCATGTTTTGCAAATATTTCATTTCTTGCTATGCGAAGTACATCTTCTGGTACATATTTTAAATTCTGTTCTGTCAGATAGTCATACTCATAATCAAAAATAGTTCCTGTATTCCATCCTACAAGAGAAGGATACATTATTGGGGCTGTATCTTGAGAAGAAGTGTGTGCTGTTTCTTCACTGTTTCCATCTAGACTATCAAAAGAATACCACTGTACTTGTGTTAAACCTGCCACAAAATCATAATACTCTGATTCTGTTACATCTTCTCCATCCAGATAATAATATCCATTGGTACATCCGGCAAAATTCTCATCTGCATAAGATGTTTTTGTAAAAGATATTCTATAAATATTCCATGCAGATTCTCCGCTGCTTCCCATAAAATATCCATTGTTAAATACTATGCCGAAAACTCTGAAGTTAAGCTGATATCCATATACCACACCTTCCTTGCAGCGAAGGATTTCAAAGGCACCATTATAACCTGCATCTAAGGATACCACTGCTTCTTCTTCTCCATCCTGGTCAATATCAACGAAGGCATATTCTGTTAAATTTAATGGTTGTTCTGTCTGTATTTCATCAAAATATGTAAAATTGTTCAGGTAACATTCTGCTCCGCCCCCATCTGTATTTAAAAAGCTTCTCTTGCCTGCTAGAACTTCTTCTAATAATTCTCGTACACTATTTTTTTCATCATTGGCTGAATCACTCTTTTCTTCGTCTGCGGAAGCACCTTGACCTTCTTCGTTTGCTGATGTGCTTTGAGTTTCTTCGGAAGATGTATCTGCCACTTCTGATTCACTTGTTTGATTTGAAATATTTTCTGTATTTGTGTCAGCTGTATTTCCATTACATCCGATCATGCCTAATGCCAGAATTCCGGTTAACCCTAAGGCTGCTAATTTCTTTCGTTTCATAAATTTTTTCTCCCTCTTTATATTCAATAACGGTCTAAATTATATCATATACTATTTTTAAACACAATTATCTAATTGCATCATAAAAAATCCAAAAGCCTCTGGTTTACAAAATCAGAGACTTTTTAGACTACTCTATTATTTACTTAATTCCTCCGTAAGCTCCAATATTCTCGGTGCCAGCTTCTCCCGCTGCTTCTTTGTAATCCTTACATATACCGGATACGCCATCCCTATGACAACCATCCCAAGAATTCCAACTACAATCCCCAACACAAAAAACGAATCTGCCCAAAGCATGGTACAACACATTCCAATACCCAACAGCAGACAGCCTGCAATCCCTAATATTAATGACCACAAGGTTCCAGGTTTCGTTACATCTCTATCCAGCTTTCTAAGAAGTTCCATCTTATCTTCTTCTTTGGGCATATATTTTTTTCTAATTTTTTCAATTTCATCCTGTCTTTTTGCAGAATATGTATACTCAAATTTTTCTTTATTATTATCCATTTCTTTCACCTCGTTTCACTATTTATAAACTTATAATCCTTCCTGACACCTGTCAGCATCAGGATAGCCATCACTGTAATTATGACACATACAACACAACCTGTAGCCCCATTGGCAATTCTGTAATCAAAACCATTCTTTTCACCAAACTGAGTAATCATTGCCACCTGCAAGGTGAATATAGAAACCAGCGCTTTTGCCATTTCAATTCTTTTCACTGCCGAAAAAATCGGATTGTCTCTATGCCAGTATTTCACCATGTTAATAATTGCCATGGTCAAACAATAGAACGTAAAAGCTGCAATTGCATATATCATATATCCGGGATAATTAATTGTCTGATTATCAATCACTACCATCATTACAATCACTGATATGGCAATATTAAGAAGAAGCATCAGCCAACCGCAGACCTTATAACCATGCAAGCCATGAAGCATTTTTTCATAATCACTTTCTTTCTCCTTATCCGTCTGGTCTTTGTATACAAGCAAAAATCTCATACTACTAAGAATTGTATGATATCCTGCCATTGCAAAAAGCCATTTTGACTGATACAATACTCCCATTACCACCTTGAATATTGCAAAACTAATATTTAGCACCAGTCCCCCATATAAAGAAATCCGAATGCGAAGTTCTTTTTCTGTTAAATATTTTCCTGTATATCTATTATGATATAAGCTATTTTTAATTTTCTTTATAATTGCCGGCATTCTTGCACATACTATGATAAGAGTATAAGCTGATAATCCATAGGAAATATATGCTATCATTTCCGGACAATTTGTGTCATAAAATGCATACATCAATAACAAAAAGGATATATTAAATAAGAAAAATATTATAATAGTTTTAGGAAATAATAGTTTTTTTAGTATTATTTTCGATTGATTGACCTGCTTATCCATTTGTATTTCTCCATAACTTAACCGTAAATGTACTTCCTTCTCCTAACTGACTGCTTACAGAGATTTCTCCACCACAAATATCAATTACTCGCTTTACCAAAGCAAGTCCGAGACCATTTCCTTTGGTAGCATGAGAAGTATCTCCTTGATAAAATTTCTTAAAAATATTTTTTCCTGTCTCTGCACTCATGCCACATCCGGTATCTTTTATTTGAACATATGCAAGCTTTTCATCGCCTTTGAGCAACAAAGATACTTTTCCATCTGCTTCGGTAAATTTCAAAGCGTTGGATAATAAATTGTTCCAAACAAGACTAAGCAGTTCTTTATCTGCCTGTATCTGAACCTCTTCTTGAATATCCACATCAATTTCAATATTCTTCTCCTCCCATACAGACTCAAATTCCAGCATACATTCACAAAGCTGCTCTCCCAAATCATACTTTTCCACATTAGGATAAATTTGCTGATTTTCCAGTTTATTTAATTTCAAAATATTCATAACAAGATTGGATAACCGCTTTGTCTGTTCCTGTATTGCTTTACCGTATTGAATACGCTGTTCTTCACTTAATTCCGGACTTTGAAGCAGAGTACCATAGTTTTGCATTACTGTAAGAGGGGTTTTTAGTTCGTGAGATACATTTGCTATAAAGTCAGTTCTCAAAGTTTCCACTCCTGACAATTCTTCAATCATCTGATTCAGCCCTGTAATAATTACATTAAACTCATTATTGCTGTCTTGTCCATAGATATATTCAATTCTGGTGGAAAAATCCCCTTTTATTACTCTATCAATTCCTTCCTGAATCCGCTTTACCGGTTTGGTAATCATCTGCCTTCTGCGAATGGCATCCATTACGCAAAATATCAGAGTAAGGAGCAACACATTGATAAAGGTAATAAAAGCCGCATTTTTTATTTCCTCTTTTTCCAAACTAATAAAGTTCAAAAACAAAAGAAAATTACAAGTAACTACAAAGGCCATAAGAAGAAAAAATACTATGAACTTCCAGATACTATTTACTTTTGCTCTGCCTTTCACTTTATCACCGCCTTATATCCTAGACCATGAACGGTAACAATTTCAAAGTCTTCACATTCCTTAAACTTATCTCTAAGTTTTGTCATGTATACATCTACCACCCGGGGACCGGAGGCTGATTCCACATCCCAAAATTCATCCATTAACTGGGAGCGAGTAAAGGTTTTCTTTGGATAGGACAACAACTTATATAAAATATTAAATTCTCTTACAGTAAGAAAGATTTCTTCTTCCCCCACATATGCAGAACGTTCTTCCATATCCAGCACCAGACTCCCAATAGAAAGTTTACGGTTTGTGGCAATCTTGGCTCTTCGTAACAGGGCTTCAATTCTTAATACCAACTCATTTAAATCAATTGGTTTTACCATATAGTCATCCACGCCTGCACCAAAACCTTTTCGTTTGGATTCAAAATCTTCTCTAGCTGTCATAAAGAGAATCGGTATGTCCTGATTCATTTCACGAACTGTTTTTGCAAACTCATACCCATCAATCTGGGGCATCATTATGTCTGAAATAATCATATCAAACAGATTTCCATACATTTCGTTATAGGCATCATTGGCAGACAGGCAGCCAATGGCTTCATAGCCATTTTTATTCAGGTAGGCACATACTGTCTGGTTTAGATCTTTATCGTCTTCTACTACTAATATTTTGAACATGGCAAAATACCTCCCGCATTATTTTCAGCAATTGTATCATATAGGTGTTAACAAAATGTTAAAACCGCCTCCTTAATTTTTATTGGATTTTCACTTTTTTCGTTGAAACATACCCCATTTTGTAAAATACGTTAAAAAACTTTGTATTTTATGTATTTTGGTAAATTTCATTTTAAATTTTTCCTAATAAAAAGAGCCGGGCACCAATCCTTAGTGCACCAGCCCTATAAGCTTCTTACATTATCAAAAAAACGTACCCTTCTTACAATTCCACCAATTTACTCCGCTTCCATCTTCCCCAAAATCTCCTGATAACACTCTTCAGCCACACCTTCCATCTTACTATTAAAGTAAATCATCGCATCCCTAGTCTTAATCTTTACTATTGGCGAATACCCATGATACACATACAAATGGTACCTTCCCTGATTTCGGACTCGGAATTTACCTATAGAATATTGGTCAGTGGCAGCTCCGTTATCTTTTGACATCTTTACATCTGGCAGTTCTTCCACTAACTCTACGGATTCTATTTCATCATATTCAACCGTCAACGGATAAGGAGAATACTGAACCTGAAAATTCTCTCCCACCACATAAGTTGGTTCTACAAAATCAAATTGCAAACACTCCACAGAAATCCACACCAGCAGTGCAAGGGTGCCAATTATGGTACCCCAGCTGATTACCTTTGCAGACTTTTTTGCCATATTAAAAGTCACATTCAAACCATTGTCCCGTTCCGCTACAAAAAGTCTGTTGTCATTGGGATTGCAGTAAAATCCACTTGCCCAGTATTCATCTTCGTCTACCATATAGCAAGTTTTATCATCTCTAAGTATCTGGTTTCTCTTTTTCTTAATATAATAAATGGTATAAATCATTCCTGCCACGATTCCCATCTGTATTACCACAAAGATTCCTATAGATACCATACTGATATATTCTAATTCTATCTGCTCCCAAAAAAGAACCAGCCAGCTGATGCTGTCTACTGTTGATGCTGCCATGAAAAAGAGAGAAAAACCCCTCTTACTGATACGATTACATGCTATATTAATTTCACTGTTTTGACTGTATACCACACTTTTTCTTTTTGAATACAGATAATATATCAGAATATATGCTGCCTTTACCAATACCACACATCCAATAAGCAGAAGGGCCGTTTCCCAATCCCCTATTAAATATGCCCGAAAATTACTGTTTGCCAAAGGTAGGGCAACAATAAGAATAGACGGAACGAAGCACCATACAGACAATGGCATTTTATTCTTTATGGCACTTAATCTGGTGTCAATGGTAATTTCATTTACTGTCTTACCACAGACCCAGCCTTTCTGCTTTTTCAAAGCATATAATTTTTTATGGTATTTCACATACAACCACTGGACCAAAGCAATGATACCAAACATCCAGACAAGATACATAATTAACCAGATTGACACATACCAGTCAAAAGGCACCATAACAAGAAACGAAGTAATATATCCTGCTATCATCAACCTTTTAAATACCCTTTTATATTCTGACACTATTTTTTGTACTTCTGGTTCCTGATATTGTTCTTTTAAGGTTACTCCCAATACACGGTTGTTCTGGTATTTTCCATACTGCCAGAATGCGTAATGTACACATCCTACTACCATAATATTGGTAGCAATCAAAATAATTATTACTCCAATCATACGAACTCCTCCCAGATCATGACTTATTTTCCATAGGCTTCTTCACAGAATTTCATATATTCCTGAAAATCCATTCCATGAGCTTTGGCTTCCGCTGCCGCCAGCTCCATTTTATCTTTTAAAGCAGTTTTAAACTCTTTGTCACTTTTCTGCTTCTCTGCTACTTTCGCCCCATGGCGGCGGTCTATGACAATGTATCCTTCCGTTTTTAAAATCTGATACGCCTTATTTACTGTCATATTGTTCACCCCGATATCCTCCGCCATCTGTCTTACCGTAGGCAAAGGTTCTCCGGGAAGTAATTCTCCATTTCCAATGCCTAGAACAATTTGATTTCTAAGTTGGACATAAATAGGCGTTTCACTTGACATATTTAAGCTGAAAATCATGAAACGCACCTCCTGTTATGCATTTTGGATTTCTTCTGTTTTCTTCATATTATAAATCTTAAATGCAATAACCCCAATAATAACTGCCATAAGACAAATTACTAGTTCAATTCCCCATACCGGGATTGTTTTTGATAGAATCACGGTAACAAAGTCTACCAAAAAATGTAGCAGCATTGCCAGTGCAATAAATACTTTCTTACTGTTTTTTACCCCATAGTACACTAAAATAGACAAAGATATCTGTATGGTAATGGCAAAAATACGTTCCATCCCGCCTAAGAAAAAATGATAGCCTGGAGTTGTCCAAAGAGCTGATAAGGCTTCTATGGTGGCTGTTTTCTGGCTTTCATCTAAAGTTCCAAGAATAGTGTCTAACTGGTTGCTGTTAATCATCAGTGCTGTAGCAATATTGCTGATGTAAGTAATTCCAATTAGCAGAATGGCTTCGATACCACCATGACCTACGCCATACATCCATGCATTCTTCTTATCCAGCTGATTCTTCATGAAAAACTTCATGGCTACAAATCGTCCTGTTTCTTCAAACAATGCTGCTGCCAAACCACCATATAAGGCATATAATAATATGTTGTCTGTAATTTTGGTACCTGTTATAGTAAGCACGATTCCATGAAGTATTTGTTCTAATATTAAGGCAAATACCACAAAGATTCCACAGCCAATAAAGAAGCTGGAAAGTCTGGCTTTCATCTTTTTGCAGCCGTAGATACATAGACACACCGGCAATACAATAGAAATCATAAGTGAAACTATCATACCTGCAATACTTAATGTAGAAACTGTACTAATTTCCATAACGAATTCCTCCTTGATTTTTATCTGTTTTTAGTATTATTTGTATTATCAATTGTAATACAAATAATACTAAAAGTCAACTGCAGCTTAATTGAATTAAAGCAATAAAAAAAGCTACCGTCCCAACCGCTTTTCACAGTCAGTACAATAGCTTTTCTAATTATTACATTTTCCTATTTTTAGATATAAGGCTTTTATCCCTGGTACAATGACTTCAACCATGCAATCTCCTTAGCATACCCCTCAATATCATTTGGTGTTTCCAGATAAAAAGGCAATTCTTTCAGCATTGGATGATTGATAATCCGTTCCATAGCTTCAATTCCTATACTGCCTTCTCCAATCTTCTGATGTCTGTCCTTGTGGCTTGCAAAAGGATTCATGCTGTCATTTAAATGAATGGCTTTTAACCGCTCAATTCCTATAGTTTCATTAAATTCCTTTAACACCCCATCTAAATCATTTACAATATCATATCCACCATCATAAACATGACAGGTGTCTAAACATACTCCCAGCATATCTTTACGTTCTACTTTTTCAATAATGGTCTGCAGCTCTTCAAAATTCCTGCCCACTTCACTTCCTTTTCCCGCCATAGTTTCCAGTAAAAGAGTAGTGTTTACATTAAATTCCTGCACTCTGTTAATGTGGTCAACAATCAACTCTATACCCACATCCACTCCCTGTTTCACATGGCTTCCCGGATGGAAATTATACATGCTACCTGGAAGAAAGGATAATCTGTGGAAATCATCTTTCATTACTTCAAATGCAAATTCCCGAAGGTCTTCTTTGGCTGCCGCCGGATTCAAAACGTATGGTGCATGGGCAAGTATAGTTCCCATTTCATTCTCTTTTGCAAACTCTGCATATGCTGCCATGTCCGCTTCATTAATAGGCTTTGCCGCACCACCTCTTGGATTTCTTGTAAAAAACTGAAAGGTATTGGCCCCTATCTTTACTGCTTCTTTTCCCATGGCAAGATATCCTTTGGATGAAGACAGGTGACATCCTATTTTAAACATTTTATATATCTCCTTTTAAAATTCTCCTGCTAATCGTAAATAACTACAATATCATTTTCCTGAATTGTTGTCTTTCCTCTTGGAATAATATTTTCTTCTCCACGCTTTAGCATAGCAATTAAAATATCATCTGGAAGATTTAAATCTGCAATACATTTTCCATTCCAGTCATGGAATTTGTCTATCTGTATTTCCTTTAAACTTATTTCGCCGGTTGCCTGGTATTCCGGAACGCTTAGAATCACACTATCCCCTGCCTGGATTATGGTATCACCTTTTGGAATAATAGTTTCACTTTCCCTTTTAATCATAAGCGCTAAAGAACCTGCTGGGAGATTAACTTCTGAAATCTCTTTGTTAATCCAATGATGACCTTCCGGAATAAAGATTCTTACCATAGTAATAGAAGATTCCTCTTGATAGTCGGTAAAGGTTTTTAAAATATTTCCGCCCTCTTCTATCATATCCAATTTCTTTGCAACAAATGCAAGAAGGGAGCCCTGTACTGATACAGAAAATAGTGAAATAAAAAACACAATATGATACAAATCATTTTCTAACACTGCTCCATGAGAAATCGCCATAATGGCAAACACAATAGAAGCCGCTCCACGAAGTCCGGCACAAGAAATTAAAATACACTGTTTCAAACTACATCTCAAAGGTTTCAAAATTGCTATCATTGCAATTGGTCTTGCCACAAAAGTAAGGAACAAGGCAACTGTCAACGCAATTGGTAACACTGTAATAATCTTGTGTGGGAAAGATAACAGCCCCAGCAAAAAGAACAAGGCAATCTGTGCCATACCAGTCAACGCATCAAAAAAGTGTACCAGTGAAATCTTATTTTTTAATTTATGATTTCCCATAATAATTCCAGTAAGGTAAACACTTAGGAAACCATTTCCTTGAATTACATCTGCTCCTGCATAGGATATAATTACAATTGCGATTACAAATATGGTATCAAAACCATCTGTTAAGATATTGGTTTTTTCAATTATGAAGCAACCTACTACAGCTACTACCACACCTACTAGAATACCAAATACAATTTGTGTAAACAACATACCTGGTACAAATACTTTTTCACCTTTTAAAAAGGCAAGCCCCATAAGTGTAAGCATATAAGCAACCGGGTCATTACTACCACTTTCTAACTCAAGAAGGGAAGCTGTTCCATATTTTAAATCCAGATTTTTGGAACGAAGAATTGTGAACACTGATGCAGCATCAGTAGAACTGATAACTGCTCCAATCAGAAAACTTTCCGAAAAACCAATATGTAAAACAAAATGACAGAACCCGCAGGTCAACAGTGCAGTCACAAAAGTACCCACTGTTGACACTGCCAATGACTTCGCAGCAACAGGCTTTGCAATTTCCCATTTGGTACCAAAACCACCAT
This sequence comes from Lachnospiraceae bacterium, assembly GCA_017399445.1. Classification (GTDB taxonomy): domain Bacteria; phylum Bacillota; class Clostridia; order Lachnospirales; family Lachnospiraceae; genus RUG11237. The sequence continues at coordinate 9,907 of JAFQCM010000068.1, read as the reverse complement.
AGAAAATAATAAACATCAGTGCTACTAAACATATTTTCTCTGTGACTTCATAATTGTCAAAAGCAATTTTAACAATTCCATCTGAGCCAAACAGCATACCTAGCGCCATAAATAGCAGCAAAGCCGGCATCCCTAATTTATCCGAAAACCGGTTAGCCAAAATACACAACAAAATAACTGAGGTTACAAACAACAATGCTGACGCCATAACTATTCAACTCCTTAAAAATCTAAACTACTTATTCTGCCCCTTTTTCGCCTTTCCTATATGCATCAAGCTCTTCATAGTTTTCTGCAAAGCTTCCTACACCTGCTGGTATTGGTGCCACATCTGATGCATCTTTGTAAACTATTTTTAATAAAACTGGTGTAATAATTGTAGTAATTAACACTACAATTACAATTGGTGCCAGAAAATTAGAACCTAGAAGTCCTACTGCTGCTCCCTTACTAGCAACAATCAATGCCACTTCACCTCGAGATATCATTCCCACACCAATACGTGTACAATCTTTATTACTATACTTGCAAAGTTTTGCACCAAGTCCACAGCCACCAATCTTTGTGAGAACTGCTACTATAGTCAGTACAGTAGCAAATATAATAATGGTTGCATTCATCTTTGGTAAATCTACCTTTAATCCAATACTGGCAAAAAATACTGGTGACAGCATTAAGTAAGATAATGTATCAAACTTGGCTGCTACATACTGGGTTTTTTGGGTACACGAGATAATCAATCCTGCAATAAAAGCTCCTGTAATATCAGCTACCCCAAACCATTCTTCTGCGATGTATGACATAGCAAGACAGAACACAAATACTATAATAGAATGTCTGTGCATTCCCTTGCCACTTTTTTCAAACCAGCTGGCATAAAACTTATAAAATAAATATCCGGCAATACCTGCAAATGCAAAGAAACCTACTACTTTCAATAATACCATACCAATATTTACAGAAGAATCTGCCATACTGGTAATAATGGTCAGTGCTATAATGCCAAGAATATCATCAATAATCGCCGCACCGAGAATAGCGTTTCCTGAACTGGTTTTTAGTTTTCCTATTTCTTTCAAAGTTTCTACGGTAATACTAACTGAAGTTGCAGTTAAGATTACCCCAATAAACATATTTTGTAAGAATGCTGTTCCAGCAGCATCTGATTCTATCATTCCAGGTTTGTTAAAGAAATAGGCTACTGCAAATCCTCCTGCAATCGGAACCAAAACCCCTGCAACAGCAATGATAAATGATGCTTTACCACTGTTTTTCAATTCTTCAATATCTGTTTCCATACCAGCGCAGAACATAAGTACAATAACACCAATTTCTGCCACCTCTTTAATAAAGGCAGTTTCTCCCATAATTCCAAGAACTGCAGGACCAAGAATTACACCTGCCAATAAGGCACCTACTACCTGAGGCATATTAAATCTTCTTGTTAATAGTCCAAATAATTTTGTGCTTAGCAATATTATTGCCAAGTCAAATAAGTACTGATAATCATGCATTTCATCTACCTTCTTCCTTTATTTTTCCACAAATTTTGCGAAAACTCTCATGTAGTTATCTTACTACTGACTTCCAAATTTGTAAATAGAATATAAAGAAATTATAAAATTTTTCAGTACTCTTTTTGTTTAACTTTCAAATTGTCGAACTCTTAGCTTTAATCCTCTTTCTTCGCACACTTTTCTACATGCAGCAATTTCTTCTTCTCCAATACAATCCACTACAGACAGAACCACATTTGGCACATATTCCTGACATTTTACTGCAAATTCCAGCATATCGTCATAAGCTTCTTCCCCATATCTGCTCTTAGTCACCTCATAATACTTCTTTTTATCGGAAGCATTTAAACTAATGGATATGGTATCAATAAGCCCTTTTAATTCTTTAGTAATATCACGTCCCTGATACCGGTTTCCAGAACCATTGGTATTCATTCTGGTTGGTACCTGTGGATGTTTTTTCTTCAAATATTTTGCCACTTCTAACACGGTATCAATTCGCATGGATGGTTCTCCAAAACCACAAAATACGATTTCTTCCAATCCACTCCAGTCATATTTTTCAAATTCAGCAATAATTTCTTCTGCTTCAGGTTCTTTTTCAATCCATAAATTATTATGCTCATTCATTTCTTTTGTGTTTCTAAGACAAAAAGTACAGGCACAGGTGCAACGATTGGTAATATTTACATACACCTTAGGAGCAAAACCTTTTTCTGTCATATCGGATAAATCCTGCTTGAAACCATCTATATTGTAATACTGTCCATCTTTTACTGAATACAAAATCATTGTAATTTCCTCCTACTTAAGTTCTGTTAAAAATTCCTCAAAACACAATCCATAATGTTCCGGTGTATCAATATCTGAGGTAAACTGGATAGTCTTACTAATAAAATCCACCGCCTTTTGAACTGCACTATAAAAATCATTTCCATTAATAATATCAGCAAAAAGCACGGAAGTAAACACATCTCCTGTTCCTGAACGGTCTTTTCCTATTTTATCTACCACTATTTTTTGAACGCCACTTTCTTTTTCATAAAGAAAAGTAATAATTTTTTCTTCTTTTTGAAGACCTGTAATCACAACCTTTTCTGGTCCCATGTCACTTAGTTTCTGACAAATATCGAAAAGTCCCTGGTCTGACAAGTCTGCTTCTTCATATGGAATGTCTAGTAAACGACAGGCTTCCGTCAGATTTGGCGTTAAAATATCTGCATAAGGCACTAACTTTTTCATTTCATCGCACATTTCTTCAGTATAAGAACTGTATAACTTTCCATAGTCCCCCATTACCGGATCCACCAATATGAGATTGTCTTTTGTTTTAAACATTTCAAAAAAATGTATCACTTCTGCAATCTGTTCCTTAGAGCCCAAAAAGCCGGAAGTAATTCCATCAAATTCTAAGTTTTGGGATTTCCAGTGCTCCATATACTGTCTCATATAGGGGGTAAAATCTTTAAGAAAATAGTTTTGAAAAGCGGTATGTGCAGAAAATATTGCAGTAGGCAAGGGACAGCACTGTATTTTCATCGCAGAAATAATGGGTAACGCTACTGCAATAGAGCATCTTCCAAACCCTGTAGCATCATTAATTACTGCAATTCTTTTTTGTCTTTTCATTGTCTGTATCCAGCCTTTCTTCCTACTATAATATATGAGTTGGACTCAAAAGGTATTTTGACTCCAATCCATTTGTACTATTTTTTAAACTATCACAAGACTGAATTTTTGTAACCATCCACTTTTTGCATTTTTAACCATACCACATATGGTTTAAAGGACCATTTCCATGCCCTAACACCAGTTTTGCCTCAATGGCTCCTGTAATATATTTTTTTGCTTTTTCTACGCTCTTTTCCATGGAATAACCTAATGCCAGATTGGAGGCAATAGCAGAAGACAGGGTACAGCCAGTGCCATGAGTGTTGGAATTTTTAATCCGTTCCCCCTGATACCATATGAATTTTCCATTCAAATACAATAAATCATCTGCGTTTGTTTCTTCATGACCACCTTTAATTAAAATGGCTCCGGAATACTTCTCTCCAATGCTATCTGCTGCCTGTTTTCTGCTTTTGGAATCTGTAATTTTAATGCCACTTAGTACTTGTGCCTCCGGTATATTGGGCGTAATAATATCTGCTAAAGGAAGAAGTTTTTTCGTATAAATATCAAAGGCCTCTTCTTCTAAAAGTTTTCTGCCGCTAGTAGATATCATAACGGTATCTATTACAACATTTTTGGGATGGTACTTTTCCAATGCCTCAACAATTACCTGGATGGTTTCTGGCTTATCTACCATACCAATTTTAACTGCATCAGGAAAAATATCTTCAAACACACTCTTTAACTGTTGTTCCAAGATTTCTTCTGAAAGGCTTTCTACCTTTGAGATTCCCATAGTATTTTGTGCAGTTATTGCTGTAATCACACTGGAAGCATAAACTTTATGCATGGTAATCGTTTTAATATCTGCCTGTATTCCTGCTCCGCCGCTACAATCACTGCCGGCAATGGTAAGTACGCTTTTCATCTTTTTCACCCTTACATCATTTCATCAAAATCTTCTATGTATCGGTCTGCAACTTCCATGATTTCTTCTTTTTCATCTTGGGAATGTTCTTCCCCTACTGCTACCACATAGAAACCGCCCTCTTTTGCCGCTTTAACTCCTTTTAAAATATCTTCAAAAACCATACACTGAGAAGGTTTCACACCCAGCCTTCTGGCAGCTTCCTCATACACATCCGGAAACTCCTTCCCTCGTTCCACTTCCATGGTAGTAACAATAGTATCAAAAAATTCATATATTTCATTATTTTCCAAACATGGAAGAAATAGTCCTTCATGAGAAGAAGTTGCTACTGCAATTTTTACTTCCTTTGCCTTTAAATAAGCAAGATATTCTCTGACACTGGATTTTAACTGAACATCTTCTGCATATTCCTTTACAGCCATCTGAAACCACTCCTGCATGATTTCTTCTACTGTTTCCGGAAGCTGAAAACGTTCTTTGGTATACTCTGCTGCTGTTTTTAAATTCAAGGCAGAAATCGCCTTCACATAATCAGCCGATATTTCAATGCCTCTTTTCCCTAAAAAATTAACATCTACCTGCTTCCAAACCCACATGGAATCTAATATGGTTCCATCCAAATCAAATATTGCACCCTTAAATTCTTTCATTCTACACTTCCCCTATTTTTCTTACTAATTCTGCTGCTACTTCTTTTACATTTTCTGCTGCCATTATGGCAGATACTACGGCCACACCACTGATTCCGCTTCCATTTAGCTGATAAATATTGGATAAACCAATTCACCCAATGGCAACTACCGGAATTTTTACTGTATGACAAATTTCCTTCAAAGTTTCTATTGAAGTATCCACTGTATTTTTCTTTGTTTTTGTACCAAAAATGGCTCCAACTCCAAGATAGTCTGCCCCTTCTTCCCATGCTTTTTGGGCTTCTTCCAAATTATGAGCAGATACTCCGATGATTTTATTTTCCCCCACAATACGTCTTGCCTCTTTCACTGGCATATCTTCCTGACCCAAATGGACTCCGGCGGCATCCACCGCCAGCATAATATCAATTCTGTCGTTTATAATTAGTGGAATATTATATTTATCTGTAACCTGCTTTATTCCTTTTGCAAGCTGAAAAAATTCTTTTGTATCACATTCTTTTTCCCTTAACTGTACCACAGAGCAGCCCCCAAGAATTGCCTGCTCTACCGTTTCTGCCAGGGTTTCTGTTTTCATTAAATTTCTATCTGTGCAAAGATATAAAGTATAATCTATGTCTGCTTTCTCCATAATTTCCTCCTGTATTTCTAGTATAGTATTTCGTAAAAGCTATACTAGTCACATAATGAATATTGTATATGATTTGTGATATAGTTTCAAGATACTACTATGGATTAAATCTAAATTATATCTAAAAAGCGTATGAAATTCTTATATTTCATACGCTTTCATGTCATAGCTTATACAACTGCTTCCACCACTTCGGGCTCATTCCTTTTCCACCAGCCCAGAGGCATTTGACTGACCTCTGTAGACTGTTTTGCTATTTATTCAAACTGCTTTGGCAGATTACACTGTTGTTCCCTTGCCATCCATGCAAAATAGTTCTCTTTCTGTCACTACTCTTCGTTCTTTCTCATTTTTCTACTATCTCTCTATAGTGACAGTTCCTGCATTGCTCCACACATCGGTAGATGAAAGATTCAAATGCAAAGCCGGACACACAGCGGTGCTGCAATTGCCGGCACTACTGCCATCACTATAGACGTAGCCGTTGATGGTCACATACGCCGCATCATCACCAAAGTAACCCGGCGACCGCAGCCACCACCAATGACTGGAGCCTTCTGAATTCATATAAGGGTAGTCTATTGCTCCCACTGTTGCCACATAGGCTGTATTGGTTCGTATTCTAGCATTATCATATTTATAGTTCGGCTCTTCATCTGTATATGGTAAAAAACCATATGCTGTATCCGTCACTTCCCCAATAGACAATAAATATATCTTATCCAAAGTATCATTTCCGCCTTCCGTACCATACTTCGGATTATCCTCATTGACTACTGTCACATATGGAATCGCCTCCTGCTCTGCAACAGTAAATGCTTTGTCAATAAAGTTGTCACTACTGTAATCCTTTCCAAATGCATTTGCTTCACTACTATAGCCATTGAGCCAGGAACGGATGGTACTGGTTTCCCACTTAACAGCTGTCCACGGTTCATTATATGGATACACATCCAGATTCTGGTCTGCCACCAGAAATGCATCGGTTCCATTGATAGACAGGATTCTCCACTTAATCGGCTCCTTGGTCTGCCCTGTGGCATCTGACTGTGGATAGCTTCCAAAGTATACACAATCATAGGTCACATTGCCCTCTGCATCGGTTCTTGGTCCTGTCAGCCCTGCATAGCTATCACTACCACTGTTGCCATCATCTGGTGTCTCAGGTGTTGTTGGTGTACCGGTTACTGTTGGTGTGGTTGTCGGTGTAACTGTTGGGGCATTGGTCACTGTTGGCTCACTGGTTGGTGTCATTGTCGGTGTAACTGTCACTGTTGGCACTTTCGTTGCTGTTGGTACACTTCTTTCAATCGTCACAGTTCCTGCATTGCTCCACACATCGGTAGATGAAAGATTCAAATGCAAAGCAGGGCACACAGCGTTGTTGCTACTGTTGACATAGTCACCATACCTATCAACGCGGCCGTTGTCGCCCACATATGATGCACAATTACTATAGTCGCCCGGCGACCGCAGCCACCACCAATGACTGGAGCCTTCTGAATTCATATAGGATGTGCCTATTGCTCCCCCTGCTGCCACATAGGCTGTATTGGTTCGTTTTCTGGCCTTATCATAAATAACATCGCTATTTTCATCCTTATATGGCAAAAAGCCGTATGCTGTATCTGACACTTCCGCAATAGACAGTAAATATATCTTATCCAGCGTATCATTTCCGCCTTCCGTACCATGCTCCAGGTTATCCTCATTGACTACCGTTACATATGGAATCGCAGCCTGCTCCGCGGCGGTAAATGCTTTCTTGATAAAGTTATCACTACTATAGTCTTTTTCGTATGCATTTTCCGTGCTTCCATAGCCGTTGAGCCAGGAACGGATGGTACTGGTTTCCCATGTGACATCTTCATACTTTTCATTATATCGATACACATCCAGATTCTGGTCTGCCACCAGAAATGCATCTGTTCCATTGATAGACAGGATTCTCCATTTAATCGGATCCTTGGTCTGTCCTGTGGCATCTGACTGGGGATAACTTCCAAAGTATACACAGTCATAGGTCACATTGCCCTCTGCATCGGTTCTTGGTCCTGACAGCCCTGCATAGGTATCACTACCACTGTTGCCATCTCCCGGTGTTCCAGTTATTGTTGGTGTACCGGTTACTGTTGGTGTGGTTGTGGGTGTAACTGTCACTGTTGGCACTTTCGTTGCTGTTGGTACACTTGTTGGTGCCTTTGTGGCATTTGGTGTTGCTGTAGCTTCTGTTTTTCCACTGACATATACAAAACATTTTGCCTTCTTTGATTTATTTGTTGTACTTACCACAGTAATGGCGACTTTTCCTTCCTTTTTTCCAGTTACTTTTCCACTTTTATTTACAGTAGCAATTTTCGAATTACTGCTGGAATAAGTCACTGTTTGCTTTGCTTTTTTCGGAGATACAGTAGCTTTCAGTTGGAAGCTTTCTCCAGTTTTAATTTCCTTGGTGCTGTAATTTAAGCTTACTTTGGTTGGTTTGCTGTACACTGTGATTTTACAGGTAGCTTTTACCTTTTTGTTGGTTTTGCTGACAGCAGTAATGGTGGCTTTTCCAGCTTTCTTTGCTGTAACTTTTCCTTTACTGCTTATCTTTGCCACTTTGCTGTTACTGCTCTTCCATGTAACGCTTTTACTTGCCTTTGACGGTTTTACCTTTTTTACTTTCAGCTGGTATGTCTGCCCTACCGTCAGGGTTTTTGATGCTGCGTTTAATTTGATTGATGTTGCTTTCTTAGCTGCTGCCTGGCTGGTAATGGTTGTAATTGATAAATTACAGAAACACATTGCCAGTATTAAGCAGTATGCCAATACCTTTTTGACTCTCCGTTTCATCGGTAGTCCCCCTTTCTTAAAAAAGGCACTTCAGTTTCTACACTGAAATGCCCTAATTTACGTTTACAACTGGCTGACATTTTACAGTCCCTATAGCTTTGCGTCATAAGCTTTCGCTTACTTTGCCCTAATGTTTATTTTTACCTTTGTATTTTATCGACTTATTTGGTTGACTTCTTTATATACAAATGTGATTTTTTACAATCTGATTCAACACATACCTGAAGGTATGGCCCCTGAGGACATTCACAACATGAGTGAGGATGACCTTCTCAATATGGATTATTTTCTAAATGAAGAGTACTTATTTGACGACGAGACTGGTGTAGAAGGTTTTTATATCTTCTAAGTGTCGTCTTATTAGTTTGCTCTAACAAGAATTATATCTGACGTATGTTCGATAAATTCTTGTTATTTTTTGTCATCTAAAAATTGAGTGTAGCGCATCGGCATCTGTTCAAGGGAACGTGCTGCTTTCATGAGCCTGTGTACCTGACCGGTTGCAATCTCCGGCACCAAAAGTTCATAAGCTGTATACTCATAGATATCACTTAAATCCTGTCTGGCCTCAGCAGAATAGACTACATCATAAATCATAAGCCAAAATCTCTTTTCATTTCAGCTTCAATGGTATCTGCTGAGTAAACTCTGCCAGCCTTTACATCAGCCATACCCTTTCCAATCTCTTTATCAAACTGCTCTTTCGTAAGAGAACCATATACCAATGGCTCAGTTCTTGGTAATTTCATTTCAAACGGAATCCCTTTTTGTAATACAATCTGTCTCAAAAACATACCTACTGCATTTGACATTGGAATCCCCAACTAGTCTAATATACTTTCCGCCTGTTCTTTGATTTCAGGCTCAACATGTGCGAATACATTTGCTGTTCTTGCCATAATCATCGCCTCCTTCAACTGTACCTTATCACAAACGCTTGTGAAATACAATCTATTCGCAAGCACTTTATAAATATATTATATTTTGTGTTTCAACAGTCAAAACTATGTCAGACTAAATAAATAAAATGCCACGCTCATTACAAACAGATGCTGTGACATCATTTCCACAACGAATCGCTCTGTCCGGTCCCATGATGGTTGCAATGGAAAGTACTGCTTCCTAGCAGAGTGGATTGCAGATTTACTCCAGCATGGTTTGCTTCAGGCAAGTTATATACCTGACAAAGATCAGCGTGAACTGCGTGAGCTTGTAAGCTATCAAAAAAACCTTGTAGGTGAACGCAATCGTGAACTTAACCGCCTTCAAAAAATGTTAGAAGGTGCCAATATTGAACTTTCTGGCACTATTTCTGAAATCAATGGAAAAAGGCCCCGTAATATTTTAGAAACCATTTTAGGTGGAACCTGTATTGATGATGTTAAAATTGCTGAGATGAAAAACGAAAATCATTAGGTTGGGAAATGCCAAATGCCATAACGGAATCTCCTTCCTAATTTATAAAAAGTTTTCAATATTATGATAGGGGAAGTCTGCGCTTTTTTACACCGTTTTGTAATTTACACTTTGAAAGTTTTCATAGTAAGCAAGAAAAAAGGATTTCGATTACTCGAAATCCTTAAGAGCGATAGACGGGACTCGAACCCGCGACCCCAACCTTGGCAAGGTTGTACTCCACCAACTGAGCCACTATCGCATAAGCGGGTGATGGGAATCGAACCCACGTATCTAGCTTGGAAGGCTAGTGTTCTACCATTGAACT
>JAFQCM010000067.1 GCA_017399445.1 Lachnospiraceae bacterium | reverse complement strand
AGGAGCAAAACATTTACTATCAAATCGTAAATGCACTTGGAGAACCTATTCTTCAATACAAGAAAGAATATAAACTCACTGTGACTCTGACAAATATTTATGAATTAGTTGACGAAATCCTACAACAGGATTCTCTTATTGATGCCATTTCTATTGGAATTCCGGGAAGTGTTAGCAACGGAAAAATATATGATATCGACGGATATGACTCTTTGAAAGAGTGTGACTTACAAAATATGCTTTCGGAACATTATTCCATTCCGGTCAAAGTCTCTAACAATATGAACGCCATTGCTACCGGAATGGCAGACAAGCTTTCCTGTACAACAGAAAATCTTGTTTGTATTCATCTGGCTCAAACCGGACCAGGCTGCAGTGCAGTTGTAAATGGGAAAGCAGTGGACGGATTTTGTGGTTTCCAGGGTGAAATCGGCTTTATCCCTTTTTACGATGACAAGACATTGCAGGAAATAGCTTTATCCGGATTTCAAAATGTGAATTTTGGCGAATATATTGGAAAAATTGCAATCAGTCTGATTACCATTCTAAATCCACGAAGTATGATATTTTATGTAGAACAAAAAGAACGGGAATGGGAAGTGGCTATGGAAGAATATTGCAAAAAATATTTACCCGAAAGAGCTTTGCCCGAATTTGTTTATTCTGATTCTTATCAAAAAGACTATTTTTATGGCTTAACTCTGCTAGGAACCACTTTACTATATGAAGAAATAGGACAAGCAAACTAGAAGATAATTACTATTCTTATACAAAAAGGACCACGAACTTATGATTTTAAGTGTAAGCAGAAGAACCGATATTCCCAGCTTTTATTCTGACTGGTTCTTTAACCGGTTAAAAGCAGGATTTCTCTATGTTAGAAATCCCATGAATCCTCATCATATAAGTAAAATAGACCTTTCTCCCGAACTTGTAGATTGTATTGTTTTCTGGACCAAAAATCCAGAACCAATGCTCACGCGACTGGATGAATTAAAAAATTATTCCTTTTACTTTCAATTTACACTGACAGGATACACGGAACAGATATTGAAAGTAATGTACCTCATAAAAGAGATAAAATGATACCAATTTTTCAGGATTTATCCACTAAAATTGGTTCAAACAGAATGATTTGGCGCTATGATCCAATTTTGTTTACCACGAAATATACACCTGAATATCATATAAAAGCGTTCCGCCAAATTGCAGAGAGTCTAAATGGCTTTACCAACCGTTGCGTTATCAGTTTTGTGGATATTTATGCGAAAAATCAAAAAAATCTGAATACCTTACAGCTATTACCACTTGGAACCAATGATTTGAAACAATTTGCTCTTGAAATTGGCAAAATAGCTCTTGAAAACAATATGCATATTGCGACTTGTGCAGAACAGATTGATTTATGTGAATATGGAATTACGCACAGCTGTTGTATTGATCAGAAACATGTAGAAGAAATACTCGGCTATAAAATGAACATTGGAGAAGATAAAAATCAGCGTACAGAATGTGGATGTATCGAAAGCATTGATATTGGAACCTATAACACCTGTAAAAATGGTTGTAAATACTGTTATGCCAATTATAGTGTGGAAAGTGTTATAGAAAATTGGAAAAAGTATGATGCCAATTCTCCCTTATTATGTGGTACGATAAAAGAAAGCGATAAAATAACGGAAAGAAAAGTAAAATCACTAAAAATAAGCCAATTAAGTTTATTAGATTAGCATATCAAAATATGTATTTTATCTTATTTGTGTGTAGAGGAGGATGTATTTCATGAACATATTAGTATTAAATGGAAGTCCAAAAGGTCAATACAGCATTACTTTACAAACCATAAATTATTTACAAAAGCTACATCCTGAACATACCTTTGAAATTCTTCATGTTGGACAACGTATAAAGGCTCTTGAAATGGATTTTTCACAGGTAATAGAAGCAGTAGAACAGGCTGATTTACTTCTTTTTTCCTATCCGGTATATACCTTTATTGCACCTTATCAGCTCCATCGTTTTATAGAATTATTAAAAGAATCCGGCGCATCTTTAGAAGGAAAATTTGCCACACAAATAACAACATCAAAGCATTTCTATGATGTAACTGCGCATCAGTATATTCAGGATAATTGCCAGGACTTAAAAATGAAGTATATTCGCGGCTTATCCGCTGATATGGATGATTTATTAACTGTAAAAGGACAGCAAGATGCAAAAAGCTTTTATGATTATATTATATGGAGCATTAAGAACAATATTTTTGAAACCATTTCTCCACCAGTTGCACCTGCAAAACATGCTCCTATTCATATTCCCCAGACAGCTTTCGGCGAAAAAAATGGTGATATTGTGATTGTTACAAGCTGTAGCAGTGATGATATTCAGCTCAAGAACATGATTGTACGTTTTCAGTCTGTTTTACCTTTCAAAACGCGCATTGTAAATCTGAACGAATACCCGTTTAGAGGTGGTTGCCTTGGTTGCTTTAACTGTGCAGTTTCCGGAAAATGCATTTATACAGATGGATTTGATGCCTTTTTGCGTAATCAGATTCAAACAGCTCAATCTATTATTTATGCTTTTTCCATCAAGGATCACTCCATGGGCGCAACCTTTAAGCTCTACGATGACCGCCAATTTTGTAATGGCCATCGTACTGTAACCATGGGAATGCCTATAGGCTATCTTATCAGTGGTAATTATAGCGAAGAAAATAATTTACAAATGATTCTAGAAGCACGAGCACAGGTTGGTGGTAATTTCCTTGCCGGTATTGCTACCGATGAAAATGATCCGAATACTGAAATTGATAATCTTGCAACTAAGCTTTGTTATGCATTAGAACACCAATATGTTCCGCCACAGAATTTCTATGGAATTGGTGGCATGAAGATTTTCCGTGATTTGATCTGGCTCATGCAAGGCATGATGAAAGCAGACCATCGCTTTTATAAGGCACATAAGCAGTACGATTTCCCACAAAAAAAATTGGGAACTATGCTGAAAATGTACCTTGTAGGAGCATTAATCTCTTCACCAAAAGTGAAAGCTAAAATCGGAAATAGAATGAATGAAGGTATGATTGCCCCATATAAAAAAGTAATAGATAAATCAGATTAATTCGTCTATTACTGAAAAACATACAAAAATACAAAACAAGGAAGTATCTAAAATGACACACGTTTATTTTGTCAGACACGCAGAACCAAATTATAACAATCATAATGATTTAACACGTGAATTAACGGAAAAAGGATTACATGACAGAAAGCTGGTAACCTCATATCTTGCTGATAAATCCATTGATGTTGCACTCTCCAGTCCATATATCAGATCCATTGACACGATAAAGGATTTTGCAGATGCCTATAGCCTTGCCATAACCACAATAGAAAACTTTAAAGAACGAAAAATCGATAGCTGTTGGATTGAAGATTTTAATTCTTTTGCCCAAAAGCAATGGGAAGATTTCAGCTACAAGCTCTCCGATGGCGAATCCCTTGGCGAAGTACAAAAGAGAAATATTTCTGCATTGAATCAGGTTTTACAAATATATAAAGGAAAAAATATTGTAATTGGCTCACATGGAACAGCACTAAGTACCATTATAAACTACTATCAACCTGCCTTTTTGTATTCCCAATTCGAGCAAATCAGAGGTCTTATGCCATGGATTGTTCACTTTGTATTTAATGGAAACGAGTGTATCGAAATTGAATCCGTTAATCTTTTTACAAATACTGCAGAAAAGATAGACCTTGCGTAGCTTCTGTTAATAAAATTACCATAATATATATTTAAAAGGACACAAAATATGAGTCTACTTGAAGAAATTAAGAATTATACACCAACCAATGAACAAGAAGAACGTGATAAAGAAGTAATGCTCCAGTTTATTACTAAAAATCCCGACTATCTGGAGCGTTCTAACCTTATTGCACATTTTACAGCTTCCATTTGGACTGTAAATAAGGAACGCACCAAAACATTAATGGTATATCACAATATCTATAATTCCTGGTCATGGATAGGTGGACACGCTGACGGAATCGAAGATTTACAATCTGTCGCTATGCGTGAACTCCATGAAGAAACTGGTGTTGCACATGCCCGCTTAGTAAGCAAAGAAATCTTTAGTCTTGAATCCTTAACCGTGGATGGACACATTAAAAAAGGGATTTATGTACCTAGCCACTTACATTTAAATATTACTTTTCTTGCTGAAGCTGATGAAAATGAAACTTTAATAGTAAATGCTGAAGAAAACCAAGCCATAAAATGGTTCACCTTTGGAGATGCCTTAAAAGCTTCAACAGAGCCTTGGTTTGTGGAAAATATTTATAAGAAATTAATTAAAAAGTGTTGCATTTAGTCCTAAAACGTTGTATTAACAATAGTATTTTACTCATACAAATATAGCTAATGTGTAATATATATACTATTCGTTAAACAAGCCTTTTGCGAATAAAGCTTTTTTGTTATTTAATCAGCACTTTCCAAAACTTAATGCAACACCAAACTTCTTTGACAAATACAAAAAGGAAATGGATTATGATGCCTCCATAATTCATTTCCTTTCATTTTATAGCTTATTCAATTTTATTTATCATGAATCTCGCTGTGTAATTCCTGTAATGACTTAACTGTTGAATTGCCGTGTTTCTTAATATGACGGATACCTTCGGCAGTTGCCTTTCCCTCCCAGCCTTT
>JAFQCM010000066.1 GCA_017399445.1 Lachnospiraceae bacterium | reverse complement strand
GTATGGTGCAACTTCTGGATCATTGTTAATGATTTCAGATAATGTAAGGATTAAGTGAATAATATCCTTTGCAATAATGTAAGCTGGTGCAGCCTTTGCTCCAAAGATAAATGTAAGTGGAGTAGCTGGCTTGTTACCTTTCTTAATATCTAAATACTTGTAGATGATGTATAATGCATTCATCTGCTGACGTTTGTATTCATGTAAACGTTTGATCTGAATATCGAAGATAGCGTTTGGATCTACTTCTACATTCTGTGTTTCTTTTAAGTAAGCAGCTAATTCAGCTTTTTTACCTTTCTTGATTTCTTTAATCTTATCAAGAACTTTCTGATCATCAATGTATTTTAATAAGTCTTCTAACTTTTCAGCATCTTTCTTGTATCCATCACCGATTAATTCTGTAATGTAAGAAGCTAATTCTGGGTTACATGATAATAACCATCTTCTAAATGTGATACCATTAGTCTTGTTGTTGAATTTTTCAGGATAAATCTTATAGAAGTGATTTAATTCTGAATCCTTCAAAATTTCTGTATGAAGGTAAGCAACACCATTTACACTGAATCCGTAGTGGATATCCATGTGTGCCATGTGCACTCTACCGTCTTTATCGATAATCTGTACTTTTTCATCTGTATACTTAGCAGCTACTCTCTTGTCTAATTCCTTGATGATTGGAACTAACTGTGGAACAACTTTTTCTAAGTATTTTAATGGCCATTTTTCCAAAGCTTCCGCTAAGATTGTATGGTTTGTGTATGCACATGTCTTAGAAACGATTTCGATTGCTTCATCCATTTCAATTCCTTCAGCTTTTAACAGACGGATTAATTCAGGAATCACCATACTTGGATGTGTATCGTTAATCTGGATTACTGCATGGTCATATAATTTGTGTAAGTCATATCCCTTAGCTTTTGCATCTTTTAAGATTAACTGAGCACCATTACTTACCATGAAGTACTGCTGATAGATACGAAGTAAGTTACCAGCTTCATCACTATCATCTGGATATAAGAATAATGTAAGGTTCTTAGCGATATCTGTCTTATCGAAAGAAATTCCTTCTTTTACAATGCTTTCATCAATTGTTTCCACATCGAATAAACGAAGTTTGTTTACACCGTTGTCATATCCGATTACATCAATATCATAAAGAACAGATTTTACTTTGCAATCACCAAATTCAACATCAAAGCTGATATCTGTTTTATTTAACCAAGACTGATCTTCGATCCAATCGTTCTTTGTTTCTTTCTGTAAGTTCTTTTCAAATACCTGTTTGAAAAGACCGAAATGGTAATTTAAACCAATTCCTTCACCTGGTAAACCAAGTGTTGCAATAGAATCGATGAAACAAGCAGCAAGTCTTCCAAGACCACCGTTACCTAATGATGGTTCTGGTTCGATTTCTTCGATTTCGCTTAATTTCTTACCATTAGATGCTAATACTTCTTTTACTTCATCATAGATTCCTAAGTTGATTAAGTTGTTTGATAATAACTTACCAATCAAGAATTCTGCTGAGATGTAATAAATCTTCTTGTCACCTTCGATTGCAGGTGTTTTAGCTGTTAACTCTTTTGTTAAGTTAAGTAAGCTGTAGTAAACTTCTGCATTAGAACATGCAGCGATGTCTTTACCATAGTTGTTCTTTGTTAATGTGTTTAACTGTTCCTGTAAACTCATTTTAGTCCTCCTTTTGACTCTTAAAAAACTTACTATTTTTATTTGTAATATTTTAATTTCCCTATCTCTTACATTGAAAGAATAACATAGGAAAACGTTTTCCGCAAGTAAAATTTTCAATAATTTTGTAATATTTTTGGTTTTTGTTATTTTTACCAATAATTCTTAGATACATTTCTGTTTTTTTGTGTTTATTCAACAAATAATATCTTTATAATATAACTTCACAAGCTTATGCTCCATAATTCTGCTTCTTCCATTTTCTCCAGAAAGTAGCAGACATACTTCTTCCACCGCTGCCTGAGACACTGCATAAAAGTCCTGTCTCACAGTAAGCATCTGCTTACCAACATATCCCATCAGAGTAATACCATCAAATCCACATACCGGACGGAAAATATCAATATCAATACATGCATTCATAGCTCCAATGGCCATTAAATCAGATGCACAAACAATCAAATCTACATCTTTTGCATACTTCATTGCAATTTTTCGTGCTTCTAATTCGCTAAATTCCCCATAGCAGATTTTCAATTCCAGGTCTTTTTCCTCTGCCAGTTCCTTAATACCTTCTAATCTGTATTCAGTTACATAACCATTCTTTTTTCCTGCTATATACAAAATTCGTCTGCAGTTATCATCCAGCACTGCTCTTTTCGCCACATCGTATTGGGCTTTTTTATTATCCACCCATACAGAAGATGTATTCTCACTAATATAAGGAGCATCCACCACCACACTTTTAAAGATTCCCTTTTTAATCAAATCATTGAACACTATATCGTCTTTTGACAAACCATAAATTACCAATCCAAAAATACTTTGAGACTGAAAATACCTTACAATTTCATCCACTGTCATTCCTTGTAACATAGAATAGAAAACAGTAACAACTTCTATACTTTTTTCCATTGCCTTATTAATGGCACCAGATAAATATTGCATGGTAATTTCATCAATTGCCTGAGTCTGGGTATTCAGATTTACAATCAATGCTACTCTGGCAAACTGCTTGGAAGATAATGCAGCTGCAATGGTATTGGGTACATAATGCAATTCATCAATTGCTTTCCGTACTTTTTTCTTGGTATTTTCGCTCACATTCGGATAATTATTTAAAACCTTAGATACTGTGGATATAGCAACGCCTGCGTAATCAGCAACCTCCTTAATTGTTACCATTTCTATACTCCTACTATTTTATATTCTGTCCAAAAAACGTGCCTGTCCCTTTGTATTGGTGGAATTTTTTCTTTCATCTTCTGGCTGCTTCGATATTGGTCTTGTCACTGCTCCATTAAGATCTGATGCAAGGTTACTCTTACATGTTTTACAAAAACGCCCTGTTTTAATCATAGTTCCACACTTTTCACATTCAATACCTATATCAGCATTGTCTGCAAAAGCCAGTCTCTCTTCTCTGATCCATTGTTTAATTTGGCTTATTGGCACCTCATTTTCTTCTGCCACCTCTTTAATTCCTGCATTCTTATGTTCTCGTACATATTCTCTTACCTGAAAGAATTTCTCTTCCAGTTCACTGGCGCAAGCCGAACATATGGGTTTTCCACTTCCCATATAATTAAATAATTTCCCACACGTTCTACAATTTCTTACATCCATACCTTTTCCTCCTAACTTACCCCGCCGGTACACAAACATATATAATACACTTTTTCAATCCCTTTGCTTTTTAGTGCCTTGGCAGCTGCATCTATAGTACTACCTGTTGTATATATATCATCTACCAGCAATACTTTCTTTAATTTTACCTCATTACATGGAATTTTAAAAGCATTTTTTACATTTTCCTGTCGTTCTTTATCATTTAATTCTTTTTGAGCTACGGTATTTTTATCTCGGACCATTACTTCTGGCATAACTGGGAGATTTAATTTTCTTCCAATCCCACAGGCAAGTACTTCTGCTTGATTAAATCCTCTGCTCCTTTTTCTCTTTTTGTGGAGTGGAATAGGTACAATTGCATCCACTTGCAGACTTTTGATCCAGTTTCCGTACACCTGAACCAGCTCTTCTGTATAAAAATCTGCATATTCTCTTTTATTATCATATTTGAAACGATAAATGGAACTCCTCATTTCTTTAGAATATACCCACACTGCTCTCCCTTCTTCAAAATAATGTCTGCGTCGTTTACAATCTCTGCAATATTCTTCTTTGTAAAATTCCAAAGGTTTTCCACATTTCTTGCATCTTGGATTCTTGATATACACAAGCTTATCTTTGCACTCCCCGCAGATAAGCTCACCTTTTTTTGGTACAATTTCTCCACAAATAGGACATCGTCTTGGATACAAAATATCCAAGACTTTTCCAAATATATTTTCTAATTTTACATCCCCAATTTTAAAAATTTTAACTTTCCCCTTTCCTTTATTCCAAGATTGTGTTAAACTCCCTAATTCGGAGTTCTAAATCTGTATATCTTCTGTTTTCACTTTTATTTCTTACCATATCCTGAACCGTATTCTCATTCCCTACAATAGTAACACACCGTTTTGCTCTGGTTACTCCTGTATACAAAAGATTCCGATTCATTAACATTCTTGGACCACTTAAAATCGGCATAATCACTGCCGGATATTCACTTCCTTGAGATTTATGAATGGTAATGGCATAAGCATGTTCCAATTCTTCTGCCTGTTTAAAAGAATAGGTTACCTGCCTGTTGTCATCGAACTGAACCTCCAATGTTTCTGCAAAAGTGTTAATTTCAGAAATAATCCCCATATCTCCATTAAATACTCCAGTTCCTTTTTCAATTGGAATTTTGTATTTATTCCGAATCTCCCACTCAAGTTGGTAATCATTCTTTACCTGCATGACTTTATCTCCTACCCGGAAAATTACATTACCAAATTTCTTTTCTATCTTCGCCTTTGCCGGCGGATTCAAAATTCCTTGAAGATAGACATTCAGTTCTTCCACACCCAGCTGTCCCTTTCGCATTGGCGTCATCACCTGAATATCATAAGGCTCCACTTTAATATTAGGAGGCAGAATATCTACAATCAGTTTTTTTATCATCTCTAAAGCACCTTGAGCTTCATAGCGACGCATAATAAAAAAGTCTGTTTTCTTATTTTCCAAATCCAATACTTCGCCTTCATTGATTTTATGGGCATTCATAACAATATTACTTTTCGCTGCCTGACGAAAAATCTTTGTAAGTCGTACCACAGTAAAAACACCAGATTCAATAATATCTTTTAAAACGGACCCCGGACCTACACTTGGAAGCTGGTTTGCGTCTCCCACTAAAATAAGTCTGGTACCGGCTACTATAGCTTTTAGCAGTGAATGTATTAGATAAATATCCACCATAGACATTTCGTCTACAATAATCACATCTGCCTCCAATGGATTCTGTTCGTTTCTCATAAATTCTGTTCGTCCGCCTTCATCAGGAACTCCTGATAATTCCAATAATCTGTGTATGGTTTTTGCTACATATCCAGTGGCTTCACTCATTCGTTTTGCAGCCCTGCCGGTTGGTGCTGCCAATTCCACCACCAAATCTTCCTCTTCAAAATATTTTAAAATAGCATTAATGGTTGTGGTTTTTCCTGTACCAGGACCGCCGGTAATTACAAGCACTCCATTATTAACCGCTTCTTTCACCGCAAGTCGCTGTTTCTGTTCCAGTTCTTCTCCCAAATCCTTTTCAATACGCTGAATTCTCTTTTCTACATGAGCATCTTTTTCTCCACATAAAATATTCAGCTCTGTCAGCATTCTTGCTGTATTTAGTTCTGTATGATAGCTTAAATTAGCAAACACATGAATTCCATCTGTTTCTTCTTTCATAATCACCTTTCTGTCTACTACCATATCCATAATGTGTTTTTCAATATCCACTTCCCCTAATCCAAGTAGTTCCTTCGTTTTAGTGATCAATTCAGTTTTTGGCAGATAAGTGTGTCCATCATTTCCTGCCTGAACCAGCACATATAACAAACCACTTTTAATACGAAAGTCCGAATCTGTATGAATACCTACCTTTGTAGCAATTTCATCTGCAATTTTAAATCCAATCCCATTAATATCATCTGCCAACCGGTATGGATTCTCCCTGATAATACCATAAATATTCAAACCATATTTTTCATAAATCTTCACAGCCAAACTGGTATTGATTCCGTATTGCTGAAGAAAAATCATGGCCTGGCGCATATCTTTTTTTTCTTCTACTTGCTCTGCAATTTCTCTGGACATACGCTCACTAATGCCTTTTACTTCTTTTAACCTCTCTGGTTCTTCCTCTATAATGCGAAAAGTGTCATCCTTAAAACGTCTTACAATTCTGGCTGCCAGTGCCGCTCCAATGCCTTTAATTGCACCAGATGCCAGATACCGTTCAATTGCAACAGTATCTTCTGGTGCTTTTAATTCATAACTTTCAATTACAAACTGCTTTCCATACAGAGTATGTTCCTTATAGTCGCCTTCCATAGACAACATTTCGCCTTCATCAATATATTGCAGGGAACCTACACATGTAATTTCTTCTTCCTCTGCCACTACATTCATTACGGTATAACCATTTTCTGTATTTCGAAATATAATGTGTTCTACATAACCTTCTAATTTTTCCATTTCTTCCCTTCCATTGTAACGAATATTGTCTGATAGAAAGATAGCCGCTTTTTCACCGAAAATTATCTTTCCGGCAAAAAACGGCTTTCATTTATCCTTGCATCGCTGTCTTTTAACAGTTACTGCTACTCTTCAATGTTATAATTACGTTTCATTTGTTCATATAAGGTTTTTGCAAGTCCTATGCCATCTCCCTGTTCGGTAATAGCTTTTGCATATTCCTGATATAAACCATCTTCATAGTATTCCTTCATAGTTGAAGTATAAGAAGATGTAGTTTCACTTTCCGGAATAGTTTTACGCATTTCTTTGAAAATCTGTTCTACAAAGTAGGCTTCAAATTCTTTGCACACACCCATTAATTCTTCACTAGTAGCTGTGCTATAATCATTTTTTAAACTTTCCTCCAGTTTTTTCGTGGAAGAACTTTCACTTGCATACTGATCTGCCATTGCCTGTATTGATGAAATATCCATTTTATGCCACCTACTATCTTCTCAACTGATTTGCCTGACTAAGCATTTCATCGGATGCTTGAATTGCTTTTGAGTTCATTTCATACGCTCTCTGAGCAATGATCAAGTTTACCATTTCATCTGCCACCTGAACATTGGAACCTTCCAAATATCCACTCTTAATGGTAGATTTCTGTACGGTGTCTGTAAGCGCTTCATTAATAGCCTGTCCTGATGCTACTGTTTCCGCCAGAAGACTTCCTGACATTTTTTCTAATCCTGACGGATTATTAAACTGGAACACTCCTATCTGCATTCCCAGATCCTGATAATTTCCATCATCATCTAAATAACCAAACTGACCATCTGTGGAAACTCTTACTTTTGACATATCATAACCTGACATATCAAATGCAATTTCCCGTCCGGCAGAATCCAACACCGGAAGACCATCTGTTGTGGTAAGCATCATTCCATTCACACCTACTGCATATGTAAAGTTACCATTTCTAGTATAGTAAGTTTCTCCATCCGCACCTCTTACTGCAAAGAAACCATCTCCATTAATAGCAAATGCTGTATCACTGTCTGATGCTAAGAAAGCTCCCTGAGAAAAATGAGATGTAATAGAAGAATTTCTTACACCTAACCCTACTTCTGCAGGGATTGGTTTGTTTTCTCCATTTGCTGTCGTTGTCTTTGTCTGTAAATTCTGATATAACAATGATTTAAATTCTGCTGACTGGGCTTTATAACCTGTAGTATTTACATTTGCAAGATTATTTGATATTGTATCAACATTTGTCTGCTGTGCTATCATACCAGATGCAGCAGTCCATAAAGATCGCATCATACCTTTTTTTCGCTCCTCTCACTGTACTTGTCTTTATGATATCGTCATTTTAAATCTGGTTCTTTAGGACGAATTTTTCTTTTTCCTTATAATCTACCTACCTGATTTACTGCTTTATCTAACATCTGATCCACTGTCTGTATTGCTTTTTGATTAGTTTCATAGGCTCTGGTTACATTAATCATTTCTACCATTTCTTTTACCACTTGCACATTTGACTGTTCCAAACATCCTTGCTCTATGGCAGCTGCAGATTCTGTTAACTGACCACCTTCCACTAAATCATACATATTTTCACCATATTTTTGAAGGTAATTATAATCTTCCACATCTACTACAGAAATGGTTGCAACTACAACATCATTTTGAATGATACGTCCTGCTGCATCAATCTTTGTTTCGCTGTTTGGATCAATTTGAATGGGTGCCCCATCGGTTCCAAGTACGAAATCTCCATCTTTTGTCACCAGGTAGCCGTCTACATTCACCGTAAAGTTTCCATCTCTGGTAAGCTTCACAGAAGTCTCTCCTTGTTTATTGGTGAAAGAAATCTGGAAGAATCCTTCACCATCCAAAGCAAGGTCATAAGTATTATCTGTTACCCTAAAGGATCCTTGAGAGTAATCTCTGTAAGTTTCCCCAAACTTTACTCCCATACTCATATCGCCGATTCCTCTGTCCACTAATCCTTCTGATGTATCCTTAATTTTAATCGCTAATTCATCTTCAAATGCTTTTGCTGTAGCGCCTTCTCTTTTGAATCCAACCGTTGCTGAATTGGCAAGATTGTTACTGATAACATCCAGCCTTTTTTGCTGATGTATCATTCCTGTGTAGGCTGTATACAAACCCTTTACCATAATGTATTCCCTCCAAATATTATGCCATTTTTTATCTTACTCGTCTCTTCTTCCACTCATAAATTCCACAAATTTACCAGTACCAATTGCCACACAAGTCATTGGTTCTTCTGCTGTCATAGTATTAATTCCTGTTTTATGCTCAATTAATTCTTCTAATCCACGCAACAAACTTCCACCACCAGTTAAAACAATACCACGATCTGCAATATCTGCTGCAAGTTCTGGTGGAGTTTTTTCTAATACACTGTGTACTGCTTCTACAATCTGTGCAGTAGTATCACGAAGAGCTTCTTCTGTTTCTTCTGATGTTACTGTTACAGTTTTAGGAAGACCTGTTACTAAGTTTCTTCCTCTAACATCCATAGTATCTACTTCTGCACGTTTAAACGCACAGCCAATTTTAATCTTAATATCTTCTGCTGTACGTTCTCCAATTAATAAGTTATGTTTCTTACGCATATATCTTACAATTGCTTCATCAAAATTATCCCCTGCAATTTTAATGGAAGTGCTTACTACGGTGCCTCCTAAAGAAATAACTGCAATATCTGCTGTACCACCACCGATATCTACAATCATATTTCCACATGGCTTTGAAATATCAATTCCTGCTCCGATAGCCGCTGCAATTGGTTCTTCAATAATAGAAACTTCTCTTGCACCAGCTTCCCATGTAGCATCTTCTACCGCTTTTTTTTCTACTTCTGTAACACCACTTGGTACACATACACTGATTCTTGGCTTACGGAAAGTTTTCTTCCCCATTGCCTTCTGGATGAAATACTTTAACATTTTTTCTGTTACAGTATAATCAGAAATAACTCCCTGACGAAGAGGTCTTACTGCCACAATATTTCCCGGTGTTCTACCAAGCATCTGTCTTGCATCTTCCCCAATGGCTTTAATCTTATTGGTATCTCTGTCAAACGCTACTACAGAAGGTTCTTTTAATACTACGCCTTTTCCTTTTATATAAACAAGTATACTTGCTGTTCCCAAATCTATTCCGATATCTGCTGCCATCTTACATGGTCCCCTTTCTTATTCTTGCTGTCTATCTATATTTCATATATTTTTTCCATATTAACTTTCAATTAAACATACTCGCTACTTATTATATACAATTATTTCGCTTTTTTAAAGTAGTTTATGAAAAAAATTTGTTTTTTTTAAGATGTAGGGGGAGTTTTGTATTGGGGGACGCCGGGAAGTGGGATGGGAGGCAAGGCAGTGAGGCTGAAGCTTTCTAAGCAGACATGCAAGGGACGTCCTTAGTAGAGGTGAAACCCACTGTTTACGGAGACTTGAGCGCCAGGTCCTCACCCAATCGTCTTAGTCGTAGTTAACAGTTAGTTCACTGGAACATTGTCTCGCCTGCTTAGAAAGCTTCTGTCCCCATCCCCAATCATCCCCATCTTCAATCACCTTAAAACGCATACAAAAGAAACCCTTGCACATTCCATGCAAAGGCTCCTTTGTACTTAAATTCCTATTTTATACTTCGAAGATTAAATCTCCATAAGATGGCATTGGCCACATTTCCTTATCAACAATCATCTCAAGAGCGTCTACAGGAGCTCTCAATGCAGCCATAGCTGGCATTACACTATCTTTGTATGCATATGCCTGTGTTTTAATACAATCAATTGCTGCTGCTTCCGCTGTTATTTCACTTAATTTAGTTAATGCAGCTTTTGCTTCTGCTAAGTACTTGCTTGTTTCAGCTAATAACTGTGACTGAACAGATGCATCTGCTCCTGCTTCTTTTACAGCAATTACAGTATCTGCTAATGCCTTAGTATATTTTACAACAGCTGGAATAATCTGCTTTGTTGCCATATCAATCATTGTTAACGCTTCAATGTTGATTGTCTTAGCATATGTTTCGTATAATACTTCTTCACGAGCTTCCAATTCTGCTCTTGTAAAGATATTGAATTTTTCAAACAATTTAACTGCTTTCTCTGTAGTTAAAGTATCTACTGCATCTACCATAGACTTGATATTTGGTAATCCACGTCTTTCAGCTTCTGCAACCCATTCATCAGAATATCCATTTCCATTGAATACGATTCTCTGATGTTTTGTCATATATTCTTTGATCAAATCATGTACAGCCATATCAAAATCGTCTGCTTTTTCCAAAATATCTGCAGCTTCACAGAATGCTTCTGCAACGATAGCATTTAATGTTGTGTTTGGACTTGCGATAGAGTCTGCAGAACCAACCATACGGAATTCAAACTTATTACCTGTAAATGCAAATGGTGATGTTCTGTTTCTATCTGTAGCATCTTTTGTTAAGTCTGGAAGTGTAGATACACCTGTTTCTAATTTTCCGCCTTCTCTACAGTTCTTAGCTTCACCTGTTTCAATTAACTGTTTTACAACATCTTCTAACTGATCTCCTAAGAACATGGAAATGATTGCTGGTGGTGCTTCGTTAGCTCCTAATCTGTGGTCATTTCCTACGTCAGATGCTGACTGACGAAGTAAATCTGCATGAGTATCTACTGCTTTCATCATACAAGCTAATACCAATAAGAACTGGATATTTTCGTTTGGTGTATCACCTGGTTCTAAAAGATTCACTCCATTATCTGTTGTTAAGGACCAGTTGTCATGCTTACCGGAACCATTTACACCTGCAAATGGTTTTTCATGAAGAAGACAAACCATTCCATGACGTACTGCAACTTTCTTCATTGTTTCCATAATTAACTGGTTGTGATCTACGGCAATATTAGCTGTTTCATAAATTGGTGCTAATTCATGCTGTGCAGGTGCAACTTCATTATGCTGTGTCTTAGCTGTTACACCTAATTTCCATAATTCTTTATTTAAATCTTTCATGTAGGCACCGATACGTTCTCTGATTACACCAAAGTAATGGTCATCCATTTCCTGTCCCTTTGGAGCTGATGCACCAAATAATGTACGTCCTGCATAAATTAAGTCTTTTCTCTGTAAGTATTTTTCTCTATCTACTAAGAAATATTCCTGTTCTGGTCCTACGGAAGCAGTTACTTTTGTAGCTGCTGTATTTCCAAATAAACGAACAATACGAAGTGCCTGTTCGCTAACAGCTTCCATTGAGCGAAGTAATGGTGTCTTTTTATCAAGAGCTTCGCCTGTGTAAGAACAGAAAGAAGTAGGAATACAAAGAATTGCTCCTGTTGCATCTTCTTTAATAAATGCTGGAGATGTAATATCCCATACTGTATATCCTCTAGCTTCGAAAGTTGCTCTTAATCCACCTGATGGGAAAGAAGAAGCATCTGGTTCACCTTTGATTAATTCTTTTCCGGAAAATTCTGTAATCATTTTTCCTTCTGCGTTTGGATGAGTAACAAAAGCATCATGCTTTTCTGCTGTTACACCTGTTAAAGGCTGGAACCAATGTGTATAGTGAGTAGCGCCTTTTTCTTCTGCCCAGTCTTTCATTGCTTTCGCAACAACATCAGCAGCAGCAAGTGATAATTCGCCACCATTTTCCATTACATTTTTTACCTCTGTAAATACTTTTTTTGGTAAGTATTCTTTCATCTTACCTAAAGTAAATACGTCTTCTGCAAAGATCTCTTCCACATTAAATTTTTCGCTCATAATATCCCTTTCCTTTCTTGTTTAAGAATTTCAGAATAATAAGTATTAATTTTATCATTCTATCACAATAAGTGATTAAACACCTAAAAAAACGCAAAAAAAGGGTGTCCATATGGAACACCCTTGTTCACTCAATCCTTACGGTATTCACCGCTCACCTATAAGATAACCTATAACTTATAAAAAAGCAAGTAATTTTTTTAATTTTTGTATTTTTTAGAATTGTTTCACAAATTTTCTGATTGCTTTTTACATTTTATGTGCATTTTTGCAAATGTAATTAGGCTTTCTTTTCATGTCTGCGAAGAATATCATAACGGTCCAATTCTACTCCCAAATTAATCCAAAGCTTCTGTTTTGGATGGGGAGCAGACTCTACCAGGTTTCCTTCTTCGTCCCGAATGGAAATTACTGTTACTTCTACATTGGTACCATCCGGTTTCATCACTTCAATCTGCTCTCCCACACTGAATTTATTTCTCTGTTCTATCAAATATTCATTTTGAGTATTCTTCTCACCTACAATCCCTAAGTAAGTATACTCGGTCATATAGGTATTGCTGTCGTAAATCTGTGTGTTTTCATCTGGTTTTCCAAAGAAAAATCCTGTTGTAAATTGTCTGTAAGTACATTTTCCAATTTCTGCCTTATACCATTCCATGTTACTGCAATATTTTTCTTCTGATTCCAAATAATCATCAATGGCTTTCCGATAGGTACGTGCAACCGTTGCCACATAAAGTGCTGTTTTCATTCTTCCTTCAATTTTCAAGCTGTCAATACCTGCGTCTAAAATTTCTGGTATATGTTCAATCATACATAAATCTTTGGAGTTAAAAATATAGGTTCCCCGTTCATTTTCATACACAGGAAGATATTCTCCCGGACGCTGTTCTTCCACAACTGCATATTTCCATCTGCAAGGATGGGTACAGGCGCCTTTGTTTGCATCCCTTCCGGTAAAATAATTGCTAAGAAGACATCTTCCCGAATAAGAAATACACATTGCACCATGAACGAATGCTTCTATTTCTAATTCTTCTGGTATATTTTCTCTTAATTCTTTAATTTCTTTCAAAGATAATTCCCTGGCAGCAACTACACGTTTTGCTCCCTGTCCATGCCAGAAGTTATAAGTAAGATAATTGGTGTTATTTGCCTGGGTACTGATATGAAGTTCAATTTCCGGACAAATTTTCTTTGCAATAGTAAATACACCTGGATCCGCAATAATTAAAGCATCCGGTTTCAATTCTTTTAATTCCTTAAAATACTGCTCTACACCTTCTAA
Source organism: Lachnospiraceae bacterium (assembly GCA_017399445.1). Lineage (GTDB taxonomy): Bacteria > Bacillota > Clostridia > Lachnospirales > Lachnospiraceae > RUG11237. Next base: position 20,818 of record JAFQCM010000066.1, on the reverse strand, counting down.
ATCTTCATTATGAGCCAATATATTAGCAGTTACAAATACACGCACATTATGCTCATGGGCAAAAGCAATTCCCTCTTTCATATCTTCCATAGAAAAATTTTTTGCTTTTGCTCTTAACCCATAGGCTTCTCCACCAATGTATACTGCATCTGCGCCAAAGATAACAGCGGTTTTCAACACTTCCAAACTGCTTGCCGGTATTAATAATTCAGGTTTTCTCATTGTTCTCTTTCCTATCTTATTTTATTCTTGTACTAATAGTAACGCCATCTCCCAAAGGAAGAATCGCTGTGGATAGCTGCTCGTGGTTTTTCAAAGTATACAAATATTCTCTCATCCTACTGTGTATGGTGCGATTTCTTCTGGCTACTGCAAAACGGGATTCGATAATATCTCCATCTTGCAAAACATTATCTGATACCAATACACCACCGACTTTTAAAAGTCGCAAACAATCTGGCAGAAAATTAATATACTGCCCTTTGGCAGCATCCATAAAGATAAAATCATATGGTTCTTTTAATTCCTGCATTATCTCTAATGCATCCCCTTCTAGCAAGGTAATTTTATCTTCCATTCCTGCCTTTTTAAAGTTTTCCTGGGCAATAGGAATTCTTTTTTCATATTTTTCTATTGTAGTAATCTGACAATCTGTTCTCCCATATTCTCCCATTAGTATCGTAGAAAAACCAACTGCTGTACCAACTTCCAAAATGGTTTCAGGCTGTTTTATGGCTATAAGCACCTTCAGCAGACTTTGCATTTCGCGCCTGATAATTGGCACATTGTCCTGCAAAGCCTGCCGCTCTAATTGGTTTAAAAAATCTGTATTTCCTTTATCTAATGAGTTAATATAGGTGATAAAACGTTCTTCAACAATCACTTATCCTCACCCTTATTCTTCATTTTCTTTCTCTGCCGCTGCATTCCCCGACATAACTGCAATCATTCTTTCTGCAGTCATGGAGGTATTCAACACATATACACCTGGTTTTATTTCTCCTGAGTATTCTGATAATTTTTCCTGTACTACGAATAATGTTGCATCATTGATCAATCCATTTCCTTCCAAAAGCTCCCCAATATCTCTTGTGGAACTTCCTTCATTAATAATCACGGTAATATCTGTACCAGGTTCCAGTGACATAGGCATTTCAGTAAATATCCTGTATCCAAAATCATAGCAGCTGGTTGCTCCACCATATATCACTATAATTACTACAAACGCAATTAAAATCCGAATCACTACGCTTACAATTGACATAGCTGCCGTTTTTGTTCTCATCTTATGTCCTCCTGTTTCCGCAACTTTCTTAACTAATCATCATCCTCTTCATCGATTTCCATACTAGGAGTAAATACCAAATCAAGGTCTACCGCATCCAGCAATGTTTTTTCTGTCTGCTGAACCATACGAATTACTGTTAATTCTGCAGATAAATACCCATTCACCAAGGGATCTTTTCGAAAAACCGCATGCTCTCTTTCAAAATTTTCCATGGCATTATAGAGTTCTTCACCTTCCAGGTTGGAATGCATCACAAAATTCTTTTCTCTAAATTCATCAATTTTATGACATAATGTTTCATTTTGCTCAACTTGTCTTTTAACCTTAAGATAGTTTTGATATTCCTCGCTGTTTTCAATTGCCTGGGCAAGTAATTTGGCCCTTTCTTCCACCTGGTTCATAATGCTCCCTCTTTCTTACTAAACTTCCATAATAATTGGCAATATCATTGGATTTCTCTTTGTTCTCTTCCATAAGAAGTCACTTAAAGAATCCTTCATAATATTTTTGATTTTTCCCCAATCTGTAATATTCTTTTCCATACATTCTTCCAAAGCATCACTGATAATTGCTCTTGCTTCATCCATCAGGTCTTCTGATTCTCTCACATAAACAAATCCTCTAGATACAATATCCGGACCTGCTAGAACTTGATTTCCATATTTTTCTAATGTCAATACTACAATTAAAATACCATCCTCTGCCAGTCTTTGTCTGTCTCTAAGAACAATATTTCCTACGTCTCCAACACCAAGACCATCCACTAAAATTGCACCAGTTTGAACTCTGTCAGTAATGCCTGCTCCGTCATTATTTAATTCCAACACATCACCAGAACGCATTAAAAAGATGTTTTCTTTTGGAATTCCCAATTCTGTCACCAGATTTGCCTGTGCTTTTAAGTGTCTAAATTCTCCATGAACCGGAATTGCATATTTCGGTTTTAACAAAGAGTAAATCAGCTTAATTTCTTCCTGGCAGGCATGACCTGAAACATGAGTATCCTGAAAAATTACGTCTGCTCCTTTGGCAATTAACTCATTAATTACCTTGGAAACCGCTTTCTCATTTCCCGGAATTGGATTGGAACTGAAAATAATAGTATCTCCCGGCTTAATAGTTACTTTCTTATGAATGGAAGAAGCCATTCTTGAAAGTGCCGCCATGGATTCTCCCTGACTTCCTGTTGTAATAATGACAGTCTGTTCATCCGGATAATTTTTTAACTGTTCAATGTCAATTAAGGTTTTGTCCGGAATATTTAAGTAACCTAATTCTGCTGCAATGGAAATAATGCTTACCATGCTTCGTCCTTCTACTACCACTTTTCTTCCATACTTATAAGCAGAATTGATAATCTGTTGCACACGGTCTACATTAGATGCAAAAGTCGCAATAATAATTCGCGTATTTTTGTGCTCCGCAAATATATTGTCAAAGGTAATACCTACCGTCTTTTCTGACATGGTAAAGCCTTTTCTTTCTGCATTCGTACTGTCACACATAACAGCCAATACACCCTTTTTCCCAATTTCACCTAATCTTTGTAAATCAATGGCATCACCAAAGACAGGAGTATAATCTACTTTAAAGTCACCTGTGTGAACTACAATTCCTGCCGGTGAGTAAATTGCCAATGCTGCTGCATCTGCAATACTATGATTTGTTTTAATGAATTCAATTCGAAAGCACCCAAGGTTAATAGATTGACCATGTTTAATGACTTTCCTCTTGGTACCTCTCATCAAATTATGCTCTTTTAACTTATTTTCAATAATTCCCATGGTGAGCTTTGTGGCATAAATTGGTACGTTTACTTCTTTTAGTACATAAGGAAGGGCACCAATATGGTCTTCATGTCCATGGGTAATAACAAAGCCTTTTACCTTGCTAATATTGTCCTTCAGATATGTCACATCTGGTATTACCAAATCAATTCCCAACATATCATCTTCCGGGAAGGACAACCCGCAGTCCACTACAATAATACTTTCTTCAAATTCGAAAGCAGTAATGTTCATTCCAATCTGCTCTAATCCGCCTAATGGAATGATTTTCAATTTTGAATTGTTAACGTTTTTCAAAAACAAGCACCTCCATAATTGGCAGTGTTTCTACTTTTTGGCACAATCCCTGCAATAACCATAGAGTTTCACTTCGTGGTCCACTATTTCAAAATTCATGGTTTCCTTTATTTTCCCTTCCAGTTCCTCTAGCAAATCATCTTCAAAAGAAAACACATTCCCACATGACAAGCACACTAAATGATGATGGTGATGCTTCGATTCGTTATCATCCAACTTCGCAATTTCATATCGTATACACCCATCATTTAAACTGATTTTATCAATTAAATGCAACTCTAATAACAACTGTATGGTTCTATATACCGTTGCCAGTCCTATTTCAGGATATTCCTGTCTCACTTTTTCGTAAACTTCTTCTGCCGTCAGATGTGCATCAGGAAAAGATGCCAAAGTTTCCAATATTCCAATCCTCTGATTAGTCACTTTCAGCCCGTTTTCTCTTAATAAATCTATAAACTTTTCTCGATTCACTGACATACCTCATCTCCGCAGTAGAAACATCTGCGAGTAATTTTTATCTATTAATTATTTTATTACAATTCTATATCAACGTCTTCTAACAGTTCTGCAAATAAGCCAGACACCAGTTCAAGCTCGTTTTCATCTTCTACAATTTCATATACACTTTCAGCATCTTCTTCTGCTGCTAAATCTTTCAAAATGTAAGCTTCAGCTTCATTCTCTTCTGATTCTGTTACCAGTATATACTTATAACCATTAATTTTCGTCTCTTCTAACACAAAGAACTCTACCGTTTCATCATTATCAAATGTAAATGCTATTTTTTCCATGCTATTCTCCCTTTTTTATCCTGTCCAAATAACCTTGCAGAATAAATACGGCTGCAATTTTATCTATATACTGCTTCCGATTTTCCCGTCTTACATTACTTTCTATTAATGTGCGTTCTGCTTCTATTGTGGTAAGTCTTTCATCCCACAAAACTACTTCCAAACCTGTTCTTCTTTCCAGATTTTCTTTAAACTCAAGGGTTCTTTCAATTCGTTCTCCTAAAGTATTGTTCATGTTTTTAGGATAACCAAGTACAATCCTTTCCACATCATATTCTTTTGCAAGTTCTTCAATACGGGCGTAGGTCTGTCGAAGCTTATTCTCTGCCTTCCTTGTAATGGTTTCCACAGCCTGTGCCGTAATTAAAAGTTCATCACTTATGGCAACGCCAACGGTTTTGGAACCATAATCAAGACCCATAATTCGCATAGTAATCCTCCGGCTATTTCCAAGCCTTGCTTTCTACATAAGCTCTTAAAAGTTCTTCTACCAGTTCGTCACGTTCCACCTTCATAATCAAACTTCTTGCATTTTTGTGACTTGTAATGTAGGTTGGATCTCCTGACATAATGTATCCTACAATCTGATTAATTGGATTATATCCTTTTTCTGTCATTGCTTCATATACAGATGCAATAATTTCCTTTACTTGTACTTCCGGCTCTGCCTGTACTTTAAAATATTGTGTATTTCCTAAATTTTGCATTTTACCACGACCTCAAAATAAAATTTCACTTTCTATTTTAATATAAATCTTTATAAAATTCAATCTATTATTTCACATTTCAGCATTTCATCGTGATATATTTCTCTTACTTGTGCTTTTACAATGTGATTTTCCAAGATTTTTTCGCTTTTTACCACTGCACGCATATATTCTTTTGTATGACCAGTCTGATAAATCTCTCCATCTAATTCTAAGTTTTCTTCTATCAGAATTTCTACTGTTTTTCCAAGAAAACTTTCCATATATGCTTTTTTGTGCTGTTTATTTAACTCTAAAAGAATACCGCTTCTTCTTGTTTTTTCACTTTCATCTATCTGTCCTTCCATTTTTGCTGCATTAGTTCCCTGGCGTTTGGAATACTTAAATACATGGGTTTCAAAAAAATCAACTTTATCCACAAATTTTTCCGTTTTTTCAAATTCTTCCACACTTTCCTGTGGGAAACCAACAATCACATCTGTGGTAATGGCAGGTTTTGTATAATATTTTCTAAGAATCACACATTTTTCATAGTATTCCTCAGAAGTATAGTGTCTATTCATCCGGCGAAGAGTTTCATTACAACCGCTTTGCATAGACAAATGAAAATGTGGACATACTTTTGGCAGTTCTGAAATTGCTTTTGCAAATTCTTCTGTAATAATTCTTGGCTCTAGGGAACCTAAACGGATTCTCTCAATTCCCTCAATTTCATTTAATTTCTGAATCAAGGTAAGAAGATTCAAATTTTCTTTATCTACGCCATAGGAACTGATGTGAATTCCTGTCAATACTATTTCCTTATAACCTTTTGCGGCAAGAGCAGTGACCTCTTCTTGAATTTCAAACAAATTTCTGCTTCGCACTCTGCCTCTCGCATAAGGAATAATACAGTAACTACAAAACTGGTTACATCCATCCTGAATTTTAATATATGCTCTGGTGTGTTCTGAAGTTTTACTTAATGTAAGGGTTTCATATTCTGTTGTATGATTAATATCAATTACTGCATCACTAACTTTATGTTCCTCTTTGTACTCTTCCAAAATACGCACCAAATCCTTTTTTCGGTTATTTCCAATGACAATGTCTACACTATCATCTTCTAAAAGCTTTTCTCCTGCTGCCTGGGCATAACATCCCACTGCCACTACAATTGCCTGGGGATTTTTGCTTTTGGCTTTGTGAAGCATCTGTCTGGATTTTCGGTCTGCCATATTGGTTACTGTACAGGTATTAATAATATATATATCTGCTTTTTCTGTAAAATCCACAATTTCGTATCCTTCATCTATTAACATCTGTTGCATAACATCTGTTTCATATGAATTCACTTTACAGCCAAGATTATGTAATGCTGCTATTGCCATAGGGTTTCCTCCTGTTTCTTTCTATCTTTTATTTTTTACATTCTATTTCCTTCTAAATAATATTAAAAAGTTCACAAAATTTTTTCTATTTTTTTAGCATTTTGAATATTTTCGTAACATTTTTCAGCTTTCTTACTCTTTCTTATTGACTTTTAAAATCCAAAACTGTAATATATAGGAATAAGCAATCTATTTATTTAAGGGAGGTTATATATAATGAAAACAGTACAGATTTCTTTAAATTCAATTGACAAGGTAAAATCATTTGTAAATGAGATTACAAAATTTGATTATGATTTTGATTTAGTATCAGGAAGATATGTAATCGATGCAAAATCAATTATGGGTATCTTCAGCCTTGACTTATCCAAGCCAATCGATTTAAACATCCATGCTGAAGGTGATCTTACTGATATTTTGAATGTTTTAAATCCATACATAATCTAGTGATTTTAAGACCAGTTTTCACTGGTCTTTTTTTCTATCATTTTTTACTTGTCTTATGTAATCTATTCTATTTCGATTACCTCTACACTATCTATGGTTTGTTTCATCAAATCCTCAATCACATCATTTAAGTGTTCTTCGGAACGTTTGATAATATTAATGTTTGGTTTTGTAACCGGATGTTTTGCTACAAAAATAGTACAACAATCTTCAAATGGCTGAATAGAAGTTTCATAGGTATTAATTCTTTCTGCAATATCTACAATTTCCTGTTTATCAAAACTGATTAATGGTCTGTAAACCGGCATAGTACATACAGCATTGGTAGCTGCAAGACTATGTAATGTCTGGCTGGCAACCTGTCCAATACTTTCTCCCGTAATCAATCCCAAACAGTTATTTTCTTTTGCCAGATGTTCTGCTATTTTCATCATATATCTTCTCATAATGATGGTAAGTTCTTCATGGGGACATTTATCATAAATAGCCAGCTGAATATCTGTAAAGTTTACTACAAACAAACGCATGGAACCGGAATAACGAGATACCAGTTTTGCCAAATCTACTACTTTTTGTTTTGCACGTTCGCTGGTATAAGGTGGTGCATGAAAATATACTGCATCAATTTTTACCCCACGTTTTGCAATCATATAACCTGCTACCGGACTGTCAATTCCACCAGATAACAATAACATGGCTTTTCCGTTGGTTCCTAATGGCATTCCACCAGCACCTTTGATAGTTTTGGAATACACATAAATCTTTTCTCTGACTTCTACCTGTAATTCCACATCCGGATTGTGTACATCTACTTTGATTTCCGGGAAAGCTTCAATAATTTTTCCCCCTAATTCTGTATTAATTTCCATGGAATCTAGTGGATAATTTTTTCTGGCTCTTCTTGCCTTTACTTTAAAAGTGAAATTCTTATCCGGATATGCTTTATCTATATATTCTACTGTTTTTGCTGCCAGATCGTCAAATCCATTATCTTCCATTTTAACTACCGGACAAATTCCTACAATACCGAATACTCTTTTTAATGCTTCAATGGTTTCTTCGTAATCATAGTCTCCTTCTGTTTCCACAAAGATTCTTCCCTGCTCTTTTCTTACCTGGAATTCGCCATCTACATCTTTTAACACAAAACGAATCTGATTTACCAGAGCATCTTCAAATAAATAACGGTTTTTTCCTTTTACACCAATTTCTCCATACTTAATCAAAAAAGCTTTATACATGGTTTTCTCCTTACTTAAATTCAATTGAAAAGTAACTTAATGACGGGTATATTTGCGTAGTTTTGGAAGAACTTCTTCCAAAACTTCTAACGTATCATCTAATTCTCCTTTTGTAGTGTGAGTTGAAAAACTGAAACGAATGGTAGCTTCCAGTTCTTCTTTTGGCACCTTCATTGCCAACAATGTTTTACTTGGTGCCGGTTTATTGGAAGAACAAGCAGAGCCTGCAGAAATATAAATCCCTCTGTCTTCTAATGTGTGCAATAATACTTCACTTCGAATTCCTTTAAAACTTGCACTGACAATTTGTGGTGCGGAAGTTTTATCAAAAATTCCATTTATTTTCACATCTTCTAGTTTTAATAAACCTTCACAAAACTCTTCTTTTAACTGATATAATCTTTCGACTTTTTCATCAAAACTTTCATAGGCCATTTCACAAGCAAGTCCCAGACCTGCAATTCCAGGTACATTTTCAGTACCGGAACGCATTCCTGACTGCTGTCCGCCCCCAAAAATAATAGGATTCATCTTTACTTTTTCATTTACATATAAAAATCCAATCCCCTTTGGTCCATGAATTTTGTGTCCGCTGACAGATAACAAATCGATTCCCATTCGTTTTGGAACTATTTTAAATTTCCCATAGCTTTGAATGGCATCTACATGAAAATAGGCTTTGGGAGATTTTTCTTTTATTAGTTTTGCAATTTCCTCTACCGGTTCTACTGCCCCTACTTCATTATTAACATGCATTATTGATACTAGTATGGTGTCTTCCCTTAATGCCTGTTCCAAAGCTTCCCTTTTTATTTTTCCATTATTGTCTACTGGAATTTTGGTGATTTCAAAGCCCATTTCTTCCAAATAGGCAGCTGTAGAATGAATGGCTGCATGTTCAATTTCTGTGGTGATAATATGTTTTCCTGCTCTTTTATTAGCCATGGCCACACCTATTAATGCCATATTATCAGATTCTGTTCCACCTGAGGTAAAAATAATCTCTTTTTCTTTTGCCTTTAATGTTTTGGCAATTCTTGTTTTTGCTTCTTTTATATACTTTTCTGCTTCCACACCTTTTAAATGCATGGAAGAAGGATTTCCATAATCCTCCAGCATAAGTTTTGTCACCAGTTCTGCAACTTCTTTTTCACATCTTGTTGTAGCCGAATTATCTAAATAAGCTTCCACGTTCTTCTCTCCTAATCAATGCTTTTTTCATAGCATTCCCAAAATATCAGGTTTCATTTACACGAAAAGACGGCAATGTCTTTTACTCATCCTGTTCTAATTCAAACATAATGATTGACAACGCCGTTAATCCTGCTGTTTCCGTTCGTAAAATCCGTTTGCCTAAAGAAATAATCTGCATTCCCTCTTGTTTACCAAAATCAATTTCGTCCTCATCAAAGCCCCCTTCCGGACCAATGAAAATTCCTACACTTTTATATTGTCCAAGGCTCTTTATTACTTCTTTTGATTTTGCCATACCATTTGCAAACTCATACGGTACTATATTATAATCTAAACTTTTAGCATATGCAACTGCTTCTTTGAAATTCATTACTCCATGAATCTCCGGAATTATCATACGCTTTGACTGTTTGGCTGCACTTTCTGCAATCTGCTGCCATCTTGATAGCTTATTTTTTTCTTTCTTGGCATCTAACTTTACTACACTTCGCTTCATGGCTACCGGAATAATCTGAAACACACCAAGTTCTACTGCTTTTTGTATAATCAGCTCCATTTTATCTGCCTTGGGCAGGCCTTGAAACAAATATAATTTTACCGGAAGTTCTGAACTGTTGCTGTCGATATCAACAATTTTTGCCACTACCTGTTCCGGTGAAATATCAGTAATGGAACAGATATAATGCTTATCTGTCCCATTGCTTACCATGATTTCTTCGCCCATTTTCATTCGAAGCACATTTTTTATATGATTTACATCGGTTCCTTGGATGATTATTTCAGAACCCTGTACCTGACTTTCTTCCACAAAAAAATGATTCATCTTATTACTCCATTTATTTCCTTAATTCTTCTTTGCTGTAATAGAGCACCAATCACCTTGATAGGTAACTTCTTCTACCGTCAACCCACTCTTTACAATCACTTCTTTTACTACTTCTTCTTTTTCTTTCAAAATTCCTGAAGTTACATAATAAGCACCCTTTTTCATGCAAGCTGGAATTACAGGGGTCATACCTACCAGAATTTCCGCTAAAATATTGGCACAAACTAAATCATATTTTTCATATCCTACTTTATCCTGCACTTCTTTGTCATCAATCAGATTTCCAAGAATGACATCATACTGGTCTTCTCCAATTCCATTTACCTGCATATTTTCTGCTACTGCAGTAATGGCACATGGATCCAAGTCTGTTCCTAATGCGTAAGCTGCCCCCAACTTAATTCCTGCAATGGATAAAATGCCACTTCCGGTTCCTGCATCCAACATTACAGTGTCTTTGGTTACCAGCTTTTTAATCTGACGGATACAAAGCTGTGTGGTTTCATGCATCCCGGTACCAAAAGCTGTTCCCGGGTCAATGTCAATTCGCATTTTCCCTTCATCTTCCGGCTTCAATTCTTCCCAGGAAGGCTTAATCAAAATATCATCTACATAAAATTGTTTGAAATATTCTTTCCATTTATTCTGCCAGTCTGCATCTTCTGTCTGGCTTTCTGTAATGGTACATTCACCTACATCCATAATTCTTTTAAAGAATCTAATTCCACTTTTACACTTTCTAATAATTCTTTGGTATCCTGTCCATCTTCAATGTAGAAAGATACATAGGCTTCATTTCCGGCATTGGAATTTTCCGGCAAAATATCTACGAACATCTGACTTTTTTCATATTCGGTTAAAGGGATGTTGTCTTCGATTTCTGCTCCTTCAATACCTAGTTCCATCAGGCTGCTTACGATAATGTCTTCTGCATCTGCGATTGTTTTAATTGTAAACTTATTCCACTTCACTTTATTTTCACCTTTCATTGGGAAGACTTTTGCAATTTGGTTACTTGGGGTATTGCCCCATTTAAAATCTGCTGCGCAGATGGGGGGGCAAGTAGGCAATCAAATTGCTTTGCAATTTGGTTACATTTACATTTGCAAAAATTCCAAGTAGTTTTGGATATCTTCCGGTACTTTTCCTTTATGTTTAATAATTGTTGTTTCGATGTTGGTTGCTTTTTTCAGTTTTTCTGCGTTATGGCGTTCAAACTTTTCTATTATTGGTGCATAGGATGGATGTTGTCTTAAAGGATCCCTAAGTTCCTTTATGAATGGTATATATTCTCCAAATATTTCTCTGGAAACCTTATTTAATCTGGCAGAACCTTTAGACTCTAGCAGTACCCATTCGGAATATTCCTGCACAAACAGCCCTCGGAAACTGTTCTTACATTTTGTAAGATTCTGTTTAATCTTATCTTTCGCCTGCTGTGACAAATCACGATTTTTCTTAAAAAATTGAGCATAGTCGAAAAATTCTGAGGTTAAAGATTTTTCACTTAAATCATTCCAATATACTCCCTGAATATTTCTGCAGATTTCCCAACGATACTGTCCTAACATACCAACAGCCAATTTTGTCAAATTTTCTCTGGTCATAATTGGCAATGCAAATCTTGCCGGTGTATCTTTCTTTGGTCCTGACAATTCCTGCCACATAGCACCTTTTGTTCCAATATTCGGCATTAGAATAACGATTGGTTTCACTTCTTTCTGAATATATTCCTGATTTACCCCATGTTCGCTATCCCAAAATGCAACCGGCCGATAGAAACAAGAATAATCTATTTGAAGCAATGTGTCAAATGTGTTTTTCACCACACTCTTTTGTATCAACATACTTTTTACAGATTCATCCGGTTCTGTAAAGAGAATTGGACAGAATGTTAAAATTTGTCCTTGTGTCATTTTATTTACAGAAGTAAGCATATTTCTAAGTTCAAATATCATTTTACCTTTTTGATCTTTCTTATAAGCCTCTTCTTGTTCTTTCGTAAATTTCTGTGTTTTCTTCATATCACGGAAAGTCGCTTCATAGTCCAAATCAAATTCATTTCTAGAAGGTTCATGTTCCCCTTTGAAAATCGCAAACAACCATTCCTTCATAGTATAAATCTGATAGCCACCCATATCTTCATCTCGTTTTGTATAAAGCAAATCTGCCAGTGTTTCATCACTTACCATATGCTCGTCCAAAACACCAAAATTTAAAAACAGTTCCAATAATGGGATAGTTTTCTCTTCTTTCACATATTTAAGCATAACTGCTTCATAATAATCATAATAAAGTGCTGTCAAACTTCTTCTTAATTTGTTTACCTCATCTGTGGAAGCACGTTTATCTTCCAAAGTTGCAAACACACTAAGCTGTTGGCGAAGCTTTTCATTCTTTTCTTCTTCCAACCCTGCATATGCAATAATTTTTTCTGTAGTATTCTGGGTAATTTTACGAATAATATCCATTTGAGCCGAGGTATAAATTCCTGCTCCACCAGAAGAACTCTGAACGTTTTCTCCTGCTGCCGCCTGACTTTCTGTTTCTTCATTTACCCCCATCATTTGCATTTTATCACGATAATCATTCTTTGCCTTTATAACAATTGCCTTATCAATTCCTTCAAAGCTGTTGGAATAATTTAGAATTTCTTCTGCCTTTTTCATAAGAGTAGACACATTTCCTTTTCGGCTGATAATCTGCAAAATCAAATCTTCATACATAGAGAAAAGATTGTCATTATCATCCGCAATTAAAGCTGCTGAATTTGCATCCAAATACTGTTTAATTTCCCCATATAAAGAAGCCACATCCCCCGCTGCTTCTACCGCATCATTAAGATGTCTCTGAACCATATATTCACTAGCTTCAAAAAATGCTCCTCTTACATTGTCCGGAATTTCCATAAGCTGCTGCAAATATTCCATTTTTTCATCATCTAGTTCTGTCTCTTCTTCAAATTCTTTTAAACTGTTGATTCTTTCAGACGCCCTGCATTCTGCTTTATAGCCTTTACAAAGTTCTACATACTTTCTATATTCTTCTTTTACATATGTATAGAATTGTCTAGTTCTGCTTTCCTCTGTTTTTGCCTTTTCCAAAAGAAGATCTACTTGTCTGATTGCAGTTGAAATGGTGTTTCCCGGATTTATTTTCTGGGATATGGCAAGTGCAATATCATCTTCAATACTCCCATACGGATACACCATAATTGTAGTATCATCATCTGCAAAGTAACTGGAAGTATATTTACCGTTTAAACCTTCTACTAAGCCAATGATACTTCCCTTTTTAAATTCCATTCGTCCTGATTTGTTTACCGCTACAAGACGTCCTTCTGCAATAATAGCCAGTTCTGCTACCGGCTGATTTTCCGTATAAACCAGGCTGCCTTTTGTTATCTTTCGTTCTTCTGCCTGTTGTCCTGTTATACTCATGAAAAACCCACTCCTTTTATTATTATACGCTTTCTTTTTTACCAATACACGCTCTATTACTATTCTATCACTTTTAGATAATTTTTACAATTATTTTTGTGTTTCTCTTTGATTTTTGTACATTTTTATCACTTCATGGTTTCTCCATGATTCAGCACTAAAGTACTGTACAGAAACAGTACATCCTGATGCTCAAATTTCACATATCTCTCCAAATGTTCCGGAGAAAGATAACGAATATCTATAAGAGTAATCTTTTTGTATCCTTCTATAAAAAGCGGGGCAATACTACTGCCAAAAGAATCCCTAAATAAAATCAATTCTTTATTACCAGAAACATAGGGATTTTCTATTGTAACCAACGCTAATGAGCCCGACAAAAACATTTCATAGGAATCTTTTCCATAAGCCTTTTCCATATTATAGATAGCAATATTTCTCTCATTTTCAAAGTCATATACTTTGCATTTTTCCAGTGTTTTATTGGTTAAATAGTTTATTTTCTCTGCTGGAAGAGAAAGCGCTAACTGCCCATAATACACGCCATAAAAAGGCTGTTCCAATGTTTTTACTTCATATTCACCATTTATTTTCACTCCCATTTTTCTTCCAATTTCTCCTGCTACATCTATAAGTTTTTCCTGCCTCCAATGAGTATCTGTTTTATAGTAGTCCTCTATAGTAAGCAATTTTGTAATATCAATATATTCCATAAATTTTGTTTTTTCTTTCATCACTTGAAAAAGTTCCTCATAATCCATGGAAAGATATCCGTTTTTCTCTGCCAGAAAGTAATTTTTATCGGGAATTATGGAAAAATAAGCCTTTGTGTTTGTATCCTTCATATATTTCTCATAAATATATCCAAATCTCTCTGCTGCCCTGTGAAGAGATTCTTCTTTCATAGGATATTCCATTTTACTTATATAACCATCTACTACATAAATATCATGATAGTCCTTATGTCCAAATAGCGAAAATGATAAATTTGAATTAAGTTTTCGAAAACTATTCCGAAAAGGGAACTGATCCAGGGTATAATCCTCAAACTCTGTCATAAATTCCCCTGAAATAACTTTTTCCTTGGAAACTTCCGGAAATAAATTCAGCTTACGTCTTTCGCTGTCTGAAAAATCATCCACTTCCTTTCCCCATGCCCCCATAGAAAGTCCAAATAAAAAAACTGCCATTACACAGGTCACCACTATATTTTTTGTTTTTTCAGTCATAACATCTCTCCTAAAACCTGAAATAAAGAAATGGATGAAAGGATCCACCCACTAAATATGCAGTTACCCCCATCATTAATGCAACCAATAGGAAGGGTTCTATTACATTCATTCCCTTCTTTAAATTTTCCCTTTTTCTTATACTATCTGCTAGCCACTTAGAAAGAGGCGTTGCCCCCACCAGGCCAATAATCAATACTATAGTATAGCTTTTTAAATAATATTCAAATTCTTTTGATACTAATGGAAATTCTCCTACTCCAAACATTCCTCCAATATAACCAAAAGCCTCTTTCACATCTGTTGCATTAAAAATAACAAAACTAATTACCACTACATTTATCAAATATATGTGAGCAATCACTTTGCTTTTTTTAAGAACATTCAAAAGCCATATTTTTTCTATTATCAAAAGTATCGAAAAAAGCAATCCCCACAAGATAAAATTCCATGCTGCCCCATGCCAGAAACCAGTCAGCATCCATACCACCAGAATATTAAGAAACCATCTTCCTTTCGACACCCTATTGCCCCCAAGGGGAATATAGACATAATCGCGAAACCATGCCCCTAACGACATATGCCACCGTCTCCAAAACTCTGTTACACTTTTTGAAATATAAGGATAATTAAAGTTTTCTGGAAACTGAAAACCTAAAATTTTCCCAAGTCCTATTGCCATCTCGCTATAACCAGAAAAATCAAAATAAATCTGTAAGGTAAAAGAAATTCCATAAAGCCAGAAAAACAAAACGGATTTATCGTTAGAACCCCTGAAAATCTCACACAGTTCTCCTAGCGTATTGGCAATTAGAACTTTTTTAGAAAGTCCAAAGATAAAACGTCGAATGCCAAGAGCAACACCCTGCCAGCTTCCGTTTCTTTCTGCAAGATATCTTTCTATATCCTGATAACGAACAATTGGTCCTGCAACTAATTGAGGAAACATTGCAATATACATAGCCAAAGAAATGAAATTTCTTTGTGGAGATACCTGTCTTCGGTAGACATCCACTATATAGCTTATAATTTGAAAAGTGTAAAAACTAATCCCCATAGGAAGTGCTACCTTTAACAAAGGCAAAGAAAGTCCTGTTATTGTATTAAAGTTCTCAACAAAAAAATCCACATACTTAAAATACCCAAGAACTCCCAGCTGAATTACTACTGCTCCCCATAAAACTAACCTTGCCTGTTTCTTTTTATTTGTATTGTAAAAAACCTCAATCAAGAGTCCGGAAATGTACCCGGACATGATTGAGGCTATCATGAAAAATACATATTTAGGCTCTCCCCAGCCATAAAAAAACAAACTTGCTAATAGAAGCACTAAATTTTTCAGGTATTTGGGAACAAGAAAATACAAAAACAGTACCCCAGGCAGAAAATAATACAAAAAGGTTATACTTGCAAATACCATACGCCACCTCTATTCTGTTTTCACTTTTAACTAATTTTATGCAATATTTTCTTCAGCTACAACAACAGCACTTTCTCCATATACTTCCATAAGCTTTGTTTTAAAATTATCTATAATTTCTGCATTTCCAAAAACTGAAACTATATACTCTCCATTTACCTTAAAAATCACCATTTTATCCGGAAAACCACACATCCACTGAGTACTTAATATATTTTCTTTTAATGCTACAACAAAATTATCTGCTTCTTCTGGATCCACAAGGTGAAACGCTGCCCCTGTAAAAGTATTAGCATTCATGGAATGAATCAAGGACGCTGCTTCATCAATCATCGCTACATTATCCACCGGAAGATAAAGCATATAGGTAAGATTCTCTGTATCCTCTATATTAAAAATACCAGCCCCATTCTCTACTGAATTTTCATAATCACCTCCCATGACAGAAAATTTTTCATCTTCTGAAAAAGTATCCCAAACATTGTTCAAAAGGTCTGCTGTAGAAGTAATTGATAACATTTCTGTCGTTTCATCTTTTGCCTCCTCTTTGTTGCATCCTGAAAGTGCAAAAATCATAATTGATATGATAAATATAAATTTGATTTTATTTCTCATTGTTAAATCCCCTTTCCTTTTACTACCTATTTGTTATCTGATTTTTATCTCACATTTATTATACCCAATATACTGAAAAAGCACCATAAATCTTTGTGATTTATAGTGCTTTTTCACATCTTATTATAGATATTCCTTCTGCAAGAATTCTTCTTATTATTTAATTACCTTAATCCATCCTTCTGGTGCTTCAATTTCACCCATCTGGATTCCCGTTAATGTTTCACGTAATTTCTGTGTTATCGGTCCCATTTGTTCCATTCCACTTGGGAAACAAATTTCTTTACCATGGTCATAAATCTTACCAACTGGTGAAATTACTGCTGCAGTACCACAAAGTCCACATTCTGCAAAGTCTTTTACTTCATCAAAGAATACTTCTCTTTCCTCTACTTCCAGCCCTAAGTATTCTTTTGCAACATGCATTAAAGAACGACGGGTAATAGAAGGTAAGATACTATCAGATTTTGGTGTTACAATTTTATTATCTTTTGTTACAAAAAGGAAGTTTGCTCCACCTGTTTCTTCTACTTTTGTTCTTGTTTTGGAATCTAAATACATATTTTCATCAAAGCCTTCTTCATGAGCAGATACGATAGCGTGTAAGCTCATTGCATAGTTAAGACCTGCTTTAATGTGCCCTGTACCATTTGGTGCTGCTCTGTCAAAGTCACTAACACGAATAGTGATTGGTTTTGCTCCACCCTTAAAGTATGGACCTACTGGAGTAGCAAAAACTCTGAACTGATATTCTTCGGCAGGTTTTACTCCGATTACCGGACTAGAACCAAACATATATGGTCTTAAATAAAGGGATGCTCCTGAGCCGAATGGTGGAACATAAGCTGCATTTGCTTCTACCGTTTTTACCACTGCTTCAACAAAGCGTTCTTCTGGAAACACTGGCATTTCAAGTCTTTTGGCTGAATCTGCCATACGAGCTGCATTTAAGTCAGGACGGAATGTTACAATGTGACCATCTTTTGTTGTATAGGCTTTCAAACCTTCGAAAATAGTCTGTGCATACTGTAATACACCAGCACATTCACTGATTGTGATAGTATCTTCACCAGTAAGTGTACCTTCATCCCATGTTCCGTTTTTGTAATTGGAAACATATCTTAAGTCCGTTTTCATATAACCGAAACCAAGATTGGACCAATCAATATTCTTCTTTTCCATAACTTCCTCCATTCCGCTGCCTTATGCAGCGCTACCTATATGTATTTAAATTTCTGTCGCTCCTATTTAAATTCTAAATTTTCGGCAGATTCTTCATGTGGATAATTATACCTCAATTATGATTGGTTTGCAACTTCTTTTCCTGCTTCACATACTTTATGTAGAAAAGGAATAATTGCATTCTGGATAGCTTCTGCCACCTTTTCGCCGTTACCACTTTCATATGCAGTACTAAAGCTGACTAATGCTGAATTTAGTTCTTCTTTGTTTAGTCTTTCTGTACCTTCATTAAAAGTATCTATGGTTCTGTTTAATACTTCTACCGTCCAGTTAATGCCCTGAATAATATTTTGCATCACATTTGATAATAAGGATAATTTTTCTGCTTTCAAATCGTCTATGATGTCTTGACAGGCTGTAATTAATTTTGTGTCGTAATTGCAAATCCCCTGGATTGCCTCTATAACTTGTTCTCGTGTTGGTTCCATTTTCTTCCTCCTGCTTTTTGCATTCTTATTTTTCATATTATGATATTGGATTCATACGGTATTTTGACCCCAAGCTTTTTATGCAAAGCTTTTTCCCAAGATATCTAACATTTCTCTTATTCTTATTTCATATGTATGATACTTTTTCACCTTTTCATATCCATTTCTTGCAATTGCCTGACGTTCTTCTTCATGTTCTAAATAGTATGCACACTTGTCTGCCAGCTCTTCTAAACTTCCATAAGTTTCTATATCTTTTCCCAATTCAAAGTGTTCTGGAAGTTCTGCCTGATAATTAGAAATCAAAAATCCGCCACATCCCATAATATCCCAAATACGTTGGGAAATTCCTGTTTTAATACTTTTTGCAGTAGGATTTAAATTGATTTTACTGCATCGGAAAATTTTTGGCATTTCATATCGGGATTCCGCACTGCCACAATTAATTACATTTTCAAGGACGGATACATCGCTTTGAGTATAAAACCGTACTTGAAAATATTTCGCTAATATGTTTAAAAGCTGAATCCGTTCCATCTCTGAAACCTTTACTCCTAAATATTCGTCTGCAATGAATATAGCATCATCGATTACATAATCTTCCGGTGATGTTTCCCAGCTGACGGATTGTTTAAACTCTTGGATAATTTCAGGTGTAAGAACTTCTGCAAGGAAATTGTAACCATATATTTTTAGCTGGGCATTCATGATTCCTTCTAAATATCCTCGTAAATAATCTGACATCATTTGTATTTTGTTATATGGACACTTTTCTGTATATAAAGAACCAATAAATGAAATATCTCCGGAATATCTCCCTTTGTCTGCCCCAGTCATATTGTTGCAGACCTGATCCCAATGGTCTGTGTTAGTAGCAAGAGGAAGGTGAAAAATTCCTTGAGGGTTCTTTGGATAATACTGCTCATATAATGCCCTGTCAAATATGAAAATCCTGTTGTATTCCCCCTGTACTGCATCGGAATACATCTGAAATACCGGGCTGTCTACCAGCCAGCACACATATGGGATTTTCAGTACATTGCAAAGTCTGGAAATGATAGGAAAAAAGTTTATGGAAAAAACAAACTCAAAATTTCCTTCCAGAATTACTTCGGATAATTTTTTCAGATACTTTACATCATAATCCGGATCTTCTAATTTTTCGTTGTATTCTGTTACCTGATAGCCGTTTTTTTGAAAACCGTCTATTACATCCGGTTCGCATATGCTCTGATAACGGCAGATGAGCATTGATTTATTTTGTGACATTGTATTTTCCCCTTCTCACTATCAATTAATTGTTTCTATCGTATATTACCTTCCAAAAACGTAAGCACGTATTTGTTTTTTCTTTACCATACATTCCTTTTTGTAAAAACAGATGCCATATTTTGTGATGTTGCGGTAGCCATCTTTCCGAAGGTCAGTATCGTATTTTTGTTCTTCTATCTGTTTTAGGGCTTTATCGCAACCTGCTTCTAGTTCATCAAAGGTGGCAGCTACTTTTATTTCCATAATCATTGCCTGGCCCCGGGCGGATGGATAGCGCATAACGATATCGTATCGTCCGGTGCCGCTTTCCCGGTTAGAGATGACACGGTAGCCCTTGCAACCTTTTAACAATCCGCAGAGAAAACCGTGGTAGTAGTCTTCTTTGTAGTCGTTGTAACTGATGCATTCTAAAAGTTGGTTTGTTACTTCTAAGGCAAAGGTTTCACAGTCACCTTCTAAGACTGCTTTGTACAAGGTCGATAGGTCGGTATGTTCCAACTGTTTGCGGAACCACTCACGAATAGTATTTTGATAAATGTATTCTATTTCCCTGTTTGGAATAGAAAGCTGCACATAAATTTGATTTCCTCTTAATTCTTCTTTTATTTTCTTTAAATATCCGGTAAAGAACAGGAAATTCCATAGGTTATCAGGAGACTCATGTATATCGGCGTAAGTGATATTTTCATGAATAGGTTTTTCAATAGTTCCGCCCTGAATCAGTATTTCTAGTTCTTCTCTTGCCGCCTCATCGGCTTCTTCTACCAGGTCTTTTACTATGCTGTTTGAAGATGTGTTGGACCAGTATGGTTTTGGCAGTGGGTTCTGGTTGGTAATGGCTGTATACACATAGTTAATTACACTCCAGGGATTATATACTTCAATATTTCCAAATAAGTATCCGTCGTACCATTCTTTTGCCTCTGCTATTTTTTCTTCCAATGCATAATCTTTTAACATCTGTTCTACTTCGATTTCTGTAAAACCGAAATATTCCGCATAGCTTCCTGACAGGATGGAATTAATGTTTAAATTATTCAGGCCTGTAAAAATGCTTTCCTTACTAATTCGAAGGCAGCCGGTAATTATGGCAAATTCCAGACTGTCATTGGTCTTTAAGGCTGACTCAAACAGGGAGCGGATGAATTTTATCATTTTATCATAAAATCCCTCAAAATAAGAGTTTTCCAGTGGTACATCATATTCGTCTATTAGAATAAT
>JAFQCM010000065.1 GCA_017399445.1 Lachnospiraceae bacterium | reverse complement strand
TGTATAGGTATTGCATTTGAAGTGCGTAAAAATGATACAGAGATTAAGAAATATATGTATTTTAGCCATGTTGGAAAAATGCCGGAACAGGAATACTGTACCGAAGACGGCTTCCCCTATTCTAATAGAGATATCAAAAAACTAATCGAAGAACGTTCTATGTCATCGGAAAATAGAGGTAAGGTAGATGTTAATCGCATTTATCCATCGAAGGAAGCGTATTTAAATAGCTTATACGATGTGATTATGGGATATATTGATGGAGCTCGTTTTGTAACGATGGAAAAGAGTGCGATTGCATTAAAGATGACGAACGGTACAGGACAGTTTATTCGTGACTATATGTTTCCTAAGAATGAAGGAGATATTATTGGAAAAATTAGTGAGCAGCTAGGCGCATATCGTAATATCAAAGAAAAAATAGATGATTTAGAGAAAAGAATTCATATGCTTTCTGAAATAGAAGTAGCAGACAGAAATCTACAGGAAGTAAAGATTGAAACGCTTCATTTGGAAGCACTTTTAAAATGTGTAGAAATCAAAGGTCTCCAAGCGATTATAGAAAGTTATATAAATGACAAAGAAAATGTAGAGTCAGAGCTTCAAAGGTTAAAACAGGAAAAAAATAGAATTGATGATACCAAACAGAAAATAGAAGACGAGCTGATGGAAGCCAAGGTAGAATTAGCCAAAAGTGATGTGAAGAAAGAAGAGGAACGTTTACAGGCTATCCAGCTCTTGTGTGAAACGTTAACAGGGCAGAGTAACGAATGGAGAAGAATTGTTCAGGGATTGCATGCGTGGGAAGCAGATGAAATAGTAACAGATTATGTGAGTAATCCTTTGTTAAATGCAATGGAAAGATTTACTAAGGGGAAAGTAACACAAGAGGATTGTGAGAATTTACATAAAAGGCTGGAAGAAACAAAAGAAAATATTGAGGAAGAATTAGAAAATGTAAGAGAACAGAAAAGAGATATAAATGTAGCATTAACTGAAAAGAAAAAGCTTGTAGATGATATGAAGAATAACAGAAAATCTTATTCCGACAGATTAAAGCAGGCAAGAGGCGCATTGGAAAGAAGGCTGAGCGATGCTTATGGCAGAACGATTAAGGTTCATATTTTGGCAGATTTATTTGATGTAGAAGAAGAAACATGGAAAAATGCCATAGAAGGAAGGCTTGGAAGAACAAAACTTTCTTTGATTACAGAGCCACAGTATGCTCACGATGCAGCAGTGTATTTCAGAGAAATGAAGCAATATGAAGAAGTGGATTTAATCAATTCAGCAGCTATTGTAGCAAGTGAACCAAAAGTACTTGCGAATTCTTTATATGAAGCAGTTGCGACGAAAGAAACCTACGTTGATATCTGTTTACAGAGATATTTAGGACATATCATAAAATGTCAGTCGGTGGAAGAACTGGAGCAGGTAAGAGATGGTGTGACACCAGATTGTTATTCTTATAGCAATTTTATATTTCGTCATTTGCGTAAAAAAGATTATACGACCAATGCCTGTATAGGATGTAAAGTATCTAAGGTAAAGTTAAAGGAATATGAAGAGGAAGTCGAAAAGCTGACCAAGGAGTATCTGGAAATTGTAAATATAGAAAATCACTTGAAGGAAACCAATCGATTTGAGCATTTGGATAGAGATTATGACTATGTTGTAAAAATT
>JAFQCM010000064.1 GCA_017399445.1 Lachnospiraceae bacterium | reverse complement strand
ATAAATGGATAAATCAATTCCTTTTAATACCTTTGTTTGAAATCCTTTCGTTCCATAATGCTTTACAAGATTTTTTACTTCTACAATTTTATTATCTTCCATCTTGCCGTTTTACTCCTATCTACTTTTTTGATTCGAATCGTAATTATTCAGTACCTTCGAATCATTATAAGAATTGTATCGCAGTCTCTTTTAAAAATCCTTACATTCATCATACAATAAAAGCCGCAGCCTTACATTTTTTGTAAGATTGCGGCAACCCTATAACTCATTCTTTTCAAAAACGATATAAAAACATGTACCCTTCCCATACTGGCTTTCCACACTAATCCGATGTCCCAACCGTCTTGCAATCTTATCTACCATATACAATCCCATACCGGTTGACTTATACTTTCCATTATGATAATTACTTCCTGTAAAGCCTTTTTCGAAAATACGACGGATATCACTTTCTCGGATTCCTTCTCCCCAATCTTCCACAATAAGTTCTACCTGCTCTTCTGACTTCTTTGCCCATATTTTAATCCTAGGAGTCTCATCCTTTTCCTTTTTTTTATACTTAATTGCATTACTTATCAATTGATCGAGAATATATGTTATCCACAGCTTATCTGTATAAACCACTACATCATCCACCTCTATGTCTAATACAAATCTTTTCTGAATTAGAAAGAACTGATTATTTCGAATAGAGTCCTTTACACATTCTTTCAATAAAGTTTTTGTTATTTGTAAATCAAATAACGGACTTTGAAGCCTACATCCTTGTAACATGCTATTAACCTGAAAATTCATTCTTTCTAACGGCTCACGTAGCTCTAATCTAGTCTGTGCCTCCTTTAGCTTTTCCACCATCAGCAGACTGGCGGCTAGCGGAATTTTGAATTCATGACACCATTTCGCTACATAATCCTGAAGCTCACAGTTTTCATCAAATTTATCCTGCAACTGCTCTTCTAAAAGTTGCATATCATGTGCCATGATGTCTCTATCTTCCATATCAGTTACTTCATGAAAAATAACATCATCCCGTTCTAATAGCTGTCTTTTCTTTTTTTCTCTGCTATAAAAATGAATGGCTGAGATTCCTTCTACCATTCCCCCAAAAATGAGTAACAGCAAATCTAAATACAATATATAAAATATCTGCTTTTCATTCATTAGGAAAATGTAATACAAATTAAAGCTTAGCATTAGAAAGAAATACATAAAATAATATTTCCACTTTCTCTTTATATAGCTCATTGTACAAAATATCCCTGCCCTTTCCTTGTTTGAATAATTTCCACGCCACAAGAGCTTTTTAGCTTTGTACGAAGTCTGCTGATTAACGTTGTCAGTGTTCCATCTGAAACATATTCATCTGTATTCCAAAGTTCCATCATAAGTTCATCCCTTATAACTACATTGGGTCTGCATTCCACCAATTTAGCAAGTATTCTTCTTTCTGATTTGGTCAGCTCTATCTCATTTCCCTTATAATATATCTGTTGTGAGGTCTTATCAAAACATAACTCTTCTGATAGCTTT
>JAFQCM010000063.1 GCA_017399445.1 Lachnospiraceae bacterium | reverse complement strand
TAGGTGTTCAATTCCATGCATTATTAAAAGATGATTTATATGAAAGAAATGGAAGACATCAAAATAGAATGGCTGATTTAATGAAGGAAGCATTAATGAACAAAGGATTTGAAATCTATGTTCCATCTAAAACAAATTTAATCTTTGCTGATTTATCAAATGATATTATTGAAAAATTAGAAAAAGAATTCTTATTCTCAAAAATGACACCATTAGATGAAAATCATACAAGAATTAGACTTGTAACATCTTGGGCTACAAAAGAAGAAGAAGTTAATAAATTCGTAGAATTTATTAATAACCTATAAAATATCAGATTCTCGAAAGAGAATCTTTTTGTTTGCACTAATATTTATAAAAAATAGGAAAGAATTAATGATCTTTTATGAAGGTGATAAAATCATGAACTTGCTTTTTCTTTTCATTACTAAACGCAATATCATATAAGCATGATTTTTCTATTACAGATTTATTTTTTCAAAATAAAAAGAGGCTGTAACGAAATAAATAGTTAAGTCTTAAAAACAAAAGCGACAATACTGTCATCTGTTGATGATATGTATTGTCGTTTTTGGTATAATTAGATTATGGAAACTACCACATTTACACAATCTAATTACATTAATGATTATAACTCATTACAGTTATCTTTACCACTAAATTTAGGAATAAAAATTGATTCTAATAGTGAGGTTGTTTCTTTCTTGAAGGCAATAGAAGGAGTGAATCTTGGAAAATATCTTAAAAGAGATGAAGGCCGCGGGAGAAAGGGACATGATAGGGTAATGATTTTGAAGGTTATCCTTTTTGCTTATTCCCTTGGAGAAAGGGAATTAAGAAAAATGGAAGAGCTATGCAGAAATGATATAAGATTTCTTTATCTTTCTGATGAGTCAACTCCTAGTCATATGACTTTTGAAAGACTGATGAAGAATTATCTTATTAAGGATATTGATGATATCTTTTTTGAAGTATCACTAAGCATAGGAAATAAAATGAATATAGATACTCATATTCAGTATATTGACGGTACTAAAATAGAGGCTAATGCAAATAAGAATACCTTTGTTTACAAGAAAAGAATACTGAATGCAAGAGAAAAGCTGTTTCCTAAGATTACAGAGCTGATCATAAGGATGAATATGGAATTGGGATACGCTTTTCCATATCATTATTTTTACTGTGCACAGGAAATTGGATACATGCTTCAGTATCTTATGGAAACTATGGTTACAACTGATACTGAAATTGTCTATGGAAAGGGAAAAAGAAAGACGGCTTTCCAGAAATACTATGATGAATTCATGGAATATTATACAAAACTTGATGGATATGAGTATTGGCTGGACATTATAGGCAGCGAAAGAAACAGCTGCTCTAAGACTGATCACGATGCAACGATGTGTGCTACAAAGATGGACTATTACTGCAATACGGGACTAAGCAGACCCTGCTATAATGCACAGATAGCAGTAAGCGATGGTATTATCGTTAATGCTGATCTATATCAGCGAGCTGGTGATACAAAAACATTTATTCCGTTCATGGAGAGAAACTATGAATATACAGGAAAATACCCTGAATATCCTGTGACTGATGCAGGATATGGAAGCTATGACAATTACATGTTCTGTCTGACACACGATATAAAGCTGTTCATGAAGTATCCGATGTATGCAAAAAAGAACACAACCGATTTTCAGAAGAAAATATACAACGCCATTAACTGGAAGAAGAATGAATTTGGATTTAGGATATGTCCAAATGGAGAGGTATTCAACTGTTATCTTCATGATCATTATGAAAACGATGGAACATATCTGAAAATAAAGCAGCTATACACAACAGAAGAAGACAAGTGCGAAGCATGCCTGCATAAACAGGAATGCTGCAAAAGCGAAAGAAGAGTCATCAGTCGAGATGTGGTATTAGAGGAATTCTATGCAGCGGTAGATGAGAATCTATCAACAGAATTTGGAAAAGAATTAAAGAAACAGAGAAGCATACAGGCAGAAGGCGCATTTGGGGTAATAAAACAGGATATGAAATTCGTAAGATTTACAAGAAGAGGAATAGAAAATGCAAAAATGGAATTTCTTTTAGTGTGTCTTGGGTATAATCTTAAAAAGTTTCATCTTCACAGACTAAAGGAAATGAAGAAGGAAACAGAAATAAGTATCATCAATTAAAAGTTATGCACATGAAAAATTGCTGTTTTAACAGTCGATACCCTTACTGCGCCCAAAAACAGTAAAAAAACAGAAAAAAATAACCAAAATGATAATACCATCAGACCTGTCTTGGATGGTTTTTTTTATTAAGAAAAAAAGTTGTAAGAAACAACTCTTTCTTATAAAGAAAAAATCATTTCGTTACAACCTCTTATTTAATGATTTCACCTTGGCAAGGTCCAGCAATACCAGCAGCATTAGCTTCATCAGTATCAATGTGCATTGCTAAAGCATAACTATCGCTTACACGGCAAACAACATCACCAAATACTAAAGAACGATCTGCAGTTGTTACTTTAACACCAACAACATCTTTATCTTTAATTCCAAATTCTTCTGCATCAGCAACAGTCATATGAATATGACGTTTAGCAGCAATTACACCACAAGAGATTTCAATTTCACCTTTAGGTCCTACTAATTTACATCCTTCTGTTCCTTCAATATCACCAGATTCTCTTACTAAAGCTTTTAATCCTAAAGCTCTTGCATCAGTTAAAGAAACTTCTACTTGAGTAGATGG
>JAFQCM010000004.1 GCA_017399445.1 Lachnospiraceae bacterium | reverse complement strand
CTGTACACAGCATACTGTGTACAGTAACGAATTTCAGCCCATTTTAAATGCATCTGCGATGCATGGGGCTGAAATTTTGTCGCCACCACTTCTTGGCGCATAGCTTGACAGCTAGTGTCAAGCTTGCGTCTGTATAGTAACTTTGTTCTTTCAGTATACCACAATATTCAAATTATCGCATTTACAAATATAGTAACATAGTGGTATGCTCATATCAACAATAATGAAAGCTAATGAAAATGAGGTCCCCTGCCTTTGCAAAACCTTTTCGCAAAAACAGGGGACCAACTATTATTCACTCATTAACATTTTCGCCGGCTCAATTTTCCGGATTTTCACAGAAAAACAAACAGTAACCACAAGTGCAACCACTGTAATTCCCACTATTGTAACAACCTGCCACATCGGATTAATCGCCAAATCGCAAACTTTAATTCCAAAAATGGATAAACAGCCTACAACCAGTAATTCCGTCAGATAAACAGACCCTATTGCACCAATCACGTCACCAGCTATCATAATAGGTAAATTGGTACATACCATCTGAACTATCAACTGCTTTGTAGTAAATCCTAAAGCTTTATAAATTCCATAGTTTCTTTTTTCCTGAGTTACTTTTGTTTTCACCAAAAGCATTACTACCATACATACCACAAACAAGGTAATTGTCACAAACAGCACACAGATTAATTTCATAGCCATTGCTACTGAAGATATAGCACTATCTATTACTTTTTCACTATCTGTAACTTTTACATCTTTATATTCATCTTTTAAAAGACTTGCCATTTTTGAATAAGTGATATCTTCTCTTGTATAAACATATAAATAATAGGTCTCACAGGCTCCATTTAAGCGTTCTGCTCCTTCAAAATTCAATAGTGCCTTAATTCCCATATTGTTTATTTTCTGGTCGATACCGGTTACAATATAATCCTTCTTTTCTCCGGTTCCTTCCACATAAATTACATCTCCCACCTGAGCATCCAGCATTTCACTGACTCTGGTAGTAATCACTATCTCATTTTCAAATTCTGGCAGACGTCCTTCTACCAAAATTTCATTGTCTAAATCTTCTGGATTTTTCCAAAAATCTGCGGTTAAAGTAGTACTTTCTTCTCCCTTGGTTAATTTGATACTGGAATTACTATAATAACCAATTTTCTCTACTTCTTTCCAAGATAACAACTCTTCTCCGATCCTGTCTAAATCTTCTCCTTCCACACCAATATTTCCTGCCTCAATTCCAACTAATTTCATAAGATTGTCCGGATTTAAAGAAAAATTTTGGTATAATACAAATCCGACACAACTGGCAAAGCTTAAAATAACCACTATTAAGCAAACAGTAAAGCTTTTCATCTTTTCTTTCAAAATATTCTTAATTCCTAATGCCCCTTGTAAAGAGATTTTTGTTTTTTCCAAAGAAACATAATTCTTCCGAAAATTATGGGTATCAACGCCACCACGTAATGCATTTAGCACAGTTATTTTTCCATAAATTCTTACAGTAAAAATGGTAACAAAAAGAATCACTCCATTTACTAATAAACCAGTAACCATAGCAGCACCTACATCAAATGCAACCTGCCAGCTTACCCCAATCAGCATTGCCTGAAGACTTCCTACCACATCACCACCTAAATATCCTGCCACCAATCCAAGTATTGTTCCTAAAAGGGTAATGCACAACATTTCCAATACTCCGGCACATTTCAATTCTTTCGAAGTATACCCTGCTGCCTGTAAAATTCCAATATTTTTCATATTATTCTGAATAAAATTTCTGACACTAAAATGAATAATAATAATGGCGATTATAATTAACAGAGCTCCAAATATCATGATAATTCCCATACCTATATTTGACATTATGGCATCTCCGCCCTTCATTACTTCCCAATTTAATCCTAAATTTCCGTATTCAGCAATATCTGCTATATTCTTTGTAATCAGTTCTGACAATTTCTGGTCAAATTTGTAAGAACTTTCTCCCTGTTTTAATTTTGTTTTATACTCATAATATCCATCCTGTAAGATTCCCTTTTCTTTTTCCTTAATTTCCTCTATGTAATCCTGTCCTATATAACATCTGTACACAGAAATATTTAAGGGTGTTGCAAATAGTCCATCCTCAATAAATCCTAGTACTTCAAACTCATACTCATGTTCTCCCAACATAAGATATATTTTATCTCCGGTTTCATAAGAATAGCCTGCTTTAAAATAATAAGGCAGCAAAATGGAATTTTTCTTTTTTTCTCCTTCCTCCTGTATGGAATAACTTTGGATACTTCTCTCCTCTTCCATTACTCCAATACAAAAACTACCTTCATTTTCTTCTTCCCCTACACCATGATATTTGGCTCCTGATACAAGCAAACAAGAATTCACTTCCCACTTTGCCACTTCTTCCTGAGAACTGATAAGTTCTGTTAAATTTTCCTTTTCTCTGCTTGCTGTAATAAAAACTTGATCTGCACCATTAGTTTCCTCATATACTCTATCCAAAACCTTACCTGTATTGGTCATTGCCGCGATACTCACATACAATAATGTTACTGCCAGCATTGTCAAAAAGGTCAATACCGCCACGTCGCTTTTTTTCTTTTTCAAGTTATTCTTGGCAATAAAAAACAATCGATACATATTACCACCCCATTTCTGCCAAAAAGTTGCGTAATTTTTCATGGCGTTCTCTATCACCTGTTATGTATTTGCCAAGTAATAATTCTCCAGTAATGACTCCATCTGATAAGTATAAAATCCGGTTAGCACGTCTTGCAGACTTCATATCATGGGTTACCATTACAATAGATTGTCCTTTTTCATTTAATTCCGTAAGTATGTTTAAAACATTTTCTGTATTCTTGGAATTTAATGCACCAGTAGGCTCGTCTGCAAACAGTATTTCCGGCTGGTTAATTACTCCACGGACTACTGCCACTCTTTGCTGTTCTCCACCGGAAAGCTGCACTGGGAATTTTGAAAAAACTTCTTCTTTTAATCCTACTTTAAGCAAAAGTTCTTTTGCTCTTTTGGCAATTCCTTTTTTGTCTTTGCTTACCAGCAAACCGCTTACCATAATATTATCCAGTACACTCATGGTATCGTTTAAGTAATTTTGCTGAAATACAAATCCGCAGTGTTTTCTCCGAAATATGGCCAGTTTGTCATTATTGTATTTTGCAATCTCTTCTTCGCCATATCTAATACTTCCTAGGGTAGGACGGTCCATTCCTGACAATGCATAAAGCAGAGTACTTTTTCCTGACCCGGAGTTTCCCATAATTACGGTAAAATCTCCTTGATAGATCTCAATATTTAAGTTTTTTAATACATGTTGCTGCACACTTCCATTAGAAAAAGTTTTGCATAAATCTTTTGCAGTTAATAAAGTATTCATTACATTTCCTCCGTTTTATTTATTTCTGTTTTTATTATAGCTTGCAATTTCTGTAAAGTCTTTTTCTAACTCTTGTCCATTTCTTAACCAATCCTTAAATTTTAACTATATCACTTTATTACAAACGGAAAAAGGAAGCCTGTTTCCAGCTTCCCTTTTCCAATTTATGTATTATATTTTCATCTTCTTTTATATTCAATGAAATATTTCTGAATTTCATATCTTTTGAAATCATATTATTCTTCTGAACCAGTTAAATCAAAAGCATGTGCAAATTCACTGTAGCAGTCGTCGCAAACGATATATTCTACTCCATCTACGGTATAAGCACCACAGTCTTTTTCTACTTCACACAAGCTGCATAATGCTTTATTTTTTGTTTCTGCTGTTGGCTCTTCTACCAATCCCATACCATGTGCAAATTCATTATAGCAATCATCACATACAATGTATTCTACTCCGTCTACGGTATAAGTACCACACTCTTTCTCTACTTCACACAAGCTGCATGACATTGGCTCCTCCACCAGCCCCATACCATGTGCAAATTCATCATAGCAATCATCACATACAATGTATTCTACTCCGTCTACGGTATAGACACCACACTCTTTCTCTACTTCACACAAACTACATACTTTTTTAGTTTCTGCAGGTTTCACTTCTGACTCTTTTGCCTGAGTATTTTCTGTATTTGTAGTTTCTGTCTTCGTATTTTCTGTTTTTGCAGTTTCTGTCTTTATATTTTCTGTATTTGTAGCTTCTGTCTTCGCATTTTCTGTTTTTGCAGTTTCTGTCTTCGTATTTTCTGTTTTTGTAGTTTCTGTTTCTCTATTTTTTACTTCAGACTCTTCTTTCGTTGTTTCTGCATCTGTTTCTTCTGCTTCTGTTTCTTCTTTCTCAGCATCTTCTACTTCAGCATCTTCATCATCAATCAGATTAAAGGCATGTGCAAATTCATTGTAGCAGTCATCACATACCACATATTCTTCCTCATCTACTGTATAGACTTCACACTCTTTTTCTACTTCGCATAGGCTGCAAATTTCCTCAGTTTCTGCTTCTTTTCCGCATCCAATTAAGTTACATGCAAGAAGTCCTGCCATAATACTTGCTATTAATACTCTTTTTTTCATCATATTACCTCTTATAATCATTATTTGACAATAGGCTTATAATTTTTCTATATTAAAAACCTTACCCTCATGTCATAGCTGTAGTATAACTGATTAAAAAACAAAATTCAACAATTATTATCAGTTTCTGCCATAAATCTGCAATAAGAAAAATGAAAATTATATTTTTTTCAGGAACAGTCTTACTACAAATCCATCCTCATTATAAAATTCCATACCTCCCTCCATTCCTTCCATAAAGTTTTTCGCTAAATATAGTCCCAGTCCTGAACCATCCTTTCCTTTGGCATTGCTTCCCCGATAAAACTTTTCCGCTGCCAGAGAAATTTCTTCTTCTAACATTCCCATCCCCTTATCTCTTATCTGTATTTCTATTCCATTCTCCTGCTCTGAAAAATTTACATAACATTCTGTTTTTGCATATTTATACGCATTATGTATCAAATTATCTATTACCTGTTTTAGTCGCAGTTCATCAAAATACAACAAACATTCCGGAATATGATTTTCTAGTATAATCTCTCCATAATACTTTTGTTCCTGAATCATTTCTTCTACCAGCAAAGAACTGTTCTCTTCCGGTTCTACTTTTAAAACTTCCAGTTCTTCTAAGGTGGCATGAAACATATTACTGACTAAACTGTCTATCATTTCTGCTTTATTTACTATGACTTCTACTTTATCTAATGTATCTTGATTTTTCTCTTTCACCTGAATCACTTCACAAACTGCTTTAATGGTGGCGATCGGCGTTTTAATATCGTGGGATAATTCTGCTACCAGCTCTTTCTTACTTCTATTGGCTGCATATTCACTTTCTCTGGCCCGTTTCAATTCTTCTCTCATAAGGTCGAAGCTTTCTGTAAATGCACCAAAAAAATTATGACGATTCATAGGTAATGGAATATCCAGATTTCCTTTTGCAATCTCTGTGGAAAATTTTTGGAGCTTATGAAAAGGCCGGACAAAAGATATATAGACTACTCCAAGAAGAGCGTACACTACAATAGAAATGACCAGACATATAATAATCATTGTCATAAATAATTCTTTCTGCAGCTGTTGATACTTTTCCCCCTGAATATGAAATATAATTTTACCCTTTATGGTTTCCTGCTCCCGATAATCCAAAAGCAGTTTTCCCTCCTGAATCGCCTGGTTCAAACTGCTTTCGTAATCCTCATCTGTCAGAAACAAAATTTCACATTTTCTTTTTTCTTCTATGGACTTCCTATCTTCTCCCTGTGAAAAATCCTCTTCTATCTGCTTTATTGTTTCATTCATAGAAACCATATCAACTGCTTTGTAGTCTGTTTCTTTCATTCCTTTTGCAAACAATAGTAACAGCACCAGCATCAACATGGTGTAAATCCCTGCTATGTATCTGATTTTCATTTTTATCTCCCTTTTTACAATTCCAGCATATATCCTGTGCCCCAGATTGTCTTTATCATTTTCGGTTCATTTGGATTTTCTTCCAACTTTTCTCTTAACTTTCGGATATGCACATTTAAGGTTCCATCGCTGAAATACGCATCTCCCCAAACCAAATCAAAAAGTTTTTCTTTTGTAACAATGGTATTTCTGTTTTCAAAAAGACATTGGAACAGTTTAAATTCTTTCGCTTTTAAGGAGACTTCTTTTTCACCGATGTATACTTTCATAGTGGAACTCTCAATCCGTACATTTCCTGCGCTTTCTGTGGTTTTTTCTTTTGAGGATGTGCCCATTCGTTTCATCATAATCTTCACTTTTGCCAACAATACACTTAAAGTATATGGCTTTTTAATATAATCATCCCCGCCGATATTTAAGGCAATCAGTACATCATCATCACTTTGTCTTGCACTAATAAATAAAATTGGAATATCGGATTCTTCCCTGATTTTTTTACATAATACAAATCCGCTTTCTTCCTGCAAGTTTATGTCCAATAACAATATATCTATGGTATTCTCTTTTAGAAATGCTTCGCAATCCTTTGCACTTTCCACACAGGCACATGTCACATCAAACATCTGGAAATATTCGCATGTCATTTTGGATAATTCTACTTCGTCATCTACAATCAGACAGTTGTAGTGCATACATTCTACCTTCTTTCCCTTAATTCGCTTTCTTGTCTCTTGCACAAAGCATAACCCAATTTTGAATTTTATGCAATAAGACAGTTTTCTTAACTTTCCATCAACTTGCATATCTTCTGTCTCTGTGATATAATTCAAAGAAAATTGACAAGGAGGAGAGGGTTATGCAGCTTTTATCTATTGCAGCATTATTGTTTGTTGTTGCCATTGCCCATGCGTATGTTGGACGTAAGGTGGACAACAATATGGGAAGAAATATGGGAAACAGCTATATGAAAAATCATTGGGGGATAGACGATGATAATAGCGATTGAAAGGTGAGTTATTTAATAAAAGGTACCTGATTTATGTTCATCTCAGGTACCTCATCTTATGCCACTTTTCTTATTGCTTTTCTTCTAGCCAACGCTTCAAAATAAATTTCCAATTCATTCCATCCTGTAACACCCTTAGAATGGTAACAGTAGCATTGGCTTCATCTACAATATAAAAGAACAAATATGTACGATATGGTTTCAAATAAATATCATATCCACGATATTGAAAATCTATTGTGCCATATCCCTTTGGAAATGTTTTTAATTTGCTAGTAGCTACCTTCATTTTTTCTGTGAACCGTTCTCCTAATTCACGATATTTGAATGTCCTTAAAATATATTCTTTCATATTGCGTATATCTTGTGCACTACTACGTGTATATTTAATTTTGTATGTCATTTGTTCCATTTATATCTGCTTATATGGCATCAATCTCTGCCCACAACTCCTCTTCTGAAATAACTCTGCCATTTTCCATATCATCAATGGCTTCATCTAATTTTGAAAAGAGTACGCCCATAGCATCATTA
Source organism: Lachnospiraceae bacterium (assembly GCA_017399445.1). Classification (GTDB taxonomy): domain Bacteria; phylum Bacillota; class Clostridia; order Lachnospirales; family Lachnospiraceae; genus RUG11237. Next base: position 30,786 of record JAFQCM010000004.1, on the reverse strand, counting down.
ATTGTATATGAAGAATCCTGTCGTTTTATTGTTTGCATTGTTTCCATATATTATCACCCTTTCCACAATATTTTCCTAAGCCTAGTATAGCATACCTTTCTTCTTTCTACTATACCAAAATTATTCATATACATTCATTTTTTGTATTTAGTATTCCTGTTATTTTTTTACAGTTAAGGTTTCTCTCTTATTTCAATTTTTTTCTCCAAACCAAAACACTGCATACAATCATAACAATTCCCAACGCCAATGCACCAATAGAAAACCCATCTCCTAGATTTCCTGCTATAAATACTGCAGTAGGACCATCTGCTCCTCCAATAATTGAAAAAGAAGCATATTCCATTACTTTTGTAAAAATTCCCAAAATTGCAAGAAGTGTACCTGCCACTCCTACAATACCAATTGCCAGTTTCTTCATATAAATAAACCTCCCAAATTTTGTTTGTATTTATAGTAACAAAATTTGAGAGATTTCACAACTACTTACTTATCTTATATCTTCTTTACTTTCACTTCTGTTCCAATTCCTTTTTTCTTCAGCATACTTTTATAAGCTTTTACTTTCGACTTTGGAACTTTAATCGTGGCATTTTTATTAATCCCTTTAAATGCCTTGCTTCCTACCTTTTTTGTGGTAAGCTTCTTTGTTTTTATGGTAATCGTTTTTAACTTCTTACATCCATAAAATGCTTTTTTTCCAATTGCTGACACATTTTTTCCAATGACAACTTTCTTAAGCTTTTTCTTTTTCTGTAATGCTTTGCTTCCAATAGAAGTTACTTTATAGGTTTTTCCACTGATTTTGATTGTTGCCGGAATAGTTACAGTGGTCACATTATTGCTGGTTGGTTTCACATACTGAACAGTACCATTCGTTTTTCCAGCTGTTTTCGTAACCTTATATACTGCTTTCGTTGCTTTATCCTTATAAATAGTTCCTTTTTTGATTATTGGAACTGTTGTTGGTATTAATGTTGGCTGTTGTGTTGCAGCAGGTAGCAATGTTGCTGTTGGCACTAATGTTATTGGGGCAGGTGTTGCTGTTGTCCCAGGTATTGCTGTTGCCGTTGGTTCTAATGTTACTGTTGGCTTTGCTGTTGCCGTTGGCTCTAATGTTACTGTTGGCTTTGCTGTTGCCGTTGGCTCTGCTGTTGCCGTTGGCTCTGTTGTTGTCATTGGCTTTGTTGTTGTCGTTGGCTCTGTTGTTGCCGTTGGCTTTGTTGTTGTCGTTAGCTCTGCTGTTGACGTTGGCTTTATTGTTGGCGTTGGCTCTGCTGTTGCCGTTGGCGTATCTGTTAAATTTGCAGGTTTTGTTGGAACATCTGGCGTGATTGTTACTATTGGTGTCGGATTTTGTGTAATGGTTGGAGTTGGTATCTGCAGCGTTCCATCACTGGAAACAGTCCCAGCATAACTATATTTCTGTTGGTTTTCACAATTTAAATGTATTACTGCACGCACACCATTTCCTCCATATGCAACGGAATATCCTTTGCTATAAACAGCTCCATTGGACTGTACATACTGTGCAGTAAGTTCTGTATTTCCACTTGCAGCAAGCCACCAGTTAGAAAATCCCTGTTCATCTGAACCAACTCCCATTGCCTTTGCATAATCACTGCTCTGGCAGTTTCTTGCTTCATCAGAGGTAAATCCATAACTTGCATAATCATTTTCAACCACTTCACTTTCTGCAAGCAATTTCACTTTGTCTTCTCCAGAAAGCAATAACTGTTCCTGCTCTTCACTGGTAAATGCAATATGAATAAACCCTGTTTCACTATAATCAATCTGAGCAGTATTTTCAGTTGCATCAAGCCCATTCAGCCAGCTTCGTATACTACTCTTGTCCCATGAAGCCACTCTTGCCTTTTGATTGAATTTTTGTGTATCTAAAATCTTATCAGAAACCAGGTAAATTTCTTTCTCATTTACATTCAGTACACGCCATTTAATTGGCTCATATTTAAAATAATGGTACGTACTGTCATTTTCCCATGTATAGGAAAATGCCGTACTAACTGCATCCTTTTTTTGAATTCTATGATATTTTTCCTCTCCAATAATGACATCTCCATTGTCATCCCAAGTACCAGCATTCTGCAAACTACTGTAAACATCGCGGTTTGCTTCTTCTGTAATCTCTGTTTGTGGATAATTTCCATAGTAAACACAATCCCATATTACACTATCACCAATTTTGGGGGCATGAAGGGGTGTACTATTTTCTGCCTTTGTTATATTTACATCAATTGTTCCTATTGTTACAGTGAAAGCCACCACAAAAGCCAACAATCCTGCTCCAATCTTTTTCTGTAATTTATTCATCCCATTCTCCCCCTTTACTGTTCAAAGCTTATTGTCAGCTCATTGATGTTGGAATTATATAAAAATATTACTTTATTTCCAACTTCTAAGCCTTTAATTGTAATACTTTTTCCCCTTGCATCTGTAGGACCGGTAAGACTGTAATCTTCCGTCAGACCATCTTCGAAATTCACACTGGTACTTGCTGACACACAATTGTAGCCTGGGGTAATGGTATCATAGACGTTTATACTAATATCATTGTTGTTTTTTGCAATATATGTATAGGTATATAGCCCATTTGCCTTTTTGGAAAAATATGTATCCACAGCATCCCATCCATGTTCGCCTTCATTATAATAGCGCAATGCAAAATGAGTAGATGCTGTAACTTCATCATCACCACTTCCTGTATTTCCATGAATAATTGCATAAAGCTGACCACTGGCATATTTCAAATCTGTCACTGCATTTGTGGTATCGGCAAGCAGTACATTGTTTTTGTAATTAAAGTAATATTTCTTCAGTTTCTGATACTGATCATACGAAGAATAAGCATAATATTTTTCCATCATGTTTTTGGTAATTGTAAGGGCTTCATCTAAAGAAGCATCTGCAGAAATAACTTCTTTTTGTGGAATTAAAGTTTCATAAAATGGAACCAATGCCTTTCTGTTTTCTGTAAGAATAACAGGTTCCGAACCACGAGAACCCTCCATAATATAGCAATATGCGGGGTAAATCTTTTCTTCGGTTAAGTTTGCTCCATAATATACTACAGCATTTTCATAGGTTTCCACATAATAGCCCTGCGAATTTAAACCTACTCCATCATTAACGGAAGAATTACTATCATATTCAAGATTACCTTTTTCATTAATATAAGTGGTTCCTACAACACCAGGATTATGAATCATATTACAAGCTGTACCTTTTTCGTTCGAATAATTATTTCCAAGTGAAAAATCTTCATGAGTATGTCCTGACATCCAGATGACATCTTTATAGGTATCCAGAATTTTCTTAAATTCTGTGTTCTGATCCATGCCTGTAATAGTAGTTCCATCGGATTTTTTCATGCCATTGGCATGCATATGTCCTGCATAATAGGAAGAAACATAGCCATTACTTTTGGCTGTCCAAATATCTCCCGGACCATAACCACGGAAGGTTGCGTGCTCAATAATATATACATTTACACCTGTTCCATAGAAAGTATCCAGTAAATCTTTTAACCATTCTATCTGTTCCTTTGAAAAATTATCGAAAGCAGCAGGTGCATGTCCATTTTCTAATGCCATAAAAATAAATACATCACCTGTATTTTCCTCTACAACATAATAATATGGTTTGTTGGAACTTAAATTTGCAAATGTGCTGTCTGTTCCGGTTGCCCTATTAAATGCGATGTTACCTTTGTAATCATAGGTCTTAACACCTTCTGTCACACCTTTTCCATCTTTGGCAGCTTCATCACGCATATCATGATTTCCATTGGTTTCCCAGACAGGATTGGTGTAATCAGACTCTGCTAAAATCTTCTCGTACACATCCCATACCTCTGCAAATCCCTGAGCATTAGTTACTGCGTCACCAGAAGATACAATAAAATCTGTATCCATATCAGCCGCATATTTTAAAGCGTTCTTCCAATTTTTTTGAGAATTAGTGTAATATACCTCTGTATCAATATGAACATCAGAATAGGAATTAAAGGTATAAAGCAGATTCCCGGCGGCAACAGCCAACTGCTTGCTATCTGGAATTTCGTAAACAGCTGCTGCATCCTCTACTGCCAAATTTGACTTACTGGTGGTAACAATAATTTTTGTAGCCTCAGCCGGAATTGCTGTGTGATATCCAAAGGTAAAAGATTCGCTTTCTCCTGCTTTTAACTTCATAGAAGTAATGTCATAATACCCCTCTAACGCCTTCGAATCATCTGCCCAATACAAATAATAGGTACCGTCTGACTGTGAGGTAAAAGTCACAGTTCCTTCTGCATATCCCGGAGTTTCTGCATTATTTCCGCTAAATTCATAGCAGAGTTCATTCGTGTTCGTCGCATAAACTTCCTTCACTGTCTGAAGGGGTGTGCCGAACATTGCCAGCACCACCCCAACAGATAATATCCCTTTTCCTAACTTTCTTTTTATATTTTTCATTTTCTTCCCCTAGCCTCTTTTATATAAAATTAATTTATTTTTCACCTCCCTATCATAACATAATATGTGTTTTTACTTCAATCCTATATTAATGTGTATCTCTGTATTTTCGCTATTTACCTCGCAAAGTTAATATGACAACAGTTTGTCATATTTCTCTACAATTCTACAATTTCTTCCCCTTCCACATACTTTCGCTCCATCTTATGACGTAACTTCCGATTCTCTACTGAATCAAAAATAATAGAAAAATCATAATCTTCTGGATACAACTCCTCAGCTGCCACCAATAATTTCACCCGCTTGTGATTAATCCAAATTTTTTTCCCTTGAAGCTGTACTCTTAAAACACCTTTTTCATTTACCGTTTCACACACAATTCCAATTTTCTTATCCGGATATACCATAACACTATCTCCACGCTGATATTTCATGGCCTGCTCCAGCGATTTTTTTGGTATTTTCTTCTTTTTCACGGTTAATGTGGTTTCCTTTTTTATTTCTTTGGAAGCATTCTGGAAATTATATCCCTTTGCTCGTTCCTGCCCATAGGCTGCCTGAATGGCACATTCCAGCATAGTAGCAGGCATTCCAAGCTTTTGGGCAATGTAAAAAGCACAGCTTTCTCCTGCTTCTCCCAGTACCAGCTGGTACAATGGACGCAGACTTTCCTTATCAAAGGTCATTCTTGCATTCAAAATTCCTTCTTCCTGCTCAGCATATTGTTTTACCTCAGGATAATGAGTTGTTACAAGGAATAATGCTCCACTTTTCTTCAGTTCCTGCAAAATAGCAATGGCAATTCCCATTCCCTCTGTAGGATCGGTTCCTGACCCCAATTCGTCCATAATTACCAAACTATCCTTATTTACCTTTTTCAGTATATCTAGCACATTAGTAATATGTGCTGAAAAAGTGGATAAGTTCTCGGAAATATTTTGTCCGTCTCCAATATCACAAAGAAAATTACTGTTCATGCAAATTTCTGCCTCTCTACAGGCAACATGCAAGCCACATTGTGCCATCATACAATTTAATGCCACTGTTTTTATCGCTACTGTTTTTCCTCCGGTATTTGGTCCTGTAATTACAATCCCCTGAATTCTATCTCCAATTTCAAATTGCAATGGTACACAAATACTTTTATCCATCAATGGGTGTCTTCCATCTTTTAATACAATTCGTCTGTCTACGTTAATTTTGGGTTCTACTCCATCAAACTCCATACTTAATTTTCCTTTTGAAAATATAAAATCGAGTTTTTCTATAACTTTTGCGTTGCCTTTCATTCCTTCTGCTGCATCTGCTACCATAGCAGTAAGAGAATATAAAATTCTTCGTTCTTCGTTTTCCTCATCAATTTTTAATAATTGCAATTCTTCATAATATTTTGCCACAGAAGCCGGTTCAATAAATAGGGTATTTCCTGTAGAAGACTTATCAATAACACTTCCACTAATTTTAAACTTATATTCTTTTTTTACCGGAATACATATATGTCCGTTTCGCATAGTACTGAAACTGTCTGACATGCATTCTTTGTGGGATTTCATCACTAACTCTGCCTTTTCACGCATTTTCCGTTCCGCTTTTTCTATGTCAGCTCTTAAAGACTTTAAGAGTTTAGACGCATTGCTGTCTACTGCTCCATTTCGAATCTGCAAATGAATCATTTCTTTTACATCTTCTAGTTCTTCTAAATTTTCACCATAATAAGCCAGAGAAACTTCAAACTGCTTACATCTGTTTAAATAATCCTTCAGTCTCTTAACTGCTACTAATATAATTTCAATCTGCTCCAGCTGCTGTCCCATAAGACAGCCGCCTTTTTCAGCAATATCTATAAGCTCCATCATTCCTTCCAAAGATACTAGCGGTGGTGTTCCACCTTTTTCCAGCAAAATTCTTGCTTCTGATGTATCTCTTTGTCTTGCAAGTAATTTGCTTTCTTCCATAATAGGAACTGTATTTCCAATTTCTTCCTTTGCCCATTCTGTATAGGTAAATTCCATCCATTTCTCTTTTACTTTATCAAATTCTAAAATATATTCTATTGAATTCACTTTTTAATTCCTTTCTACTATATGTGGCATAAACAACCACAAAATCATGTTTACTTTAATGCATCATAAAAATCATAATTTACCTTCCCCTTTATGTGCTTTAATGCACCTGGTTCCAGTTCCTTAATCATCAAGCAGGCAACATCCGGCAAATCAACAGCTTCTCCTGGAACAATGCCATAGTCGGAAGAAGTTTGAAAGCCTCTTGCATGATAATTTTGTGGATTTCCTTCTACTAAAACTGCTTTAAATCCCAGTTTTTTTGCTTTTTCAAAGCCATACTCAATCAGTTCTTTTGAGATATGTTGTCTTTGCAGTTCTGTTTTTACTGCTGCTGGAGTTAACATCAATAATTCCTTTTCATAGTTTCCTTCCAAATGAAATCCAGAGAACATCACATATCCTATAATTTCATCTTTTTCATTTACCATCATCAAATCAAGTTCCGGCATATAGTATTTTTTGCTGCGGATTTCTGCTACCAATGCCCGAACCAGTTTGCCTTCTTCTGCATCTGAATATTCTGTAAATACTTTTTCTACAAAGTCTAATGTTTCCTGTGTAAATTTTCCTGTTACTGTTTTTATAATTCGTTTCATTTTTTTCTCCTTTTCTTAAACCGTCATAACGATTTTTCATTTCTTTACAACACAATCTTTTTCTTTCCCATCACATAATAAAAAACCATGGATATATCTGCCCTAGTGGCATAGTATCTCCATGGTTTTTCGAAAACTGAATTTACGAAAGAAAGGTATCCTAATTTCTGTAAAATTGCTTATATATCAATTACATATCATTTTTTAGAATACCAAAAAAGCATGGCTTGCCATGCTTTTCCTCTCGTTCTTCAGATTACTATATAAAATACGAAGCATATGGTAAGGCAGATATATCAGTGAAGTCACTGATAAAAGGGCAGACTCCGAGCGTAAAACTTAAAATCTTTCCCTTCCAACTATTTAGTTAGCTGATTTCTCCATTACTACAATGCTTAACATACACTTACCTCTTTCTTTCTTTTTTTCTACGCCTAGAATATAACAAAGTCTTTGAAAAGTCAAGATTTTTTAGTTCAAGAGCAGTATATATGCTGTACCAAAAACATATATCACTCCTCTTAAGTTATAAAATTCTATGTTTTGGACACGATAAAAAAGGATATAGAACTTTCATTATTATTTGTGCCACCATTCAAAGGTGGCGGAATGGAGATTTTTATGGAAAACGATACAATTCACCTATTAAAAGAGTGTGATGCCGGTGCAAAAATGGCGATATCTTCTATTGATGAAATTCTGGAGAAGGTTTGCGATGAGAATCTTAAGGAATTATTGCAAAAAAGCAAACACCAGCATAAGAAATTATGCGAAGAAATTCATACTTTACTTCTTCAGCAAAAAAGCGATGGAGAAGAACCTGATCCTATGGCAAAAAGTATGTCATGGTTGAAAACTAATTTTAAAATGGTCATGAACAGCTGTGATGCCACCATAGCAGATTTGATAACTGATGGCTGTAATATGGGAGTAAAATCTCTCCATAAATATTTAAATCAATATCAAGCCGCAGATGATACTTCCAAAAATATCTGTAAACATCTTGCCTTAATTGAAGAAGACCTTTGTCAGCAAATCCGATGTTATCTATAACTTATAATAGGACTGGTACACTGCTTTTTTGTGCACCAGTCCTATTATGCTATTTCACATTTTTCCACATGTAACATGAAAATTTTTAAATTTTTCCACAAAGTTTTATCTGTTTATTCTCAAATTACCACCCATTTCAAATGGGGAATATAGATTTTATTCATTCAGATGTTTATAACAAAACTTCCTATATAACTGTCAGAATCCCTAATGACTTCAACAGTAAAATAACCAGCAAAATTGGTGCAATATACTTAACCATTACAACATATAATTTCTTTCTGCCAAAGTTACAACCTGTCTTTTCTGCTTCATCTACAATTACCTGAGGTTTTAATATCCATCCAATCAAAATACAGGTTCCGATTGCTACAATTGGCATCAGACAGTTATTACTAATGTAATCCATAACATCTAAAATCTGTGCACGACTGCCGTTTGGTAATTTAATATCAAAATATAACTTATTATATCCAAAACATACCATAATTCCTGCTACCAAGGCAATGGCTGTTTCTATCACTGTTGCTTTTGTTCTTGACAAATGAAATTTGTCCATAAGGCTGGATACTACTGCTTCCATTACGGAAACCGAACTGGTTAATGCTGCAAACAACACCATGGCAAAGAACAGGCAGCCTACCAGATTTCCAATCTTACCCATAGATGCGAAAACTTTTGGTAAGGACACAAACATCAAACTTGGTCCAGATGCCTCCATACCTTCTCTTCCCATAAAGGTATATACTGCCGGAATAATCATAACTCCCGCCAAAAATGCAACAATTGTATCAAAAATTTCGATTTGATTAATAGATTTTACCAGTTTTGCATCATCTTTCACATAAGAACCATAAGCAATCATAATTCCCATGGCAACACTAAGGCTAAAAAATAACTGTCCCATGGCATCTACCAATACTGTAAAAAATCTTTTTACAGTCATGCCTTCTAAGTTAGGAATTATATATATTCCGAATCCTTCCAATCCTGTTCTAGTAACTCCTGCATCATCTGTATAACGAATCGTCAGGGAAAAAATAGAAATTCCAACTACTAATACTAACAATACCGGCATAAGCACCTTGGAATAGGATTCAATTCCTTTATTCACTCCACGGAATATAATAAATGCTGTTACAAAAAGGAATATCATCATTAATATAATAGGCTGATATTCTCTAGTAATATATTCTGTAAAGTATCCGTCTGCAGCAGCGTTACTGCCCTCACCAGTAAGATAGGCAAGAAAATATTTCACAACCCAGCCTCCAATTACGCAGTAATAAGGCATAATGATTACTGGTACCAGACTAGCTATTACTCCTAGAAAGCCCCAGTCTTTCTTTAATGTCTTATAGGCTGTCAGTGGACTTTGCTTTGTCTTTCTTCCTATGGCAATCTCTGTGGTAAGTAATGCAAAACCAAAAGTAAATGCCAATACAATATACATTAATAAAAATAATCCACCACCATCTTTTGCGGCTAAATAAGGGAATCTCCAAATATTTCCTAATCCCACTGCACTTCCTGCTGCTGCCAGCACGAAACCAATAGAACCAGAAAACGAATTTCTATGTTTCTCTTTCTTCATTTCTCTCTTCGGGTATCCTTACCCTTTTCCTCCTCTTAGATGTTTTTCTGTACTATCTTATCATAACTTTTAAAATTTATGTACTATGATTTATTAATCTAAGATATTATTTTAGGTCATAGCTGCCCCATCCACAGATAAGATTTCACCAGTCACATAAGATGCCATATCACTGGCAAGGAATAAGAACGCATTTGCCACATCTTCCGGTTCCCCTACTCTTCCTAATGGAATGGTTGCAATTAATGGTTTTATCAATTCGTCCGGTAATGCTGCTACCATATCTGTTTTCGTAATGCCTGGTGCTACTGCATTAACACGAATGTTGTCTTTTCCAAGTTCTCTTGCCAAAGACTTTGTAAATCCATTTACTGCAAATTTAGAAGCCGGATAAGCACTTCCTGATGACTGTCCATAAAGACTTACCATGGAACTGGTATTTAAAATAACTCCGCTACCTTGTTCTTTCATAATTCTTGCTGCTGCCTGTGCACAGATGAATACTGCATTTAAGTTTAAATCAATGGTTTTTTCAAAGTCTTCTGGTTTGTAGGTATAAATGCTTTCTCTTGCGGAAACTCCGGCATTATTTACTAAAATATCCAGACTTCCAAAAGTTTCTTTTACCTTTGCAAAAGTTTCTGCTATTGCTTCTGGTGAATTCAGGTCTGGACAAAAGCCAAGTACTTCCCCTAGTACACCATCTTCATTCAGTTTTTCAATGGCCTTATCTACCGTTTCCTTTCTGGAACCAAGCAAGGCTACTTTTGCTCCATTTTCCAAAAACTTCTTTACCACCGCATAACCGATTCCTCTGGTTCCACCTGTTACTATTGCTGTTTTTCCTTTTAACATACCTTCTACCTCCTTATATTACTTATAACTTGTAAAACACATCATACCATAATTTGTATATTTTGTACAGTTTAGCAACATTTTACCCCATGTTCTTTAAAGGCTTTATACAAATCAGCAAGCTCTGTTTCCTCAAAATCAAAATGCTTGTTATAATCAATGATTGGTGTAGCAAGCCGATAACTTCTCTTTTTTGTTTTTATTTTTAGCTGATAATTACCCTTTTCCCAATTAAACCTTGTAATTAACATGGTTTTTCCTACTTCTTTAATGTCTGCATAGAGTATTTTTACAGTTTTTCGTTTTAAATTTAAGGTTACATATTCCTGACTAAAGATTACTTGAATTATTTTATAACTTCCCCATATTTTTTCAACAATTCCTTCTAGCACTCCCCAAAGACCAACTGATAAGAAAATAAAAAAGGTTTCAAATTTTCCTACATATTCAACTATTCCCATTACTGGAAAAAAGCATACAAAAAACCTTGCCAGCAACGCAATACGACTTCCCGCAATTCTAACTTCAAAAATTTGCTCCATATTCTCCTCCCCATATCATTGAGCCAAATATTTATATCCTGTCATGTTCACTTGGCACTAAAACTTCCATTGATTATTTTATTATACCAATTTTTAAGGCAGAGCTCAACGTAAAATGTTTCTTACTCCAACCTACTCCTTTTATACGCCACCACAAACAAAACAGCCCCAAGAACCGCTTAATTCCACGGTTCCTAAGGCTTTTCTTATTTCCTAATCTTTTTATTTATAACTATCGATAATTAACTCCGAACAAATCCCCGAAATACTCAACACATTTTCCTCTGTTTCTGCAAAGCCTCCTTCACAAATCACTCCATCTCTTTGGTAATAAACATTGCATCTTCTTCCTTTATTCACCACTTTATACTTGCTCATATCCTCCACATGAATTATCGTCTTCGCACTCCACTGGTTCACATCCAATTGTGTACATACTCCATCTATAGTAATATCATAATTCGTTTTTCCTGTGAATTCTAAGCTGCTTTCCGCATCTCTTACAAAAATTTTATCTGCTGCTCCGTCATATTCCAGTCGTTCCAGCTTCAAATCTTCTATATACAATTCTTTGGTAACCGCTTCCAGCTCACAATGGTTTGTATATGCCTTTGGCAGAGTAATGATAACATCTACAGATTCTTCCGCTTCATAACGGCTGATTCCTTTTTTCTTTACACAATCAATGTCTAGTTTTTTCTTATTTTCATCCAGTTTAATCTTATAAAGAGAATCCAGATTTTCCAACGTCTCTGATTCTAATCTTACATGTACTTTCTCATCTTCACCAGAATGAATTGTAATTCTTCTTGCACTGCCCATGTGAATATCAAAATGCTTATCACAATCAATGTCATATACTGTTTCACTGGAAAAAATCTCCGGCTGCTTTTCCTGTAACCGGGTTTCCTGCAGCACCAACTCATCTAAAGTAATTTTAAAAATTTCCGCAAGAATTATCATGTTTTCTACATCTGGAAGACCTCTTTTGGTTTCCCACTTGGTAATTGCCTGCCGAGATACACCTATTTTTTCTGCTAACTGCTCCTGTGACAGTCCCTGACTTGTTCTAATTTGTTTTAATCTATCTCCAAAATCCATTACTCTTCCTCCATTACTCTTCTTGTTTTTTATTATTCTTGTTCTCTATTTTACTCTTTAATTAAGGTATATGCTGATATTTTTTTAATCGGCATAGTCAAACAAATGCTTATTCCCAAATTCATAACTATTTGTATCACTGCAAATATTATTAAAAAAGTAAAAGATACTTCCATATTATTTTTCATTGCTCCTACTGTCTGGAAAATAAGCTGATTTATGCCCGGCATATAAACTAATGCTAACACAGAGGATAACAATACTGCTGTAAATGATACTGGTAAAAAGCTGCCTGTCATCTGTATCATTAACTGCCAGTTAGAATATCCCATGGCTTTGTAAATCCCTAATTCCTGTTTTCTTTGTACTATTAACGACTTTATGACAATGTATAAAATAAACAGTACAATTAACATGGTTAAAATAAATATTATGGAAATTAAGACCATAGTAATTCCAGAAAACATCTCCTGAGAATTTTTCTGTGTTTCCTGCGCATTTAATGATTTTGCAATCATATCAGAGTGATTTTTTTCAAACTCTTCCATAAAAGCTTCTGCTTCTTCTCCTTCTTCTAAATACACATACAAAGATTTTGCAACACCTTCCGAGGCCAGCTCTTTATATCCTTCGATAGTAAGTTCACAAACATTTCCCTGATAATTAACACTCTGGACAAAGCCTGTAATCTCATAATTGCAGGAAATATCTCCATTTTCTATTTCTATGGTATCTCCTAATTGATAGGTTGCTTCAAAAGCACTTCCTAGTGCCACCTGATTCTTTGTTTTAGGATTTTCTCCCAAATAACATAAATCATTGGATACTTGACTAAAATCTTCACAAGCAAATGTAGTAACTGCTGTGTCATCAATTTTTAGGTTTCCAACTGTGTATTGCAAAACATTTTCCACCTTGGTCTCCGCCTGTAAGGCATCTTGCAACGACTCCTGGTGTTCTTCTTCCGAATAATAAATCACCTGTGGCATTTCTTCTGACAATGTTGACATAAAATTATCCGGTTCCACAATAACATTATAAAATAAAGTACTGGCAAATGCCACTAATATAGTCAGTACAAAGGATACCAAAAATAGTAATACATTTTGTCTTCCACATACCAGCATCTGTTTTAACATTAGTAGAACCTGGGTATTACCAGCAGTTTGCTCTAATGGTAAATGGTTTTTCTTAATGCTCTTTGCTTCCCCATTTCCTCTGATTGCGTTGATTGGCTGCACTCTTTTAATAGATTTTGCTGCTCCATAGGTAAATATAATTACTATGAAAATTAATAATACTTCCACAAAAATTAAACTTATCAGGTCAAAAGATAAAACAAAGGAGAAACCTGACTGTACTGTAAGCACCTGAGAAAGAAGTGGTAAAATCCCATAAGATGCCAGAATTCCCACAAGAGCTGTCACTGCCGTAACAATCACATATGGCAGCACCATACTTCCAACTATCATATTTCCTGTATAACCAATAGCTTTCAAAACACCCATATTAACCATTTCTTCTTCTATGGAATTTTGGATACGGAACTTACATAAAAATACACTTACAAGTAAAATTACCATAGCAAACGCTGCCAAAATAAGAATTAACAAGTTGCACACCATAGTTCTTGTATCTTTTGTGGACTGGTTGTCGCAATTTGACAAAGTCATAATTCCCTGGTCACTTAACAGGCTTCCCAGCTCATTTTCTACTTCGTTTACATCTATATCATCCTGGATAATTAGTGAGTATTCCACAACTATGTTTTTTTCTTTTTCCTTAGCAAATTCTTTATATACTTCCTCTGGCAGATAAGCACCCATCAGTCCTTTTCCATAGTTTCCATACTGCATTTCTTCTACTACACCAGATACTGAAAATGTATATGCTTCCCCCTCTACTTCATAGGTAATCTCATCCTTTAACTGGAATCCGCCAAAGCTAGAAACATACAATGGCAAATAAATCGTTTGTTTTTCTGCTTGTTCACTTTCCTCTTTTATTTCCAGCTGATTTATATTTTTGATAGCATCCATATTATAAAATATGGTTCTCATGTCAAAATCTGCATCTCTGAATTCCTTCACTACAGCTTCTGCAAGAATGGCTTCTTTAGATTCTACTTCCTTCACACCATTCAAAGCTTTTATTTTTTCCGTTAGCTGGTCTGTGTTTTGTTCTTTTGGAATACAAACGTTGATGTTTGCTGCATGAAGTGTTTCAAATTTTGCATCATATGCCTTATCTACCTGTAAGGTAAGCACCAATGCCAGGTTAAGCATAAATGCAGTGAATAAAATAATGATTCCAAATGATAAATAAGAACCTTTCTCTTTTTTCAGATTGTGAAACACCTGTGTCTTTATTTTTTTCACATTACCACCCCATTTCTGCTAAGAAGTTGTCTAATTTCTTTTCTCTTTCTTTATCTTTTCCGTTGTAGCTTTCTAAATTGCATTCGCCAAAGACTTGTCCGTCCTTCACATACAAAAGACGGTTTCCGCGAAGTGCTGTTTTTTTATCATGTGTAACCATAATAATACTTTGTCCTTCCTTATGTAATTTTGTAAATACATTTAATACTGCTTCTGAATTATTGGAATTTAAGGCACCAGTAGGTTCATCGGCGAAAATTACTTCCGGATTATTGATTGCTGCCCTAACAATGCCTGCCCTTTGTGCTTCTCCACCAGATACTTGTGTGGAAAATTTCTTCTGAGTAATTTCAGGAATGTTTACAAGCTCAAATAACTCTTTTGCCCGTTTTACAACTGCTTTTTTATCATTATTACAAAGGGCACCTGCTGTTAGTACGTTATCCATCAAACTCATTTTTTCTAATAAGTAGATTTGCTGAAAAACGAATCCGCAATTTTTTCTTCGAAACACCGCCAGCTGGTCGTCATTACATTTTGTAATTTCTTTTCCTGCAAAAGCAATGTTTCCTTCCGTTGGTCTGTCCATTCCTGAAAGAGAATACATAAGAGTTGATTTCCCTGCTCCTGAGGAACCCATAATTATGGTAAAATCTCCTTTATAAATATCCAGATTTAAGTTTTCAAAAATTGTTTGTTTTTCATCTCCCATGTTGAAACACTTTTTTAAGTTTCTTGCTGAGATCATAATTTCTTTTTCTGTTTTCATTTTTTACCTCCAAATTTGTGCCGCCCAACCTGGCGGATTTGATGGGTTTATTTTATACACATGTGGTGAGTTGCGGCTACCAACATTTGCTTACATAGGCAAAAAAAGGATGCTACGATTGGTAGCATCCCTTGTAAATACTGGGGTTTTCACGTTTTTTTAGATTTTTATAATAATGGGAGAAATTTTGACATAATTTTAATCTATATATTTTTCCTACACTAATTCCTGTATTTTTACTTGCTATCCGGCATAAATCCAGTTTCTAAATCCGCAGTTCTTTGCTGACATATATACTGGCTGCAAAGCTTCTTCCAGTGCATGAGTAAACTCTTCAAACTGTAATCCTTCTCTATAAATTCTTTGCCGTACCTCCATACTATTTAAATGCTCTTTTGCACATTTTTGAAATTCATTCTGAACCTTTGAATATTGCCAAATCATCTTATAAGACAAATATTCCAACCTTGCCAATTCCGGAAAATATGTGTCCCAATCCGGCAAATTATTACTCTTGCTGCTGTTAATACTTCTCGTGGTAGGATGAAGATTCCACAGCTCATCATGGGCGACATAGGACCAAGGTACAAAATGATCTATTGATATGTCTTTTTCTGTCAGGACATTATGACCATATATTTCTTGAATTGGTTGAAAACTTAGTATCATTTTCCAATAGCTTTTCACTTTTTCCAGCTTGCGCTCCTGTGGTGGACATAACTTATCTGAAATTCCTGGAACATTCGGATTTCTCTTCTGTAAATATATGATCTTATTATATTGGAGCCAGCCTTTAATAATTTCCTGATTTTTATGTATATAATCAACCCACTTTGGCTCTATATGAATCTTTGTATACATCCCCTTTAATCCTTCAAAATAGTATATCAGCCTCTTTTCCCTATTAATTTTATCAATCAATACAGTTTCTGAAACATTCCATTCTTTCCCTTTTAGGTTTTCCATAAATGGTGACTGCAAACGGTATGGCACATTTTTTGTCAAAACACGCTTACGAGACATCACTTCTTTATCATCACATCTTTTTAGATAATCAATTATGTTTTCCTTTTTCTCGCACGACTTTATGTTTGAGATTTCCTGCAAATAGTGAACTAAGCTTTCAAGAGTATCTTTGGGTCCTAATTTTAAGTGATATTCTGTCACCATATACCATGCATCAGCAATCATTTCATTAATTAATTCTTCATAGTCCATACAGGTTTTACCTTCTAATACTTTTGTGATAATTGCCTGAAACCAGAAGAATTTGTAACACTCACTTGTATTGTCAAATAATCTGCTTAAATATTGAATTTCTAATTCATCTGAATGTGGTAATTGCATAATACACTTCCTTTGTTGTTTGATATCATACTGCTCTTTCTGATTTTATTTATACTAAACTTATCTATGCTCAATACAAATTTTGATTTTTTAAACTTTCTTGTATTCCTTCACCCTCTATCTTTTCCTCAAAATTAGGTTGAGCCATTGTTCTTCTCCCCTTCCTGGTCTTACATCTGTAGTTACCCATTGTTCTTCAATGCTTAGTTGGGGGATTTTCTCTATAAATTTAGCAAAGGTTTCTTCTGTCATATCAATAAAATATCTACCATTTCGTTCACCTTCATGGGTTCCGTATTTAAAGGATATATAAATAATTCCCTGCTTCTTTAGTGCTGTTGCCATCTTTTGCATAACATATTCCAGTTCGTTGTAGGGTAAATGCAGAATAGAAGAACATGCCCAAATTCCATCATATTTTTCTATTTCATTTAGTTCCTGAAAGAGCATATTTTTTACATTAGTTCCTGTATATTCACTTGCTAATTTACACAATTCTTTAGAGCCATCTATAGCTTCTACTGTATATCCCTGTTCTAAAAAGTATTTGGTATCTCTTCCAGAACCACATCCAAAATCAAGAATTGAAGCTTTTCTAGTCAATTTATCTAAAAATCTGTTTTGCATATGTGCAAAATCCACATTTTTTGTTCCTTTTGCAAATTCTCCTGCGTTTGTATTGTAATAGTCAATTGTACTTTTTATGTTCATCGCTAGTTCCTCCATAAAATTCTTTCCTATCTATATTTCACTTTTATTCATAAATAGCATTTATAAATCCTTTTGCCTGTCTTGTTTCCCCTACTTTTACATCTATAAGTACTATAAAATATTATATAACTATCTTGTCTGGATGTAAAAGAAAATATTCTTTTCTATTTTTTGTTAAAATTTGATAATTTCACCCCTTTCCAATCACCAACACCCTAGAATAGTCACAGTGCCTCTCCTCCACAATTTCCAACCCAAACTTTCCAAAATACTCATACAAATCTTTCCTAATAAACTTCCGATATGATTTGGGCTCCAATAAATGAACCAATAAAAATACCAGTTTTCTCCAAATAGGTACACTAGGCTCCCACTCCGTCACAATATCTTTCCATCGCAAATGAATATAATGCAAATTTTAAAATTAATATCCCACCTCTCACGACACTTATCCTCCAAAAATTCTCTGCTTAGTTTTTGTAACTCAAACAAAAATCAACATATGAAAAAAGCTACCAACTGTTTTCCAGCCGGTAGCTTTTATTCATATACTATCAAATATTAATTTTATAATTGACAGAAATATCCTTTTCCCCATTCTGAACCTCAAACAACTACTTTAAATATTAGCAAAATAAAGAATAATACTTAAAATCCAGTTTATAACAGATAAACTCACTGTAATAATACCGATTATAAATGCTGCTGTTGCCATTCCTGTCTTACTTCCATTCATAGCCTTTTTCCCATATATAATTCCAAGAGAACCAAAAATAATTCCAAAAAGTGGGGCAAACAGTCCCAAAATCCCGACACTGGAAAATCCCAACGCAAATCCTGCATATCTTTTTGTATCCGTACTTTGTACAAAAATCTTATTCTGATTATTATAATTCATTCCTTGATTGGACATTCCATTCATACCCGGATTGCCATTATTCATTCCTGTATTTGGCATTCCATTCATAACCGGATAACTGTTATTCATTGGCATTCCAGCATTTTGTGTTGCTGCATTTGGTATGGGTTGTCGTAATAGCTGTTCCAGTTCTGATAGACTATCACGAAACAGCTTCTTTGGTACAGCACCATAAAAACCTTTCATCTCATTTTCGCCTCCATACACACCTGGAATCCATAAAGTTCTTACCCATGCCTCTATATGAAATACTCCATTTACATATCGCCAGATAAGAAACTTAGACATCTCAACCATACCGCCACCAGAACGGTATACCTGCTCTCCTTTAAAAGTTACCAGCCTGTATCCTTCTTTGTTTAAGAAATCATTCATTATGTATGCCACAAAATCATTTGGTTGATTTAATACAATATCTCTTACGTATCTTGCCATTGTTCTTCTTCCTTCTTTGTTCAATTTTTCGTTGTTACTATAAAGATTCCATCCCTATTTGTAATAATTGTAACAGTTCCATTTTTAGACACATTATAACCTTTCCCTATTTATTAATGCAAGTACTTCGTTGTCTTCTTTTCCTTCAAGTAAGCAATCTGCTCCATTTGCTCAAGCACGTAAATTATATCACAAGTTTTGTAAACTTCTTCAGACAAATCAATTTGATTAGAAATCTCCTGTTTATCAAACTTCCAGATTGCTTCCAGACTCATTATGCATTCTTGTAAGATGATAACATCCATGTTATACTTATGACCGAATTAACCACAAACCTAAATCTAAATAGTTTAAAAGCATTCTATTATTATCAGTTATTTTTTACATATGCAATCGGAGAAATAGACAAGTTATTGGGAGGACTACTTCGAAAATGCTATACCAGCGAAAGATATCAGAAAGGAAACTATCATATGAATTTAAACAACAAATTTTTAACCTTACAATTAAAAAAATTAGAATCAGCTCAAAAAGAAGGAAATTTTCCTAAAATTGCCAAACAGTATTTCAAAGTTGGAAAAAACTATAAAAAACAAGGAAATGCACAAAAAGCAATCTATTATTTGGAACGTTTTGACAATTTGGTGGGCGGTGATGATAAACTTTATAACAAGTTTACAAAAAAAGACGATAAAGCAATGGATTGGGTTATTGATTTGCAAATTGAACATCCTCCCATTGCAGAACATATCAGAAAAGAAGTGGAAAAAAAGTCAGCCACACTCAGTATTATACAAAAAGCTCAGTGGAATTTACTTACATTAGCAAGATGTACAGTGCTGTTTCACAAATTTTCTAAACTTTCTGTTTTTCGTGTATTCGCACAATATGAAACTGTATTACATATGCTGATGAAAGGAATCTATGGTCACCAGGAAGAAGTTGATATGGATTTGCTTTTTTCTTTTTGTGATGAATTAGAAGACATATTTGATTCCATCCATAGTGTGGATAATCGTAATAAGGTAAACATAACAGGCGGGGCAGACTTTGTGGTTACTGATTTAGAAAGTGATGAGGGCACATACCATCTGACTATGGTTTTAGATGATTTGAGAATGATTGCTTGCGGGGAAAATGTAGATGAACTAAATGGTAATTTTGTACCAAATGCCCTTTTTTCTGATTACTATATTAGAACTCAAGACCAATCTCTTGAAAATATTTCATGGATACAGAAAGAACAGGAGCGTATTTGGGATGATTTTAATTTTATAAAAAGTTGTCCAAGAGAACAGGCATTTACAGACCAAATGGCAGCATATATGAAACTGTCACTACCTCAAATATAAGAAAAAAAGCTGATAAAAATAAGTTTAGGACATCATACTTACTTTCTATCAGCTTTTATTGTATTAAGGCAACTGAAAGCTGCCTTTTCTTCTTATGCATCAAAATCTACATGATATGCTTGTTCCTCAACATGAATATCTACATAGTGGAGATCGAATTCGTCTTCCATGACTGTCATGCATCCATGATAAGATAAGGTATCACTTTTTTGAACTATGAAAACGTATGTGCCATTTTCCTTATCCTCCACTTCTGTGCTGATATCACGGTAAAAATCACGCCCGCTAATGTTGCATGGACAGCCTGTTACCTTGATTTTTTCTTCGATTAACTGATATAATTCTTCCATTTTTTAGTCCTCTTTCTAATGAATTTTGTATCACTATCTGAAAATATACTTGTTTCTTTTTGCTATTCATTATATCATGCTATAAGTATTTAAAATAGTATATTTTTATTTTTGTATCTGGAAATTAGATGGCTAAATAACCAAAAAAGTCCCACCCCCCTCAAATTTAGTAGGGATTGGGACTTAGTTTACTCTGTTAAATTAAGCCTTCCATAAACCATGCAAGTTACAGTACGCATAAACTGCAACAACTTCATCGCCTTCACTTAGCACGAAAGAAACGTTTGGAGCCTGACCTGGTTTCAGATATTTTCTCTGAATTCCTTCTTTAGATTCTAAAGATATCCACTGGATCCAATGTTCTTCCACCATTGGATGATCGATGGAACCAATATTTACATTAACCTGATTACCTTCTACCTTATATTCAGGAACATGCTTTTCCGCTGCTCCATCAGATTCTCCTGCTATTAGTTCTTTCATTTTCTGTCCGCAACATACAACTGGTACACCTGCATCATTGATAATCTCTACAATATTTCCACAATGCTCACATTTATAAAATTTCTGACTCATAAAAACTCACCTTTCTTTTTCTATCAATTTATATTTTGATTTCCTTTTGTTTGTTGGTTTCTTTTTTCTATGTGTCTACTATAACATATTCAATAATAATAATCAATACTATTTTTGAATTTTCTTAAAATTTCTTCTCCAAAGTATATGAGAACATATGATAAGACTATATCCAGTCGTAATTACCACCGGTTATTGCAAGGCTGAGAAGGGAATCCATCTTCTCCACATCCTCTCCCTCAAGAACCTGCACAAGTTTTGCCGTATCCTTAAACTCTGTTATATCGTCATCCGGACCTATTTCCATATCTATTTCTTCAGCACAATATGGGCAATCTATTTTTTCCATAGTCTGAAGGCTCAAAAATTTTTCTTTGCATCTTTCACACTGATAATATCCACATTTTTTTGTATCATCTGGAACGTAATACATTCTAATATCCTCCTAAAACTTCTCTAATTCCATTAATAATAATTTTTTCTTTTCCTAAACTAACATAGAAAGCAACCACTTTTTAATTATAAAATACTGTTAATTACAATCATATTTATTTTTACTTCTTCACCTTCACAGTATTATCAATACCTTTTGTTTTCAGCATCTTCTGATATGTTTTCACCTTACTCTTCGGCACTTTAATAGTTGCTTTTTTGTAAATTCCGGTAAATGCGTTTGCACCGATGGTTTTTACGTTCTTTCCAATTTTTAATTTTCTTGCATATTGCATAGATATAATCCTCCTTTTACAAAACAGCACTACTTTTTATCCCTACGCTGATTGCCCTTGAATTCCTTCTCCACCATCTTCGTGATAATCATTGTCAGCCCAGCGTTTCTGGAACATCCCATGGTTGTTGCCATCCGTACCTTTTTCACGCCCTCTAAGTCTCTCGTCTGTTATGATTTCTTTTCCAAAAAAAGGCTGCCGCATCTGGAATTTATGCACTTCATCCGTACTTCCGACACTTTGCGTATACCATTTGTCTATCCATCGTTCTTTATACTCTCTTCATCCGGTTTAATGTCTGTCACATCTCTACTCATCATGCCAACTCCATTTCATCTTCCATTTTTACAAATCCATACCTTTCATACAATGGACGCCCCATATCCGTTGCTTCTAACGCAATCTGTGACACTCCCTGCGCCTTCGCATCTTTTACCAGTAAATCCAATGTGTGAATTGCAATTCCCTGCCTGCGATATTCCGGGGCAGTATACATATTCATAATATATGCCTTTTTACCACTTGGATTATGGTATGTCGGCATAACCTGATAAAAGCTAACACCGCCTGCACCAATAAACTTTTCTTTATCATATACTAAATATGCTATATGCTCTCCGGTTTCCAATGCCCAATTATAATATGCACAAGACTCCTTCTCCACCACAGACATATCCACATCATCAGACAATTTGTTAGCGGCACGAAGAACTATAATCCTTGTTCTTACCAGTTCATCAATATCTTCTGCTGTTGCTTTTTTGTATTCAAATTCATTTTTCATCCTACACCTCTACCAGCAAAGATTCTCCCTTAGAATAATCTCCGCTTGTCCATTCCCATTGCTCAGAAAGTTCTATTTTCCCATTCTCCATCACATTGGGCACACTATGGCATTTGCCTGTCTTTACCTTCTTATGAAGCTCTTTTTCCATAACTTCATACGCAAGTATCACTCCATTTCCTACAGGATAACGCTCATGCTTTATGGTTGAAAAACCCAGTTTCTCATAAAGCGCTGCTGCCGGCAATGAAGCATCCAAATATGCCTTATCATATTTTTCGCTAATCGAAGCTTCTATATTTTTCATAATAAACGTGCCATAACCCTTTTTCTGGTATTCCGGCAACACATAAACTCTTGTGATGTGATTGTCCACGAAACAGCCTGTTGCTACGATATTTTCCTCTATTTTAAGAACGCTTACATACCCGTTTTCAATATCCTTTGCTATAGCATCCTTACTATGATGCTCGCAGAAAAAATCCACCACTTCTGCCGGATAGTATTTTGGATAGGTTGTTTTTATGGTATGCTGTACTACTTTGTATACAGTTTGTAAATCATCTTTTTTTGCCAATTCATATATCATAATTATCCTCCATGTTTTACATATCAATCCACTGGATAAACCCAGTCTTATCCGAACTGTTATACCCTGCATTTCAATAGAAATTCAATGTACTTTCTTCCTTGGAACCGGTAAGTAACATCATTTTATAACAATGTTTCTCTTCTGCAATCTGCTTTGCAAAATTTAGGCATGCACCAGCAAACTCCATCTTCTCTAGCATACCACAACATACATTCTTTTTCCAACAACCTCTCCCAATTTCTTGCAATTATTTCTCAATCAATAGCACCTGGAATACTGTTCCAAAAAACAATGAGCAGGGAAGTTCCCTGTTATATGAGTAAACGCCAAGAGGTTTGCACCATATTGCTGGGCAAACCTCTTTCTATATATTCTCTAAAAATATAGCTTATAAAAAATACAGCTTATAGCCATGTAAAATCTGCTTATTTCTTAATTATGTTCTAGCATTCCCTCGATAAAGAACTGAATGCGTCAAGGAAGGAAAATATACTTACCATCCCAGTTCCAATAGCCAGTTATTTAATAATCTCTCCCTATCCTTCTCTTTTATCTCTAAGTCTTTAGGACTTATATACTCGCCCTTAATGTTACCATCTACAATATACAAAACTCTGGAACACTTTGCGGCCACCTTTGCATCATGTGTTACCATCATAATCGTTGTTCCTTCTTTGTTTAACTTTACCAGTTCCTCCATTACCTCATTTGACGCAGTTCTGTTCAAAGCTCCCGTAGGTTCATCCGCAAATAAAATCTTTGGCATATTAATCATACTTCTACAGATGCAGGCTCTCTGAAGCTGCCCTCCCGAAACTTCATTGATGTCATTATCGGCAATGTCAATAATACCTAACTTACGCATTAAGTCCTGTCCACGTAAAACCGTTTCCTTACGTGTTTCGGTATTCTTCTTAGATTGTACCGCAGGAAGAATAATATTGTCGAGAACACTCAGATTTTTAAGCATATACATCTGCTGAAAAATAAAGCCCATTTCATCAAGGCGTAAGTCTGCAAGCTCCTTTTCACCCATTTTGGCAATATTCTTTCCACAAAATTTCACTTCGCCTGCGGTAATGGAATCCATACCCGAAACCGCATATAAAAGAGTTGATTTACCGGAACCTGACGGCCCCATAATAGCTACCATTTCCCCTTCAGAAACGGTAAAGTTTACATTTTTTAAAACGTTGTTCTGGCGTTTGTTTACGATATATGTTTTACAGAGGTCTTTTACTTCTAAAATATTCATAATAGTTTCCTTTCTTATTCAATGTTAGCAGTATCGGATGACTTGATTTTTCTTGTATAAAGTGAAGTCAAGAATGCACTTAATGTTATTGTTACAAGTATTATACCCGGGAATGTCAGGAACATTTCTATCAGATTAATACTGAAATCGACTCCAATTTCCATACCCATCATTTTAAATATCGGGTTCATACAAAGCTGTGTAATCGGCAATGCGAAAATTGCACCCAAAATCACCGCAATAATTCCCACAAATAAAAATCTTAACGCATGATATGCATAGATTGTTCCATTTCTTGTACCTATGGCTTTCATAAGTGCGATTTCTCCCTGCTCCTTTGCAATAAAAGAACGTTCCATAAGCACAGTAACAAGTGCCGCTATAATTACAGTTAGTATAACCATAATGGATTTTACCATTGCAAGTGTATCAGTAATCGCTAACATATCCGCCACTACTTCGGCACAGGTTTCTATATCTTCATACTCCGGAAAAATTTTCTGAATTTCTTCTATTCGACTTTCAATTTCCTTTTTGTCCGGATTATCCGTAAACATAATCTGTGCATTCATAGTCCCATTTGCCTGAACATAATTGATATACTCATCACTATGAAGTCTGAGTACTACGCCCTGATTACTACCCATAGCCTGGAAAAACGCTGAAATAATATATTCTTTATCCCCATCAACCGTTGTAATGGTAACCGTATCACCAATATTTACGTTCAACTTATCCGCAGCAAGTCGTGTAATTGCGATTTCATCGGTATTCTGCGGAGCTGTACCTACAGTATATTCGTACATATCCATAGTTGTACCTACACCTTGGAATACAAGAATATTGCTCTCGTTCTCTCCGAAAGATACAGGCAGTGTAAACGCCATTTCCTGATAGCACTTAGCCGGAATATTATGTTCTGAAAGATTTTTTTCCATTTCATTAAGATGTTTTTCAAGTTTTTCATGTCCGTCTTCTGCCATGCATTCCTTATTCATTTTACTGTTAAGATACACATCACAGTCCGCCCATCCAAATGTTGTAGAAAGACCGCCATTTTTTGCAGTAAATACAGTAATTGAAAGTATAAGCATAAGGGTTAGACAAAGGAAAATTGTAAAACCTATTATACTGTAACGCTTCGGACTGCTTACAATGTCGTTAAGTGCAAGGAACGGCGTTCCAGAAAGCTTTGATTTTCCCAAACTCATAAGACTCTTTTTACGGAAACGTTCCCCTGTCTGACCGTTTCTGATGGCGTCAATAGGAGTCATGTTCTTAACCTTTCCCGTACATCTGTAACTAAACAGTAAAATAACTACAATGACAAGGATGGTGCAAAGAAGATTGGTCAAAACTGTATTTTGATTTCCCATAATAATTGACTGGGAGGAAACATCCATAAGCATTTTACCAAACGGGAAGCTAAGAACAGTCCCAATAGTTGCACCAATTATGGAAAGTCCCATATATTTCACAAGGTATAAGGTCCTGATTCCAAAATTGCTGATACCAATAGCTTTCATTACACCGATTTCACGGAATTCTTCAGAAAGTGTGAAAGTAATCGTGAAACGCAAAACTGCAAATGCAACCAAAATAAGAATAACACTTACCACAAGCAAAATGCCTACCACTATCATGTCAAAAATATATAATGTTTTCATAAGGGTTCTGTCTGCTGGGAGATTACTGTTGTCTACAAGGGATTTCATCTGTGGCAAAGCCGTGTCCATATCAGATGAATATATATATACAAAAGAACAGCCATATACTTCCTCTGTATTTTCTGCTGACAGAAAATACTCAAAATCCCCTTCACTTAATATATAGCGACACATTGTAATTCCACTTCCGCCTGTAAATGCATCCTTTATTTTATCTGCAAGGACAAATTCACGGCTTATACCATTTACTTCTATGGTAAGTTTATCACCCACCTCAACGCCCATAGCATTTGCCTTACTTTCTGTCATATAAAGTTCACCCGGATTAACGTTTTCAAGGATACTACCGTCAGAAAGAAAATAATTCAAACAAATGTCACTTTGAACTATACACGCACCGCCATAACCCTCTATATCCTCATTTTCATAGATAAAGTTATCGCCAGTTAAATACAACACTTCTTCCACCTGATAACTATCTACTGCACTTGCCGAATTTAGCGTTTCATCAATGTCAACAGCAAGATTTTTGTTCGTAGTATACAAAAAATAATCAGGCATATTTGCCATTTCATAATAATCTTCCAGTGCCGTAGTAACATTTACAATGTTATTAACACTTGATGCCACAAGCATGGTGGCAAGGACAACAAATATTAAAACAATAATATTCATTGTCTTTTTTCGTCTTAAATCTTTTTTTAGTATGTTTAAATACATTTTTTTAAACTCCTTTCTCTTGGTTCTAAACTCATTCTACAAAAGGAATTATTAAATAATCATTAAATGTAAAACTTCAGAGTCATAAATATAACTCTGAAGTCTTCATACCCTTATGCTTTTCTAACTACTATGGTCACACAAAAACTATCTTTTTTCATCTCAGCAAAGATTTCACCATCCATTTTACGCATCAGTGTTTTACAAATATAAAGCCCGAGACCGCTCCCTTTCATACCGGTACTATTGCTTCCACGATAAAAGGAATCAAAAAGATTTGAAAGTTCCTCTTTTTTCAGATTACAACCTGAATTCTCAATATGTACTAATTTACAGTCCTCTTCCTCTCCAAAGGAAATGCGGATACTCTTACCGTCACCATATTTTATGGCATTTTCCATAACATTTTGCAGAACCTCAACCATACGGTTCTTATCCCCTTTGAGAATACATTCTGAAATTTCTTCCACTTGAAATTCGGTGTGAATTACAGACAACTTATCCTTATAATAGCTTTCTGTGACTTTCATAACCTCTGAAAGGTAATACTCTCCCATACTTACTTCCAAATTCAGAAAATCTTCTCTGGATGCAGTTACAATTTCATCCACGTACCCCTTTATTTCTTTCACATTCCTTACAATACCCTGCAAAGCTTCGTCCTTTTTCTCCTGTGTGTGGTACAAATCCTCCAACAACGCTTTCGAATACAATTCAATGGAAGAAAGGGGTGTTTTAATATCATGGGACAATGAAAGAATCAATGTCTTCCGCTCCTTTTGAAATTCAAGTTCTCTCTCCTTGTTATCCTCCAACTTTTCGCGAAGCATGTCCATTCCCCACAGGAAACGCCCAAACAACTTACTTTTTTCTTCTTTTACAGGCATGGACAAATTCCCTTTCGCCAGCTCATAAGATAAATTACTCATATCATGAAAAGGTTTTAAGACTTTATTATGCACATATACGAGCACAATAATTGTCACGATCATCATACCAAACAACGAGAGATTTATGTACAAAGGTAATCGTGAGCTTCTTTCCTCTGCATATTCTATTCGGTATAGTTTACCGGCTATTTCTTCCACTAAATAATCGTTATCACAGGCTTCTCCCCTGGCAAATTCTCTGACTTTTACTAACGTCTCATACTTATTTAAATTCATTGCTTCTATTTGGGAAGCCTCTAGTTTCTGTTCTTCTATTTCCTTAATCACACGCCTTGCTTCCACAAGATATAATCTTCCGTCACTGTCATTATTTTGATAAAAATACAATCCATTCGCCAACAATATAAGCAACATCTCAACAATGACAATCCAAAGTGTTAAAATTTTAAACTTACTCAAACCGATACCCTACTCCCCACTCTGTAATAATATGCTTGGGCTTTTTTGGTTCTTCTTCTATTTTTTCCCTAAGCCACTTAATATGTACTGTCAGTGTTTGAATTTCCGACTCACTGTCACTTCCCCAAACGGTATTAAACAAATACTCCTTTTTCATGGTTACATTCTTATTCTCGATTAGCAACTTTAACAGTTCAAACTCCTTTTCGGTAACTTCTTTTTTCTGCCCATCTACATATAAAGACTGCTGCACAGTGTTCAATCGGATATTCCCTTCTACAATCTCTTCCTGACCATATTTTCTTTTAAAAATGCCTTTAATCTTGGCAATTAAAATATCTACATCATAAGGTTTCTCAATGTAATCATCTGCACCAAGATTTAAGCCTTTTAATTTATCATTCTTTTCCACCTTGGCACTAGCTATTAAAATATGGGTATTGGAAGTCTCCCTAATCTTAGAACAAACCGCAAATCCATCCATTCCGGGAAGCATAATATCCAACACAATCACTTTAGCTCCATATTTTTCATACAATTCCAAAGCTTTTTCACCAGTCTGGGCTACACTAACCGTATAATTCTCTTTACGCAAAAAATCACACAGCAAAATACCTATTTCTTTGTTATCTTCTACAATTAATATATCCAGCATCTTTCTTTCCTTAAGTATCCTTCCTTACTCTTCTTACACCTCAAGTGATAATTCAAATTTTCGCTCTCCATTATACCATGTAATAAGCCTGTATTCCACTCATATTTCCCCCATATTTTATAGACGGCGGACTGCTAGCATATAACAGTTCGCCGTTTAATCAATAGTACAAGTTTCCTTCCTTAGCTATCACCTTGCACCCCTACTGGATATGAATTATTTGTTTCCTATAAATAAAAAAGAAAGAACGCAAACTCCTGTTTCGTTTGCGTCCCTTTCATTTTGCTTTAACTATTTTTTGATTTTTACACTAACTGTATTGCTCCACTGTGAATGATATGTCTTACCGGAAACAACACAATAAGTACGAACCTGTACTTTGTAGACAGAACCCTTCTTTAACTTTTTAATGGTCTTATTTAAATTCTTATTTGTTTTTACTTTAACACTCTTCCATGAACCTGAATTTTTCTTATAACGAATGGTATAACCAGTAATCGTTCCACTTTTCTTGGCAGTAATTTTCATCCCCTTAGAAACAGAATTTTTAACTTTTAAACTTGTTGGTTTTTTCAACTGACAAGTTACACTCTTTATATCGCTCCAATTCGAATAATACTTCTTTCCTGAAACGGCACAATAAGCACGAACCTGCACGTTATAAGTTCCTGGTGCTAAATCTGTAATATTGGTATTTAAATTCTTATTTCCCGTTTTCACAATATTCTTCCATGAGCCGGAACCTTTTTTATATCGAATCTCGTATCCTGAAATTTCCCCACTCTTTGTTGCTGTGACTTTTACAGATGTTGCTGAGGAAGCATTGACCGCCACGTTCACAGGCGTTTTTATCTCAGAACTTGCTGTAAACCAATAAGTTCCCGTACCATAAACCTGTGTAAAACAAAGGTAATACGTTCCTTTCTTCAACGCGCAAGAATAATTTAATCCATTTTCTTTGAAATAAGCAAAATCTAAAACTTCATCCTGAGAATTACGAATAGTCATTTTAACTTCTCTCATATTTGCAAGCAATGAAAATTTCACCGTTCCATCAAATGGCATCTCTAACTTATAATAATCAATCGTATCATTGACAGCCAATTGTCCTATAATCTTCTGAGAATAAGGAATGGCTGCCTGTGTTGCCACATCGATATACATATTATTGTCATATGTAAAGGTTTCGTGTGCGGATTCAAAGTGAACTAATACTGTGTAATCTGATTTATTATGATTATAATCCTGCATAATATTCAATTCATATTTTCCCGGTATTAAGTCATAAACCACACGGCTGGTACCTGTTTTTCCAGCACTGTCTATATCATTATAACTTGAATCCAAAAGTTCCCACCCCAGCCAGCTTTGACTGTTTAAATTAATTGTAATACGACCTGCCTCCGGAAGTTCAAAATAATACTTGTTTATTCCCCCGTTTGCAGTAGTTCCTTCATATGTTTCACCAAAAGAGATGGTTGTACTTGAATCAGCCCTAACTTCCATCTTCTGATTAATCGCACATATGAACACAAATGCAATCAAATAAGCCAATAGCCTCTTAAAACTGTTTTTTGTAAATATACCTTTCTTCATTTTCTTTCCCTTTCGTATCATACATTCGAATATATAAACATATCTTCGCCTATTTGCCTCATTTTACCATAACCTCAAGAAGATTTCAAGTATAGCCAAATTGCTGCCACGACAAACGCATGAATGTTTATCCAGCCTCATTCTTGTAAATTCTATTTTTTAAAGAGATAGTATTTTTTCCAAATATTTAACTGGATTCATGCTTATGTTAAATCGTTTCCGAGGCATAGACATTTTCTTCCCATTAATTTCTAATAATTTCAATATACTTAAACACCATTTTCGTATTACATTTTGGTTTTGTGCCGCTATCTTATCCAG
>JAFQCM010000062.1 GCA_017399445.1 Lachnospiraceae bacterium | reverse complement strand
TGCAAAGGGGGATCTTAAGAATGACGATTACAGATGTACGCGTTCGCAAAATTACAAAGGAAGGAAAGATGAAGGCAGTAGTTTCTATTACTCTTGATGATGAATTTGTAGTTCATGATATCAAGGTGATTGAAGGAGAAAAGGGGCTCTTTATTGCTATGCCAAGTAAGAAATCAGCAGATGGCGAATATAGAGATATCGCACATCCAATCAATTCTTCCACACGAGAAACAATTCAGAAGACAATTCTTGAAAGCTATGAGAAGGCTTTATTAGAGCCGGACGAGGAAGCTTAATATATAAAGCTTAAATTTTATAACATAATGTGGGTAACGGGATGCCGAAAGGCGTCCCGTTTTAGCTTTGCCAAGCGGATAGGAGATAGATATTATGAAAGTGCGAGAAGAATTTACATGTCCATTAGAACTTATACATGACATGATAAAGGGAAAATGGAAATCTATTATTTTATGGAGACTTCGCTTGGGACCAACATCCTTAGCAAAGCTGGAAAGAGATATAGATGGTATTACTCAGAAAATGCTATTAGAGCAGCTAAATGAGCTAATAGAATATGGTTTTGTAGAAAAGAAAACTTTTCAAGGATATCCATTACATGTGGAATATTCATTAACCGGGGAAATGGGCGAGCAAATACTAGAGGCATTAAAAATTATGCAACATATAGGCATTGACTATTTGATGGTACAGGGAAAAGAAGATATCCTAAGGGAAAAAGGTTTGATTCCATAATCTTAGGTATACCTACAAAAAAGTGGGTAATTTACGAAGTGATAAATACGCATTACAATATAACATGTGGATCCGCAACAGATATAAATAAAAAACAGAGAGGTTGAATGATTATGAAAAAAGTATATTTATTTCTAGCGGAAGGCTATGAAGAAGTAGAAGCCATGACTGTGGTGGATTTAGTGCGTAGAGCAGGGATTAAGCTGGAAACTGTTACTATTACGGGGAATAATGAGGTGCTCGGTGTCCATGATATTTGTGTGAAAGCAGATAGAAGCTTTGAGGAGATAAACTGTGATGATGCAGATATGTTGGTTTTACCGGGAGGAAAGCCGGGATTTATGAATTTGGAAGCCTATGAGCCATTGATGGAGCAAATTGATTATTTTGCGTCAAAGGGAAAATATATTGCAGCAATTTGTGCGGCACCTACCATATTCGGAAAAAGAGGATTATTAAAAGGGAAAAAGGCATGCTGCTATCAGAATATGGAAAATGACTTAAAAGAAGCGATGATTTCTTATGAAGATGTATGTGTAGATGGAAATATTATTACGAGCAGAGGAGTAGGGACAACAATAGAGTTTGCTCTTGCTATTATAGAAGTTTTGACTGATAAGCAGAATGCAGAAAACGTAGCAAAGAGTATTGTGTATAACTAAAATGAATAATTTACTATTTTGTTTTAATGCTACTGTTCCCGTTTTTTTGGTGATGATGGCAGGATATATTTTGCGATGCATGAAAATGCTGGATGAAAGCTTTATAAATAAATTAAATCATTTAAACTTCAAAGTGACGTTGCCAATTTTATTGATGATGGACATAGCTTCGACTGATTTTTATCAGGTTATGGATTTTCGATTTGTGCTTTTTTGTTTTTTAG
>JAFQCM010000061.1 GCA_017399445.1 Lachnospiraceae bacterium | reverse complement strand
TTCACGAGGAAGTATTTCCTTGATATGTACTTCTTCTTCAAAAATAGCAGAGAGGAGACTTTCGATTCGTTTTGGATGTTGATAAGGTGAGAGAATGGATTGGAAGAAGGAATCATAAGTGATTTTAAGACCATGTTTTCCAGTTATGAAACCTAAGATATTATGTTGGACTGGTTCAGGAAAGGTTAGAAATTTCTGATATGTTATAGAATCTGTTTTAATAAGTGAAATTGCCTGTTCGACGGTTGTTTCTTTGCCAAGTGCGTCTTGTAGGGTAAAGTTTGTGGATTGTGTTGACTTGTTTTTGATTTGATTCATAGAATTACTCCTTTGTAATAAATATAAATTGAAAATGTTTGGCGAACTGCCAGAATGTAAGATAGTACATGTAATGTACCATAATGTCAGAACTGACAAAAGCAGTATACCACATAAAGATGACGTTAGGTGATAGTTTAAAAATAGTTTAAAATTTATGTGCAAAATGAACAATAATGGTACCTTGACAATTTCATACTTTATATCAGAATTTTCTTGTGCAAGAGAACTTTTTTTGTTATAGTGTTCTTGGAAACATCATATCAGAGAATTCTATGATAATCTATTATCTCAATTTTCACTACAAGATGAATCTACTTGTTACTGGAACAGTAACATCTATTCTGAATCGGAGAATTTCTACAGAAATATCCCAAAAAATAATTTAATAATACAAATACATGGGATATGGTGGAATATTCGTTTTTTACTGTATTCCGTGTACAAAAGAAAGGCGTACAAATGGAAGAAAGTAAAGAAATAGAACACAATTCTAAAAAACGAGACAGTTCAGGAAAGATGATTTTTGAAGATCCTATTTTATGTGCACAATTTGTCCGAGGGTATACCGATATGCCGATTTTTCAGAATGTGCAGCCAGAAGACATAGAAAATGTATCAAATCGGTATATTCATATGTTTATGGAGGAACGACAGTCAGATGTTGTAAATAAGATATATCTTAGAGATATTTCAAGTGAGGAAAGGGAACCTTTTTATTTACTGACCCTTATTGAACATAAGTCAAGTATTGATTATAATGTAGTTATGCAGATACTCAGATATATGGTATATATTTGGGAAGACTATGAGAAACAAATGGAAATGAAGCATAAAGGAATCAGTACAACCAAGGATTTTAAATACCCACCGGTTTTACCTATTGTTTATTACGAAGGAATGGAAAAGTGGGAAGGTGAAATGGAATTAAAAGATAGAATTCTTTTAAGTGATGTATTTGAGGAATTTTTGCCACAAATGAAGTGCAAACGGGTACAATTAAAGGATTATAGTGATGAAGAGCTCATGGAGAAGAAGGATGAATTGTCTGTAGTCTTTATGATAAGTAAGGTTTGGCAGATGGATGATTTTGTAAGATTGGGCGAAAATGTACCAAAAGAGCATCTTGAAAGAACTTTTAAAGAAACACCAGAGTATCTGTTAAAGGTAATTGCAAAGATAACGGCAGCTCTGTTAACGAAGATAAATGTTCCGGAAGAAGAGATCGAAGCATTTACAGAGCAGATTAAGGAGCGCAAAATGGGAATGTTATTTGAGAATTTTCAAGCGTATGATGTGCAGGAAACAAGAAGAATTGAACATGAAAAGGCTGTGAAAGAGGTAACCGAGACACTTACGGCAGAAATAACGGAGCGAGTGACAGAAGAAGTAACAGAGCGAGTGACAGAAGAAGTAACAGAGCGAGTGACTACAGAAGTAACTCAAGAAAGTATTTCTAAGCTGGTTGAAGTAATCAAAGAGTTGGGAAATACCAAAGAAGACGCAATACAAAAATTGATGGAAAAGTATGCGTTAGTGAGAGAATCAGCAAAAGAACAAGTTGATTTATACTGGTAAATATATAGCAGGGATATAGCGGCGAAAGATTCAGAATCAGAGTCCTGATATAAAGTATGAAAGAAATCTTTACTTTATATCAGGATTTTTATTTAAGGGGGAGAGTTATGGAGATGGTTAATATTTTGATGTTTATCATTCCACCAATTTTGGCATGGGTGATACATATTTATTTGCGACATGGAGACATGAGCGGAAAGCGTAAGGTATT
>JAFQCM010000060.1 GCA_017399445.1 Lachnospiraceae bacterium | reverse complement strand
TAGTTTTCTTTGGTTCAAAAATAAAAATCAAAACAAATAAATTAATTACTGCCAAAACCGCAGTTATTAAATAGTAATTGACCATATATGTTTTCTCCTTTGCAAGGCGGAAGTTATCACTCACATCATAACATATAACTTTAATATTAACAATTGCGGAACAATCAACGGATTCTATCACACTGCTGATAAGCTCCAAAAAATCTCGTTATTAATTTGATGACATATTATACAGTTTTCTGAGATTATCTACTAATTCCTCATTACCTACACCGTAGTTTTTCAACACTCCTGCATCAAAGGGTTCTGCTTCCAGTCGGATAATAAATTGTTCCATATCTTTAATGACTGTTGTCGGCAAAGTAGTAACGCTTTCCAAAACAAACTCTACTGCAATTCGAAGAATATCATTCTTATGTTTTCGTATATCACGTGAATCAACATTCTCTCCCTTTTCTTTTCTATCACTTAAATCCAAGTATGCTTTTGCCTTAAAAAGAATTAAATATTCCGGTCTTAGTACTGATAATTCCTGTACTACCTCCCTACCCGCAAGTAATACATTATAATAATCTTCATTCAGCAAAATAGCAGAAAGACTGGATACCTCGTCATCGATATGAATTGGTGTCAACCCATCCATCTCTTTTAATTCAAAATCCGTTCTAGCAAAAAGCTCTATCATCTTCGGATATGCTTCTTTTTCTGGTTTATCAAATCTGTAGAACTGTGGTTTTCCCGCACTGGTTGCTTTATTTCTGTATTGTCCAGCTTCTACAAACTCCCAGAATTTCTCTCCAAATTCCGGTGTCAATGCCTCTACAATCAGTACCATATCTAAATCTCTTGTTGCCCTAAATTGTCCTTCGTTATTTGCAAACAAAATATTACAGGCAGCACCACCTATTAAAACATACTGATTTTCAAAACCTCTAAAATATTCTCTGAATGTATCTAATCCTCTTACCATACGTACTCCTCCAACATTTCCTCAATACAAATCTGTACTCTTTCATCTTCCAAATCTTCTGCAGATAAGCTTAACATTACACTAAGAGGATCTTGTACCATTTTTCCGTTGTACTCAATAAAATAGCCAAGTTCCAATACTTCACAACCAATTTCTTCTCCAATAGATATTTGTCGTATTTTTTTAATATTTGTTTCTTTTAAATCGCCCTTTGTGACCGCATAAGTAGGATACACATTATCTGATAGCATGGAAAATTCGCAAAGTGCAGATATACCGGCTTTCTTATCCAACCGAATATCCTCTGCTAACTGAAATCTTGCTATAACCGGATTCCTCAATACCGGCTTAATTTCTTCCCATAGTACTCTGATTTCTTCATTAACCGATACTTTTCTTGTTTTTCCAGACTTATCCAGTATCTTAATGTCCAAATACTCTATTTCATCCAGGCATCTACTTACCGACATTTTGGTAACACCAAGCTTTTCTGCAATCTTTGTCGCATTCATATCATTCCATTTTTCATACAAAGCACATAATATGAGCTTTTGTGTTAAAAACGAAATTGTGTGTACCGGCACTAACCTTCTATCATCCTTTTCCGACAAAAGCATTCCAAGGAATGGCAGAAACACTTGCTTTCCCTCTAAAATGAACGGAATACCCTCATTCAACATAGTTTCTTTTGTATAGTAATTTAATTTATTAAAATACAAAGCACAATTCAAACCTGCAGTTTTCTCGATCTGACTCCTATCATAGCGCAGTGCATTTAAGCGCAATTCTTTCTTAGGTTTTGCAATAATCCATTCGACACTATCCTGATATACAGAAAACAACTCATAGTTTCCTCTAAATTTTAATGGAAGCTTTTTAAAAATCTCTGCATTATCCGCAAGT
>JAFQCM010000059.1 GCA_017399445.1 Lachnospiraceae bacterium | reverse complement strand
TAGCGGCAGAGTTTTTGTTCATATTAGCTTTCATATCTTTTTCCCTATTTATTGTGGCTACAATGAAAGTAGATAGGTATGAAGAACGGCAACAGGAATTAGAAGAATGCATAAAAGAAGACAAAATTAATCAAATTTATTTCCAGTATAACAAAGAGACTGTATATGATGAAGAAATGGAAGAAAACAAAGAAAGAATAGAAGAACTGACAAAACAACTGGAAGATGAATATTCATGTTACAAGTTTTGTAAAAAGCTAACATTTTAATTTATGAATGCTAAATAAGGGTTAAAGAAAGGCGGTGATACGGAAAATGTTTTTTAAAACACTGATTATATCAGTTTTATATGCGATTGTATGCTTTAAGTTTTGTAGAATCGCATTAAAAGAAAAAAAACATCAGATTGCTGTAGGCTTTTCGATGTTAGCCATTGCACTTTTAGGATTAGGAGTGCTCGCAGATTTGCCGGAAGAAATAAAACTTTCAGAGTTTTATAAATACTACATACTTTTCCTATTACTTATTATGGTGATATTGGGAATTGTTATTTTGTATATCGAAACCAAAGATGAGAAATAGGAAGTTAATGGCTTGTTACAGGAAAGGATATTGGATATGGCAATTACAAAAATGATGCACATGAAGTCTTCCAAATCCGGAAGGAAAGGATGCCATCTTAAAAACGCGATTGACTATATTTTAAAAGAAGAAAAGGTAGCGGTTGAGAATGGGTATAAATATCAGGCAACGCAGGGATGCCTGATAACAAGTGCCTACAATGACATGATTGCCACAAAAGAAGCCTACGGAAAAACCGATGGCAGGCAGGGGTATCATTTCGTGATTTCGTTTCGACCGGGCGAGGTTGCAAAGGAACAGTTGTGGAAAATAACAAAGGGGTTTGTTGCAGAATATCTTCCGGGATATGAAGTGGTATATGCACTCCATGACGATGGGGAGCATTTACATACCCATATTATTTTTAACTCCGTTAATTATCGGAGCGGATATAAATACCATTATAAAGATGGTGACTGGGAACAGGAAATACAACCCATTGTTGACCGGTTATGTATGGAAAATGATGCTCCGGTTCTACAATATCATGTGGATGAAGTGGAATATAACGGAGAGAAAAAAGAAATTTACCATTATAGCAAGTATAGTAAGAAAATTAATTGGACCAATATCGTAAAGGGCGATATTGATTCCTGCATTGATAAAAGCCGGAGCTGGGAAGAATTTGTAACCAACATGAAAGAGTTGGGATATCGATTTAATTTTGGAAAATCTGTTTCCATTCGAAAACCCGGTATGGGAAGGTCGCGGAGGTTGAAAGAAAAGACAATGGGATTTTCTTATACACCGGAAGGAATCATCGAACGAATTCATTTCAAAACCGGACAGGCAAGGCTATCGACCATGCCACCGGCATTAAAAGGACTAGAGCACACCCCGGCTGAAGTAAGGACGAAGGTGAAATATAAAAAATATAAAGATATGTCTTTTTCAGACAAAGTGTTGGTAAGACAAATGTTGCGAATTAAAAATGTAATTCCGGCATATCAAAATTATCCGGGTTCATTTATGGTAAAGAGAAAAGCGGATGAGCTGCAACGTGCATCCCAAGAGCTACTCGTTATAAAGCAATATAATATTCATTCTTTCGATGATATTGATACGCTTTACAAAGAATTTTCCAGTATGGAAAAGGAATTAAAGCAGAATCAGAAGATAGAAGATTTTAAGATGGAACAGTTGCAGGAGGTTGTAAATGCTTATGCAATTTTAACAGGTGATGAATCGGCTGAACCGGAGAATAAAGACGAGAAAAAGAAAGCCAGTGAAATTATAAAGAAGTCTCCTTATGATAAGGAAACCATAGATAAATATATAAGTGAATATGAAATAGCGAGTGAGAAAACAAATCAGGATTTAAAGCGAATCAAAAAACAAAAATTAGCGTTATCCCGTATAAAGAAAAAATACGGTAATGATATTTCAGACAGAAAAGATGAGACACTAGTAAAGGAGGTAACGAGAAGTGGAAGAAGTAGAATTAATTAAAGTTGCATTTCAGGGAACAGAAATGTTTTTAAGATTAAGCGGAGCTACGATAAAAGATGCATTAAAATTTTTGAAATTTCTTGTGACGGTTATACCAAATTATAATCGTTGGGCGGTAAATCGTGACAATGAAAGAATGAGAAAGGAAATGACAAAAGCGGAGTACGATTTAATAAAAGCGCGTCAGAAAATACATATTGGTGGTATGAAATATGAAGAATTTATCCGGTTATATGGTGCAGAGGAACGAACCATTATTAATATCAGCGATACATCGGCTGACCGGTTTTATGACATGGCAAAGCAGCATAAGCTTACTTACACATTAATGCCGGATTTAAACCTTACAGATGGAGTCTTCCAAATTATGGTTCCGGCTGCACAGGCGGATATTTATAAGGTTATCATTGATAAAATTGCGGAAGAAGAATTAAAGTTCAACGAATCGAAAATAAGCGAATTGGAACTGGAGATTGAAAGCCTGAAGAAAGAGAAGGTTCAATACGAAGGAATCATAGAAAATCTTTCGCAGGAAGGAAAAAAGGATTCCGAAGAATATAAACAGGCAGAGAAAAATTTGCAAGATTGTGAAAATAAGATAAAAGAAAAAGAAAAGGAAATTGCCGGTATTAAGAATAGAAATACAGGAGAAATAACGTATGAAGATTATATGCAGACAAACAGCTTTGCATTTAATCATCAGGAATTATTTAACGAAATGATGAATCAAGGCGTTGAATTACACGCATTTGGCTTATCGGATAGTATCTTTTCTGTATTAAAGGGAAGTGAGACGGTTAAGACGGAAAAAACGGATGAAGCACTTACCAGTATCACTGCAATGAAAGACATTTTGGATACGGATAAAAAAATCGTACTATGTGACCTCTCCAATCCGGAAAATCATATTGAAGCTTCTACAGCTACGAAAGAATATGACGACAGAACGTATATCTGTACGACATACGAAGTATATGCAAATGGAGAAAAGCAGAGATGTGAAGAATTTAGTCATGGTGAATTCACTCATTACTCAGATATTCAAGGAAAGAATTCCGGAAATGATGGAGAGCAACACTGGGAAAATATGAAAAAAGAAATGAAAGACAAAGGAAAGCTTCACGATGAAGTAATGCTGTTTTCCTCTGTTTCCAAATATGAAGCCTTTCTGAAAGAAAGGGAAGGTGAGAATAGTATTTATCTTGCAAATCCAAATATTTCTGAAATTACGCTTCGATTTGATAAGCAGCCGGATAATTCTTATAAGTGTACAGTTCTAAGTGAAAATAAAGAAACATCAATTACTTATTCGGTAAAGCAGAATATGACAGTCAGTGATTTGGCTCCATTTATAAAGTCAGTGAACAAAATGATAAAGCGATATTCTGATGTTGCCGAGGATGAATGGGTGATATT
This sequence comes from Lachnospiraceae bacterium, assembly GCA_017399445.1. Lineage (GTDB taxonomy): Bacteria > Bacillota > Clostridia > Lachnospirales > Lachnospiraceae > RUG11237. The sequence goes on along the minus strand of JAFQCM010000059.1, from coordinate 24,453 downwards.
AAATAGTAAAAATGAATATGAGCAGTATTTATCGGTATTGGATAAAAATAGCCCCAGTAGTAGCGAAGCTGAAAAGGAAATAAATGCGAAACTGCCAGAGGTAAAAGAACTGCTGGCAAAAGAAAGTCAGGCGGAGACCCAGCGTACTAAGCGAATTATCGCAATTCCAAGAGATAATGTATTAATCCTGCCGGAGATGGAAGGGGTTCAGTTTGATTGCACCATTTATTCAAATAATAGAGGCTATCACGCAGAACTGCCATATAACAAAGTAAAAGCAGGCGTTGATGATTCGCTTCTTCTGATTTTAGAAGAAGGGGAAGAAGTTGTAATCAAAGAGCGGAAAACCGGTTTGGAAGCTGGACGAATTACAGATAACAGTAGTTTAAATGCATTTTTGAATGAAGATATTTCTTTCTTAAAAAAGATGGAGCAGAATCGGGAAAAGATACCGGATAGAGCAATACAAGGAGGTAAGGTTCATGCAGCCACGCTTCAAGGATAAAAAAATGTATACCATTATGATAATAGCAGTCCTTTTATTTGGTTTATGGATGGGAATCTACTTATCCCTGCCGGCAAAGAGTGGATATAGCTATGCGCAATGGCGAACGGAATTAAATGAAGTTTATAAACCTATGTTAAAAAATAATTGGTATGGTCTTAAAAATCCGCTTTGGTGGAAGGCGTATACCAATGAATATACCGCGACATTTGTAGTAGCAATAGAGGCGTTTTTGGGATGTTTTCTTCTTTATATACTATATTTTGCGGGCAATTATATACATGGTAAGGAATTTGGTACAGCGAAGTTTGCAAACCCAAAAGAAGTAAATAAGATTCTTCGGGATAATGGTGAGCAAAAGGACAAGTTATACATTGAAAAGATAAAAAGGGGGTGATTTCTATTTTAAGGAATATACAAAAGCATTCTTTTGAGCTTCGAAAGAAAAGACATATCAAGAAGCTTATAAATGATATCCAAACAGAACGTGTTGTTATCAACACGAATGAAAGACAAATTACAGAAAATATTTATGTCTCAATGGACGATAAGCAGAATACCGGACTAAATAACAATATTATTTGTGTAGGAGGCTCCGGAGCCGGAAAAACATTCCGATTGGCAAGACCATTATTACGTCAAATGACTGGTGCCTATATCATAACAGACCCGAAAGGGGAATTGGTAAAAAAAGAAGGCAGATATTTGGAAGAAAGAGGTTATGAGGTACTGGCGATTAATTTAATTAATCGTTCAGGGATGTTAAAATCTGCAAGATTTAATCCGTTTGTTTATATCCGGGATGAAAACGATATTCAGAAGCTTTCAACCAATATTATGGAAAATACAGAATCAAAAGAAGCAAAATCGAAAGACCCTTTTTTTGATGGTGCTGCAGAAATGCTATTAACTGCACTGATTGCTTACGTCTTTGAAAATTATAAAAGTAACCCGGAGAAAATGAATTTCCGGACCGTTATGGAACTAGTTGCTATGGCGGTATATGAAGTTGACCCCGAATCATATTCCAAAAAGGAATCCGAACTGGATAAACTGTTTTCTGATTTTGAGCAAAGAGAAAATCGAAGAATCCTAGAGGAAAAACGGATGGGTAAATCTCCAAAATCAATGAGCATTGCGATATATAACTACAATAAAATAATGAGGAGTGCGGCGGATACAGCAAGAAGTGTGATTGTAACGCTGGACCAAAGGCTTTCAAAGTTTCATAACGATGCTTTACTTGATTTGTTAAGTGAGGATGATATCCATCTGGAAGAACTGGGATTAGGTGTTAATTATGATGGGAAAACAAAAAAAGCAGTTTTTCTGAATATCCCGGATAATGATACCTCGTATAACTTTGTAGTTGGAATGTTTTACACTATGGCATTTCAACGATTATATGAAGTGGCGGATACGGTATGTGATGGCAGTATGCCAATATCGGTTACGATGTTAATGGATGAATTTTCCAACATTGCATTACCAAGTGATTTTGAAAAAATAATATCCACTATGCGAAGCCGGAATATGAATGCCGTTATAATCTTACAGAATATGTCGCAGATAAAGGAAAAATATGAAAAAATATGGGAAAGTATTGTTGGTAACTGTGACATTTACATTTATCTTGGCGGAAATGAACAGAGTACCTATAAATATATATCTGAGTTAATGGATAAGGGTACTTATGATAAGAAAACCAGTGGAGAATCCTTTGGTACCATGGCAGGCTCTAATCGTAACTATGATGTTATCGGAAGGGAGCTTATGACACCGGGAGAAGTAAGAAAGCTGGATAATCGAAAATGTATTGTATTTATCCGGGGATTTGACCCGATTCTTGATGAAAAGATACAAACGAATAAGCATCCATTGTTTCCTTATATAAAAGAAGATTATATCTTTGATAGAAGAAAGCATATCAAAGGAAAAATGAATTTTGTAACAGAAAAATATGTAAACGTGATAAAAAAACAGGAGGTGTATGAAGAAAAAAAGAAAATATTAGAAATAAATGGAGAGCTTCTAAAGAATCTATCGAGTGAGATAATCAATCGTTTTAGTGATTCATCCTGGCAGAAAGAGTTAAGTGATGAATTTATTAAGGCACAGGTGGCAAAATCACAAGAAGTAATAAAAGATATGCCACTAAGTGACAGACAACTGTCAGAAATGGATACAAAGACAATGGAACAATGGCTGCTATTAAGAGGGGAGGGATATCAGGATAGGCAGATAAAAGCACTTATAAAATTAATAAAATCCGGAAAAGAACTAGAGGAAGTGAAAAGGCTGTTTCCGGTAACAACAGCAGCACAAAGTATAGAGTTTTTGGCAGAAAAACTTATACAAAAAGAATGAAATGTAAAAGAAAGAGAGGAACAAAAAGATGGATAACAAAATTATATTAAATAACAAAACAATTATGAAGAACAGATATATGAGTGACGCACAGCTATTTGTAATTCTTGGTAGTATAATGCTTTTTATGCTTTCACCAAACGTACTGTTTGCAACAAACGGTGTAATCGCAGGAATGGATTCGCTTCGCAGTTTTATTTCCAGTATTGTGACAGCAATTGGCGCTTTTCTTGCTGTATACTCTTTCACGATATTGGGACCCGGTTTTTCGCAGCATGATAATTCGCAGATTAAACAAGGTCTTATGACACTGGTCGGTGCAGCGATTATGATTTTTCATACACAGATATTAGGTTTGATGGGAATTTCTTAACTTACCAGAGAGAGGAATGGTTCTATGAATTTATTATTAGAAGTTCAGCTATGTGACATTGAACAGGATTTAATTGGAATGATAGGTGACATTTTTTATTCTCTTATCGAACAAACGATTAGTATTCTAACCACGAATCCAAAAGACTGGGCAATTGCAAATGGAATTTGGAATGTTATTGAAAATTTGAATCAGACATTAATTACGGTTGCTGTTAACCTTGCGGTCATTTTCTTTCTCATTGGTTTTTTAGAAAGAAGTATTAATATAAAGGAACAGATTTCATTACTTGAAATTCTTATGCTATATGTAAGAATTGGAATTACAGAGTGGTTTATCGTTCATTCCCTTGACATTATATGCTGTCTGTTTGAATTTGTTACAGGACTCGTTGGCTTAACCAATGTGTCAGGCAGGTATATCAATCATCTGGGATTGGCAAATCATATTCATGATATGAGCAGTATCAGTAATATTGTATTTTTATTTCCGACAATACTCTATTTAATTATAGTTCCGGCATGTGGAGGAATCATTGTAGTATTAGCACTGAAAAGACTATTTAAGGTCTACTTAGCAATTCCATATGCGTCCATTGCTTTTTCAGGAATCAGCTCCGGTTCCCGGCACGTATCAGAAATGACTCCAAGATATATAAAATCTATCCTTGCTGTTTTGTTAGATGGATTTACACTTGCCGTAGCGTTACAAGTCGGACTAAGCTTATTCATCTCCTCATCCGGAGGGTTTATTAGTTTTGAAAGTATTTTGGTTAGTAATCATTTACTTCCGGCAACCTTAAAAATCATCCGGAATATCATAAATGTTGTGCTACTTACAGTGGTTTGTCATATGACAGAAAATGTTGCAAATCGTGTTTTGGCACTAGATAGATAAGCAGAAAGGAAATAAGAATGGATAGAAATTTTAGTAAAGATATATCCGGATACAAAAAAGATATCTGGAAAGGATTTACAACAGAAGAATTAATAGTAATTCTAGTGGCAGGAATAGTTGGTTTTATCACTACTTACATAGCTGTAAAATATTGTGGAATATCGTTTGATAATGCGATATATCCGGCTTCATTCGTTGGAGTTCCGGTGATATATTTATTTTTTAAAAAAGAAAATGGAATTCCACTTATAAAGGTATTGTTTAGAAAAAGAGAATTAAAATCCTCTGCAAAATTGCCAAATAAAAGTAGTGAAATGAGGATTCTTGAACTTGAAAATAACGAGAGAAAGAGGCAGATGGATGAAGAAGCAAGAAAGAAAAAAAGAAGAATTATTTAAAAAGCTTTATGAAATTATAGATAAGCTGGATTCTTATGAAGAAATTTATCCGGATAAAGAAGTGGAGGAGCTTAACCGGATGGAGATAAAAACGATAAATCAATTAAAAGAAATAGCATCTTTTTTTCAGGATACAGAAATAGAAAAAAATATCTTACATTTGATTGATATTGAGAAATCGATACAGGAAGGTCATATGTTAACAGAGGAAGATATCACGAAGGCATTGTATCTTCGAGATATTCTGTTATTAATGAGCAGTTCATGTATAACAGAGGAATCAAAAATCGAACCGGATTTATATATCCGGTTCTGCAAAAAAAGAAAAGAATCTTTATTATCTGCTCTTACACAAAATAACAGAGCAGCGTATTTGGCAGATTCTTATAAGAAGCAAAGGCAGATAGAGAGAAACAGTTATAAAATAATGATTTATTTATCTATATTAGAAGAAATAATTAAAAGACAGGAGGCGAAAAAGATTGGCTAAAAAAATGATAAATAATGAATCGCTTGGTGGATTAATGAAGAAAGACCCGACTGTTCATTCACTTCCGAAGTCCGCCCAAGAGATAATAGATATTGTAAAGGTATCGGAATCCGGTATTTTTGAATTACCGGGAAATCGGTTTTCTGCTACATGGGAAATCGATGACATTAACTACAAAATTGAGGATGAATATAGTAAGGATGATATTCTTTACAAATACGCTACCGAAGTTGTTAATCCAATTCAGAACCCATTTAAAATAACGATTATCAATAAAAAGAAGGATATTCAAGGGTTAGAGGATGAATACCTGATTCCATATAAGTCGGATGAATATGTGTCATTAAGAGAATCTGTGAATCAGGAAGTATTACAGCGAATAAAACAGAGCCGGAAAGGATTTAACCAAAAAAAATATATTACAATTTCTTCTGAAGTTCAAAAGATGGAAAGCTTAAATTTGAAATTTAAGATTATAGAGCAGGATTTAGAAAAAGGATTTGCAGCAATTAATTCCGGGATTAAAAGGCTTACCGGTGATGAGCGATTAAATGTTATACGTGATATCATCCAGTCGGATTCTGAAATACCGATGCCTTCCTTAGCGTCTATGGCGAAGAAAAACAGAAGTTATTTGGATGAGCTTGTCAGTATGCAGGGCTTTGATTTTTCGGATAATGGAAAGTATGAGGGATTCCGGAGTGGAAAGAAATATGCAAGTGCCATTTATGTAGCATCTTATCCGGATATTTTAAGCGATGAATTTATGGATAATCTTATGGATTATCCGGTAGAAAGTATTATTTCTTTAGATTTTGTTCCAGTATCACCGAAAGCAGCAAATGATTTTATCAATTCTGTTTATCAGGCGGTTGAAAATAAAATAAGTAAACAGCAGCGTATTCGAAATCGGAATAAAGAATATTCGTCTGATATTTCGGAAACGGTAAAAAAGGAAAAGAGTGATGTAAAAAAAGTCATCGAGCAGTCAAGGGAAAGTTGTGAAAAGATGTATTTGGGAGCCGTCACGATGATACTGTTTGCGGATACAAAAAGCGAACTTATCAGTGCGATTGCAAATATAAAATCATTGGCTGAAAAGAAAACAGTCCGGATGGAAGTTGCATGGCTACAGCAAAAAGAAAGTTTTATGACAGCACTACCGATAGGAAATCGATACACTGAATATCTCCGGACTATGTTTTCATCAGATGTTGCAACATTGTGTCCTTTCCAGACGGCAAAAATAAAAGTAAAAGGGGAGAGAATGTGTTACGGATTGGAGATGGTGTCAGACAATCCGATATTTGGAAATCGAAGGAGCTTGACTTTTGGTGGAGGATTCAATTTTGGAAAACCCGGAACCGGTAAGTCACAGGCAGCCAAATGGGAAATGGCATATACACTGGTTAGTTCAGATGATTCTATCATTTGCATTGACCCAACCTTAGAATATAAGGAATTAATTCCAAGTTTTCATGGTGAATTTTTAAATTTTGCACCCGGAAGTGAAAATCATATTAATCCTTTGCATTGTGAGCTAAGTATATTTACTTCTGGAAAGCTGGATGAGTTTATCGATGATACAGCCGATTATATGCTGGCGGTGTTTAATTCTATTATGCCGGGCGAAATCGAATCGGCACATAATACCATTATTTCCAGATGTGTGAGAATTTTATTTGAGCAGATAGCAGACTTGGCAGAAAAAGAGCGATACATTCCGATTATGAGTGACTTAAAAGAAGTTATCGATAAACAACCGGAACCGCAGGCAAAAGATTTAAGTCTTGCACTTGAGCTTTTTACAAGCGGAGCATTTCGAATGTTTAACGCGCAAAACAATATATCTTTGGATACTAGATTTACCTGCTTTGGAATTCGGGATGTAGGGAAAAGGTTGTTTGGTCTTGCAGAATTAACCATTAATCGGTTTATTGATAATCAGGTAAAAGAAAATTGGAAAAAAAATATTACGACGTGGATTTATTATGATGAAATCCACGAAATATTGAAAGAAGAAGAATCAGCAAAATATTTGGACAAGAGCTGGAGAAAACATCGAAAGCAAAAAGCGATTGATACCGGCATGACCCATACGATTGAGGAACTCATTGAAAATGATACAGCAAAAGCGATGGTAAAAAATTCGGAGTTTATTTTAATGCTAAAATCCTCAAAAATATCTTGCGCAGCATTATTAAGCAGTGTAGAAGGAATGAAAGAAAATTACTTAAAATATATTATAAATTCGCGTCCGGGTTGCGGATTGCTAAAGCATGGAAAAGAGATTATTCCAATTGATGGAACTATGGAAGAAAATAATCCATTAACCATTCTTTTCAATACTGACCCGCATAAGAATGAAAAATAGTGAAATAAAGGGTGGTGGAAATTCTGCATGAGCAACAATCATAAAATGGTGAAGGCATCTGAGTATTATAGCAAAAGAGTTGAAAAAACAGAAGACAATGCAAGTTTATTGAGTGACGAATCCCGTCATTTGTTAAAGAAAGAGAAAAATGATACAACGTATCACCAATCTGTAAAGAATCAAGCAAGTGGGTACCATTCCGGCTCTGCAGAAAGAAAACCGCCAAACGTAAAGGCAGTTACCGGAAATTTGAAAGAAGCTGTTAAACGAGGTAGTGATACAGATAAAGACGAGGTGAAAATGTTATCTCACCGGCTGTTGGGGATAGAAGCGGCTGCTCTTGCAGAATGGAACGCTGCAGGAGTTGTAAAAAGAGAAGCGGAAAACATTGCAAAGGGAACCCGATATACGGTTACACGTTTTTCAAAAGAGAATCGAGATAAAAGAAATGAATACAATGAATATTATCGAAATAAGAAGGAAATGAAACGAATCAATAAACGGATTCGGGAATGGAAAAAGCAGGAAGAAAATGAAATAGAGCCGAAGATTGCAGATAAGTATAAGAAGAAGCAGGAAAAGGCAAAACAGGAAAGAGATACCCTTAGAAATAGAAATCATTCCATACGAAAAGCGGAAAGAAAAAGAAAAGTTGCAAAGAGACATAGCCAAAGTATTAGTGTCATTAAAAGTCGTGCTTTATCAGAAGCAACAGATGCCGGAAAAGAACTTATTAAAACACCAAATCGATTTATGCTGATGTTAACCAATGATTTAGAGGCAGAACGTTTGGTGCAAAATTCATCATTGAGTTTAGCTGGTGCTGCCACAAAAGCAATGTTAGGGATGGCGAAATTATTTCTAGCATCTTTAAAAAGTATTTTGGTTGCACTATCTCCGTTGCTATTTTTAAGTATTCTTATGATTTTCATGATTTATATTCTGTTTTTTACAGATTTTGAAAGTGCTTTTGATTTAGGAATTGAAAAAGAAATGATAAGTAGTGAAGATTCAGAAGATATAAAGGAGATGGTTTCTGTTTACATCATGAACAGAAGAAATGAGATGGCAGCCGAGCAAATCGGAAGCATTAGCAATATTCAGGTATATTTTGTAAAACTAGATGATGATAAGATTGCAGAAATTATAGGCTATTTGGAAGATAAATCAAAAGAACTTGGAAATCCATCACTGATGTTTGAAAACTGGATGCAGAGCGCGGAGGCGGATACCATTCTAAAGGAATTGGTAAACTGGATGTGTTATATTCTTCCGGAGAACGAAGCTGCGGTATACCCGGAAGAGAATTTAGAGGCTTACAGTGAGAATCCGGAACCTGAGGCAACAGAGCCGGAGCAGAAAGAAAATACACAGACCGGAATAGGAGCAGGAGCGATTGGCGGAATCGGGATTGGTGGAATCGGCACCGGTTCTGAAGGAACTACTCCTGAACCGGAAACAGAGCAGACGATAACGAAGGTAGTGATTGGTTATCACCCAGTGAATGAATTAAATTAAAGATTTAGCGAGGTGTAAAATGGGAATTAGTAAAACTGGTTGTAGTAGAAGTATAACAAAGGAAGACTTAGACAGGTCTTATAAACAAGGATTTATGGAAGGTGTCAAAAACATTGAAATGATAAAAGAAGAATATTTCTTGAAAGGTATCGAAGCTTCAAGAACTATTAAATGGGAGTATGAAAGCGAAGAAATTGAAAGAGTAAAAAAAGAGTGGTTACAAAGATAAATTGAAATTTTAGAGGTAAAAGGGATGGGGTGATTTTAAATGCAAGAGATAGAAGAATATTATCTAACTACTGCAACCGGTAGTGTTAAGGTAGAAATAAGTGAATTAATAAAATTGATTGAATCAATCTCTGCAAAGTCAGAAAAAGAAGATTTTGTAGAATATTTCAAACAAAAATATATTTTCCTTACTGCCATCCGGAATAAGGAAAAAGAGGCGTATGAAAATTATAAAAATGCAAAAGCAATCGCAAAGGCAGAGGAATATGCAATTGTTAAAGAAATGGAACGAGAATATAACAGAGTGAGAAATGAGCGGATTAGGCTACAACAAGAAATTGGAAGTAGGCAAAAGGAACACTTTATCTTTTAAGGTTACATAATCCGTATAGAATAAATCGAGTAAGAAAATATTTAATTATACAAATAAGGAGAAGATATTAATGAATAAAAGATTGGTGAAGTTAATGGAGAAAATATGGATAAGAGTTTTAGTTGGTATACCGTTAGTATTACTTTTGCTGCTACTGATTGTGAAGTTTCGAATGTTTGTTGGCTGTGGTCCTAGCACATATCAAGAATCTATATCTACAAATAATCAAAAAGATTATGGTAATGGATATTTTACCACAGTAACAGAATGGAGTGATGAATATAGCCAATATTATATCGTTTATGCGAATGATACAAATGTAAAATATTTAATAATTGAAGGTAGATATCAATATGGTATTACACCTCTTTATAACGCAGATGGAACATTGCAGATTTATGAGGAAAAATAATCTTTCGTTCCTTGTGTCTTTTGCGGATAGCATAAGAAAACGCTGCCAAAATGGCAGCGTAGAAAGTTATATAAATTTACGTTTTTCGAATACAAAACCAATGATTCCTAAAATTGTGAATGGAAGTAGTGGCATTGAAAAAAACAGTTTAAAAACAGGAAAGAATCCTCTAAAAAATGAATAAATTAGAGTTCCTGCATCTAAAATATCTGCTAACATAGTAACCCTCCCTTATGCTGAATTTGTCGTTTTTGATTTTAGAATAACACAAATTTTGCACAATATAAAGTGCATAAGGAAGAATTAAGAAAATATTTAGAAATTGTAGAAAAGCGAAATGGAGTGAGAATTTTATGAATTACGGAATACAAAAAGGTATCTTCGGAGAAGATGGTACGAAATTTATGATTGGTGATATTGTTACAATAAAATTTTTAGATGGAGGTGGATGCGGTTCCTGTACCATAACTAAAATTACAGATACCGGCTTTCGTTTTACACAGGATGGTAGAAAAGAAAAAACGATACAATATAAAAATTTGAGTCAAATAGAAATGCAGAATTGTAAAAATAGACGTTCTACAAACAGATATGATATTTCTGGTCAGGAACTAAAGGAAGGAGATGTGATAGAAATACATGTAGGAATTGACAAAATTCTAGCAGACCATTTTATTGTTAAGTATGGAACATATCAGGGATATTGTCCGGTTGATAACGAATATATGGATAGCATAGGTTTTTATGTGTTTGGAAAAAACTATCCAGATATGCCGATTGGAACTCCGGAAAATTATGCAAAGGTGATAGGAAATATTTATGATAATCCGGAATTAATCATGGAATTTAAGGATTGAATGCGATGAGAAAGAGAGGAAAGACTAAATGAATAAAAAAGAAATTTCAGAAATAAAGAAACAGTTAAAGCCGGAGTATGCAGTCATTACCAAAATCTGTGGCTGCTATGTGGATGGAGATAAGGAAATCAAATTTACATCAAAGGATGAATTTCATTCCTTATCTGATGTAAAAGCTTTTAAATATTTTGAAATTTTCCGACATACACTGTCCGGAACACTTGGGAAAAATCTTTTGGATATAGAATTTCCACTTGTAGAAGAAGCTGAGGGAGGTAGACAGGAATTTCTATTGAAGCTGCGTGACAGCAAATTAGAAGATGACAGCCTGTTAGAAGAATTCTACCAAAATGTCATTAACCACTATGTATATGAATCCAACTATTACATTATATTGATTCATGGGGTTTATGATGTGCCGGGGAAGTCAAGTGATGGCTCTGAAATGTTTGATGCCTCTGATAGCGTTTATGATTATATATTATGTAGCATTTGTCCGGTGAATTTATCCAAATCCGGATTAAGCTATGACAAATTATCGAATAACATAAATGAATGTAATCGGGACTGGATAGTAAAATTACCGGCAGATGGTTTTCTGTTTCCAGCCTTTAATAACCGGGAGAGCGATACGGACAGTATATTGTATTTTTCAAAGGATGATGCCAATTTTCAAGCGGAATTTTTAGAACATGTACTTGGAGCAGAGGTGACAGCACCAGCATCATTTCAAAAAAAGGTATTTCATGCAATTCTTTCGGAAGAATTGGGAAAAGAGAATGGATTCTTTGAATTTGATAACATTAAATCCATTTACGAAAATTTACATACAAGGATAGAAGAAAATAAGGATAGGGTAGAAACTTTAGAATTAAAAAGGAATGATATTCGGCAACTTCTCGAAGATAGTAATGTATCGGAAAGAAAGATTAAGCGAATAGAAGAAAAATTGGAACTTGCATTTGGCAAAAATCCAACACTAATTGCTACGAATATTCTCGATACAAAAAAGCTACAAATAGAGACTGCCGGGGTAAAGATTATTGTAAACACTGAAAATACAGAGTTGGTTGATAGCTGTATTATCGATGGCAGCGAATGTATTGTAATAAAAGTGAATGGTGATATTACGATTAATGATGTAAAAATTGATAGAAATAATTAAGAAAAAACAATTATAACCCATATAGGTATATCTATACTACGGGATTACGAACTAAAATACAGGAAAGGAGATGTGCAGCATGCGTAAGATAAAAACAGAATTATACAACTGGATTATAAGTGATAAAACGTTAAGCAGACTGGAATTAAGACTGCTTTTCTGGCTGGCTGCACATCAAGATGAGAAAGGAAATGTAACCGGTATTTATTTTAAAGACATTGCGGATGAGCTTCATTGTTCGGTATCCGGTTTTTACCGGGTAAGAGATAGTCTTACAGAAAAAGAATATATTACTTGGGATAAATCTGACAGTGCAGATATGGATATTAAGCTATATGACAACGATTTTGTGGTCGATGGCGAGATAGTTTACAAAAACTATGTTGATATCGATATCGCAATGTTTAGAGACGATAAGTTTTTTGAAATAAAAGCTGGAGCCATAAAGCTAGCCATGTATTTTGTAAAACGTATTGCAGCCGCTGGTGCCGTTACAATGACGAACTCAAAAAGCGGTGTACCAAAAGAAGCAGAATCCAAAAGGAAGCTTTGGTATAACCCGTTAAATCTACTTTCTGATATTAAAGCAAAGTTATTTTGTAAAGATAATCGTAGTGCGAAAGAATATATGGAAGAATTAAAACCATGGATTCAAGAAGGTTTCGTGCAGAGTGAAGGAAGTAAATATCGAGTTGTAACTGTTTTGAAGAAAAGTATTTTGAAATCCGAGGGAAAAAAAGAGTATCCGGAAAAAGATGCAAATGAGCAGTGCGTAAAAATGTTCTGCAGACGAAATAAAATAGAGCATAACAAGAAAAATTTAAAAGATACAGCGGATTTAATCTGGCAGTATCGAAAATACGCCGCATTAGGAAAATTCAATATTCGGACGCTGCTATGTAAAGCGATAGAAAATACCTGTTCGACAGTTTTGAATAGTTATAACGTACATAAATCGCTCCGGAACCTGATTGAATATAATGCACCAGGAATTCTTGCATAAAAGGTATGTAAGGGTTTCTTTTGCGTATCTTAAAATATACTATAAAGAAAGATTTTAAAGAAAAATAGCAAATAAAGAGGCAGATAAGCTTAATCGAAGAAGCTTTTGGTAAAGGTTTTCCTTTTCCAGAAGCTTTTTTCGGCTTTTCTATTCCAGTTTTATGCAAATCCGGCTGTGGATATTCCAGTATTATGTAAGCCGTTCCAGTGTCATGTTTTTTCTTATTCTATTCTTATGTTTTCCGGAAAATGAATGAAAGACTGATAAATAAAGGATTTGTAATTATTTTAATAACCGGTTATATCTATCTATATTTTATATTGTTCTTAATACTATAAATAATATATATAAGACTACGGTAAGAAACCAAGATATCCATATCCATCTATTCCATACTTCCTTGTGGCTAAATATCATTTTTCGTTAAACTATAAAGAAATATTAAAAAACAAGGGTTAAGCTCAAATACTTTGAGCAATAAAAATTAATTGAAAAAAGGTTTATGTTCGATATATAATATATAAAAAGAAGAAAGGGGAATCTTTAATTATGTTAGTTTATCATGGAAGCAGCGTTGAAGTAATTCATCCGGATATAACCAGAAGTCGATTGGATATTGATTTTGGTTCCGGATTTTATACAACACAGGATATTCATATGGCAAAAAAGTGGGCTTGTAACAGAAATGAATCCATTTTAAATATTTATGAATTAGAACTTGAAGATTTTGAGGTTAAAACATTGGGTGTTGATGAAGAATGGCTCTATTATGTTATGGAAAACCGAACCGGCAGAACCGGACTATTTAAAATGCCGTTTGATGATAGTAAGTATGATATTATTATAGGACCAACAGCCGATGATAAACTATTTAATGTCATTGATTTGTTTTCAGACGGTTTCATCAGTTCTGAAAACGCAATAAAAGTAATTAACTGTATGAACTACAGCAATCAGCTTGTGATAAAAAATCAGGCGGCAGCGAACAGGATAAGATTTATAGAAAGTAAAAGACTGCATGGACTTGAAAAAGATAACTTAAGGGTACAGTTTAAAAATGACAATATAGAAGCTTCGAAAAAAGCAAGAGAATTAATCCGTAAGATGAACGGGGGAATAAAAAGATGATGCTTGATATCAATGAAAAAGCCATATGTCGAAAGGTTGCGAATGTATTTTCTTTGGCAGATGAAAAGAATTATCATCCGGTGGAGTTTACATGCAGATGGTTTTCTTCCAAAACAGCAAAGCTTCTCTATGAATTTAATTTGAATGAAATTGCACAAAGTCCATTTTATCAGATAAATTCCTTTGAAAAGGAAATGAAAGATATCGGATATGAGTTTAAAATGAAATCGGAAGCAGATTATAAAGATGTGATGTATTGGTCGGGTTACTTCTTTTCATACTGGATATTTGATGAAAAGATATCAGGAGAGGAATTAATAGAAAAATATAACATTGAAGGAATCATGAAGTGTTATGATACCTATCATACATTATCCTGTAAAAATGCCATAGAGAATGCAAGAGAAGAATATTTAAAATAAAAATACCTATCCTGTCTGCCAACAGGATAGGTGGTGTCCGTAAGGACATTCATACCTAGTTCGAGAGGCATCCACCTTTGGAGTGGGTGCTTTCTTTATATCTAGATATTTAAAAAAAGCTGTTTGAGGTAGTCACAATATATCACAATTTATGGAGAAGTTCAAGTGGAAAATCTCCTAGAAGCTTTTAGGAACCTCAGGAAAAATCAGATATAAAGGAAAAAAAGGGTCATGTCGAAAGACATGGCTCTTTTTGTATGAAAATAAGTACATAAAAAATAAAAAACTGGCAAATATGCCATAGTTTCAAATTTAAAAATCGTTATGATGAAGATAAAAGGAGGTGCATACGATGCAGAAACAATCAAATTTGGAGCTGGAAGTAAGCAAAACCGATGAAAAACAGGCTGCTATGCGTCTAGCCGCGTATCTAATGAAATTCTCACAAGAGAGAAGCAATCAGGAGGAAGAAAAAAATGATGACTTATGATGAATTTAAAGAAAAAATAAAGGAAGGTTTACAGGAAAATTTTCCGGATATGGATGTAGAGATACATCCGGCTCAAAAGGTAAATCGGACAATTGATGAAGTGATATTAAAAGGTGTTAAGATACCAACCGGAATGAATATATCACCAGCCATTCCGATTGCGAATGCTTATGAAGCTTACCAGCATGGAGAGTTGTTAGAGAATATAATTGAGTCTTTTACTATGCAGTTAAAAGAGTATTTGGAACCGACAAAACAAATGTTACAAGATTTTAGTTTTGAAAAAGAACAGATTAAAAAATCGATTGTTTTCCAAGTGATTCAGACGAAGCAGAATCAGGAATTGCTTGCTGATGTACCAAATCGCACGTATCATGACTTGTCTATTATTTATCGATTTGTGGTGGAAGCCGGGCAGGATGGTATTTCCAGTGCCATTATAAAAAAAGATTTTGCAGAGAGATATGATTTTACAGAACCGGAATTATTTGAACTGGCAAAAGAAAATACTAGGAGAATTCTGCCACCAAAAGTAATCTCTATGAGAGAAATTTTATTAGAAGTTGCTCCACCGGATATTTGGGAAGAAATTTTAAATGAGATTTCCCCAGAACAGACGATGTATGTCATAACGAATGGTTCAAAAGTGAATGGAGCTGTATCCATTTTATATGAGGATGTATTACAGGAACTATCTGAAAAGTTACAGTCTGATTTATATATATTACCATCTTCTATTCACGAAATGATAGCGGTATCCTGCAAGATGGGTAGTCCGAATGAATTGGCGGCTATGGTTCAGGAAATCAATGTGCAGGAAGTTGCATTAGAAGAACGTTTATCCAATAATGTTTATCATTTTGACAGGACGAGTGGAACGTTATCTTTGGCAACAGATTATTCAGATATCCGCTTGGATGGACTTAAGGAAGATGAAAAGGTAAAAACAGCTCCAATGGAAGATATCGCAAAAAGACTACCGAATCCGGGAAGGAGTCGATAGTGAATGAAGGAAAGTATGACTTTAGAAGAATTAAAGGATTTTGTGAAACAGAATCCGGATATCCAAATACGGATAGTTTTTGATTCTTCGGAAGAAAGGAACGATAACAGTGAATGAAAAAATAGGAACAGATGGAATGCCGGTTGTAACAGTGAAGCTGATCCCAACCGGCTGCATCGGAGCCGGTGAAACAATTCAAACGCCCTCAGATGCGGTAAGAGTGATGGGAGAAGTGATAACGGATTCGGACCGCGAGTTAGTATGTGTCATAAATTTAAAAAGTGATGGAAAACCAATTAATTGCAATCTGGTAAGTATGGGAGGTATTAACCAATCGATTGCGGAGCCGGCTATGATATTAAAATCGGCGATGTTAAGTAATGCAGCAAGTATTATTTTATTACATAATCATCCTTCCGGTGATGCATCACCATCGATGGATGACAGAGCCGTTACAGAACGCATGGAGAAGGTGTGTAAACTGGTAGGGATTCGATTTTTAGACCATGTCATAATTGGCCGGGAAAGCTGTTATAGCTTTTCCGCCAAAGAAACCATAAAGTTAACAGATTATATGAGGAATGCTGGTGAGACGGCTGCACAGTCACAAGAAGTAACATTATTGGAAGTTTTGGAAAAATATTTCCTAACCCCTGAAAAAGAAGGATTTTCCTATCAAGACCGCCTGCAGGAAGGTCTTGATATGCTGGATATGATAGCTTCGGATTTAGATAAAATCGAATCGAAGAACTTTAAAATAAAAGATTATATTATGGAAAAAGCAAAACAGGAAGGAATCATAAAAGAACCGGAACGAAAGGTATATCCGTCAATGATTCGGAAAGGAAGGTAATAGTTATGAACAAAGTAATTCTTATGGGACGATTGACAAGAGAACCGGATGTGAGATATTCACAGGGAGAAAGACCAACTGCAGTGGCGAGATTTACACTGGCAGTAAATCGAAAATTTGCAAATGATGATACGCAAACCGCTGATTTTATCAGCTGTGTTGCATTTGGAAAACCAGGCGAGTTTTTAGAAAGATATTGTCATCAAGGGACAAAGCTTGTAGTAGAAGGTAGAATTCAGACAGGTAGTTATACAAATAAAGATGGTGTCAGAGTTTATACAACGGATGTGGTTGTAGAATTTTGTGAATTCGCAGAAAGTAAGAGAACAGCAGAGCAGGCGCAGGCAGATGTGCAAAATGAAACAAATATCGGAACAGATGCGGATGGATTTATGAGTATTCCGGACGGGGTAGATAGTGAAGGATTACCTTTCAACTAATATAAGGAGGTAAAAGAAGTATGGATAATGGTATAAATGAAGAAAGAAAAGCGATGATAAAAGATTTTGAATTTGATGATGAAGGATATTTGCATTTTACAGTTGAAATAGACGGATATGGGTTAGAAGGATTATTTCGAATATATGAACCAGCAAACGGTAATTCAATGGAACTTGTAAGTATCGATTATGGATATCTGCATCCTGATATAGCGAATGAATGGTCATTAATAGAAAATGAATTAATCGAGCATGGAAAGGTCTATTATAAAGAATTTATTGAAAATATGAGTTGGGAGAGGAAGCTAACTGATGCAATGAATTTATTGGGGTATGAAAGAATAGAACTTGACAGGGATTCATTAGCAACCGTTGGATTTTTTAATTCAGAAACAAAAAAACAAATTCTTTGTGATGGATGGGATGGTATTTATGACTTCTTGTGTGAAAATATTCCGAAAGATGATATAAAAGCTGAATTAGTAGATGAACTTATTAAGTTTAATGGAAAGATTGAGTATTACACATTGGGACTTAGTAATGACATCGATGAAGTTTTGCCAACATTTTATGGTGAATTTTCAGATGTAATGGAAAGGTATCAATCATTTTCGGCAGGAAAGATAATTGGAATACATATAACAGAAGGAAATCAGGAGGAACATATTGCAATTGGGAGATATAGTTCTTCAGAAAATGAATATGAAATTTTGGAGGAAACTATATTTCGTGATAAAATCTGGAATAAATTTCCTGTTATGACAAGGCTTTTAGATGGTTATGAGGACCTTGTTGAGAAACTAAATTATGATAAGGCTTATATGGCTGGCTGTGAATTGCTTTCTGGATTAAAAGATAAAATCATTTCTGAATCACAAAAGGGTAATGTATGGGGTGAATGGACAGGAAGAGTGGTAAATTCACACAGACCGCAGGATTATGTCGAGATTGATATAAATGCTAATCAAAAAACTAAAAAAATGCAGATTGAAGTTAAAGCTATACGTGCAAATGAGATACTGGAAAACTCGGTATTTATGTATAACATCAACGATAAAATTAATTGGGAAAGTATTTATGATACATTAAGGATTTCTATTAATTTAATAGGAACTGATTATGAGTATCCATTTAAAATCTATTCACCAGATATTAAAAATTCAGGAATGTATATCGAGCACTATAAAATGCTTCAGGATTTAGGATATGACGAAAAACCACATATGCCGTTTACGTTTCAAGTTGGAACGGAAGTGGAAATAGACACAACTTTGGCAAATATGACAGCCGATGAAAAACAGGCATTCATTGATAGTGTTGAAATGAGGCGTGACTGGAGTGAGCAAGTTCCGGAGTTTGAACAAAAATTGTATTTAGCGATTATAGATGAGAGAGGTGAAAACAAAGAATACTCTAATCTTGTTGGGAAAATTGAATATTTAGGTTTTGAAGGTGAAGTTGCTGAAAGCGTATCGTATACGGATGTAGATGAATTTTTAGATGCAATATACGAGATAGATTACTGTGGAATGCCTGCATCGGTAAAAATATATGAGGGAAACGAATCAAGTAGGGTTCTTGAACGAATCAAAGATATTCGTTCAACGTTGTCATGGAGTTATCGTTATTTGGGCAATCCGGAGACTCTTAATGAAAAGAAAAGTAAATTGATGGAATCAAAGCAGACGAAAAATCCGGAGAAAGATTCAAATTTTAGAAAATCAAATTTGCTTGGAAAAGGACGATAGAGAAAGATGAGGTAATAATATTATGGATAATAAATACAGAAATGAACAAAGTTTCCCATTTGAGGCGTTTATAGTAAATCTGGGTATGTATAATAAAGGAAAACTGATTGGAGAATGGCTTGAATTTCCAACTACTTATGATAAGGTACAAGAAACATTAAATCGTATTGGTATTGGTTCAGGAAATGCATATGAAGAATATGTTATATTTGATTATGAGTGTCATATAGATAATCTTTATTCGCTTTTAGGTGAATACGAAAGGATTGATGAATTAAATTATTTAGCAATGAAGCTTGATGAAATGGATAAAGGGGAAATTGAAAAGTTTGAACAGGTAATCAAAGTTTTTGTTACAGATAGTTTGGAAGACTTGATTAATCTAACAGACAATTTAGAAAAATTTAATTATTATCCGGATGTAACAAGTGAGAAAGATTTAGGACATTTGTATATTGATGAATATAAGCAAATGAATGTTCCGGATGATATAAAGATGTATTTTGACTATGAAGCCTATGGGCGGGATGCAAGCATTAATGAAGGAGGGGTTTTTACAGAAAAGGGATATATAAATGACAGTGGTGCGGATATACAGAAAGAGTATGAGAGAAAAAAAGGTATTCCGGATGAGTACAAATTAAAAGGACAGGATTGCGAACAGTCAGGCAATCAGCAACTGAATAATATGCAAAGACAACAGATGTTGGGAAAAGGACGATAATATGAAACATAGAACTGATTATCCGGATATGGAATATAAAACAAAAAAGCAATGGATTAAAGCAGGTTTTTATCCGGATGAAAATAAAGGGAGTCGTTTATGGAGTAATCCGTATCATAATACAGCTCCAATATATTATCTTCCGGAAGAGGTTCATCCCATTACTGAGGAAGAAAAAGACATTGTCAGAAGGGAGAACAAACTTAAAAGAGAAAAATATAAAGAAAAACGGGAAGAAAGGCAGAGAAAAAGAATTGAACACATTAAGGAGTTTTATGAAAATAAGATAGAAAGGCAAGTATTTATAGCAACACAGAATAAAGCTGCAGAACTAGCAGATGCATGTATTCAAATGGCAAATCAATTACCAGCAGTAGAATGTAAAAATCCATCAAAAATAGTTGTTTTTGATATAGAAACAACCGGTTTATCACAGGAAATTGATGAAATTCTTCAGATATCTATTATAGATGGAGAAGGAAATGAATTGATTAATTCATATGTAAGACCATATTGGAATGAAAGCTGGGATGAAGCTCAAGCAATACATGGTATTACAAAAGATATGGTGAGTGAAGCACCATATCTTCATGAGCTTATCCCAAAGCTTAAGGGCATATTTGAGTCAGCAGAACTTCTTATTGCTTATAATAATGCATTAGATGTTGGATTTATAGAAAGAGCAGGAATTAATTTGTCTGATAAAAAGCAGTATGATGTAATGCAGGCGTTTGCTCCATTCTATGGTGATTGGGATGATTATTTTGGAAGCTTTAAGTGGAAAAAGTTAACAACAGCAGCAAGCTATTTGGGGTATGAATTTAATGCTCATGATTCACTGGAAGATGTCCGGGCAACATTACATTGTTATAAATGCTTAAAGGATTTAGAAAGCACTGGAAAATATGATGAGGTTGTTAAGAAAAATTACAATTTTGTAAATGGAATAATGGAAGAAGCTGTTCCGGAAACAGATGAAAGCAAAAAATGTGAAGAAAATAAAAAAAGTAAAACGTCAGATGAAAAACTGGAAAAAGAGCAGAGACTGGATAAAAGGAATATGTTTCTGATGGGAAAAAGCAGATAAGGAGAAAGTGGATATGGAAAAAAACAAATTGCAGGAAATTGTAGAAGAACAGGGCATATCGATAGAAGATGACCTGGATATGCTTGAAGAACTTGGAGAACCTGAAACTGTATATGATGTGGAGGGATAATGATGGCTTATGAAAATATAAAAAGAGAATTAAAAATAGTAAGAAGCATAATGGAAAATCCTATACACAAGGGGAAAACGATAGCTCAGATGGTATCGGAAATTACAGACAAATATTCGACAAAAGAACTTCTTGAATATGTGACAAAAGAGATTTATAAAGGTAATGAACATATTTTCAGGGATAAAGTTACTGCAGATGTATTAAATTATAAGGTTTCAGAAAACATGGCAGGAAATCCGGTAACAGAAACCGAACAAAAAATACAAAAAGAGATTGCCGGGATAACAGAAACAGAAGGTATTTCATGGACAGCAGAGGTTCAGAATATTTTCGATAAATACAGTATTGAAGAAATTTATGATTATGCAATAAGTGTTTTGTATTCAGGCAGTGAAATAACAATAAGAGATATGTTTGAAAAGGATATCTTTAATGATGAAATCTTCAAGTCCAGAATCAGGACGAATATTCTTTATTCTGATTATAAGCAGTATTATACAGATGACACATATCATGTAATGACGATTGACGAGATACAAAAAAATGACAGTACCGGCAATGATTATTATGCTATTGATGATAACGGAAAACTATATGAGGCAAGATATAGTCCGGATTCTAAAATAATGTTTTATACCATTCCGTCCGGAACAAATATAGTAGGATATGTAGTTCGGGATGAAATTGATACTATAAAGGAACAGGAGATATTTATAACAGACCCCCAATATGAACTTATGCCGGCAAAAGAAACAGAACCGGCTCGTGCTGCAGAGCCGGCATCTCCGGAGTACAATGATGAAAGTACAAAGTCAAAAGTTAAGCTTACCCAAACCCGCCAACAGCTTGTTGATATATTTTTAAATGCTATTAAATCCGAGGAACCTATGAAATGGAAAAAGGGATGGGTTTCTATGGATTCACCAAAAAATGCACTATCCGGGAAAACATATAAAGGTGTGAATCGAATGCTGCTAGCTTTTGGGGCAATGATGAAAGGATATTCAGATTCAAGGTGGTGTACTTTTAAACAGGCAAATGAAAATGGATGGAAAATAAAGAAAGGTGAAAAAGGAACGCCGATTGAATTTTGGACTTACTATGATAAAAAGACCAAGCAAAACATAACATCCGAACAGTATAATAATCTTATAAAAGAAAATCCGGATTATAAGGATAATATAAGACTGGTGGCACGTGAATATTTTGTATTTAATGCAGCACAAATTAGTGGAATCCCGGAACCTGAAAAAGTAGAATCCAAAATTACACTAATTGATGAAGTCGAGGAATTTGTTAATCAAGCAAAAGCCGAAATGAATATTGAAATTATTTATGGTGGTGATAGGGCTTGTTATATACCGAGGCTTGATGAAATTCATATGCCTCCGGCAGAGAGTTTTTATAGTGAGTATGAATTTTATGCAACGCAGCTTCATGAGATGGCTCATGCAACCGGTGCCTCATCCAGATTAAACAGAGATTTAAGTGGAAGTTTTGGAACAGAGTCCTATGCGAAAGAGGAATTGCGAGCAGAGATAAGTTCATGCTTTTTATCAAATGACCTAGGAATTTCAGAAACCGGGGAGAAACATAATCAAAATCATGCAGCATATATACAGTCTTGGATAAAAGTGATTGAGAATAATCCGAATGAGTTAATGCGTGCAGTTAAGGATGCAGAAAATATTACAGCCTATCTGGAAGAAAAGGGTGGATTTTCCAAAATACAAGAAAAGTGCATGGAGCGACAAAAAGATGGATTAGAGAAAAAACAAGATTTATCCAAACTAAATAATCTAACCAAGCAACAAATGTTGGGAAAAGGAAGATAAACAAAAATAACTGCCACGTTATAAAGATGTGACAGTTATTTTTGTTTATTTTCGGGCATTCTAATATACTGTATGCTCCACTATTCTGTTTCATTGGGATTTGGCAATATTAATGGTATAGCATAACTTAATATATTTATGAAAGTATATAAAATAAAGAGAGTACATAAATAATAAAAAGATTTTCTTTAAAAATTAAAGAATATATGTTATAATGTTAATAAGAACAAAGGTTTTGTATTTATTCTTGGAGGTGACCGGAATGGCAGAAAAAGTAAAAAAGGATAAAACAGCGGTGAATTTTTTGATGGAATCAAAACTGAAAAGCGATTGGGAAGAAATCCTAGATGAACTAGGATTTTCCATAAGTGGTGTGATAGGGATTCTTGCAAGGCAAATGGTAAGAGATAGAAAACTACCATTTACACCGGATGCAAGTGAACCAAAATCAGATGTAAATTTGGAGATTGAACTCCAAAAAAAAGAAAGTGATATGACACATCTTTTGGAATATGCCAAATTTTTACAGAAAAACAATAAATAGTGATAAGAAATAGAAGGGAGAAATGACATATGATAATGGAAAAAATTAAGGAAAATTGGAAAGTAGCAATTAGCATCATTACCATAACCCTAATGATAGTGGTAGTTGTGGGTATTGTATTAAACGAAAGCAATTCAGATGCAAGGGCAACGGCATCTTCCGGAAATGCATCAGCCGGACAGATAAAGAAAACAGAAGAAAAATCTTCAGATGAAGAACAAATGGAACTGAAAGACGAAGAAGAAACAAGCATAGAAGAAGTGACAGAACTGAAATTAGAAATTTCAGATGATGTTGTGATTCAAGACACAGAAGGAAATGAAATCCGGTTATCCGCCGGTGAATCATTAGAAATTGCTGAGAAAACCGTTGATGAAAAGGGCGATATTGTCTATGTTTTAAACAACGGTGCCACTGTAAAAGGAAGTGAAATACAAGAGGTACAGGAGGTTGTAAAAGAGGTTGTCACCACAAAGAAAGTTGTGGTTGTAAAGCCAACCGAAAGTGAAACATCTGCAGCAAAATCAGCACAGGAAACAGCAAAATCAGCGACACAGGTGGTAACACAGCCGACTACGCAACCGCTAACACAGCCGGCAACACAGCCAATAACGCAGCCGGTAACAGAGGCACCAACACAGCCGGTAACACAGCCAACTACACAGCCAGCAACACAGCCAGCAACACAGCCGGCTACGCAGGCACCAACGCAGCCGGTAACAGAGGCACCAACACAGAATCCATGGCTGACCTACGAAGGTTACCGGGAGGATGAGATAGATATCTTTAAAAGTAAATTGGTGGCTTTAAGACAAAGTGAGATTCCGAAGTATGGATATTCAAGTTCATATGCAACCAGATATATGAATCCTCAATGGAACGATACGTTATATCGAATTGCAAAGGAACGGGCGAGAGAGATTGCAGACAATTTCTCGCATAATAGCGCAGGTGATTATCTTAGAGGTTATAACATAGGTGAAAATATAAGTGGCGGTTCTATTTCTTACGATGGATATGCAGAGCAGATATATGCTGGTTGGTATCAGTCATCCGGTCACTATGCCAATATGGTTTCGGGGGGTG
>JAFQCM010000058.1 GCA_017399445.1 Lachnospiraceae bacterium | reverse complement strand
TCTGCTCTTGTAATATCTTCTAAATGACATCTTGGACTAATACCGGTTTCCAAACATTCACGAATTACACTTAAATAATGATCCATCGCTTCTTTACGAGTCATCTTCATTTTATAGAAAATATGATAATCAGAACAGCTCACTAAGATACCGGTTTCTTTCATACCAATTTCTTTTACCAATTCAAAGTCTTTTTTACTTGCACGAATCCAGCTGGTTACTTCCGGAAATTTATATCCTCTTTCCAAACATTTATAAACAGCATCTCTGTCTTTTTTACTATAAAGGAAAAATTCACTGGCACGAATAATTCCGTTTGGTCCACCTAACTTATGAAGATAATCATAAATAGTTACAATCTGCTCTGTACTGTACGGTGCTCTTGACTGCTGACCATCACGGAATGTAGTATCTGTAATCCAGATTTCCTCTGGCATATGATGTGGTACAATTCTGTCATTAAAGGCAATTTTAGGTACTTCATCGTATGGAAAAAGATTTCTGAATACATTTGGTGTATCCACATCCACCAATGGATACATATGTTCTTCTAATTCCAGTAAATTTGTATGGCCATTCATTTTTACCGCTCTGTTTTGCATTTTTGAACCTCCTTAAAGTGTAGGAACCGAAAATACTCTTGTTCTTCCTACTGTAATAATTTTTGTATTATTGTATACAATTATGCAATGTTTTGTCAAGACGAAACCCCCAAGTATTTTATCTAGTACAATAGCTAGTATAGCATTTCAAAAATGCCATACTAGTATTCCATCATTCTTTTTACATCAATTAAGCCCCATCCCTGAACTCTTTTGGAGTAACCACAATCTTTTGCTGTTTTATAAAGGCAGTATTTTACATCTTTTGGTGTCATATTCGGATTTTTTTCTAAAAGCAGTGCTATGGCACCACTTACTACAGGAGTTGCCATAGAGGTACCACTCATTTTTTTATAGGCATTTTTTCCATAACAGCTTACAACTTCATTGCCTGGTGATATAATTTCCGGTTTCATAACACAGGTATCTGTTGGTCCTCTGCCGGAATATTCTTTACGTTTTATTGTTTCCCCATCAAATGTACCTACTGTAATGATTTTACGGCTAATTCCCGGTGTAGTGACGGAACCAGAGTCCGGCCCATTATTTCCTGCTGCTGCTACTACCACAATTCCCTGACTCCAGGCATACTCTACCATATCTAACAGCTTTCTTTCTTCTCGGTCTTCTTCTCTTGGAGACGCCCCTACCGAAACATTAATAATTCTTATTCTATATGCTTTTGCATTTTCTACAATCCATTCCAACGCCTGTAATACACTTTGAATATCACCATCTCCTTTTTCATTTAAAACTTTACAAATAATTAAGTGACTTAATGGTGCCACTCCCATAAACCGCCCTTTGGAACATCCTCCACTACCACATATAATTCCCGCAATATGGGTTCCATGGGAATTATCATCATAAGGCTGCTGCCTGCCTTTCACATAGTCTTGAAATACTTTCACCCTTCCCTGTAAATCTAGATGCTTTGATACTCCACTATCTAAAATGGCAATTCCCACTCCACTGCCATATATTCTTTTTTTATATGCACAATCACACCCAATCAGCTGCCTTACTTTTTCCATTTTCTCACCTGTCTTCCTTGAAATTCGACTTTCCATTCTGTCAATTTCTCGTTTTAATTATTGTATGCCTGCCTTTACAGATACGAAACTTTTTCCTGTTGTTAGTTTTTTTTAAATTATGAAATATAAGGAAACATTTACAAGCCTCCCTTCATAGTATAGAGTGTAAATAAAATTTATATGGAGGCTCAAAATTATGAGTGATTTAGCTGCAACAAACTGTGGATGTGGAAGCTGTGAAGGAGGACACAACAATTCTTGTATCTGGATTATCTTGTTATTACTTTTCTGTGGTGGATGTGGTAACGGAAACGGAAACGGTATCTTAGGCGGCGGATGCGGCGATGGATGTGGATGTGACAACGGCATCATTATTATTATCCTTTTACTTGTATGCTGCTGCGGACATGGCAATAGCTTCTGCTAATTAATTCCCCAAAGAATGTACGGGGCGATTTCCAAAGTAGTGAATCGCCCCATCAAGTAGACAATTGAAAAATAAGTTTTTTTCTGCCAGCAGTATTTACCTGCTGGCAATTTTTTTCTGCAAAAAGGAGCATAGCTCATTAACTAAAAATCAGTTATTTTGCCACACTCCTTTTTTAACTATCTGATGCTAAAAGGGATTTTTCCTACCACATCCCTTGGTTTCTTTTCTGACACTTTTTTGTTCATAGCACCTGTTTTCCCTATCTTCTTTTTGCTTATTTACACATTCTTCATCCAATTCGTAAATCGTGTCCTTTTCTTCGATTAATTTTTGATACATTTTTACACCTCCCATAATTATTATATTTTCCCCTTCTCTAAATGAAACAGAAATGCAATTTAAAGTCATATATTTCCATAAATTTCATACAATAGAATAAGATTTTGATTGAGGAGGTAAAAATGGGAAACACTAATGATTTTGATAATATGATTACCACCCATAACATGAAGCTTATTAAAACTGCCCTTCCCTATATTGACATCAGCGAGCAACGGTTTCTATCTATATATTTAAAATTTTCGGAATTTGTAAATACCATTCATCTGTTCTCGGAAAAGCCTTCTGCATTAAGTGCTTGTAAAAGTGCAGGTCCCCAGGAAGGGAATGTTTTGGAACTGGTCAATGCCTTAAAAACAGTATGTGACGATACAGAACGGGAAACCTTAGATATGATGTTAAACTTTATGCAGGCAATGCAGCTTTATAAAACCTATTCTGAATTTTATAAAGCAAGTGGTGAATTTCAACCAAATCCGGAAGATACCGCTTTTAACTTCAAAAATATGGATGTGTTAAAAACATTTCTTTCACCAGAACAGCAAACCATGTTTGAAACTTACAAAAGTCTTTTTTAATCTGTAGACATAATATTTGAATTTATAATTGTATTTAAGAAAGGATAATTTGTATGAACGATTGGAAACAAGATCCACGACTTAAAAATATCATCCCTGAAAAACTTCAGCTTTTAGAAAAACTGGCTTCTGGAATTCATGGAAAATCCCCAAATGAAGCCATGCCTCTATTAATGGCAGCATTATCTAGCGCCAAATCCCAGGGGTTATCTTTTACCCAGGAAGAAATGAATCTTATTATAGAACTATTTAAAAGTTCCGCCTCTAAAGAAGAAGCGGAACGCATTAATAAATTATTAAATATTTTCAACAAAATGGGGGCTAAATCTTAAATACCCTAATTTCTTTTTCTAAAGATGCTGCCATAGACTTAAGCACCTCTGCAGATTTTGCAAGCTCTGCTACGGTAGCATTTAATTCTTCTGTAGAAGCTGTAGTTTCCTGTGTGGAAGCTGCATTTTCTTCAGAGATTGCAGAAAGATTAGAAATAACATCTACAACCTTTCCTCTAGAATTATCCAAAATTTCTGTCTTTTCTCTAATCAGTTCAATACTTCCCATTGCCAATTCGATTTCACTACTTACTTCATCAAATTTGTTCTTTGTTGCATATAATTTTTCCTGTTGTTCTTCTACGATTTCAGAAACTTCACCCATAATTTCCACTGTCTTTTCAGAATCTACCAATAGTTCTGCAATAATGCTTTCTATCTGTTGAGCTGAGTTATTAGACTGCTCTGCTAATTTTTGAATCTGTGCTGCAACTACTGCAAAGCCTCTACCTTGTTCTCCTGCTCTCGCAGCCTCAATAGATGCATTTAAGGAAAGTAAATTGGTTTCTTCTGCAATAGCACGAATCAAACCTACTGCCTGCTGTATCTGCTGTGCTGATTCATTGGTGGTTTTGGTCTGCTTTTCAATACGTCCCACGGCAGACATAGTTTTATTGTTTGATGCATTTAATTCACCAATGATTACCGTAGCTTCTTTTCCTGATTTGTTCATATTCCCAGCATTTTCGTTTAACTGGTTTACACTTTCTACCATCTGCTCAATCATATCACCCATATGACCAATACTGCCTGCCGCAGATTCAGTTTCATCTGCCTGCGTCATGGCACCATTTGCAATTTCATCAATTGCCAAACCTACACTATCTGTAATGTCATGTGTCTGTGATGCTACATGTTCCAGCTCCTGTGCTGCATCTGCAAGTTTTTTAGAAGAAGTCAGTATATTCTGTATTATCCCTTTCAAAGAATCTTTCAAATTATCTATGTAACCAATCATTTCACCAATTTCGTCACTTCGGCTTTTTATTTTCAAATCAGTTACTCCTGTCAAATCACCTTTTGTAACATCTCCAAGGACTACCATAGCATGCTTTAATGCCTTTATTATTGAAAATGCAATTATTACTGCTACCATAGCTGCAATAATTACAATCACAACAGCAATTGATACAATTTTTAAACTTTCACTGCTAATTAAATTTTCCACTTCTGCTTGTGGCTTTCCAGTGAATATCATACCTACTACAGAACCATCCGATGCTTTCAAAGTAGTATAATATCCATAATATTTCTCACCATTAATTTCAATATCATCATCAAAATAGTCATTGCCATTCTGTATAACTTCTACAATAACCGCTTCTCCTGCTTTTGTTCCAATGTTTCTTTCAGAACCATTTTTTAGGGAAGTAACAATTCGAGTATCACCATAGAATAAAGTAGCTTCTACGCCAGTATATTCTTTCAAATAATCTACCATATCGTAGTCACCTGAAATCAACATATCTCCTTTGACAATTTGTCCTTCTGCATCTTCTGAAAATTCCCCTGGTATGTCAGAATATGCTCCACACAGTGCAATTGCAGCACTTTTCAATCCATCCTGCACCTCCTTCTTCATATTGGTACGCAAAATACTCTGAGCATAAGCACTAAGCACAATACCTAGCAACACTACCGGAAACAATGCCATTAATGTAAGTCTTACTGCAAGCCCAACTTTTGGTTTCTTTTTTGTTTCTCTTACTTCTCTTTGGTCCATAAGCTCTCACCCCATACATTTTTTATTATATAAAAAGCCATATACCTGCACTCACAGGTATATGGCTTTAAATATCAGTACACAAACAAAAATATTGCCTATTTCATAACAATATTAATAATTCTTCCTGGTACATAAATTTCTTTTACTACATTACCTGTAAGCTTATCAGCAATTGCTTCTTTTCCTGCTGTAATTGCACTGTCTTTGTCAATATCAGCTGGAAGTGTAATCACTGTCTTTGTCTTTCCGTTAATTTGAACAGCTATTTCTTTTTCGTCATCTTTCATTGCTTCTTCACTGTATTCCGGCCATCTACTTTCATATACGCTTTCATTATGTCCTAATGCTTCCCATAATTCTTCTGCTACGTGTGGTGCAAATGGTGCCATTAAGATAACAGCAGTTT
This sequence comes from Lachnospiraceae bacterium, assembly GCA_017399445.1. GTDB lineage: Bacteria > Bacillota > Clostridia > Lachnospirales > Lachnospiraceae > RUG11237. The sequence continues at coordinate 12,745 of JAFQCM010000058.1, read as the reverse complement.
CTAATGTTTCTTTGTCGATTCCGCCTTCTTTTTTGGCAAGTTCAATCATCTTGTTATTGTATTCCATGAAACCACTGATTACGGTGTTTAAGCTAAAACTTTCTAAACGCTGTGTAATATCATATACCATCTTGTTACGTATTTTAATCATTTCTTTGGTAGCTTTTGTATTACCATCTTTGTTATCCATAACAAGATTCCAGAAACGGTTAATGAATCTGTATACTCCGTCGATTCCTCTGTCATCCCACTCTGCATCTAATTCTGGTGGTCCTACGAATAATTCGTACATACGAAGGGAATCACATCCATAATCTCTTACTAAATCATCCGGAGAAATTACATTTCCTTTCGACTTACTCATTTTAATTCCGTTTTTACCAGTAATCATACCCTGGTTGAACAGTTTATGGAATGGTTCATCAAAATCAACTACTCCAATATCATTTAAGAATTTTGTATAGAATCTGGAATATAATAAATGTAATACTGCATGTTCTACACCACCAATATACATATCTACTGGCAAATATTTATCTGCTTTTTCCTTAGAAACCAGTTCCTCGTTATTCTTACTATCTACATATCTTAAGAAATACCAGGAAGATCCAGCCCACTGAGGCATAGTGTTTGTTTCACGTTTTGATGGCTTTCCACAACATGGACAAGTCGTATTTACCCATTCTGCAATATCTGCCAGTGGAGATTCTCCTGTACCTGTTGGCTGATAGGATTCTACTTCTGGTAATAATAATGGTAACTGGTCTTCTGGTACCGGAACAGCCCCACAATCAGGACAGTGAATAATTGGAATTGGTTCACCCCAATAACGCTGTCTTGAGAATACCCAGTCACGAAGCTTGTAATTTACAGTCTTCTTACCAATTCCCATCTTTTCAATCATCTCTGGTGCTTCTTTTTTCAATACAGAAGATTCCATTCCGTTCCATTCGCCAGAATTTACTACAGTACCAGAAGCTTCTGTGTAAGCTTCTTCCATATTTTCGATTGCAACACCATCTTTTGCAATTACCTGAACAATTGGAATTTCAAATTTCTTTGCAAAAGCAAAGTCTCTGTCATCATGGGCAGGTACACACATAATCGCTCCTGTACCGTAATCTGCCAATACATAATCAGATAACCAGATTGGTATCTGCTTTCCATTAATTGGATTGATAGCATAACTTCCTGTAAATACACCTGTTTTTTCTTTATCCTGCATTCTGTCTACAGAAGAACGCATAGAAGACTGTAAAATATACTCTTCTACTTTTTCCCTTGTTTCCTCTGTTGCCAAGTCTTTTGCCATTTCATGTTCCGGTGCAAGCACCATAAAAGTAGCACCATGTAAAGTGTCTGGTCTTGTTGTATAAACAGTAATTTCTTTTTCTGTACCATCTACTTTAAAGTTAACTTCTGCACCATAACTTTTACCAATCCAGTCTGCCTGCATCTTTTTTACTTTTTCAGGCCAGTCCAGTTTATCTAAATCATCTAATAAACGGTCTGCATATTTTGTGATTTTTAACATCCACTGACGTAAGTTTTTCTTTGTAACAGTGGCACCACAACGTTCACAACCACCATTTACAACTTCTTCGTTTGCAAGCCCTGTTTTACAGGAAGGACACCAGTTAATTGGAAATTCCTTTTCATATGCAAGACCTTCTTTAAACATTTTCACAAAAATCCACTGTGTCCATTTATAAAATTCCGGATCTGTGGTATTTACTTCCATATCCCAGTCATATACTGCTGAAATTTCGTTAATCTGACGTTTAATATTTGAAATATTATCTGCAGTAGATTTTCTTGGATGTGTTCCCATTTTAATTGCATAATTTTCTGCCGGTAAACCGAATGCATCCCATCCCATTGGATGGATTACATAATGTCCATGAAGCATTTTATATCTGCTCCATACATCACTGATTACATATCCTCTCCAGTGTCCTACATGAAGTCCGCTTCCTGATGGATATGGAAACATGTCAAGACAGTAATACTTTGGCTTCTTGCCATCATTTACATTAACTGGATGTTCCTCCCAGTTTTTACGCCATTTCTGTTCTACTTCCCTATGATTATAAGGTGTTGCCATTTGTAATTCCTCCATTTTAAGCCGTAGCTTTCTATTTTAATTTACCAACCACAGAAATCTGTTCTGTCCTTCTGTGGTTGTTACATTTCGTAATACAACGAAAAACTTTTCTTACTTCAAAATTTTATCATACGCAATTTATTTGTCAATAGAAGAACTTTATTTAATTTCAAGTACTTCGTTTACAGAACCACCCTTTGCATATGAAATTTTTATGGTATCGCCCTCTTTGTATTTCAAAATATCTAATACCGCTGCATCTGTCATATTAAAATCAAAAATTTCTTCATTTCCGCTGATACAAACATAGTAATGAGTATTTCCATCAATTACAATTGGAGCAATGGTTGTAATGGTTCCGCTGACTTCTAATGCATTTCCCATCTGTGCACTGCTGATTCCATTGGTATTTAACAAGGAAATATAAGCTTTTTCGCAGTCAGCTACTGTATCTCCAATGGCTACCCACTGGTATCTTTGTATATTTACCATAGCATACTTTTTCACCAGACCTGCGTCATCTTTCAATACCATAAAATAAGTTGGTTCATTTGCTATATTTAACAGCAATGGAAAACTTGCTTGATAACCTAAGTTCTGTACCTGACCTTCTGCAGAATCCATAGCAGAATACTCAATGGCACCTTCCACAGAATAGAATCTGGTTTCCATGGTTCTCTGATTCATAAGCACAAACCCTACAATGGACTGGTCTGAGTTTAAAGAAGTAATCCCTGTGTACACCCAAACATCATCTTCCAACGCAATATAATTGTAACCACTGGTAGTCTGCAAACAGTCTTTCTGACCAAGAATACTGTTGAAATACCCATGTTTCAAAGTTCCATGGTAATCATAAAGCTCCACCAGTAAATCCGCAGAGTATACTCTGTCTATCCATTGTGGAACATCTTCTATTGCATATTCCTGAGTTTCTCCAGTCTGAGCGTTGCAAAGTACTACACTTCCAATGGTCTGTCCACCAAATAAACCAATATTAAATTTCTTTACCGGACATACCCAGTATGGTACACCTTCTTCATCAATTTCAAAACTAAGATTGTCAAAAATATAGGTTGGGTAACGGAATCTTAGGTGTCTGTAAATATTGCGGTTAAAATATTCTGCTTCTGAATACTTAATTGGTTGTTCCAGTTTCACACATTCTGTTTCCTGTGTTGCCATATCAATTTTGATATATGCCGGAATCCCAGATGACTGATTGGTCAGCCATTTAATTGGACTGGCATAAGTAAGCGGTGTAATACGAACCGGTTCATCATTGTAGTTTATCTGGGTATAAAGATTACTTACCTCAAACTGGGATACCATATCTACCATACTTCCCATTTTTCTGTTTCCAAGTAAGGTTGCAGATTCTTTATCCAGAAGTGGAATCTGGTTATAATTTACCTCTTTAATATCCTCTGTAAATTCTCTTTCCTGTACAGTTAACAGTTTTTGATATTTTCCTGCATTAATAATTGGTGATGAAAGTAGGCTTCCAAGAAAATATATTACTGCAAGAACTGCTGTTACACCTGCTGCTATTTTTAAAGGCACTGACTTTGTTATTGCCTTTTCTATCTTTTTCCCTGATTTTAGGGAAAGAAGTGCGATAACTGCCATTGCAAAGAGACACAAGGTAAGCAGAAATGTCCACAAACCTGCGGAATGAATATTAATGGCAGGCAATGTTACATAATAGTAAATACCGCCAACAACTAATAATAAAGCTGCTAATAGAATATACCATTTTGCTTTTTTCATTGTTTGTTTTCCTCCTCATTTTTGATATGCTTTTATTATACACTAGTTTTTTTTGAAACTCAAGAAACCTACGGTATAATTGTTCCCTTCTTTATCTTTTTTGAATATCTACAATATTTTTACATCTATTGAAAGTTGTGGTAATTCTGTTGCAAAGAAATTTTGACATATCACATGCTGATTTAAACTGTCAATTAGCATCCACACAAACTGTCACACTTTAAAGCAATAAAGTATTGACAATCCTACTAACTTTCTTTACAATGAATCAATAGGGTTTTTCCCTAATATTTTACATAACAATAGGGGTTCCTTTCTATTGTTAAAGGAGTGAATTTCATGTTTAAAATTGGCTTCATAGGTTTGGGATTAATTGGTGGTTCTTTGGCAAAGTCTATTCGCCGTCATTATCCTGAAACTATAATTAATGCCTTTGATATTAATAGTGCTACTCTTATGGAAGCTCATGCAGAAGGGGTCGTAAATACAATGTTACATACTGTTGCAGATTTTGAACAACAGTTTCAAAATTGTGACTATATCTTTTTATGCACTCCTGTAGAAAGCTTTCCAAAATTTTTACCAGCATTAAAAAAAGTGTTAACAGACCATACCATTCTCTCTGATGTAGGAAGTGTAAAATCTTGTGTACATAAAGAAATGGAACGTTACGGCTTAAACAAGTACTTTATCGGTGGACATCCTATGGCTGGTTCTGAAAAATCAGGATACCAAAGCTCCACTGATATTTTACTGGAAAATGCCTTTTTCATCTTAACCCCAACCCCGGAAACATCCAGTGAACAGCTTACTGCTTACTCTGATTTTGTTCAGTCTATTGGTGCCATTCCATTACAACTGGTGCCCGCAGAACATGACCGAGTGGTTGCTGCTGTCAGCCATTTACCGCATATTATTGCTTCTTCGTTGGTAAATCTTGTTTCCCAGGAAGATACAGATGAATATATGCGTAAGGTCGCAGCTGGCGGCTTTAAGGATATTACAAGAATTGCTTCTTCTAACTCTCAGATGTGGCAGAATATTTGTATGGCTAATCAGTATGCATTATTAGAAATGTTAGATTTATTTATAGAAGGTCTACAGAAAACCAGAACGAAACTTGCAGATGGAAATGGAGATGCACTTTTCTCATTCTTTGCCACTGCAAAAGAATATCGTGATTCCATCCCTAACACTTCTAAAGGAATCATTCACAAGTCTTTTCTTTTGCACTGTGAACTTCCAGATGAAGCAGGCGGAATCGCCGTGGTAGCTACTATTTTAGCTTCTAAAGCAATTAATATTAAAAATATAGGTATTTTAAATAATCGTGAAACTGAATCTGGTGCTTTACAGATTGAATTTTATGATGAGGATTCTTTAATGGAAGCCCATAAGCTTCTGACTAAGCATCATTATATTGTAGAATGTTCTTAAACTAAGGATACACCACTTATATAATATGGAGGATGAACAAAATGAATATTACAAGAAAAACTCGTTTACAGGGGGAAATTACCGTTCCTGGAGATAAGTCGATTTCCCACAGAGCAGTTATGTTTGGTGCTTTATCAAAAGGAACTACCGAAGTAACTAATTTTTTACAGGGAGCTGACTGTCTTTCTACCATTGATTGTTTCCGTAAACTTGGAGTAGAAATTGAAAACACACCGGAGCATATTTTAATTCATGGAAAAGGACTTCATGGTTTAACAGAATCTAAGGCACAGCTTGACACTGGAAACAGTGGTACAACTACAAGACTCATTTCTGGTATTTTGGCAGGACAGAAATTTCGTACTACTTTAACAGGGGATGCTTCTATCTGTAAACGTCCTATGGGCAGAATTATCACACCATTAACTGAAATGGGAGCTGATATTAAAAGTATGAATGGAAACGGTTGTGCACCTTTGGAAATCAATCCAAGTGCCCTTCATGGAATCCATTACAACTCTCCTGTTGCTTCTGCACAGGTAAAATCAGCAATTTTACTGGCAGGACTTTATGCAGATGGGATTACCAAAGTAACGGAACCTTATCTTTCCAGAAATCATTCTGAAATCATGTTAAATTTCTTTGGTGCCAATGTAACTACTGAAAATACTACTATTGCCATTGAACCGGAACCTGTTTTAGAAGGACGTAAAGTGGTAGTTCCTGGAGATATTTCTTCTGCTGCTTACTTTATCGTGGCAGGGTTGATTACTCCGGATTCTGAAATCTTGATTAAAAATGTTGGTATCAATCCAACCAGAGATGGAATCATTAAAGTCTGCAAGGCTATGGGGGGAAACATTGAAATCCTAAATGAAAATGATACAAACGGAGAACCAACTGCAGATATTTTAGTGAAATACAGTAAACTTCATGGTACTACCATTGAAGGCTCTATTATTCCAACTTTGATTGATGAACTTCCAATCATTGCTGTTCTTGCCTGTTTTGCCGAAGGTACTACTGTGATTAAGGATGCAGCGGAGCTGAAAGTGAAAGAATCTAACCGTATTGATGTTATGGTGAATAATTTATCTTTGATGAAAGCGGATATTACCGGAACGGAAGATGGAATGATTATTCATGGTGGTAAGACTTTGGAAGGTGCGGTTGTGGAAAGTAATCTGGATCACCGAATTGCTATGTCCTTTGCTATTGCAGGAATGAATGCAGAAGGGACTACTACTATTTTGAATAGTGATTGTGTGAATATTTCTTATCCTACGTTTTATCAGGATTTGGAGAAATTGTATTCATAGGGAGTTTGTATTTGATATGATAAAACCAGTTTGGGATAACCCAGACTGGTTTTTATTGTAAATTTCTTTTATTTATTTTCTTCAACAATGCAGATTTTTTCCTTTACATTAACTATAATCCTTAAAATAATCTACATTTTCTTGTTCATTCAGCCACAATTAAATTGTCATTTTTATGTCTCTTTGTACTCCATATTTGTAACATTTTATGTCAATTTAAGAACATAGCATCCCCAAAACTAAAGAACCGATACCCTTCTTTCACCGCTTCTTCATAAGCATGCAATATATTCTCTCTGGTAGAAAACGCAGATACCAGCATAAGCAATGTGGACTGCGGCAGATGGAAATTTGTAATCAATCCATCAATCATCTTAAACTTATATCCCGGATAAATAAAGATTTCTGTATTTCCACTTTTTGCCTGCAAAATACCATTTTCATCCGTAGCAGATTCTAAAGTCCGAGTGCTGGTAGTCCCTACCGCAATGACTCTTCCACCATTCTTTTTGGTATCATTAATCTTCTTGGCTTCACTTTCCTCAATACAATAAAACTCAGAATGCATATGGTGTTCCAAAACATTTTCTACCTTTACCGGACGGAAAGTTCCTAATCCTACATGCAATGTTACATGTGCTATAGTCACTCCCATATCTTCGATTTCTTTCAATAACTCCTTGGTAAAATGAAGTCCTGCTGTAGGTGCTGCTGCGGAGCCTTCTTCTTTGGCGTATACTGTCTGATAACGATTTTTATCCTTTAACTGGTGGGTAATATATGGAGGCAATGGCATTTGTCCTAACTGGTCTAAAATTTCTTCAAAAATCCCTTCATAAGAAAACTGTATCAGTCGGTTTCCTTCTTCTACTTCATCAATAATTTCTCCTGTTAAAATCCCGTCACCAAAACTAATTTTTACACCTTTTTTAGCCTTTCTTCCTGGCTTTACAAGAGTCTCCCAAATATCATTTTCCCTGCGTTTTAATAATAATAATTCAATCTTAGCACCAGTTTCTTCTTTTACACCAATTAATCTTGCCGGTAATACTTTGGTATTGTTAATTACCAGACAATCTCCTTTTTTCAAATATCCTGTAATATCCTTAAAAATCTTATGTTCGATTTCTCCACTTTCCCGATTCAATACCATCAATTTGGAATCCGAACGGTTTTCTAATGGGTCCTGTGCAATCTGTTCTTCTGGTAAATAAAAATCAAAATCTTTTACGTTCATGATGCTTCTCCTGCTCTATTTTAACTATGTGTTTTACACTTTACATATATTCAGAATCTTTCACTTCAATCACATGCTTATCTGGATCATACAACCGTATTACCCTCCGTCCGCAGTCATCTTTCTTCGTTGGATTCACATATTCTATCTTCCACTGGCTTTGATTCAGTTTTTCAAGAAAAGCATCCATATCATTTTCTTCAAAATATAATTCTGCATCATTTCCAGAAAAGGTTACTTGTTTTTCTGTATGCTTTTCCCAAAGTTTCTTTTCCTGAAGCACCAAACCTTCTGTTAAGATTACATTTTCACCAAAGTCATTTAGTACTCTTAACCCAAACAGCTCCTGATAAAATGACTTGGATGTTTCTATGTCATTGACTACTATTAAAATGTTTTTTAATTTCATGTTGTCACCTGTTTTCAATAACTTTCCAGCTTCCGTTTCTATTTGCTCCGATACGTTCCAGCTTGCCTTCTTTCTTTAAAGATGCTATGATTCTCTTAATCTACCGTCACTATATATTTTAACTGCTGCAATGTCATTTTGAATCACCTTATATGCATTTTAAGAGGGCGTAAAACCGCCCCCTATTCTCTGATTTACTGTCTTAACTCTATTCCCATGCTTTCCAATCCATTGAGAATCTTCTTCATTGCCGCAGTAATATCTGCCTCTTCCAAAGTTCTGTCTTTTGCTCTGAACACAATAGAATATGCCACGGACTTATATCCTTCCTTAATCTGGGCACCTTCGTAAATATCAAATAAAGAATAGCTTTCTAAGATTTTTCCGCCACGCTGTGCAATGACTTCTTCGATCTGCCCTGCTAAAATTTCTTTTGGAACAGTCATACTGATATCTCTGGTTACTGCAGGGAATTTTGCAATACCTTCATATTTTCTGTCAAAAGTTGAAAGTGGTACAATTTCAGGCATATCTAACACTGCCACATAAGCCTTTTCTCCAATTTCGTAAATATCACATACATCCGGATGTACTTCTCCCAAATATCCTACTACTTTACCATTGTAAATAATATTTGCCTGTCTTCCCGGATGTAAGAATGTTTTTCCTGCTTTTGGATCATACTGTGTTTTATCATGAAGACCTATTTTTTCAAAAAATTCTTCTACTACACCTTTCATAGTAAAGAAATCTCCATCTCCATAGAATCCTAAGGTGAACTGCATTCTTTCTTCTGGAAGTTCTGTTAATGGCAATGCTTTTGGAAGATAAATATTGCCTAATTCATATAAACGCACATTTTTATTTCTTCTATTATAATTGGTTGCCAGTGAAGTTAACATACCGTTTAAAGAAATGGTACGCATAATACTGAAATCTTCTCCTAATGGATTAGAAATTACTACTGCCTGACGTTCTTTTGCATCTTCAGGTAATAATAATTTATCAAACACCTTTGGACTTTCAAAAGAATAGCACATTCCCTGACTGAATCCACAGAATTCTGCAATATCTCTTGCCACTGCTTCAATTCTCTTATTAAATGGCAATTTACCTGTAGTAGCTTCTCCTGTTGGCAAGGTAGTTGGAATATTATCGTATCCATAAAATCTTGCTACTTCCTCAGCAATATCCGCCGGACGAAGTAAATCCTGACGCCAGGATGGAACAATAATTTCTTTTGCTGCTTCATCATAACCTAATTCAATTTTCTTAAAGTAACCTAACATAGTTGCTTCATCAATATCGGTTCCAAGCAATCCATTCACATAATCCGCATCAAATTTTACTCTGTTTCCTTCTCTTTTTACAGGGTAAACATCCACCATGCCGCCAACTACTTCTCCTGCTCCTAATTCTTCAATTAACTGGCAGGCTCTGTTCATGGCAAGTTCTGCTGTATTTGGATCTAAGCCCTTTTCAAATTTGCTAGAAGCATCGGTTCTAAGACCAACTCTTTTACTAGACAAACGAATGTTAGTACCATCAAAACATGCTGCTTCAAAAAGCATGGTATCTACATTGTCTGTAATCATGGAGTTTTCTCCACCCATAATACCAGCAATTCCAACTGCTTTTTCGCCATCACAAATCATAAGAACATCTTCGTCCATAGTTCTTTCCTGACCATCTAATGTAACAAATTTTTCACCATTTTCTGCTCTTTTTACAACAATTTCTTTACCTGCAATGGTTGCTAAATCAAAAGCATGCATTGGCTGTCCATATTCTTCCATTACATAGTTTGTAATGTCTACTAAGTTATTAATTGGACGGATTCCGTGAGCTGCCAGTCTTCTCTGCATCCACTTTGGTGATGGTGCAATTTTAATGTTCTTTACTACTCTTGCGCAGTATCTCTTACAAAGTTCTGTGTCTTTTACTGTAACCTTAATATAGTCATTTACATCTTCATTATTTCCTGTTTTTGTAATAACTGGTGGTTTAAACTCTTTATTAAAAGTAGCTGCTGCTTCTCTTGCAATTCCGATTACACTAAAACAGTCTACACGGTTAGATGTAATTTCATATTCTACTACAGCATCATCTAAACCTAATGCTTTAATGGCACTTTCACCTACCACTGCATCCTCTTCAAAAACATAAAGTCCATCTTCTGGTGCTTCCGGATAAAAGTCTCTTGTAGAACCTAATTCTTCAATGGAGCACATCATACCGAAACTTTCGATTCCACGAAGTTTTCCTTTTTTGATTTTAACTCCGCCCGGAGTCTTTTTGCCATCATGTCCGCCTGCCACACGTCCACCATCTAATACTACAGGAACTTTCATTCCTTCTTTTGCATTTGGTGCTCCTGTTACAATCTGTACTAAATCTTCTTTTCCTACATTTACCTGACAGATAACTAATTTCGTTGCATCTGGATGTGGTTCGATCTTCTCAATTTGTCCAATTACAATATTTTCTAAGTCTGCATCTAATTTTACAAAGCCTTCTCCTTTGGAACCGGAAAGTGTCATGGCATCCATGTATTCCTGTGCTTCCACGTCCAAATCAGGCACATATTCTTTAATCCATGCTAATGATGTATTCATTTTTCTTCCTCTTTTCTCTATGATTAAATTTTCTCTTTCATCTACCCCGGACTACAAACTCAAAAATGCTAAAAAGCAGCAGTCCTCATTGTTAATTAAAACTGTTTTAAGAAACGTGCGTCGTTTTCGTATAGTAATCGCATATCGTCGATTTCATATTTCAACAGTGCAATTCTCTCTAATCCTACTCCAAAAGCAAAGCCTGAGTATTCTTCCGGATCAATACCACACATTTCTAATACGTGAGGATGTACCATACCACAACCTAAAATTTCAATCCAGCCTTCTCCTTTACAGAAACGACATCCTTTTCCACCACATTTAAAACAGCTTACATCTACTTCTGCACTTGGTTCTGTAAATGGAAAATGATGCGGACGGAATTTAATTTTAGTAGCTTCTCCAAAAAGTTCCTTAACAAACACTTCCAAAGTTCCTTTTAAGTCTGCAAATGTTACATTTTTGTCAATTACAAGACCTTCAATCTGATGGAAAGATGGAGAATGTGTTGCATCTACTTCATCTGCACGGAATACACGTCCTGGTGCAATCATACGAATTGGAAGTTTTCCCTGTTCCATAACTCTTGCCTGTACTGGTGAAGTCTGGGTTCTTAATACAATATCTTTGTTAATATAGAAAGTATCCTGTTCATCTTTTGCAGGATGATTTGCAGGAATATTTAATTTTTCAAAGTTGTATAAGTCATATTCTACTTCTGGTCCTTCCATCACTTCATAACCCATTCCAATGAAAATTCTTTCCACTTCTTCTTGGGCTATAGTATTTGGATGACGGTGTCCTACATTATTCTTCTTTGCCGGAAGAGTGACGTCAATGACTTCTCTTTCTAACTGTTCTGCTCTTGCTGCTCTTTCTAATTTTGTTTTTGTTTCATCTAATAAAGCCTCAATAGCTTCTCTTGTTTCATTCACTAACTGTCCCACCATTGGACGATCTTCTGGTGCAACATCTTTCATACTTTTTAAAACACTGGTAAGTTCTCCCTTTTTTCCAAGGAAAGTAACTCTTACATCGTTTAGTTTTTCCAATGAATCGGAAGCTTCTATCTGTTTCATTGCTTCTTCACGAATTGCGCTTAATTTTTCTTTCATGGTTTTACTCCTTCTTTTCTGATAAATATTATAATAAACCGAGCAGACTTTAGAAAGCAGACTTTAGAAGTGTGTTTGTACACTTCTAAAGTTGCTGCGGTGCTCGTGGAATATCCACTATAAAATTTCACAAAAAGCACTTTGTGCTTCCAGTTGTATCCCATGCTGCTACTGCAAATGAATTTGCATAGCAGCATGGGATACAACTAGAATGCTTCGCACTTTTTTTTGAAATTTCATATATGACTACTCTCCTGGCTACTCGCACAAAAAAACTCCGTCCCCAAAAGGGACGAAGTATATAATCCGCGGTACCACCCTGATTTCTGAAATCTCAGACACTCATATGCGTAACGTGCATCACGTCGGTTCCTACTCTATTTCAAAACCGCAGCTCCAGTGGGAAATTCATTATCCTATCTGAACGTAAGAAAGCTTACAGCCGATGACTTTCTCTCTCTGAACGAAAATAAGAAACTACTTAACACCTTCATTGCCTTTTTCTTTTCAATTCAAAAGTTATTTTAACACATCGTGGCGGAATGTCAATACAAATTTCACTTGAGTTTCCGTACTTTTATCCACATCCCCATAATCAGCTTCGCTAATTATGAAAAAAATTCAAAAAAATAAGGAATCCTGTTCCTTTTTGATGTAAAATTTAATCACCACAAAAAAATATCACTAAACAAAAAAGAAGGAGGACTCCCTATGGTTAATTTTACATCAAATACCTATC
>JAFQCM010000057.1 GCA_017399445.1 Lachnospiraceae bacterium | reverse complement strand
CCGAAATATTCATTAGATATGGAATTTTCATTTTCCCTGCAAGAATTCCTGCATAAATATTTACTTTTGTGGTGTACATCAATATCATATCCGGTTGTATTTGCCGGAATATTTTTTTATATTCTTTTATTAATTTTACATCTCTGAAAGGGTTCGTCCCTCTTTTATCTATCGTAACAGGGATAAACTTACATCCCATTTTTTTCATTTGTTCAACTTTTTCTCCCGGTGGTAGACATATGTATACTTCATAATTTTCCTCTAACAGAGCTTCCACCAATTCGATTCTGAAATTGTATAATACAAAATCCCGATTAACCATAAATAAAACTTTTTTCATTGTTCCCTCTTTCCCCTCACTACTTCACAACACTTTCCGTCCCCGTTCCAAGCATCCCCTGTCTTTTCTCCACAGTTCCACTGATATTCCTGCTCTTCTCCTCAGTAAATCCTTCCGTACTTTCCGATATAAAAATTATTTTTAAGGTCAATAAAATCATTTTCAAATCCAGCAGAAAGGACTGATTTTCAATATAAGTCAGATCCAGCCTCAGCTTGTCATAAGCAGAAGTATTGTACTTTCCGTAAATCTGTGCATAGCCTGTTAGTCCGCCTTTTACCCGCATACGATATTCAAACTCTGGAAGCTCTTTGGTATATTTCTCTACATGTTCCACCCGTTCCGGTCTTGGTCCTACAAAGCTCATGTCACCTTTCAAAATATTAATCAGCTGTGGCAGTTCATCCATTCTTGTTTTTCGTAAAAAATTTCCCACATTGGTAATTCTGTTATCCTTAGCGGTACATGGAAGAAATCCATTTTTCTCTGCATCTACAATCATGCTTCGAAATTTAATAATTTCAAAAACTACACCATTTTTTGTGCAGCGTTTTTGCTTATAAAACACTGGACCTCTGTCTTCTAATTTAATTGCAATCGCTGCCAATAACATAAATGGGGAGCACAAACACAGCATAAGAAATGACATTACCACGTCAAAAAATCGCTTTCCGGTGTATTCTGAAATACTTTCATATACATAGTCGTACTTCATTAAAGGTGTATCCAATAAGTGTTTCTCCGTACATCCTTGCAAAGTAATATCCTCTATCGTTGGTGTGAAATAGATATTTTTCTTATGTTCCAAGGCATACTTCATGACCTTCTTTCTGGTCAAGTGAGAAACCTCATAGAGAAGCACTGTAGCATTTTCAGACACAGTTTCTTCCAAAGAAAAAGTAATTTCCTTTTCTGACAGCATCTGCCCTATTTGGAATAAATGCTTATATTTCTTTAACAAACGTCTGGAAAACTCATTAATTTCCTGTCTTTCTATCTCTTTCCCATAAATTACAACTGTTTTTTGAGGTATTAGATGTTTCATCAAATAATTTTTTGCCACTATAACCAGAACAACGGTGCCTGCAATCTGTCCTAGTGCTGTTATAATTCCAGGCAACAGATTCACCATCCGGTTATAAATCAGACAACACTCTGCATACAGCACAAAGTCTGCAATTCCCAGACACAAAACCTGTGAAATCACTGTTTCTCCAATGGACATGGACGCAATACGAAAAGTTTTATACAACTGACACAAAAAAAGGTAAATAATACTGTATACAACACAGGATAAAACTCCACCCAGCATACGATATCTGTCAAAGGTATAGTTATTATAAAATCCAAACCATATCCCAATGAAAAGTCCCATGTTCCATATAACAATTAGTGTTTTCGCTGTATTTGTAATACTTTTTCTTTCCATAAACATTCCTCCCCGGTGTTTGTTTATATGGTGTTTTATGCTTTCGCTTCCTCAGTTGCACTTGTTTCTTTCTGGTAATATTCCTTGTAATATCCTTTATAGTATCCTTTGTAATAGCGATTATAATAGCTTCCTTTTCCCGTTTTTACCTTATTTAATATGCATCCTAAAATATGACATCCGGCAACTTCTAACTGTTTCTTAATATCCTGTACAAAACGATAACTGCACTTATTAGCTTCAATTACAATTACTGCACCATCACATTTTGGTGCAATCACTGCAGTGTCAATTACAGAACCTAATGGCGGACTGTCAATTAACACAATATCGTAATGATCTTTTGCATATTCTAATAATTTATCAAAATAATGATTCCCCAAAAGCTCTGTAGGACTTGGTGTTACATGTCCCGCAAAGATCATGTCCATGCCTTCAACGTTTGTTTCATAAACAACCTGTTCTAATTTTGCCTGTCCACTTAAATAATGAGACATACCAAGAATTCCCTTTTCTTTTTCCTTTGATTTTTCCGTTTTTCTAGCATGATATCTTCCTACCATAACAGACTTTCGAAGGTCTGCATCAATAATCAGTACTTTTTTTCCATTTTCACTAATAGAACGCCCCAGTTCCATTACGGTAGAGCTTTTTCCTTCGTCAGGAGTACAACTGGTAAACACAATAGTTTTAATGTGATCTCCACAAAAGCTCAAATTAGTACGCAGGAAATTAAAGGCTTCCTTTTTTCCATAACTTAATTCTTCTAAATTTTCTAATTGTATTTTCATGACTTCCATCTCCTGATTCCACGTAACTTACCTTTTTCTTTCTTTTCTGAATTATCCGTTCCACCTTCTTCCGGAACAGAAGCTAACATATTCATTCCTAAATATTTTTCTATATCTTCCGAGGTCTTAATAGTGTCATCTAAAATATACTGGAAAATAGCAACTGCTACAGAAACTACCAGTCCTAACAAAGCTCCCAGCATAATATTTTTTACATTATTTGGGCTACTTTGCTTTTCAGGAACTACTGCTGTTTCCATAATGGTAGGCTCTTCTACCTTCATTATTTCTACAATCTGCGCTCTGGAAACCTCTGAAATTTCATTGGCAATTTCTTTTGCCATAACCGGATCTTTGTAGGTTACCTGAATTCTTATAATTCTGGTGTCTGTAGGATTTGTTATACTAATACAGTCTAATAACTGTTCATAAGTCATATCTAGTTTCAGGTTTTCTGCTACCTTTTCAATCACCGGACGGATCTGAATTACTTCTGTATAATCCTCTGCCAGACTGCTTCCCATCTGCAAATCACTTAAATTTACCATGGAATCGGATGTTAAAATGTATATTTTAGATACAGCTGTGTACATTGGTGTAACGAAATAGACACTAATAATTCCGGTAAGAACTGCACAAACAATTGTAGCTGCGATAATTCCAACCATCCTTCTTCTAAGAATCATTAAGATTTCCCAAAAATCTATTTCAATTTCATCATTACGATTTGAGTTCATATCTTTTCTTCTCTTTCTTCCTAATTGTTTATTTTATATATATTGTTTATTCAAAAGCTTCTTTGGATTCTTGTATAAAATTTTCTCCAAAGCTTCTTTTGGCACTTTTTTTCGAATTCGCTTCACCGTCTCTTCCATACGGGGCGGTCTTGTTGTGGTATTGTGGCAGTCACTTCCTAAAAAATGAATGTATCCTTTTCCAATTAATTTGCACAGGTAATTGGTCTTTTTGTGAAACATTCCTCCTGGCATACTTCCTGTATTCACCTGAAGATATGCACCACATCCTATGATTTCTTGTATTCTGTCCACATTTTCATATAAGGCCTCCACCCGCTCCATGTGGGCAATAATCGGACAATAACCATATTCCACAATTCTCTTTATTCCATGAAAAATTCTTGTATAATGTTCTTCTGGCAAAAATTCAACTAATAGATACTGGGTGTCTGCCAAAGTTAAAATAGTTCCTTTTTCAATTTCCTCTGGTATACTTTCCCGATACAAAATTTCATTTCCTGTGAAAATCTGAAAATCTTCACTAATACTTTTTGCTTCCTCTTCTATCTGCAGTACAAGGTTTCGCAATTTCTCACTACTTTTTTTCGGCTGGTTTGGATAACTGTGAGGGGTGGTGATAATGTTTCTCACACCCTGCTCATACATTATTTGCAACATTTCTCTGGTTTCTTTCAGATTCTTTGCTCCGTCATCTACCCCTGGTAAAATGTGGCTGTGTATGTCCAGATATCCTGTATTTTCCTTCCTTATTTCCATATGCTCCCTACTTTCCCCGATGTTTCATCTGATGAATCAGTAATTGAAGTAATATAAATATACCAATTCCCAGAATTGCCATAATGACTGCTGTCTGAACAAAATATTTCCTATATTCCACTAACAATTCCTGGTAAAATATAGGTTCCACAGATGTGAGCCAGCCATTGAACTGATAATACAAACATCCGATACCGGCTCCCCAGCACACCATTGCAGACAAGAAACTGATAGAAACCGTTCTTATTCCATGATGTAAATACTGGCTGCTTTTCAATAAGAACAGACAGGAAATACTTCCACATAAAATGCTAATTCCCAAGAATAGCCATAACTGCTTTTCCACCTGACTTTTCATGGTATAAAATCTTTTGATAAAAACAGGATGAATATAACCTTTATAAGAAGTAGCCGCTTCACTGACAAACTGACTGGTAATCTGTGCTACTTTTTTGTTTTTCTCAATGCCTTTACTTTCCAGATATTCTTTCATTTCTGTTTCCAAAGCCTGTTGAAACTCCTGAATATCTTGCTCTCCCATACCATCTGCTTCCATGCCATTGATAAATGCACTATAAAGAAGTGATTCTTCCACTACCACTACTCCAAAGTCTTCTGCCAGTTCACTTGTTTTTAATGTTTGCTGCCAATCCTGTTTGAAATTTTCCACGGATTTTTTTATAAATCCGCTTTCTGTAATTCCTCTTTCTAAAATACTTTCATTCAAAGGACCTGCCATTAGAAAAACAGATAGCAAAATTTCCAGGATAAATGTGGATAAAAAAGCTGAAATTATAATATGGATAATATTTATTCCTTTTTTCTGTTTGTTCATTTTTTCTCATTCCCTTAGTTTTCTTCTGTTATCTTTTTTGCATATACAAAGCAGCGTTCCAGTCGTTCTTCTGATTCTGCTCCAAAAGGATAACAGGTATACATAATCAGGGTTTCTCCTTCCTGTAAGGCATAGACTTCTATATCTGAAACTTTTGCTATCTTTTTTTCTTCTACCTGATAGCAGTAAGTACCCCAGTAGGTATCCACTTGCATCACATCTCCCGGCTCTACCTGCTCTAATGCTCCATAATAAGTAGCATCATGGGCTCCTGTCAGTATGGTAGTTCCCTGTCCCGGCACACCATATCCTTCATAGGTACCAGCTCCATTTTGAAGAATTTCTTCTGTATCGCCGTAATACAAAGGGGCATACAATTCTTTTTCACTACAGGAAATAGTTCCATATAATTTTCCCTTAACCAGTCCTTCCCCTGCATCTCTTTCTTCTTTTTTTACTAAGTTTTGGAAATCGTTTTCCACATAAGCAATCTCTCCAGTTACAAAAACACTTTTCCATTGCTCATAGAAACTCCAAAATAATGTATCGCTGACAAGCAGATAGCAAATGCTAATCAAAATTGCTGAGAAAACAGGAATCAGTACATACTCTATTCTGCTATTTTTCCTTTCATGTTTCATCTTTTATTTCCACACATTCTTTTCTTTTTATCATTACCACTAACAAACCGCAGTAAAAAACTGCAAAAAGAGCAATTGTCTTTTCATTTGTTTGATAACCGGTATTTTTAATGGGAAGACTTCCCTGAAACAATATTTCCCCATCCATAGATACTAATGTCATTTTTCCCGGAAGGTATTGTTCTACTGTAACTACAGAGGAACCACTGTTACTGTCCTGTTCCACAGAAATATTCACTGCTTCTGTATTCTGACTTAGCACTTCCTGAACGAAAGCTTCTATGTTTTTTCCATCTGTTAAGTTGCCCGAAGAATTTTCTCCTAACGGCTGTCCTTCTGCACCTTCCTTAGAATTACCTATCTGCTGTTCTGGGTCGTTTTCTATATTGTTTCCCTGATTTTGCAAGGTTTCTTCTGTACTTTCCTGTTGTCCCTCGGATAACTTTCCGTTACCTGAACTTCCGTTTTTGTCTTCCTTCGGATTTTTGGATTCTTCTATCGTATTATTACCCGATTTTCCAGATTCACCCTGACCAGTTTCACCTTGCCCTGTTTCAATCTGACCCGTTTCGCCTTGACCATTCTCGCCTGGGCTTACTTCACCAGAAGGAGTAGTTGCGGGTTCCATTCCACCACTGTCACTCATCGGCTGCAAATATCCATCCGTCACTCCAGTTTTTACATTAGCATTAATTTGCATGATTGCGTTGTTGGCTTCTTTCTGTGTCAAATCAATTCCATCTTCCATAAATTTGGCCCGGAGCTGATTGATATATCCTACTTTTGCCACATAGGAGACTCCTTCATATTCAAAAACTGCTCCTGAAACATAATCCAAAACCCCTTGTTCATTGCCATTAATATCTCCTGCCAACGCAGAGACTGGCTGAAAAAAAACTCCCATCAGGAATATGGAGCACAATAAAATTTTCCTTTTCTTCATTTCTGTGTTCCTCTTTTTAAAATGCTCTGGCATTTGCCAGAGCATTCAATTTACATGCTTAAAAATTTTGCTACCATATTACCAGCTCTAACCGCGCATTACTGTGCTTGTGTTGGCACTGCTGTTGGTGTTGCTGTTACATCAAATTCCACTGGTATTTTTGTTGGTTCTGCCATTGGTGTTGCTGTTACTACTGAATCCGTTGGTATCTTTGTAGGTACCGGAAACGTATACTCAACGGTTGTATCTGCAAACACATTTCCAACAGACATTTCTTCACACAATTCAGATGCGTACACTTTATTCACTCTTATTTCGTAAGCAGAATCTGTTTCCACATACTCCAGAATAGTATTATAGATTCCTGCTGCTTTTTTCTGCAAAACAAAAGTTTCTCCATCTGCATCCACTACTGCTTTTACCTCTATTGACTTTGATGTAAGCCCTGTAATCTTTTCTGTAATTTGATACTTTTCTACCTCTTGAGTTACAGGATTTACCAATCCATGAACTTCTATATCAGATAATTCAATATTCTTCTTACTTGTGCCTGTTGTAACATTAATTGTTACATTCTCAAAGTCATTATCTGGTGTCACTACTGCAACATATGTCTTTCCATCTTTAGTTACAGTAATTGTTTTTGTCATGCCTTCACCATCTGTGATTTCAAAATTTCTTAATAAAGAAGCATTGGAGCTTAAAATTTCAGATTTCTCTATAAGCTTATCTTTACTAAGTGTACTCCATCTTTCTTTAAGCACAGAATTTGATACTAATGGCTTGTCTTGTAATTCTGCTTTTCCTGTTTCAATATCTTTGACTAAATCTTCCCTTGAAACAGCCACCACATAGTCTGCACCTTTCTTGCTGATTGTGTAAGAAGATGCATCTTTTGGAAATTTGTATACGTAATCGCTAGATGGCGTTGGCGTTGTTATTGGTGTTTCTGTCACTACTGGCCCTGTGGTTGGTTCAACACTTGGCTCTGTGGTTGGTTCAACACTTGGCTCTGTGGTTGGTTCAACACTTGGTTTTGTGGTTGGTTCAACGCTTGGTTTTGTGGTTGGTTCAACGCTTGGTTTTGTGGTCGGTTCAACGCTTGGCTCTGTGGTTGGTTCAACGCTTGGTTTTGTAGTTGGTTCAACACTTGGCTCTGTGGTTGGTTCAACACTTGGCTCTGTGGTTGGTTCAACACTTGGCTCTGTGGTTGGTTCAACTGTTGGCTCTGTGGTTGGTTCAACTGTTGGCTCTGTGGTTGGTTCAACTGTTGGCTCTGTGGTTGGCTCAACTGTTGGTTCTGTGGTTGGTTCAACTGTTGGTTCTGTGGTTGGTTCAACTGTTGGTTCTGTGGTTGGTTCAACTGTTGGTTCTGTGGTTGGTACTATTGTCACTGTTGGTGTCTTCGTCGGTGCTTTTGTTGGTGCCTTAGTTGGTTCCTGTGCCACTACCTTTACAGTACAGGTTGCTTTCTTTTTACCATCAATTGTAGTTACTGTAATCTTAGCAGTTCCTTTTTTCAAAGCTTTTACTTTTCCTTTTGCACTTACAGTTGCAATCTTTTCATTACTTGAAGCAAACACCACTGCTTTTGAAGCATCTTTTGGATTCACCGTTACTTTTAAAGTAAAGCTTTCTCCCGGTTTTACAGTTTTTTCTTTTACGTTAAGAGATACGCTTTTTACTGATTTTTTCGCAACATATACAGTGATTACCTGTTTTGCACCTTTTGCTACTCCACTTTTTCCTGTAACAGTGATTTTAGCTGTTCCTGCTTTTTTTCCTGTTACTACACCCTTGGAATTAACAGAAGCTACGCTCTTCTTACTTGATTTAAATTTCAATGCAGAAGCTTTTACGTTAGTGGAAAGTTTTAATGTTTTTCCCTTATTTAATGCAATTACTGCCTGATCTTCTGTTACTTTTTTGACTAAATCTTTGACAGTAACTTTAATTTTCTTTGTTACTTTCTTATTTGATTTTGAAGTTACTGTGATCGTTGCTTTTCCAGCATCTAATGCTGTCATTTTCCCTTTGCTTGTAACCTTTACCACACTTGGGTTACTACTTTTAAAGGAAACCTTTTTGGATGCTTTTGCTGGTTTTACACTCTTTACCTTGATTGTCTGACTGCTTCCAATATACATGGTCACCTTTGACTTTACATTTAATGTAATAGCTGTGGTCTTAGTTGCTGCTTCCGTAGTCAAAGATGGCACCATGACGGTTGTCACCATTAGAATCATACTCAAAAAAATTGCAATGATTCTACTTGCTTTTACTTGTTTCATAGTCTTCCTCCTTCTTATGCTCTCCCATCATCTTAAAACCGCTGATTAGGACTCATTATTATAAGATAATCTTCCATTATCTTTTCAAGTGATATTATATAATGCTTTTTATCAAAAAGCAATTACTTTTTTTTAAAAAATATTTGCTTTTTTAAAACTTTCTTTTACAATCTTATATCTTATATGATTTTTCAAGGAAACTGGACTCTTTTTGTTCTTTAACCGTCAAAGACATGATTATCTTTTCAAGTGACATTATGTAATGATTTTATCGAAAAGCGATTACTTTTTTATAAAAAATATTTTCTTTTTTAATCTTTCTTTTATAACCTTGTATGATTTTCCTTATTTTGCATACGCTTTATCTTGGATAGCTTTTGCTTGTTATTAGATTATTTATGGCGATTTTTATTTTCGCTACAATAGAAATGAGGTGTTTTTATGTCAAAATCTAAATCAGTTTCCCTACGCAATGCAGAATTTTATGTTGAACTAAGTTACAATATTGCTTATTATCGAAAACGAGCGGGTATGACACAGGAAGAACTTGCTGAAAAGATTGATATCAGCCGTTCCCACTTAAGTGCTATTGAGGCACCAAACATTATCCGCCCGTTTTCTTTAGAAATACTATTCGATATTGCAACTGCTTTAGATATTGAGCCTTATAAGCTCTTTAAAATATCTGAACCTTAACAACATAAAAAGGGTACTGTAACTCTGGCTGAATCTAAATCAGTCTAGTGTTACAGTACCCTTTTGCTTCTACTCTTTTATACACTTTTCTCAAATTCACATGTATCCTGTTGAAATTTATACTTTTCCACAAGTATTTTTGCTTTTCCAGATGGACAATTCTTATCCTTATTTCAACTCTTTTTATTAAATTTTCTCCAAAAAATCCACATCTAAATTAACAATTGCTTTTTTTATACTATCAAATAATTCTACCTGTTCACTTTCAAACTGAAATTCTTCCAGTTTTTTCAGTGATTCATCTAAAGTATCTACATCCATATCCTCTGCAGCTGCTTTTATTTCCTTAATTATTTCATCAATCTCCTCCGGAAAGTCTTTGGCAAATTTTTTTTTAACTAATTCGTCAGCAATTACACTCAACTGTTCCTTATATCCACGCCAACGCTTTAGGAAAATCGGTGTCATTTGATTCAAAATATCACACTCGCCATTTCTGGCCGCATCTTCCAACACCTTTGCCATACCAGCCAGAGGGATAATCCCCACAATACTAGCCGTATTTTTCATACTATGAACCTTAGTACAATAGTTTTTTCTTCCCTCTTCTATATGAATCTCAGAATATAGAGCTTCTAATTCTTTTGCCTCATACTCTATTGTAGATAAGAATAGTTTCAAGGAATCCATCATGTCTTCTTCATTTTTAAAATGAGAAACTGCATAGCTCCAGTCCAGTCCATCAATAACAGGGAATTCATCTGTATTACCTGTCTCTTTATCCATTGATTTCGTAGCACCTTTCTCAATATAGTGTATCAGTTTTTTATCCAGCAATTCTTCTATTAAGTTTTCCAATTTTTGAAAATCAATTGGCTTTGACAAGAAAGCATCGAAACCTTCACTTAAATATTGCTCTTTTGCCCCAACAATGGCATTGGCAGTAAGTATTACTACTGGTGCATTTTTGCTTGGATAATCTTCCATGACTTTCATCACTTTAAATGTTTCTATTCCATCCATTTCTGGCATCATATGGTCCATAAAGATAATATCATAGGCTGTATTCTTCACTTTTGCTATACATTCTCTTCCACCGGAAGCCTCTTCAACTTGAATTTTTGTACCCTTCAAAAGACTTCCAAACACTTTCCGGTTCATCTCATTATCATCTACCACTAATACTTTTGCTTTTGGAGCTTCATATGTAATTTGATAATCATGCTCTTTATTATCTGCTTCTATTTGCTCCCCAAGCTTTCCTATTGGTTCCGAATTCATAATTTGCTGATTTAATACAAAAGAAAATTCAGAACCTTTCCCATACACACTTTCTACCACTAATTTACTGTCCAACATAGACAATAATTCCATGGTAATATTCATTCCCAATCCAGTGCCTTCTATATTACGATTTCTCTTTTCCTCTATTCGTTCAAATGGAACGTATAGTTTTGGAATATCTTCTGCTTTGATTCCTATTCCGGTATCCTTTACCAAAAAAGAAATAGAAGCCATATGTTCCTGCTCTTTTGGTAAAAGCTTTACTTCTAAGGTAACTGTTCCTTCATGGGTATACTTAATGGCATTATTTAGCAAATTCACCAGTATTTGGCGGATACGAACATCATCTCCCATTAGTTTACTAGGAATCCCTTCATCAATATTTATCTGAAACTCAAGACCCTTAGCCTTGGCTTTAAATGATATCATACTAACCACATCATGAATCATACTAGAGAAACCATACTCTACCGGAATAATCGTTAGTTTTCCTGCCTCTATCTTAGTAATATCCAATATATCATTTATAATACTGAGCAAAGATTTTGCAGCTCCCTCTACATCCCTTGCATATTCTTTGATTACCGGCTCTTTGCTTTCTCTAAGAATCATTTCATTCATTCCCAGTACAGCACCAATGGGTGTTCTAATTTCATGAGACATATTTGCCAAGAAATTGGTTTTTGCTTGATTTGCCACATCTGCACGCTTTGTTTCCTTTTCTAATAATTCAACCAAGATTGCATCCGGATTTTCCACAGTCATATAAAACCCTAACACAAGCAATGTAATTCCTAAACAGGTGATCAATGCTATTGGAACTATTGCCTGGTAGATGCCACCCAGTAATTCACAAATCAATGCAATCTTTATGGCTTTACGCTTTTTCCTTGGAATTACCTTTCTATATTTCAGCAAAATTCTAAAAATTAATATTACATAGATTGCTACAGAAATATATATCATATATGCCGCCGGTCCATAAGAATAATTTCCCTTAGGTGTTTCCACATAACGAATTGGCAAAAACACAGCACCGAAAACCGCTCCTATTAACGGTACTATGGAATATTTGAATCTTGAAATGCTGTCTCCTATTTCTTCCTCTATTAATGCTTCCAAATATTTATACGCAATATAGAAAAGTAGTATTAGGAATCCCATATAAAAGCAGTGCACTGCTCTATTTAGAATTTCTGAAACCGATTCCAAATGATTTACTGTATAACAGGAAAATATATCAAACAACAATTGTATCAACGAAATTATTATAAAGCTTGAAAACCAGCGGGAGGATTCTGTTTTTTTCCTGCTGGAAGTAAAATAGAATGTCCCTATAAACGAAATAATGATAATACATATAATCTGTCCCTTATACATAATATTACCCTCCCCGATTTTGAGATAATATGCTTATTAAATTTTTATCGGCAGATTTCCTATTACTCATTACCACTAGCAACTCAACATTGTCCTTGTCATTTATTCAATAAACTTCAAAAAAGTCCCGGAAATTCAACATTTCCAGGACTTTCTCCATATAATTCTTTATGTAATCAATTTGTGCTTACACAATACCCTGTGCAGTCATAGCATCTACAACTTTTTCAAAACCTGCGATGTTAGCACCAACTACATAATTTCCTTCTGCATTGTAACGTTTTGCAGCATCATCTAAATTATGGAAGATATTAACCATAATGTTCTGTAACTTAGCATCTACTTCTTCAAATGTCCAGCTTAATCTTTCGCTGTTCTGTGACATTTCAAGAGCTGATGTAGCTACACCACCTGCGTTTGCAGCTTTACCAGGAGCAAATAATACTTTATTTTCCTGTAAGTATTCTGTCGCTTCTAATGTTGTAGGCATGTTTGCACCTTCTGCAACTGCAATACATCCGTTTGCAACCAATGCTTTTGCATCTTCTAATAATAACTCATTCTGAGTTGCACATGGAAGAGCAATATCACATTTGATTGTCCAAACGCCGCGACCTTCATGGTATTCTGCACTTGGTCTTGCAGCAGCATATTCTGTTAATCTAGCACGTTTTACTTCTTTTACTTCTTTTAATAATTCAACATCGATACCTTCTGGATCATATACCCATCCTGTAGAATCAGAAACAGTAACAACTTTTGCACCTAACTGCTGTGCTTTCTGTGTAGCGTAGATAGCAACATTACCTGAACCAGAAATACAAACGATTTTTCCTTTGATGTCATGTCCATTACATTTTAACATTTCATTTGTAAGATATAATAAACCGTATCCTGTAGCCTCTGTTCTTGCTAAAGAACCACCATAAGATAATCCTTTACCTGTTAACACACCTTCGTATACACCTTTGATACGTTTGTACTGTCCATACATATAACCAATTTCTCTAGCACCTGTACCGATATCTCCAGCTGGAACGTCTGTGTCAGCACCAATATATTTACATAATTCTGTCATAAAACTCTGGCAGAATGCCATGATCTCTCTGTCTGATTTTCCCTTAGGATCGAAATCAGAACCACCTTTACCACCACCAATAGGAAGTCCTGTTAAAGAATTTTTGAAAATCTGCTCAAAACCTAAGAATTTGATAATTCCAAGATTTACGGATGGATGAAGTCTTAATCCACCTTTGAATGGTCCGATTGCACTGTTAAACTGTACTCTGTAACCAGTATTAACCTGAACCTGTCCCTTGTCATCTACCCAAGGTACTCTGAACTTGAACTGTCTTTCAGGCTCAACTAATCTTTCAAGTAAAGCGTCTTTTCTAAACTTCTCTTCATTTTCTTCCACTACTGCTCTAAGTGATTCTAATACTTCTTTTACAGCCTGGTGAAATTCTGGTTCGCTAGGGTTCTTACGAACAACTGATTCAATAATCTCATCTACGTATGACATTTGTCATCCTCCTTATAGTTTTATTGTGAACTTTGCTTATCCTATTACATTTACTCTAAACATAATAAGCAAAAACGGTACAGGACTTCCTGTACCGTTCTGACACTTTCGTCCAAAACAAATTTTAATATATGATTTAGAATTTTTCAAGTTTTTTTACACTATCTGCTAAAAAAATTTCAAATGTTTATCTGTAATTTTTTAACTTTTTAATGAAAACCATACAAACAAGGCATGATAAATATCAAAAAACTTAACTTCTTTCATTACATTTTTTCAGCCAGACAATAAACTCATCCAGTTGTACTGGCTTACTATACAAATATCCTTGGTACCAAAAACATCCTAATTCTTTTAGTTTATCCCTCTGTTCTTCTGTTTCCACATATTCTGCAATTACTTTTACGCCTAATTTTTCTCCTAATTCCACTACAGAAGCTACAATTTTCTGATCTGTTGGATTCTTCAGTATATTTCTTACCAGAGAACCATCTAATTTTACCACATCAAAATAATTTGACTGCAAATATATAAGTGATGTGTGACCCATACCAAAATCATCAATCAGAAGTGTATGACCAACCTGTTTTAAATGATCCAACTTTTCAATTACAGCATCTGTATTGGATAACATATCTTGTTCTGTCATTTCAATCCACATTTTATCTGCTGGGATCTGGTATTTTTCAATACATTCTTCCATACAGCTTTCAATGTCCCATGTCAAAGACTTTGCAGTAATATTTACAGATATTTTAAAATCACCATCATAATTATCCTGTGTCTTCCTAATGGCTTCTGACACCATATGAAAAATTCTTTGCTCCAGTCTTGGAAGTATTTTTCCTTCTTTTGCCAAATAAATAATTAATGGAGGATAAATAAACCCATAATCCCGATGTTTCCAGCGAACCAATGCTTCTGCTCCAAGACAGATTCCTTTGCTGTCTACCTGGGGCTGATACAACATAAAAATTTCATTCTTGTCCAATGCTGTTTCCAGATCCTTTAATAACATTCTTGCAACCATACCATAGCTATTAGTCTTATTCAAAAGATCCGGAGTTTCATTTTCTTCTTCCGATTTCTTTAATTCTTCCACTAGTTTTTCTATCTGACCTTTTATATATATTTCCTGTACCTTTTCATTTGTTCTTAAAAACGGATAATAAATCAACATCCCCAACACAATAATAGATAACTGTAATATACTTCCCCGAATAGACCCCGTTGCCAAATAACCACTAAACAATACTGGTGTTGTCCAGATTACTTCCTGCTTTACTGTTGGAACCAGTCCCAAATAGATTACCACATACGAAATTATGTACGCCATCATTGGTGTTAATAAAAATGGAACTATTAATATAGGATTTAATATAATCGGAATCCCAAAGTTCAACATTTCGTTGGTATTAAAAATGGCTGTAAACACAGAAAGTCGTGCTATGTTTCCCATACGTTTTTTCCGGTAGAATAATAAACCTAACAGTAATACACAAACGGTGGTCCCACAGCCTCCCATAACAACAAATACATCAAAAAAGCTTTTACTAAAAATAATGTCCTGTCCTACCTGAGAAAAGTAAGAAGATGCTACCACTTCCATCATGTGACTTCCATGAAATCCCATTGCCCACAAAAAATGCAACAGAAACGTATATACAAGTCCTAAAACAAATTCTGCCTGGACATAATCAAACAAAATAAATAATACTTTGTATACTATTTCCTGGACATTTGTTACTTGAAAACATGTATATAATACTGCATTTAATACTACAAACGCTGCACAAATAGTAAACATTGGAAAAATAGAATTAATTGCCTTTGCACAGGCTGGTTCCATTCCAACCGTATATCTATTCATTTTTATATATTCTCTGCGGCTCATATAATCATAAGCAAAACATGTAATCATTGTTACAAAAACCGCTGCAAAACATCCTTTTACTCCAAGCAGTTCCTGACTAAAGTTATCTGTTCCAATACCCAGCTGTGTTCCAAAAGCACTTAAAGAAGCAATCACATACAATGCCAGCTTTTCTGCCTTTTCATTTCGTTCCATGGCATATCCTACACTTAATGCTATAGTCAATGCAACTGAAAAACACCCATAAGTGGCTTGATAAATTGCATTTAAAATATCATATACAATTTTAAATTTTCCGCTGCTTATTGCTTCTTGGTAGCCGGCAAAAGGCAAATTCATTATTGCACATGATGTGGCACCCACAAGAATTAATGGTATCATTAAAACAAATCCATTATGAAGTGCGATAAAGAAAAAGGATTTTCTTATTCTTAGGATTTGCTGTTTCGCTTTTGTTCTCATACAACTCCTCCTCTGCTATGTTAATACAACTCTCTGACTTAAAATATCAGAATACAACTGACATCCCGAACTGTCATAAATATGAATCACTTCCTTATTTATTGGCTCATTTCCCATGATACTTTCCACAATATTTTCCATGTTTTCAATTTTTTCTTTCTTCAGTACCACATGCTCTGTATGTTCTGGAAATAATGCCACATAAAACACTCCGCTCTCTACTAAGTCCTGAAAGAAATGACTTCCATAAGACAATTCTGGCATCAGCCCCTGCTCTGCATAAGAAACTTCACAAATACATGCCATATGGCAGATCTCTGTAAAATGTACCGGAACACCTAGGGATGGTGTTGTAGTTCCCCATCTTCCAGGTCCCATCAACAAAGCATTTTTTCCCTTTAATTCCTGATTAATCATACCAATCTGCCTTGCAATTCCATATTTTTCCTGCTCTGGCAATTTCAAATATTCTTCTACAGACACAAACACGATATAATCTATAGGAAGTCTTACATTGCCTCCCATAAAATTCCCTTTTGAATAAAACAGACAGTTTTTCGCATCTGCCTTTTCGGGAATAGGGACTGTGCGACCTAAACCTCTCGTCTGTAAAGGACGACATTGCACCAGATTTACCTTAAATTCTCCCTGCTCATCAAAATTCACCGTAAATTCCACATCCACCGGATAATTGTAAGTTTCTGACAAGACAGCCAAAAGTTTTTTCATATAAATCGGAAATTCAGTATCTTCTAGAAGCTTTTTAAAATTCACAATAGGGGGTACTTTATCTGTAGCTCTTCCTCTTTCTCTAAATGCACGTTCTGTTTCCATATCCCGCTGCCAAAACAACTTTTTATCTGTATGAATATCCAAATTCTTAAATTCTAAAATATCTACTGTCTGCCAGCAATTTTCCTGTAAATTTAACACATCTACTTTGTGCTGTGAAAATCTTTGTTCATCCCCATGATTCACCATAGGAATTCTGGTAGGATCGTCTAAAGTTACAATTTTCACATAATCTCCAATAACACGATCCACTGCACGGGTTCCCAGTCCGAATACCAGCCTCAACATTCCCGCATCCATATCTACACTGCTGTCCCACACATAAAGATTAGATGAATTTCCTACTCCTGCCGCATGTGGCATAAAATAATTTCCATAATTATCCCCAGACACTCGTTGAATAAGAATTGCCATCTGTTCATCACGGTCTGCAAGATTTCTGTTCACACGATATTGTAATGCATCCTTATTCATTGTACTGGCATAAACAATCCTTACTGCTTCCATAAAGTTTTCCAGACGTTCTTCCGGCGTTCCCTGATTGACACAAAATACACTATCATATTTTCCTGCAAAAGCATTTCCAAAATTATCCTCCAAAAGAGAACTGGAACGCACAATAATTGGTGACTGTCCAAAATATTCCAGCATATGTACAAATTCTTCTTTTATCATAGGCGGGAACTTTCCATGACGGAGTTTCTCTCCTAATTTAGTTGCATACTTAAAATATCCTTCTTTTGTTTTTTGTCTCGTCCGCAAATTCCAAAGTCCATTTTCCACCACATATGTATAATATACATCTGCTCCCAAATAAAAAGAATCATGGGGTTCAAACCTTTGCTTAAAATACTGCTTATGTTCTTCTTCTCTGGTTACTACACGCCTTGCAAGCAGCATTCCTACACTTTTTCCTCCTATGTATCCCGTTCCAATTTCTCTGGAAGCAATTTTTACAATATCAGATAGTTTAAAATGTTTCATGCATAATTCCTGCATACGTGATTCATTTCCTACTAAACGTTTGATGAGTCCAGCCTTAATTTTTTCCTGTTCTTCAAAAGGTGCATCTAATTTTTCTTTTGCCGCTGCAATGGTACTATGCCAAAAGTCAACTCTTTCTCCTTCCCAATTAAAATTAGAAAATAACTCTGCTGCTTTTGTACTTGCTGTAATAGGCTCTGCTTCATCACCATGAATATAATGAGGAAAAAACATAGTGGGTGAATATCTTTGCCAGACTTTCAAAGGATGTACATAAACGGCTCCTTCAATTGTATACATGTCCACTAAAACCTGCGCTGTTTCACGAATTCCTGCAATCGTATGAAAGGTATGATAATTTCTTGCCAAAGCAAAATAAGAAACTGCTTCTAGCCTGTGTAAATAAGGACAAGTTACTTTAAAAAAATTCATAACCATTAAATCTGAATACCAGACATCCAATAAATCTGTCAGGCAATCAAATACATAAAAAGTTCTCTTCCCCTGTGCCTCAATAATATCATGAATTTGCGTGGCAAAACCTTCGAATCCGCAAGAAGGATCCACCTGAAATAACAAAACACCTTCTTCCTGTTCTATCACTGGTTCCCCATTACCAAACCTTATATATACCACTTTCCTTTTTTCTTCCAAAGAATGTTTTACATAAGGTTTTAATACCCTTTGATATTCTTCTATACTTTCCACCTGCCAGACAATATTATCTCCCAGACGCAGCATATCAACGGTAGTATCTAATCCGGTAATTCCTGTACTTACTCTTCCAAGTCCCATAAAAATACCTCCTTGCTGTCACTATAACTACCCTTATTTTACCATTATCTTTGACTGCTTACAACCAGTTATTCCCTTACTCTACCTACAAATAATTTAACTACCCTCTAGGTATACTGTCTGCCACACACAATGTTCCCCAACCCACCATATCATTAGGAAACTCCTGAAATCCCGGCAGTGGTCTTGCTCCCTTGGTCAGATACGCTTTCACCTTTTCTCCATATAAAAAAGGATCATTTTTCTTCACAATCCCCCATTCCATAAGCAATGCGGCACTTCCTGTCACAAATGGCGTTGCCATGGAAGTGCCGCTCCTAAGCATATATCCCCCCCCTGGCAAGGGACAATTAATATTTACCCCTGGTGCTGCTAAATCCGGTTTATTTCCTCTATATTCCCCTGGAATACCTCTTCCCGAAAAATCAGCATAACTATTTAAATAAGAATTATAAGCCCCCACAGCTATTCCCCTCCTAGCTGTAGATGGTATGGTAAGTGTAGTTTCCGGCGTTGGAAGCAAGAATCTGGTACCAAAACTCAGCACTCCCTGACTTGGAAGCCACAAATCATAATTTCCTTTTACAATCTTTTGGGGAGTCAGAATAATCCGCCATATCCCAGGATTCACATAAGAACCTTTAGGCAAAAAATCAATATAGATTTCCTGTGCCGTACTATAAGGACTTGGTTCTCCATAGTATAGCAAAAGCTCCGTATCTTCCAAGGAAAAACGCTGTACTCCCAGCCTCTGCTGAAGGGGACCCACTCTTACCCCATCCGGGCTTTCTATTCCAATATCCACTTCATCTACATAAGATTTCCAAATCTGGAGTCCAAAAGAAGTTTCATACTGGTCCACTGCCAGTTCTATTATGGTTTCCACATTTTCCTGCAACACACCACTAGTATGTCCCCCAGAAGCGCCTTCGTTTCCCGTGCCAATACAAATACAGTTTCTTCCTACATTGGCAATTCCATCAATATAGGCTTCCAAAAGAGAAGTACCATCGTGGGAACCATATGTATTTCCAAAACTCAGATTAATGGATATGGGTAAATTTAATTCCAACGACTTTCGGATACAATAATCCAGTGCCTGCATCAGTTCTGTGGTTCTTGGAAATGACTCTTCTCTAGGGTTTCCGAGCTTTACAATAATCAGCGGACTTTCTGTTGCCACACCTCGGTATCTGCCTTCACTTGCCCTCCCGTTTCCCGCTGCAATTCCTGCCACCGCAGTTCCATGTCCACTTAAATCCCTGCTTTTTACAATACCATAAGCATTATTTCCTGCTTCTATGGCTCTGTTGATTTCCTCTGCTGTGTATTCTGTTCCCATAGCATAGCCTGTAGGCGGATTTCCCGAAATGGTCTGATCCCATAAAAAAAGTATTCTAGTGCTTCCATCTTCCTTTCGGAAATCAGGATGAAGGTAGTCAATACCTGAATCAATTACCGCCACAATGCATCCTACTCCACTTAACCCACCTCTCCTTAACTGAACCTCATCAATACAAGAAGCGGCTCTTGCCTGTTCTATGGCAAAAAAGAGCCGCTTTGGTTTTTCTATATATTCTATGGTTTCTACTTGTGTCAGCCCTTCTAGCTGGGATTCCCGTAAATTTAATATAGCATATCCATTTAATAATTCTACTACTTCAATTCCCTGTTCCCTTAAAACATCCAGACTTCCTGTATATTTTACGATTACTTCCCATGTTTTTTCCTCTTGATCATATCCTATGGAAAGTTCCAAGGACTTTTCACGTTCTCTTTCACTGGCATCTAATGCCAGATTTAAAAGGTTTTCCAGCTTTTGATCTTCCATGGAGAAATTCCTTTTTTCTTTTTACTTACCTTTATTATACGGGCAGATGGCTTTGGGTATGATATTTTTACATAGTATTTTTTCCCTCTGGGATAATTTATCACTTTCCGTTAAAAAAGCATATTTTTCAAATTGGGACATTAATACTTCTATGACTCTTCTTTTTGTAGATTCAAAATCCGCTTCTTTTATCCTTGCAAAAGAAAGACTAATCACCGGATAAGTTCCCTGCAACACTCTATATTTCTCCTCTTCCCAGATAGAAAGACCTTCAAAAATCTCACCTTTCCCTGCATACTCCAGAGAAAAGAAATGGTTGAGCATACTTATATTCAAAGTTTTACCAAAACGACGCGGACGGGTAATCAAAGTTACATCATCGCCATTCTCCCACCATTCCTTAATGAAGGAAGTCTTATCTACATAAAAGTAATTCCCTTCAATAACTTTATCAAAATCCTGTATTCCGATTCCAACGGTTCTTCCCATGGTTTACCACCTGTAATCTTCTCATAACTAATTTTATTCTATCCGATTGTAATTGTATTTACAACCATTTATTCTGTAACTTTCCTATCATTATTCTATCATTTCAATGGTAAAGAACAAAGGATAATTTCAACGAATTTCCTGTACAGAAAAAATACAGCGGAACACCCTAACCTTGCTCCGCTGCATATAAACATTCATTATATCTTCTTAAATTTGGTTTTCTTATAGAACAGATAAAAAATTACACTATTTTGCTAAATAATGGTGAACTTCTGCCTGTATCAAGAAGAAAATGGACTCTTTTAAAATCAGCCTTTATCAAATTTGATATTTTGATGAAAGGGAAAATGCTTTAGTCAGTGTGATCTATAAAGCACCCTAATAGAATTTAACACACAAATCATCGCTACCCCAGAATCTGCAAATACAGCAAGCCACATGGATGCAATTCCTGCCAGTCCTAAAATCATGACAAGTGCTTTTACTACCAGTGCAAATACAACGTTTTCCATTGCAATTCTTCCAGTTACTTTTGCAATCTTAAGTGATTCCGGTACTGCTTCCATACTAGAAGTCATAAATACTACATCTGCCGCCTCAATCGCCGCATCTGCACCGCTTCCCATAGCGGCTCCTACATCTGCTCCTGCCAGTACCGGTGCATCATTAATTCCATCACCCACAAACATTACATTACCATACTCTTTACGGATTTCCTGTAGTTTATTTACTTTATCTTCCGGTAAAAGTTTTGCATACACCTTATTTACTCCAGTTTCTTCTGCTACTGCTTTAGCATTTTCTTCCGTATCTCCAGTAAGCATTACGGTAACAATGCCCTGTTTATTCATGCTGTGAATTGCTGACTTTGCGTCCTTTTTGATGGTATCTGAAATCACCAGATAACCAATAAATTTTCCTTCTGTGGCTACCAACACTTCTGTTCCATAATTCTTGTTTTCATACGCCTTGCAATCAATTCCTTTCAAATCCATCAGTTTCCGATTACCACAAAGTACCTTTTTTCCCTCTATAACTGCTTCGATTCCATGACCTGTAATTTCTGTCACTTTAGAAGCCTTTTTCTCTGGCACTTTCTTCTCCTTTGCAGCACTTACAATACTTACTGCAATTGGATGGGTAGAATTAGCTTCACAGGCACAGGCAATACTTAAAAGTTCTGTCTCTGTTGTATTTTTCATAGGAACTGCTTTCTGTAATAGGAAATTTCCTTCTGTAATAGTTCCAGTTTTATCCATAACCACTGCCTTTACATCCTTCATAGCTTCTAAAGAAAGGCCACCTTTAAATAAAATTCCCTTCTTAGAGCCTGCTCCAATTCCTGAAAAGAATGATAATGGTACACTTAAAACCAATGCACATGGACAACTGATAACAAGGAAGGTAAGTGCTGTATAAACCCAGCGCTCCCAATTTCCTATAATTAAGGATGGAATAATTGCAGTTGCCAATGCTACGATTACTACAAATGGTGTATACACTCTGGCAAACTTTGTGATAAACCGGTCAATCTTTGGTTTACTTGCAGCAGCATTTTCTACAGATTCCATAATTCTGGAAACCATGGATTCCTCTAACACCTTTTCTACTTTCATTTTTACTACACCAGATACATTGACACAACCGGAAATAACAGAATCCTTTACTTTTGCACCTACTGGTACCGGTTCTCCTGTTACTGGTGAAGTATCAATTCTTGTTTCTCCTTCTACAATTACACCGTCCAAAGGAATTCTCTCACCTGGCTTAATTAAAATGATATCTCCCACTTTTGCTTCTATTGCAGGAATTACTTTTGTATTGTCTCCTGTTACTAATGTTACATTTTCTGCTCGCATGTCGATGGTCTGCATAATCTGACTTCTGCTTTTTGCAACTGCTTTATGTTCAAAAAATTCTCCTATACGATAGAAAAGCATTACCCCTACTGCTTCTGGATATTCCTGGATTCCGAATGCTCCTAGGGTGGCGATGGTCATTAAGAAATTTTCATCAAATACTTTTCCTTTGAACAAATTTTTCACTGCAGTAACCACAATTTCTCCACCCAAAATCAAATAGGAAATTGCCATTGATATAATAGAAGCCATACCAAAATTTTCTTTTATCAAAAGCCCTGCTCCAAATACTACTGCCCCAAGCAAGATACCAAACAATTCCTTCTTTTCCTGGTTTTCTTCCCCTTTTTGTTCTATTGCATTCTGTTTCTCATCTCTTATTTTTACTACAACCTCAGATTCTATAGAAGAACAAATTTCCTGAAATTTTGCGAGCAGTTCCTTAGGATTTTCTCCTGTTACTCTTAACTGTTTCGTGGTAAATGTAATGGTAGCACTGCGGACTTCCGGGAGATTTTTAATCTTTGTTTCCATTTTGGCTGCACAATTGGCACAGCCTAAGTTCTCTAATATGAAAATTTCTTTTTTATATTTGCCTTCTTCTAAATCACAATTACATTCATCTAAGTTCTTTCCACACTTGTTACACTTTAGCTCTTCTTCCGGCTTATGATGGTGGTGTTCTTCCTCATGCTCGTGATGATGAGCTCCTTCATCATGGTGCTCATGACCACAGCAACATTCTTCCTCATGCTCATGATGATGGACTTCTTCGTTGTGCCCACATCCACATTGGCAGTCATCTTCCAGCTTTCTCTTATCAACTTCTTCTCTATTCATTAGGAATTCCTCCTTTTCACACTCTACTCTTTCGTAGGTACATGGTTTTTATTTCATATGAACAACTATTCATATGTTCATATAACCACATTTTTCTATAAATGTCAAGTACTTTTACATAAATTTTCATCAATTATTAATTCTATTCCAAATTCTATTCTAATCTATGCTTTTCCTAACAAGAAAAACTAATGCCAACAATACTATAAACTACTAAAACCAGAAATATAATTCCTATCAAAATCAGAAAAATAATTGTATTTAAAACAAAACTTTCCAAATCACCTAATAAACCACTGTATATAACAAGAAATAAAAACAGGAGTTCCAAAAAGAAAACCCCTGCTATCATTTTGACAAATGCAAATGTTAATTTTCTTAACCCTGTCATTTGTCTCCTCCTAATTAAGTGCTGCACTAAGACCTGCTGAAAAAAGAATAAATACAATCAGCAGTACCAGGAAAATTAATCCTACTACAATACTAAGTATAATTCTTGCCACAAGAGGCATTCTGGATTTTGCAATAGCACGTACTACCCAATATCCTCCATAGCAAATAGCTCCGCCAATAACACCAAAGCAAAAAACAAGTGCTATAGCTACTACAGTTGCAGCAACTGTGCTTCCGCTCATTTTTTTCTTTGCTGGCGCACCATTTTGTGTATTTAATGGATCCTGATATTCATTCATATTATTTTGTGTGTTCATCTTATCTTCCCTTCGTATTTCTATTTTTCACTATTATATTTTATCATAGCTTATTAATTGCTTCTATTGCTTTTTTGTAATATTTTTTACAATTTTTTTATATATTATTGTCTCTTTTTTTACTTTTTTGTATCTTTCCTATAACTCCTCAAAAGGTGTAAAAGCAATATCCATATATTCATAACCGCCCATAATTTCTTTTGCTTCCTCTTCTGATATAGGATTATAATCGGATTCTTCAAATCCGGTAGTACTATAAAACCATGGATTTATTTCATTATCGATATCATCATAGGCTCCGGCATAATACCCATCATAAATAACAGCCTCTTTTAATCCCAATGTTTTTCCATCTTTCAAGAAATAATAAGAATTAGAAGATTCGGCTGCAGAACTGGAACCCTCATTTGCAATCTGGTAGTCTGTACACAAATAATATCTGTCTCGTTCTCCACTAGAAACAATTTGAACAGCCTTATCGTCAACTATTGTATACATATCATAAAACATACCCACATAAGCTCCTTCGCTTTCCACTTCACCTATCAGCAGTTCTGAGACACCATTACCATCCACATCTATACAGGTATAACCCATTTCTGAAACATTTTCACGCCAACAACACAAATAGCATACATTATTTTCTTCCATTTTATCTATATCCCAATCTTCTAATATGGCGTAATAATAATTATCAAGTATTTTCTGATATGGTTCCTCTTGTACTGCATATGTATTTTTTTTACTATTTTCCTGTACTTCTGTTCTTTTTTCTGTTTCTTCTTGTACCTCTGAGTTTTCTTCCGTATCAGTTGTTGTATCTTCCTGTTCTTCTGTATCTGTTGCTAAATCTTCTATTTCTTCTACCTGGCTACTTTCATCTGTTGATTGTACAGTTTCAACATTTACATTACTTTCTCCACAAGCGGTTGTACATAAACTCATTCCTATAAGCATCAATAATGCAAATTTCTTTTTCATAAATAATTCCCTTCCTCTCTTTTTCTATCAGAAAAAAGGCGCCCACTAACGGGACGCCTTTCTAAAATTATATGATTTTATATTATTTCGCAGCCATTTCAGCCTTTAAAGCTTCTGTTAAAGCTGGTACGATCTTGTTTAAGTCACCAACTAAACCGTAATCTGCAACGTCGAAGATTGGAGCATCTTCGTCTTTGTTAATTGCTACGATAATATCAGATTCTTCCATACCTGCTACGTGCTGGATAGCTCCTGAAATACCGATTGCAAAGTAAAGACTTGGACGAACTGTCTTACCTGTCTGACCTACCTGACGGTCTACTGGTAACCATCCTGCATCTGTTACAGCACGAGAACAACATACTTCTCCACCGAATACAGCTGCTAAGTCTTCTAACATCTTGAAGTTTTCTTTGCTTCCAACTCCACGACCACCGGAAACTAATACTTTAGCTTCCATGATATCTACTGTATCTGTTACAGACTTAACGATATCCATAATTTCAACATATTTGTTGTTTGGTGTGAATCCTGGGTTGAATTCTTCTACAACAGCTTTTGCACCCTTGATTGGGTCAATTTTCTGCATAACACCTGCACGAACAGTAGCCATCTGAGGACGGTTATCTGGACAAGCGATAGTAGCGATTGTGTTACCACCGAATGCAGGACGAGTCATTAATAACTGATTGTGTTTCTGTTCCTGATTTGGAATTGGGTTGATTGGGAAATCACCAATTTCAAGAACTGTACAGTCAGCTGTAAGACCTGTTGCAACTCTTGCAGATACACGAGGACCAAGGTCACGACCGATTGCAGTAGCACCAACTAATACGATTTCTGGTTTGTATTTGTTGATTACTTCTGCTAATGCATGTGTATATGGTTCTGTTCTGTAATCCTTTAATTCTGGATCATCAACAACGATAACTTTGTCTGCACCATATTCAGCTAATTCATCTACAAGTCCCTTTACATCAGAACCTACTAAAACTGCTGTTACGTCTGTATCTAAGTCTTTTGCAAGATCCTTTGCTTTACCAAGTAATTCTAAAGCTACACCGCTGATTTTATTATCTACCTGCTGAGCAAAGACAAAAACTCCTTTATATTCTGCTAAATTCATCTTATTCACCACTTTTCCTTATATAATTAAATTATGTGTTTTTCTTTAAATTTACCAACAAGGTATTCTACTGCTTCTGTAGGATCAAGAGTAACCTTTTCACCAGCACCCTTTCTTACTTTATCAGATGCTTTTGCAATCTTTGTTGGTGACCCCTTTAAACCAAGGTTTGCATCATCAACATCTACAAGGTTTGCTCTACCCCATACTGTGATTTCTGCATCATATGCATCAAAGATTCCGCCTGGTGTCATGTAACGTGGCTCGTTTAATTCAGCAAGAGCAGTAACTAAGCAAGGCATTTTTGCTTTTACTACATGATGTCTGTCTTCGTACTGACGTTCAACAATAACAGAATCTCCTTCTACTTTAATGTTCTGAGCATAAGAAATTACTGGAATGTCTAAGTGTTCAGAAATCTGTGGTCCAACCTGAGCTGTATCACCATCGATAGCCTGACGACCTGTGATGATTAAATCATAATCTAAGTTTCTGATAGCACCTGCAAGTGTTGTAGATGTTGCCCATGTATCAGCTCCACCTAAAACTCTGTCTGTTACTAAGATACCTTTGTCAGCACCCATAGCGATTGCTTCACGGAGAACTTCTTCTGCTTTTGGAAGTCCCATTGTAACTACAGTAACTTCTGCGCCACATTCATCTTTAATTCTAAGTGCAGCTTCCAAACCAGCCTTATCATCCGGGTTCATGATTGTAAGCATTGCACCTCTATCTAATGTACCGTCCGGGTTAAATTTAACTCCACCCTTTGTATCAGGTACCTGTTTTACACATACTACGATTTTCACAATAAGTACCTCCCTATTTCAAAATATTAGCAGAAATAACCATACGCTGAACTTCTGAAGTTCCTTCGTAGATTTCTGTGATCTTAGCATCACGCATCATACGTTCAACGTCGTATTCTCTAATGTAACCATATCCACCGTGTAACTGAACTGCCTTAGTTGTAACTTCCATTGCAACTTCTGCAGCATATAATTTAGCCATAGCAGCTTCTACGCTGTAAGACTTCTGAGTAGCCTTAGCCATAGCAGCTTTGTATACTAATAAACGAGCAGCTTCTACCTTAGTAGCCATATCTGCTAACTGGAACTGTGTATTCTGGAACTGTGCGATAGAACGTCCGAACTGTTTTCTTTCTTTTACATATTCGATAGTTGTTTCTAATGCACCAGCAGCTAAACCAAGAGCCTGAGCAGCAATACCGATACGTCCACCATCTAATGTGTGCATAGCGATGTTGAAGCCTTTACCCTTCTGTCCTAATAAGTTTTCCTTTGGAATTCTACAATCTGTGAAGATTAATTCGTATGTAGCTGATCCACGGATACCCATTTTCTTTTCTTTTGTTCCGAATGTAAATCCTGGTGTTCCTTTTTCTACGATAAATGCAGAAATTTCTTTCATTGTCTTACCGCGTTTTTCAACTTTACCTGTAACAGCGATTACAATGTATACATCAGCATATTTACCATTTGTGATAAAGCACTTAGAACCGTTAAGTACCCATTCGTTTGTAGCTTCATCAAAAACAGCCTTTGTCTGCTGTCCCTGAGCATCTGTACCAGCACCTGGCTCTGTTAAACCGAAAGCACCTAATTTTTCACCTTTTGCAAGTGGAACTAAGTATTTCTGCTTCTGTTCTTCTGTACCATATGTCTGAATCGGGTCACAGCAAAGTGATGTATGTGCAGATACGATAACACCTGTTGTACCACAAACTTTAGAAAGTTCTTCTACACACATAGCATATGTTAATGGGTCACAACCCTGTCCGCCGTATTCCTTTGGAATTGGAATACCAAGGAAACCAGCCTTAGCCATTTTAGCAGCTGTTCCTTCTGGGAACTGTTCTGTTTCGTCTACTTCCTGAGCAAGAGGTTTTGCTTCGTTTTCGGCAAATTCTTTAAAAAGATTTCTTG
>JAFQCM010000056.1 GCA_017399445.1 Lachnospiraceae bacterium | reverse complement strand
TTATACAATGTATGATGGCGATGAATCTTTCTTAACAGGTGCTACAGATGCTACTAAGGCATTATGGGAGCAGGTAATGGATTTAACAAAGAAAGAACGTGAAGCAGGTGGCGTTCTTGATATGGATACAAAGGTAGTATCTACTATTACATCCCACGGTGCTGGATACTTAGATAAGAGCAAAGAAACAATTGTTGGTTTCCAGACAGATAAGCCTTTTAAGCGTTCTATGCAGCCTTATGGTGGTATCCGTATGGCAATGAAAGCTTGTGAAGA
Source organism: Lachnospiraceae bacterium (assembly GCA_017399445.1). Lineage (GTDB taxonomy): Bacteria > Bacillota > Clostridia > Lachnospirales > Lachnospiraceae > RUG11237. Next base: position 242,381 of record JAFQCM010000056.1, on the reverse strand, counting down.
TAATGGATATGAAGTAGATCCAGAAATCGTTGAATTCTTCACAACACACAGAAAAACACACAACGCAGGTGTATTCGATGCTTACACACCAGAAATGAGAGCTTGTCGTTCAAGCCACGTTATTACAGGTCTTCCAGATGCTTACGGACGTGGACGTATCATTGGTGACTACCGTCGTGTAGCTTTATATGGTATTGATCGTCTTATCGAAGATAAAGAAGCTCAGAAAGCTGGAACTCCAGAAATTATGACTCCAGAAGTTATGCGTGATCGTGAAGAATATTCCGAACAGATTAAGGCATTAAAAGAGCTTGCTAAATTAGCTGAAATCTACGGATGTGATATCTCTAAGCCAGCTTCTAACGTACAGGAAGCTATTCAGGCAGTATACTTTGGTTACTTAGCTGCTGTTAAAGAACAGAACGGTGCTGCTATGTCACTTGGACGTACTTCTACATTCTTAGATGTATATGCTCAGAGAGACTTAAAGAACGGAACATTCACAGAAGAACAGATTCAGGAATTCGTAGACCACTTCATTATGAAGTTACGTTGTGTAAAATTCGCTCGTACACCAGAATACAACAGCATTTTTGCTGGTGATCCAGTATGGGTTACAGAATCACTTGGTGGTGTAGGTGTTGATGGACGTCCATTAGTAACAAAGATGTCATTCCGTTACTTACACACATTAGAAAACTTAGGTGCAGCTCCAGAACCAAACTTAACAGTTCTTTGGTCAACAAGATTACCGCTTGCATGGAAGAAATACTGTGCTAAGATGTCAATCATCTCTTCATCTATTCAGTACGAAAACGATGACTTAACGAGAGTAACTCATGGTGATGACTATGCAATCGCTTGCTGTGTATCTTCAATGCGTGTTGGTAAAGAAATGCAGTTCTTCGGAGCTAGAGCAAACCTTGCTAAATGTTTATTATACGCTATCAACGGTGGTGTTGATGAAGTATCTAAGAAACAGGTTGGACCAAAATTCCGTCCAGTGGAAGGTGATGTATTAGACTTTGATGATGTTTGGGCTAAATACAAAGACATGATGAAATGGTTAACTGGTGTATATGCTCAGTCATTAAACATCATTCACTACATGCATGACAAATACTGCTATGAAAGATTACAGATGTCTTTACATGATGCACATGTACGTCGTTACTTTGCAACAGGTATCGCTGGTCTTTCTGTAGTAGCTGACTCATTATCAGCAATTAAATATGCTAAGGTTACAGCTGTTAGAGATGAAGATGGTATTGTTGTTGATTACAATGTAGAAGGAGAATTCCCTAAATATGGTAACGATGATGACCGTGTAGATGAAATCGCTCAGATGGTACTTTCTACATTCATGGGATTCTTAAGACAGCAGTATACATACAGAGACAGTTTCCCAACATGTTCTGTATTAACAATTACTTCAAACGTTACTTATGGTAAAGCAACAGGTAACACACCAGACGGAAGAAAGAAAGGACAGCCATTCGCTCCAGGTGCTAACCCACTTCACGGACGTGATACTCATGGTGCTGTAGCTTCCTTATCATCAGTTGCTAAGCTTCCATTCATGGATGCACAGGATGGTATTTCAAATACATTTACAATCATCCCTGGAGCACTTGGTAAAGAAGATCAGGTATTCGCTGGTGATATCGAAATCGACTTAAACAACTAATTTAAGGTGTTGATTTAAATGAACGATAAAAGAATCGATGACATTGTTGCAATGTTAGACGGCTCAATTGAAAAAGGTGTTGGACACTTAAACGTAGAAGTCAATGGTGATTCAACCGAAAAAAGTGTTGAAACTTTGGGTTGTATTGATTGTGCAAAAGGGAATCTGGCTTGCCAGGTTCCAACCCTGCACGAAGGAATTGACGAAGAATTAGAAAAATAGATCTATATTTTAAAGGAGGATATTAAAATGGCTGAAAATCAGGCACAGGTAGATAACTTAGTATCATTATTAGATGGATACGCAACAAAGGGTGGACATCATTTAAATGTTAACGTATTAAACAGAGATATGTTATTAGATGCTCAGGCTCATCCAGAAAACTACCCACAGTTAACAATCCGTGTATCTGGATACGCTGTAAACTTTGTTAAGTTAACTCCAGAACAGCAGGCTGACGTTATTTCACGTACATTCCACGAAAGCATCTAATTTGCTGTCGTAATTATATTACTTTAAAGAAAAGGGCCTCAGAAATGAGGTCCTTTTTGCAACCATTACCACATTTTAAACGAAAATTACGGAAGGAGTTTCTTATGAAAGGATATGTTCATTCTACAGAAAGTTTTGGTACTGTAGATGGCCCTGGTGTACGTTTTGTAGTATTTGTACAGGGGTGCCCTATGCGCTGCCTTTATTGTCACAATCCGGACACTTGGGAAATGAATACAGGCAATCAGATGGACACTGATGAAATTATTGCTGCTTATAAAAGAAATGAAATGTTCTATGCAAACGGTGGGGGGCTTACTGTTACCGGCGGTGAACCACTAATGCAAATAGATTTTGTTACAGAACTTTTTCAGAAGGCAAAAGAAAAGAATATTCATACTTGTTTAGATACCTCTGGAATTGCTTACAATGAAAATAATTCCGATTTTATTGCTAAACTGGACAAATTGATGGAAGTTACTGATTTAATTATGCTGGATATTAAGCATATTGATCCAGAAAAACATAAAGAATTAACTTCCCAGCCTAATGACCAAATTCTAAAATTTGCAGAATATACTGCTAAAAAAAATGTAACTCTTTGGATTCGACATGTAGTAGTACCTACAATTACTGATGAGGAAGAATACTTATTCAAGCTAGGTTACTTTATAGGTGGCCTTTCCAATTTAAAGGCCTTGGATATTCTTCCTTACCATACTATGGGGAAACCAAAATATGAAAAACTTGGAATGGAATATCCATTAAAAGATATTCCTGCTATGAACAAAGACACTGCTATTGAACTGAAAAAAATTGTACTTGATGGATTGAAAAAACGTAGAAGTGAAAATTTATAAATATTCACTTGTATATTTCACCTATTTATATTAAAATATAAGTAGCCGTTAGGCTTAGAAGGATTATTAATTTTCACATATTTTTTAAGGAGGACTTAACTATGGCATTCGTTATTTCAGACTCATGTGTTTCTTGTGGTGCTTGCGCTGGAGCTTGTCCAGTAGGTGCTATTTCTGAAGGAGATGGAAAATTCGAAATCGATGCAGATACATGCATTAGCTGTGGTGCTTGTGCTGGTACATGCCCAACAGGTGCTATTTCTGAATAATGTTCAAAGCATCGAAAAAGATGGTGTGAACTTTTGTTCCACCATCTTTTTTTATATTTTATCATATTTTTATGTTGTTTTCTTAACACTGCCCTTCTTTTAAGCAGGACTTTCACTGCCAACCACCTTTCTCTTTTTGGAAAACAAGCCTTTCTTTTCTTTCTTCTTTTTCTTTTCTGCCATTTCCTGTTCTTTTTTCCCCTGCTGGGTATTACGTATCATTTCATCTAATTTTTTAAAGCGTTCTTCCTCTCTTTCTTCCTGCTCTTTTGCCACACAATTCATCTGCTTTAAAACTCGTTCACTTACATTTTCTCCAATATCCTTACTTAAAGCTTCATTATTTTTATGTAATGCCTGTGCTACAATATTTCCCAAAATCATTTGAAACTGCTGCATCTTTTCATCCATATTGATACTGGAAGTATTCTGCATTGGCTGAGAATTATAATACGCTGCCGGTGTCTGATGGGCACTTTGCATTTGATAGGAACTCTGCATGGGGTGGGAACAGCTTGTCCCCCCTGCCTCCTGAGGTTGATATCCATACATCAGACTTTCCGCTTCCATATTCAGTTCTTCTTTACGTTTGATAATATTATCTACATTTTCATTTTCAAGTTCCGGAAGAACCATTTTTATGGTCTTTAACTGAAAGCCCTGTTCTTTTAATTTTTTAATGTTTTGAAACACCAAAATATCTTTTGCTGTATAATATCGGTGTCCCATTTCATTTCTTGCAATATTTAGATTCAATTCTTCTTCCCAGTATCTTAGTACATGTGCTTCCACCTCTACTTTCTTCGCCGTATCCGAAATCATATATCTAATTTCCTGCATACCCAATCCGCCTTTCTTACTCCGAACCTCCGAAGCATTAAATAGTAAATAAATTATTATGTATATGTTCTCTCTTATAGAATATACCATGTTTTTTTTGCGAAGTAAGGGGAATTGTGTATGCAGAAAATGTAATATTTATAGAAGTTTTGTTGAAATTTGAAGTGGACAGTAAATTAAACCTTTTCTATCTATAAATTACTTGTAAAAAAGATTACATTTTTTTCGGGAAAATGTTATAATGGTTAAGCAAAAAATACTGTGTATCCAGTAGATGTAAATCCAGCAAATATTATTGCGTGTAATCTATATGTAGCACTGCTACAGAGGTTACACGCTCTTTTGTGTGCATAATGTGGAAAATCAAATGCTTACATAATGATTTCACAAGCAGCACAATAATTTGAGAAACTTGCAAAGCATATTTCTCATAATTGCAGAAATGGAGGATCTGAAATGGAAAAAATTATTACAATCAGTAGGCAGTTCGGCAGTGGCGGAAGAACTGTTGGAAAAATGGTGGCAGAGAAATTAGAAATTCCCTACTATGACAAAGAACTAATTGAAAAAATTGCAGAAGAATCAGGATATGCGAAGGAATACATATCTGAAGAAAGTGAGTATGCACCGGGAATTACTGGATTTACTTATGGTTTTCTTGGCAGAGGTTCCGATGGATTATCTAATGCAGATCGAATCTGGTTTGCCCAAAAGAAGGTTATACTCGAACTGGCAGAAAATGGGCCATGTGTTATTGTTGGAAGATGTGCTGATTATCTGTTAAAAGACCGGGAAGACTGTTTAAACGTATTTATTCATGCTTCTACAGAATTTCGTGCAGACCGTATTGTAAGTCAGTATGGTGAAACAAGTGTACATCCTGAAAAACGTCTAAAAGAAAAAGATAAAAAGAGAAAACTCAACTACAAATATTTTACGGAACAGGAATGGGGAAAAATGAGTAATTATCATCTTTCTATCGATTCCGGTAAGTTAAGCATTGAAAAAGCAGTAGATATTATTATAAATGCCGCAGGAGGTAATCATGAATAAAAAAGTACAAAACCCTATGGCTACCACGCCGGTAAATAAATTGATGTTATCTATGGGAATACCTATGATTCTTTCCATGATGCTGCAAGCAGTTTATAACATTGTAGACAGTGCCTTTGTATCCAATATACAAGGAAACGGAGAAGCAGCTTTAAATGCCCTTACCTTAGCTTTTCCTGTACAAATGTTAATGGTTGCTGTAGGAATTGGAACTGGCGTTGGTGCTAACGCTTTGCTTGCCAAAAGTCTTGGCCAGGGAAATAAGGAAAAAGCCAATAAAACCTGTGGAAACGCTATTTTTCTTGCTACAATTATTTATGTTATCTTTCTTCTTTTTGGTTTAATTGGAACTAAATCATATATTGCTTCCCAGTCTGCTAATACAGTAATTGTGGAAATGGCAACAGACTACTTAAAGATTTGCTGTATTTTTTCTATGGGAATAGTATATTTTTCTATTTTTGAAAAAATGTTGCAGGCAACTGGAAAATCTTTGTATTCTACTATTGCCCAGATTACAGGTGCTGTAGTAAATATTATTTTGGATCCAATTCTCATTTATGGAATGTTTGGAATGCCGGAAATGGGTGTGAGGGGTGCCGCTTATGCTACGATTATAGGACAGATTGCCTCCTTTATTTGTGCTCTCATTTTCCACTTGAAAGTTAACAAAGAAGTCAGCAATGGCTTAAAATATATGAAACCGAATTTATCTATTATTAAAGGAATTTATTCCATTGGCTTTCCTGCTATTATTGCACAGGCACTTACTTCCGTTATGACCTATGATTTAAATGTTATCTTTGTAAAAGTGGGAGAAAATGTAGTAACTGCTTATGGATTATACTATAAGATTCAGCAATTTATTTTATTTGCGGCCTTTGGACTTCGTGATGCCATTACACCAATTGTTTCCTTCAACCATGGTATGAATAGTAAAAAACGAGTAAAAGATGGTATTAAGTATGGTATGACTTACACTCTTATAATTATGGTGGCAGGTCTTGTAATATTAGAAATACTTGCTAAACCATTCTCCACAATTTTTGGATTGTCTGGAGCAACTGCTGATCTTTGTGTTAGTGCCATTCGAATTATATCCTTGTCTTATCTGTTTGCAGGTGCTAACATAGCTTATCAGGGGATTTTCCAGGCATTAGACAGCGGTTTGGAATCTTTGATTATTTCCATCTGCCGACAATTCTTATTTGTAGTTCCTGTGGCATGGGGTCTGGCAAAACTGGTTATCTCTAACGGTTTTCCTACTTGGAGTCTTTGGATTACATTTTTGATTGCAGAAGGGTTATCTATATTAATTGCATTTGTATTTATGAAAAATGTGGAACAAAAAAAGATAAATTCTCTGTCTTAAAATATTTTTGTTAATTAGAAATAATATTGTTCTATATAAAAAACTCTATGTAAAAGTTCTTCCATCTACATAGAGTTTTTTGCTTATTTCCTTTTAGTTTTTCTCCATATTGGCAAATTTAGTAAACTGTGGCAACCATACCAAATTCACTGTTCCAATAGGACCATTTCTTTGCTTGGCTATAATAATTTCTGCAATGTTCTTATTTTCAGAATCTTTATTATAGTAATCATCTCGATAAATGAACATAACCACGTCAGCATCCTGCTCGATAGCTCCAGATTCTCGAAGGTCAGAAAGCATTGGTCTATGGTCCGGACGCTGTTCTACCGCTCGGCTCAACTGAGACAGGGCAATGACCGGTACATTCAACTCTCTCGCCATAGCTTTTAAAGAACGGGAAATATCTGAAATTTCCTGCTGTCTGGAATCGCTTCTGCCGCTTCCTGACATCAACTGTAGGTAGTCAATGATAACAATGTCCAATCCATGCTCTAATTTGAATTTACGGCACTTAGAACGCATTTCAGAGATAGAAATAGACGGGGTGTCATCAATAATCAGTCTGGACTTTCCAATTACATTAGCACTTTCAATTAACTTTTCCCAATCACTGTCTTTTAAATCTCCGGTACGGAGCACTTGGGCATCCACTCTGGATTCTAATGAAAACAAACGGTTTACCAACTGCTCCTTTGACATTTCCAAACTGAAAATAGCCACACATTTATTATCCTTAAAGGCCATATGTTCTGCAATATTTAACACAAAGGCTGTCTTTCCCATAGAAGGACGGGCAGCCACCAGAATAAAGTCAGAAGGCTGCATTCCTGCCGTTTTATAATCCAAGTCCAAAAATCCGGTAGAAAGACCTGTTACATTTCCCTTTGTTTTAGCAGAAGCTTCAATTTTTTCCAAAGCATTGATAACTACCTGACGGATGGGAACATAATCTCCGCTGTTTCTAGATTGTACCAGTTCAAAAATTTTCTTTTCTGTATCAGCTAAGATAGTTTCTACCTTTTCGGTTCCTAAATAGCAGGTATTGGCAATTTCTTCATTGGTACGAATTAATTTCCTAAGCAGTGCCTTTTCTGAAACAATAGTTGCATAATGCTTTATATTGGCTGAAGTGGTTACCAGATTCAGCAAATCCTTTACAAATTCCAAACTGCTGATTTCCGGTGGTACATCCTTTTCCCTTAACCGGTTCTGCAAGGTAATCAAATCCACTGGTTTTCCTTCATTATAAAGCTCTACCATAGCATCAAAAAGTATGCCATACTGTCTTGCATAAAATTCATCTCCATGAAGCATTTCAGAAGCTACTACAATTGCTTCTTTATCCATTAACATGGCTCCAATTACTGATTGTTCTGCTTCTATACTATGTGGTTGTATTCTCTTAATAATACTTTCTTCCACAACATTTCCTCCTTGTAAATCAGCGTAAATAATAGGAACGCCTAAGCGTTCCTATTGATTCTTCTAAGCTTCTGTTACTTTTACTTTTAATTCTGCACTAACTTTTGGATGAAGCTTAACAGTTACATTATGAGTTCCAAGACTCTTGATTGGTTCTGGTAAGTGAATTTTCTTTTTGTCAAGTTCTAAACTTAACTGAGTTGCTGCTGCGTTTGCAATTTCTTTGGAAGAAACAGAACCAAAAGTTCTTCCGCCTTCTCCAGATTTAATTGTAAGATTTACTTCTCCAGCTTCTATCTTTTCTTTTAATGCTAGTGCTTCTTCATAAATTTCTTTTGCTACTTTTTCATCATTGGCTTTCTGCAATTTTAAATCATTCATGTTTTTTGCATTAGCCTCCACTCCCAATTTCTTTGGAAGAATAAAGTTTCTTGCATAACCTTCATTTACAGTTACAATTTCTCCTTTTTTTCCAAGGCTTTTTACATCTTCTAATAAAATAACTTTCATTTCTATATTTCTCCTTTTTCTATCATTTCCGAAAGAGTATCTTTTAAGCGCTGAACTGCTTCATTAACATCACACTGTAACTGGGCACCTGCCACACTTAAATGACCCCCACCGCCCAATTTCTCCATAATAATTTGCACATTTACTTCATCAATGGAACGGGCACTAATATATACTTTTTCACTAAAATCTGTAAGCACAAAAGATGCTTTTACGCCTACAATGTTTAAAAGCTCATTTGCTGCCTTGGCACCTATAATAGTTGGACTGTCAAGGTCTGTTTCCGGCAATACACTAATGGCATAGGAACCTAAATACACTTCTGCATTTCTGACAATTTCCGCCCTTGCCTTATATTCTGCCATATCATCCCGGAACATTTTTCTCACCCTGGTAACATCGGCACCATTTCTTCGTAAAAATGCCGCTGCCTCAAAAGTTCTGACACCAGTTTTATTTACAAAACTGTCGGTATCAATAATAATTCCTGCATAGAGACAATCTGCCTCCATACTTCGGATTTTCACATTATCATCAATATATTGTAAGATTTCTGCTACCATTTCACAGGCAGATGATGCATATGGTTCCACATAGGAAAGTACCGCATTATCAATAACTTCCGCCGTTTGTCTGTGATGGTCTAACACTACAATAGTTTTACACATATTAAGCAGTTCTGGACATTCTGTATAACTTGGGCGGTTCACATCTACTACTACAAGAAGTGTATTATTATCAATAATTTCCTTTGCTTGAACACTATTTAAAAACATATCTTCTTCATAATCAGGATTATCAATGAAACCATCTATCATTTTCCTTACTGAAGTGGTAATTTCATTAATTACTACATGGGTACGTTTATTCATGGTTTTTGCTGCCCGATAAATACCAATGGCAGCCCCAAAGGAATCCACGTCCCCTATTTTATGTCCCATTACCATTACTTTATCTTTGTTTTCAATCAATTCTCGTAATGCCTGAGCTTTTACCCTTGCTTTCACTCTGGTGTTCTTTTCTACCTGTTTTGATTTACCACCATAGTAAACTATTTTATCCTTTCGTTTTACAATGGCCTGGTCTCCGCCACGTCCTAAAGCCAGGTCAATGGCATTTCTGGCATATTCGTAATTTTGAATGTAGGTATTTCCGCCTACTCCCAAACCAATACTAAGAGTAATTGGAATTTCATTTCCGATGCTTACTGTTTTTACATCATCTAAAAGTTCAAATCTCTTTGCTTCTAACTGTTCTAAACAAACCTGCTTCATTACCACAAAGTACTTGTCTTTCTCCATTTTTTTAACAATACCATCAATTCCGGAAATGTACTTATTAATTTTTCGGTCAATTAAAGCTACTAAAAGGGAACTCCGGACTTCTTCCACCCCTTCGATTACTTCATCATAGTTATCAATATAAATAAGACCTGCAACTAACTGCTGCTCTTTATTTGCTTTAATATACCTGTTTAATTCTGTTTCATCAAACAAATAAACTGCAATTAAATATCCCTCAAACTCTTCTGTTTCCAATAAACTAACAGATTCTGCAATATGCTCCATCATAATTTTATGCATTTCCACGCGATAGTCCGCAGTATCTACGGAAATATGAAGCTTTGTTGCTTCTTCATTTACCGGAAATTTGTCCTTTGTTATGGTAGGAAAAAGATTAGTAATGGACTTTTTATAATCCCTGTTTTTACCCACCAAATCTTTAAATGCAGTATTCATCCATATAACTCTTCCATTTTCATCTAGTAAAGTATATGGTATCTCCAGTTCCTGCAAAAGTTTCTTCTGTATCTGTCCATAACCTGTAGCGAAATTAATCATCTCGTTTACAAATATCTGTTTATTATAATAGTAAAGTACTACAACAATTGCCGCATATATGCATACAAAAATGGTCATTAATATTCCCGCTCTTTTATCTAGAGCATACATTGCTACGTTCATTGCCAAAAGCAGCACAATAAGAAACATTGGCCATCGCATATAAAGTTTAAGCTGTCCTTTAAACTTTACGCCTCTTCTCATGATAAACTCCTTTCCCATGGCTCACTGCCTACGGGCACATTATGCCATAAATACTAAATTAAGTATTTAGGAAATACCTCACCAAGTGTTCCTATTATACCATAAATTATACAATGGGGAAAGTTTTTCTTTCTAAAATAATAAATGCATAGCTTGCCCCATTCTGTAACAGTTTAGCACTGGGATAAAACTGTTACAATGCAAAAACAGCCAGACGTTTCCTGCTCCGTCTGACTGCTTTCACTTGTAATTTCTTAGAACTTTTTTATTACTGTTTCTTCAAAACTTTTTGAATTTCTGCAATGTAAAGATAATGATAATCCTGGTTTGGATAGTATGTGCTGTCAAAAGACTGATCTAGGAGACCGGCTTTTTCCATTTCCTGTACATACATCTTTTTGCATACCATTACCATTTCTGCTTCTTCAAAATAAGGTACTCCATCGTCATAGGCAAGAGTCAAACCTGCTTTGGTAATTTTGTCTTCGTCTCTTCCTGAAATTTTTCCACAGATGTTTAATGCTTCTCTATACTGTTCCGGCAGAAAAGACACTGTTAAAGTATCATTTGCATCTACAAATTCTTTTGTGTATCTCTGTGGTCGGATATACAAAGTAATGGCATTTTTATTCCAGATAAATCCCACATTTCCCCAGCTTGCGGTCATTGTGTTGGCTTTTTCTTCATTTCCTGCTGTAATTAACATCCACTGCTTGCTGATTTTTGTAAAAGGATTAAATTCCAATTCATTTACATCAATTTCCTTAAAACTCATACTTTCACTCCTGACTTAAATTTCTTACTCTATCATAATATTTTCCCTAGGGAACGTCAATGCATAAAATTTTCTTTTATTCTTCCACATATTTCTCTATCAAACCTATTCCTTCACTATCCCTAATGCCTCATTCATAATTTTTGGCATTACATAGGTGGATGCATACTCCGCAAATACCTCTCCATGGTTTTTCCCTTCTGCTGTCAGATATGTCACTTCCACTCCTGCTTCTGTAAGATTATCATAGAATTTTTCTGCATCAAAACGCAAAATATCTTGATCTCCTACTACCATAACAGTTTTCGGAAAATTTTCTAACTGTTTTTTTGAAGCTTTCACTGGACTTGCCAATATATTCTCTGTATCGCCGCCATTATACTGACTTCCCCACTCTACCAAAGAATCAAAAAATTCCTGGTCAAATTCGCTAACGCAGGTAATTTCCTCATTTTCCATGGAAGTATCCAGCCATGGTGACATTAAGATTAAACCGTTGGGCATACCATAGGTTTCACCTAACTCCATAATGGAGGAAACTGCCAGATTTGCTCCGGCAGAACAACCTATCAATAGAACTTTATCATATTCTTTCATAGTTTCTTTGTATATCTGTTCCATATAAGATAATGTTTCTTCGTAAGTTTGATTAATTGGATAATCAGGGACCAGATAATCATATCCAAGCACTTCTCCCAATGCTGCTCCAAACTGTTCATGGTATACGTTTTTTTCGATTACAAATCCGCCAGAATGAAGAAAAATTACACAACCATCTGCTTTCTGCTTTTCCGCCTCTGTTTCGGTGCCAGCTTGTTTTTCAGAGCCTGATTTCGTTTTTTCATTTGCCTTACTACTTTGATAAATTCCAACGGCTGCTGCAAATATAAGAACCACAACTACAACAGCTCCAACTATTTTTACTCTGCTTTTATGCGATGACATCTCCATATGCTCCTTTTACCACCTTAATTAAGTCTTCCGGACTTAATTCTAACTGTGTTCCTAATTTACCTCCACTAACAATAATTTTCTCATGTTCTTTCGCACTTTCCTGTATAATGGTTTTAAACAATTTTTTCATACCAATTGGCGTACAGCCACCACGAATATACCCGGTTAACGCCTGAATCTCTTTTACCGGTACCAGCTCAATGCTTTTTTCTCCTACTACTTTGGCCGCCTTTTTAAAATCAATTTCTTTATCCACCGGAATTGCAAATACATAATGCTCCTTGCTTTTTCCTACTGCCACTAAAGTTTTAAAGCTGATTTCATAAGGCTGGTTCATTTTATCTGCAATGTGGACACCATCTATAAACTCGTCACATTCATAAGTATTTACCTGATATGAAATTTTATTTTTATCTAAAATACGCATAGCATTGGTTTTTATTTCCTTTTCTTTTGCCATAGCAATGACTCCTTTCTTTCTCTGATTTACCAATAAACAATTTCTATTTTGCAAAAGTTGGCCTTGTGCCCATATCTTCCGGATAAAAAATGCGGTTTTCGTAAATCAGATGGATAACCCCTTTATGGGATTCTAATTTTGTAACTGCACAGTTTCTATGCACACCGTTTCCCCAAAAATCCTTTTTTTCCTTATTGCCAATGCTACTTAACAGACCTTTTAATGCCGCTCCATGGGTGGCTATCAATACAGTTTTATTTTCTAATTCAGGATTATTAGTGATTTCTTTTAAAAATTCTGTAGTACGTTGGCACAATTCCTCTATACTTTCTGCACCATTTTTAGCCACATATTTTTCCGGTGCCTGAAAAAAATATTCAAATTCCGGATCGGGAATTTCATAATTTGATTTAGAGCATCCCAAACCTTCGTAAGCACCAAAACTGACTTCCTGTATTCTCTCATCTGCTATCATTGGAATATTTCTTTTCCCTACTATAATTTCAGCAGTTTTGTAAGCACGCTTCAAAGGACTGGTGTATGCAATATCAAAAGAAATTTCTTCCAAAGCTTCTGCTGTAATCTCTGCCAGCTTAATTCCCATTTCGTTTAATTCTGTATCAGACCGTCCTTGAAGCTTTCGCAATTTGTTCCACTCAGTTTCTCCATGTCGTATGATATATATATCCATAAATTTGTCCTTTCTACATTTAAGGTTACAATAAGGCTGCCGTATTCACAGCAGCCCCATTCTATATGTCTTATTCTTCTGTTGTTTCACCTGCAGCATTCTCTGTGCTTTCTGCATCTGGTGTTGCTTCTGCAGTTTCTTCCACTGCTTCTCCACTTGCATCTTCAGTTCCTTCTGCATTTACATCTTCCGTGGTTTCCTCAGAAGCTTCTGCTTCTTCTGTCTTTAATGAAATCTTGTCTTTAAATCGAATAGATTTCCATGCACTTTCATCTAACACAAATGCATCTTCTTCTGTTTCCCAGCCTTCGTATACTTTATCAAAAGCTTCTGTTTTTCTTTCTTCTACAATACTTTCTTTCTTGCTTTCTGTTGCTTCTTTATCAAAGTTACTATCAAGACGAACTACATAGTATGCTGTTTCTGTTTCAATGACAGAAGACATTTCGCCTTCTTTTAATTTATTTGCTGCTTCGTATACTGCAGTATCTAAAGTATCTGATTCTTCATCAAAAGTTGCTTCTAAAACGCTATAATCTGTACCGGTAATAGCATTTTCCATTTCTGCAGCACCTGCTGTTACAACAGCTTCTGCTTTTGCTTTAACTGCAGCTTTTTCGTCCTCAGTTAGTTCTACTGTATTTCCTTCTTCATCTGTAGTACCTGCCAGTGAAAATTCAATGTATGACATTTTCTTCTGTGCTGCTTCTTCATCACTTACTTCTGTATTTACATCAGCTACCATAACTTCTGAAACTTTATTATATAAATAATATGTTTCGAACAATGAAACCGCACTTTCCTTAGACATATGAAGTGCCTTCTGTGCCTTTTCATCATTTGCTTCTATTAATTTTGTTGCAGCTTCTTCAATCTTTGCCTGTTCTTCTTCTGAAATGGAAATATTATAATCTGCTGCATGAGAAGCTACAATCTGCATTTTCTTAAACTGTTCCAAAACGCCTTCTTTTGTCTGGTCTTCCATGGTTTTGTCACCTTCATAAGTCTGTGACCAATCTACTGTGGTGCCTAAATACATGCTGTAAAATGCTTCATACTGTGCCTGCTGATAAGTTGCAAATAATCCTGCTTCTCCTACAGTTACCGGAGTTCCATAAACAGTTGCTACAGTATCTGTATCTTTGGCATTGCATCCTGTTAAAAACAGTGCTGCCATCATTCCTGCTGTAATTCCTAATACTCTTGTTGATTTTTTCATATTCTTCCTCTTTCTTCCCTTATCCGGGTTCTCCTCATTTATTTCCTGTTTCTTCCTCTTTTATCTTGTACTTTCCCTGTTCAAAATGGATCTCTGCCCATTCCAGTTCTCTTATGGTAAAGCTTGTTTCCTCTGCCCATTCTTTATACAAAGCCTGGAATTTTTCTTCCCTATCATCGGTTGTCCAGCCATTTTCTTCACATATGACTTCTTTCACCTTTGCCGCCAGCATAGACTGCCTTAACCGTTCCTGCACAACTCCTTCTTCCATATGAATTTCTTGAAGAACCTCTTGGCTGTATCTTTCTTTTAAAACCTCTTCCAGAATAATCAGCTCTGCCTCATCCTCTTCATCCATAGTAATTCCAAATTCTTCTGCTTTTTTCAAAAGAATATGCATTCCCTTTGTTTCCTGCAAAATACTTTGTTTCACATCATCCTCTAAAGTATTTCCAGTCCCCAGCACATCCATTGCCCAGATATTTTGCTCTGGATACTGTTTGGCATACTCTTGTTCATAATTTACCTGATTAATAATCAGATAAAACTGGAGTTCATCCATATAAATTTCTTCTTCACCAAACTTTGCAATTACAAGATTTGTTTCTGCATTTTGGCTTGTACAACCTGTCATACAAATTACGGCAATGATAACAGGGAAGAATTGAATCAATTTTTTTCGAAAATGCTTCATTCTTCTCCCCTATAAATCATAATTTTTCAATAACTGTTCAGAACCTGGGGCAAATTTTCCCATATAACTTCTGAACAACTTCCTTTTTCATTACACACTTTTACGTGCACATTACTTTTTATTATATTACGTTTTTATTCATCAAGCAACATTTTTAAGTCATTTAACACTAATTTCACATTTTCCAGCACATTTCTATTTTCTTTCAGCTTATTACCTTTCGCCTTATATACAAAATAAGGAATTGACTCTGGTTTAAAGTTAAGCTCACCCTGAAACTTTTCCACTAATTCAGGAATACGTTCCGGATGCACTTTTGCCTTTTCATGCATTACAAATTTAATGCCTTCTCCTTTATCACTTACTTCTGTAACATAAACATTATGTGCCATGTTTCTTACATTAGATATTTCTAGTAGATTTAAAACAGATTTTGGTGGTTCTCCGAAACGGTCAATCAGTTCTTCCAACATGTCATCCCGTTCTTCTTCATTTTCAATGGCTGCAATTCGCTTATAAATATCCAACTTCTGAAACTCATTTGGAATGTAATCAGGAGGAATAAATGCATTAATTCCAATATCAATAGAAGTTTCAAAGTCCTTTTCCTCTACAATTCCTTTATATTTCTTTACTGCACTGTTTAGCATTTTACAATATAAATCATATCCTACTGCCTCCATATGACCACTTTGTCGCTCACCTAACAGATTTCCTGCACCTCGGATTTCTAAGTCTCGCATGGCAATTTTAAATCCGCTACCCAGTTCTGTATATTCTCTAAGAGCCTGTAAACGCTTTTCTGCTGTTTCCTTTAGCATCTTATTTTTCTGATACATTAAAAATGCGTAAGATGTACGATTAGAACGCCCTACTCTTCCTCGCAACTGATATAACTGGGACAAGCCCATATTATCCGAATCCTGAATAATGATGGTATTTACATTAGATATGTCTAATCCTGTTTCTATAATGGTAGTAGACACCAATACATCAATGTCTCCATTAATAAAGTCATACATAATGTTTTCCAGTTCATGCTCTTTCATCTGTCCATGAGCATATGCTACACTGGCATCCGGTACCAGTGCAGATACCATATTAGCTATTTCATCAATATTATTTACTCTGTTATATACATAAAAAACCTGTCCGTTTCTTGCCAGTTCTCTGTTAATAGCCTCACGAACCATTTCTTCATTAAATTCCATAACAAAGGTCTGAATTGGCAGACGGTCAATAGGTGGTTCTTCTAAAACGCTCATGTCACGAATTCCAATTAAACTCATATGAAGGGTTCTTGGAATCGGTGTAGCAGTTAAGGTAAGTACATCAATATTTTCCTTCATCTTTTTGATTTTCTCTTTATGAGCAACACCAAAACGCTGTTCCTCATCAATAATCAAAAGCCCTAAATCCTTATACTTTATATCCTTAGATAATACCCGGTGAGTACCAACCACAATGTCTACCAGACCTTTTCCTAAACCTTCTATGGTTTTCTTCTGCTGGGCAGAAGTACGGAAACGGGACATTAACTCTACATTTACAGGAAAATCCTTCATTCGCTGTACAAATGTATTATAATGCTGTTGAGCCAATATAGTGGTAGGTACCAGATACACTACCTGTTTTCCTTCCTGAACTGCTTTAAATGCTGCTCTGATGGCAATTTCTGTTTTTCCATATCCTACGTCACCACACACCAGTCTATCCATGATTTTAGTACTTTCCATGTCCTTTTTGGTGGCTTCAATAGCAAGAAGCTGGTCTTCTGTTTCTTCATATGGAAACATTTCTTCAAATTCCTTTTGCCATACCGTATCTTCACCATAAACGTACCCATTTTTTTCCTGTCGTGCAGCGTATAGTTCCACCAAATCTTTTGCAATTTCTTCTACGGCACCTTTTACTCTTGTTTTTGTTTTCTGCCATTCCTTACTGCCTAACTTATTTAATTTTGGTGTCTTGGCATCGGAACCTGCATACTTTTGAATTACATCCAACTGGGTTGCCAGTATGTACAGGTTTCCACCAGATGCATACTCAATTTTCATATAATCCTTAGCAATTTTATCAACTGTAATTTTTTCGATGCCCCTATAAATTCCCAGTCCATGATTTTCATGTACTACATAGTCACCAACCTGTAAGTCTGTAAAACTGCTGATTTTCTGGCCTTCATATCGTTTTCGTTTCTTCTTCCGCTTCTTTTCCGTTCCAAAAATATCACTTTCTGAAATTACTACAAATTTAATAAAAGAATACTCATAGCCCCTGTGTATGTTCCCGTAACTAACCATTACTTCTCCAGCCTGTAATTCTTTCTCCATATCTTCGCTGTAAAAAGCCGGAATATCTTCGGAAATCAAATCATTTGCCAGACGCTGTCCTCTGATTTTAGAGGCAGATAATAAAATTACTTTATATCCATTCTTACGGTAATTCTTTAATTCTTTTACTAACAATTCAAAACTGTTATTAAAAGAACTGATGCTTTTTACCATAAGATTATATTTTCCCTTAACCTTATAATCCGTCTTGGCAGGTTCTAAGGTAGACATGGCAACGGTATTACAGTTTTCTACCATTCCCATAATTTCTGAAAAACCATACAGAATTTCTGCCTGAGAAGGAAGCAAATACCCTTTTTCAATTCTGTGGAGCATACTTTCCCGGAACTCTGTTTCTACCACATTTCCTTTCTCCATCACCCGATGAGGTTCATCCAGAAAAACAATGGTATTTCTATCACTAAAATAAGTAAGCAAGGATACCGTATTGTCATAGAAGTTCTTAATATGGCTATCTGCATTAGCTCTGCCCAGTACCAGAAGTTCATCTTCTAATTCTTCTAGATTTCTGGTAATCCGGTAAGCTTCTTCTGTTTTCATCTGTACCCTTAAGGCCTCTGCACAAGACTTAGCCTCTTCTCTAATTCTTTTCAGCCCTGCTTCTTTGATTTCCTCTGTAATAATCATTTCACTGGCAGGATAAATGCGAATACTGCTTACATTTTCGATAGAACGCTGACCTTCCGGTTCAAAGCTTCGAATAGAATCCACATCTTCATCCCAAAGTTCAATTCGATACGGAATTTCTTCTGTAAGGGTAAACACATCAATGATTCCACCTCTTACCGCAAACTGTCCCGGACTTTCCACCTGAGCAGTCTTTTCGTATCCCATAGACAAAAGCTGTTTTGTAAATTTTGCAACCTCTATGGTGCTGTCTTCTTCTACTTCAATTACACTTTCCTTTATTACCTGCAATGGAACCAGACTGTCCATCAATCCATCTATGGTTGTAATCAAAGTAACTTTTTCTTCTTCCAGCAAGGCTTTGACAGCACGCATCCTTTCTTTTACCAAAAGATTGCTTTTTATGTCTGCATTAAAGAATATAAAATCCTTTGCCGGATACAATACCGCCGGTTCCCGAAAAAGTTTCATGTCTTCATAAATTTCTGCCGCTTTCTGCTCATTAAAAGTAATGATAAGTTTTCTCTGAAAGTCCTCTCCTAAAGCCTGCATCATATGAACTCTCTGGGACTCCACACAGCCAGAAAGCTGTAGAACTCCTTTGTTCTTCTGAAGTTTTTTCTTTATTTCGTTGTACTCCTCCAAGCCTGTCAAAGGGCTTTCAAATACTTTCATATCTTTACCTCACTAATTATAACGGTTCATGGCTGCGTCAATATCTTCTGTAAGAATGGCAGCTGTTGCTTCTGCTGCTGTTTCAAAGGCTTCCTGCATCAGTTTTATTTCTTCTCCTTTAAAGTGTCCCAATACATAATCCGCCAAATCCCAGCCCTTTGGTTTTTCACCTACTCCTACTTTAATTCTGCAAAAGTTCTGGGTTCCCAAATGAGCAATGATATTTTTAATTCCATTATGACCACCGGCACTTCCCTTTTTACGAATTCTAAGTTTTCCTGGTGCCAGACTAATATCATCATAAATTACAATCAGTTCACTCTCTTCATCAATCTTATAATAATCCACAATTTCCCGGATACTTTCACCGCTTAAGTTCATAAAGGTCTGTGGTTTTACCAGAATGACTTTCTGACCTTCTATATGGCCTTTTCCAATAATAGCTTTATGCTTTTTTTCACTCATTCCAATATTATATTTTTCTGCAATAATATCTATAGTGTCAAAACCCACATTATGTCTTGTGTGTTCATATTCTTTGGTTGGATTTCCCAATCCTGCTATAATAAACATTGTTTCACCCTTTTCTTTTCGCCATGATTTTATCTGCTGCTTCCAGCTGTACTTTTGTATTAACTCCTGCCATTTCGTCAGAATCTTCAAGTATGTATGCGCCCACCTTTCCGCCTTCTTTTTTGATAATTTCTAATGTATCCGGAAGATAGTATTCTCCCTGGGCATTCTGATTATTTATTTTTGCAAGAGCGTTCTGCAAATCTTTGGCATCAAAAATATACATACCGGAATTTACTTCCTTACTTTTTCTTTCTTCTTCCGTAGCATCTTTATGTTCTACATTTTTCACAAAATTATTATTTTCATCTCGAATAATTCTTCCATAACCTGTAGGGTCATCCACAATAGCTGAAATTACTGTCATTTTATTCTGACTCTCAGTATGATATGTCATAGCAGACTTTAAAGTTTTTCCAGTAATTAATGGAGTGTCTCCACAAAGTACTAACACCTGTCCCTGCTCACCAATAAAATCTTTTGCACATTTTACTGCATGACCAGTACCAAGCTGTTCTTCCTGAACTGCATAAAATACTTCTGAAGTAACTGCATTCTTTACTTCTTCTGCCTTATAACCTACAATAAGACAAATCTGCTGAATTCCAGCTTCCTTTACTGCTCCAATCACATATTCCACCATAGGTTTCTGGTCAATAGTATGTATTACTTTTGGTAAATCAGATTCCATTCTGGTACCTTTTCCTGCTGCTAAAATCACTGCTTTTAAATTTTCCATTTTCTTTATTTCCTCGCTTATTTTTTACACACGAAAACACCCTGGTTTAGAAAACCAGGGTATCTTTTGTAGATTGTTTCTTTTTATTTGAATTAACCATTGATTACTGCATTAATTTTATTTACTAAATCTACTGCATCGATACCATGTACCATTGCTGCTTCTTCTAAACTTTCACCCTGTG
Source organism: Lachnospiraceae bacterium (assembly GCA_017399445.1). Classification (GTDB taxonomy): domain Bacteria; phylum Bacillota; class Clostridia; order Lachnospirales; family Lachnospiraceae; genus RUG11237. The sequence continues at coordinate 221,883 of JAFQCM010000056.1, read as the reverse complement.
CGGAAGGACAACCAAGACAATGCATTCCGATCTCCATAAGTACTGGTGCTGCCTGTGGAGCAACTCTTAATAATTCACCGATTGTTGTTTCCTTTGTTATTTCTGCCATGTTCATTTCCTCCTGAATATTGTTCATGTTATTTTGTGCACTTAATGTTAGTAGTATACACTTTTCTTTGGAAATTGTCTAGTATCTTGATTTCCTTATTTTCACATTAATATTTAACAATTTTATCCTACTGTTTATTTTTGTGCATCCAGTAGCTCTTTTAGCGCTTCTTCTCCAACACTTACCCAGATGTCTTCCTCTTCTTCGTTCAATCCAAGATATTCCCGCAAAGTTAAATTTTCATCACTCATCCCCCAATCAAATACATAATCATCAATTTCTTCAAATTCAATTTCATTCTTCAAATACAAATCCTTAAACTTTTTTCCCATGCTTTTCTCCTTTCCTTTTCCTCTATAGTAATCCTAATTTCTTTCCTAATGCCTCAAATTCATCCATATAAATACAATGTTTTAAGGTTCCATCTTTTATCTTTTCCAAACATACATGATAATCCATGAAGCACACGGATTCTACTTCTTCTGTTTGGAGAACTAATTCCTCCTCTTTCACCAGTTTGTCATAAAGAAACATAGCACTGATTTCATGGTTTTTGAAAAGCTTCCCATAAAACCATTCTTCCACATATCCTTCATGCATTCCAAAATAATCCAGTTCCTCTTCTTTCGCCGCTATCCCTAACTCTTCCTTTAATTCCCGAAGTGCTGATTCTTTATAATCAAATCCGGCTTCCACATGACCTGCGGAAGAAATATCATAACACTCTGGAAAGGAATCTTTTGTGGCACTGCGCTTTTGTAGCAACACATCATAACCTGTGGTTGTTTTTCTTACTACCCAGATATGAACGGTTCCATGCAAATCTCCATCCTGGTGTACTAGACTCCGTTCCTTGACTTCGCCGGTAATATCACCGTTTTTATCTCTAATATCAAAATACTCTAACTGCTTCATTTTCCCCTTCCTGTTCTTTCTCTAATCCAATATGGCATTTTGGCAGCCTTCTTTAAGGATTACAGTTTTTACATGGCTCATAGCCTGCTGCTTCTAATTCCGCTACGGACTGATTGGTTGCCTGCTTATTTTTTTCACTCATCTGACTTACACTTTTGCAGGATGGATAATGTATTTTCTTTGTATTTGTATTTAAAATATATGTGGTTCCCTGAGGATTGGCATCTGCTGCTATAGGAACTGTTTCCTGTGCCTGCACTGCTTCCTGTGTTCTACTGTTTTCTCCTGTTTCCTGACTATTTTCAGTAGTTTCAACAGTATCTTCTCCAGCATTTCCTTTTGGTTCTCCTGCCTGCCAGCTTTCTGATGGAGAAGCGTTCCATACAATCTCACTACCATTAGAAACTGCTACAATGGTTCCCTGCTCATCTGTTCTAAATACTTTTACTCCCATGCTGCGAAGGTTATTTAATACCTCTGCCCTTGGATGCCCATACTCATTTCCTTCTCCACAGCTTATTACTACATATTCCGGATTTACTTTTTCTAAAAATTCCTGGGTATTGGATGTATTACTTCCATGATGGCCTGCTTTCATAACATCTGCACTTAAATCATAACCGGAATTTATCATATCTTCTTCCGCTGCTTCCTCACAATCTCCGGTAAACAAAAATGTGGTGTCTTTATATGTTATCTTTAAAGCGATGGAATAATCATTAGCATTATCACCATAATCTGCTCCTGCCTGAGGTGAAAGTACTTCCACAGAAGCGTCTCCTAAAGAAAAGGTATCCCCTGCTATAGGATGAGTTATCTTATATCCTTTGGTTTCTACTGCGGAAATTACATCCTCATATGTTTTTGTGTCCTTAGAATACTCCGGCATCAAAATATTTTTACAGTCAAACTTGTAAATAATCACGTCTAAACCACCGATATGGTCGGAATCTGGGTGGGTTCCTACTACATATTCTAATTCTTTTATGTTATTTGCCTGAATATAAGACTGGATTTTGGTACCTTGATCATTTTCTCCACCATCAATCAGCATGTGGTGGTCTCCCTGAGTAATCAAAATACTGTCTCCCTGACCTATATCAATGAAATTTACTACCAAACTTCCTTCGGTATCCTGGGAATTGTCAGTTTCCTGAGAAACTCCTGAGTTTTTCGTCCCCTGAGAGCTTTCTGTTCCATCCAGACTCTCTGTTTCTTCCGAACTTTCTCTTCCATTCTCTGTACTCTCTGTTGTTTCTTCCGTACTTTCCGCCTCATTTTCAACTGCTTCCGTTTCCACAGTACTTGTATTTACATCTGTCCCTGTGCTGTCCACGGTTCCTGCGCATCCACTAATTCCTAAAATTAACGCTGCTAATATTGCTGCTATTCTGCTTTTCTTCATGGTCTTCACCTATTCCCCAACTTTTCTCAAGATTTTTGTTTTATCCTCTGATACTTCTACCACATCCCCTTCCCAAATCCCCAATTCATATAAATAGGCATCATCTTCTTTCATAGTAAACTCTTCTGTGGAACCCGTTTTTCTAAGGATCACCTTATCCATAACCGGTGCCCCTTCTGGTCTTCCCTCACAGCCAAAATCCGGTTCCTCAATTCTGATTACTTTTGCTTCCATGCTACCTTCCTCCCTGATGTTTTAAAATGTCTAAATTTATCATAAAAAAGTATTTTAGGATTGTCAAGGTGCCATTGTCATCAACGTCCTACTGCACTTTCCCATATAACAAACTACGGGGTCCATCAATAAAAATATTCATGGACCCCATAGAAATAATGTTGAAAATGTATCTGTACTGATTTTATATACGAATAGTAATATTTCTTCTTTTTACCTTCAACGGAATATCCTGATACTTATAAATACTCAAAACTATTCCCAACAAAGCATAGGTTACTATAATTCCGGTCCCTCCTGTGGAAAATAGTGGAAGATATACAAAAGTATAATGCATTAACCCCAGATTTTCCAATAAATAAGAAATAATCTGTATTCCAAAAATACTTCCACAGCCCAAACCAATCATCATTCCCAGCTGATTTTTTTGGCGAAAAGATATTTTCAAAATTTTTGAAACTAAAATTAGCAATAATGCTCCTATAATAACAGCAACTAAAATCCCATAGTAAGAAATTAAATGAGTCAGAATAAAATTAGAACCCATTTCCGGTAACATAAAAGAAGTATCCTGCAAATCCTCACTTTTTCCCCAAAGTCGGCTGCTTCCTATAATTTCTCTTACTCTGTAATGAACGTAAGAGGAACCTTTAGGATCTCCTCCCCCTATTAAAGATTCCAGTCTTGCAATCTGATAATCTGCAAACCAGCGAAACTTTATTCCAAAAAATAAAACCAAAACCGGACAAACAATAATAGCACTCCATGCAGTAACTACCAATGCTTTCCCTTTCACTGCAAACCAACCTTTCAACACAGCAACAGAAAGCATAATCATCATAGTAAGGAATAATGCTAATGTTAAGCTTAAACACGGCATATTTTTTGTAATCCATAATGGAATCAGCAAAAATATCATTGCTTTTATTACTTCCTTATAACTGCCATCCCGATAACTATACAATACACCACCATAAATCGGAACATACAAAAGCATAAGCATTCTTAAAGAGAGAGTAACTCCTCCTAACAATCCACTAAATATTCTGGCCCCATTCACTTCTAGTCCCATAAAAAACACCTGTAAAAACATATACCCAAGAAAAATAATTGCCATTACTTTTCCATAACTTCCGAAAAAACTATAATCCAGATAATACATTAATGCCATTACCAAAAATCCTGCCAAAGTATATACCAGGTGAGAACTTAAGTTAAACCCTATGGTATTTTCACTATTTATGCTAATCAGATACTGAACCCCTGTACCTAAAATGCTTAAAACTCCAATTAATGCTAACATGCTCCATACCACTTTTGGTCTGTGAACCCTGTCTAAAGAAACCCCTGCTTCTACCGGATCTCCCATCTGTTTCACTGCATATACCTCCGCCTCTTCTTTTGTCATACCTTCCTGTAAACATTCCTCTATCTGGTCTTGTATATGACCTTCCACTTCCTCTCTGACAGCTTCTCTTGCCTGCTTACACCGAATTTGTTCTGTCAGTGTATTCAAATATTCTTCTATTGCCATCTCTTATCCCTCCATACATAAAACATTTGTTACCGCCTGGGTATACTCCTGCCACTCTTCTTTCTTTTCCTGCAGGTGCCTTTTTCCTTCATTGGTAAGACTATAATATTTTCTCGTCTTTCCATTTGCCTCCTTTTCATAAGACTTTAAATATCCTTTATTTTCCAAAGAATGCAATAAGGGATATAAGGTTCCTGCCTTTAGGTTAAACACGTTTTGGGATTTTTTTTGAAGATTATCTATCATTTCATATCCATACATATCCTTTTCTTCCAAAAGTCGCATAACCAACATGGAAGTGCTTCCCGAAATTAAACTTTTATCAACTGCCATTTTTTCCTCCTCGTATATAGATTATCTATATATGATTATATATCGGTCATCTATATATGTCAAGCAAATAAAATCCACGTAAACCATCTATTTTTAAAACCAACATGGTCTTATGAAAATATAGGTAACAGTTCAGCCATGATATGTGATACAAGTGCATTATGCTCGCATAAAATGCACTTGTATCACATATCATGAGCAAAACGCTTGTATATGAGCAAAGGTAGTTGCGTAGCAACGGAAAGCACGTTAGTGCGACTTTGCGAATGGCGTGGGCTGAACTGTTACAAATATAGTGATTTTTCCTCTAAAACTAGTTGACAGCACCCATTTAATGATATATTATTTAATTGCAAGGTGGTGTTAAAAGATGAGAAGTAAAAACAATCCAGAAAACTCATATGAGTTAAGTAAACGTGAATTAGATGTTATGAATGTCTTTTGGTCAAAAGAAGGTTCTGTAATAGCATCTGACATTCCAAAGGTTAACCAGACTCTTAGTATTAACACAGTACAAGCTGTTATTAAGAAATTAATTTCTAAGAACTACTTAAAAGTAGATGAAATCGTTTACAGTGGTACTGTATTAACCAGAAGCTACTTACCAATCGTTTCCGCTGAAGAATATGCGAAACGCCAGATTAAAACAGATGCTTCTTTCTTAAGCAAATATGCTAACAAACTTGAAGTAATTTCAGCTTTATTAGATGCTGAAGAAGATGAAGCTAAATTAATCGCAGATGTGGAAGAACTTCTGGAAAAACGTAAAAAGAATTTAAAATAAATTATTTTTTTACGCGATGCTAGGACAGGTATTGAGTTTTGTACATAATTTATATGATTTCAATGCCAAATTTTTACTGGAGAAACAAAAACGGCTATCTCTTTTCTTAATTAGAGATAGCCGTAATTTTCTATTTGTAATTACTGTTTCTTTCCAAGCTCTAGCACTTCTTTCATATGTGCCAGCACATGCTCATATCCCTTTTCACTATGAGGGACAAGACACTGGGAACAATCTTTTATACCATTTTTTGTATATCGAAAATTACCACCGCATTTATCTTTCAAGGCATACAGGGGGCAATAACAAAACAAACAATTAAATTGCTCCGGATGTTCCATTTTATGACATGGAAAGTATTCACATTTACTATTTTGGGAAAATTTGTAATGCTCCATTTCAGACCTTCCTTTCCATACTCATCATAATACATATTTTCAAAAAAGAAAAGCTTTGAAGTTTGTTATCTTTCTATTCTGTTTTCTGCAATGGTTCCTCCACCAAGGACCCTATCTCCCTGATAAAGCACCACTGCCTGACCTTTTGTAAATGCTCGTTGAGGAGTCTGAAATTTAACCCACACTCTGCCGTCTTCCAAAATCCGGTAAATGGCTGGCGATGCCTTATGTCCGTAACGCACTTTTGCCTGAATTTCCTCACCTTCTGGTACACTGTCATCAATCCAATTAAAATCCTCTGCAATCAGTTCTGTGTGAAACAAATCTTCATTGTCTCCTAAAACCACCAAATTCTTTTCCGGATTGATTTCTATAACGTAATATGGCTTTTTACCCGAAATTCCAAGACCTTTTCTCTGTCCTATGGTGTATCTGTAATATCCTTCATGTTTTCCTAAAATATTTCCTTCTTTATCTGTAAAAATTCCGGAACCTACACTGATTCCCTGAGTCTGTTCCATGAATTTTCTGTAATCTCCATCAGGAATAAAACAAATATCCTGACTTTCCTTTTTCTGGGCATTGATAAATCCATGACTAGCTGCAATCTTTCTTACTTCTTCTTTTGTAAGACTGCCTAATGGAAACTGGGTATGGGCTAGCTGCTCCTTTGTCAAAGAGTAAAGTACATAGCTCTGGTCTTTGGATTCATCCACACCTTTCAGAAGATGATACGCTCCATCTATCTGCTCTACTCTTGCATAGTGACCAGTTACAATAGAGTCACATTCCAATTCCTTTGCTCTTTGGTACAGACCCTCAAATTTTAAATAGCGATTACAATCAATGCAGGGATTGGGCGTTTTTCCGCACTGATAACTTTTTACAAACTTATCAATGACTTTTTCCTTAAAACTATCCTTAAAGTTAAATACGTAATAGGGAATGTCAAGCTTTGCTGCCACTGCCCTGGCATCTTCCACGTCGCTTAAGGTACAGCAAGTCTTCTCCCGAATCACACCAATGTCCTCGTTTTCATATAATTTCATGGTAACACCAATACAATCATATCCTCTTTCTTTCATTAACAGTGCCGCCACTGAAGAATCTACACCGCCGCTCATAGCTATCAATGCTCTCTTTTTCATAGCTTACCTCCTACCAATTAATTTCCGTCAAAAAAAGCAGGTACCTAACGGTGCCCACCTTTTCCATTTGCCTCTGATACAGCACTTTGAAAATGCTATATCAAGTTTTGTATATCGTAGCATTAATGTTTGTACTTGTCAATAGAACACTTGCTTGAATTTCTTAGATTTAAAATTTTAACCAAAAGTCAAATGAAAACAATTCATGGTACTAATTACCCAAAAAAGCATAAGAAAAACTTGCCAGACAATGTAAGAACGAATATAATAGATTTAGAATTATATTCGTTTTAATAATACTTATTTAAGAGGTGAACTAATGAAACTATTGTATGAACAGATTTTAGCGTTGGTGAAAACCTCTATTCACCACGAAAACTATATTCCGGATACAGAAATTTCTTGGAAAAATGCTTATCCTATTCTGACTGCGGGAAAACTTGCCGGCATAGTATATCACAATGTGTCTCAGATTTCTGAAGCCCATGGTTCCGATGCTGAGGTTTTGAATACCTGGAAAGAAGTTGTCTTTCAAAAAGGCTTCCGACAATTGCTTTCCTTTCAGGAATTGGGACATGTGTTGCAAGAAGCCAAAAACAGAGGGTTACATCCTATTATTTTCAAAGGCATTGCTTTAGCAACTTTATATCCTGCACCAAATATGCGTTTTTCTGCAGATTCTGATATTCTTATATCACCAGAAGAACGTCCTTCCATGGAAGCATTATTACAGGAACTTGGATATTCTTTTGTAGAAGCTGCTTCCAAAGACCATGTTCCTGTGTATAAAATTAACCAAGGCAGCCGTTTCTTAAAAATAGAACTTCATGATTGTCTGTGGGAAGATTATACTGGTTTACAGGCAGATCTTTTGAAACAGTTACAATTGTCAGCACCGGAAACGCTGCTCCAGACTACTGCCTGCAATGTGCCTATTACTACATTAGGTTATGAGCAGCATTTAATTTATCAGATATTCCATATTGCCAAGCATTTCGCTTTTGAAGGTCTTCCACTGCGATATTTGGTTGATATTACACTATATGTAAATGCTTATTATGGGAAAATTGATGTTCCTCACTTTTGGAATGTTATGAAAAAACTGAAATATGATGTTTTTTGTGATGCTATATTTAAAATTTGCGTACAATATCTGGGAATGGATGATTCCATATTATCAGTAGAATATAAAAAGCATTGTTTAAATGAAACCTTACTGGTGGATATACTTACTGTGGGAAGAGAAGAAGGTACATCTGTTGAAGCATGGGCTAGTACAGACACTTTGTCCCTTTACCTTATGCGCAACACGCAAGCCACTTCCACCGGTTTTTCCCAAAAATTACATATGCTCTTTCCAGGTCCTTCAGAGTTAAAAGATAAATTTTCTTATGCTAAGAAATACAAAATTTTGCTCCCTATTGCCTGGATACATCGTTTCTTTAGTGCTATCAGTTACTCAAGATACTGTAAGAAAAATGGAACTTCCTCTAATGATGCCTATAATAAGATTAATTATCGTTTGGGATTGATGAAAGACTTGGAAATGGTAGATATTAAAGAATAGTCTTCCAAAATAGATTATAAAATATTTTTAAACACCACATGGACCATAATTATTATGGGATGTGGTGTTTTTGTATTGCCATATTCTTATTTTTTAACTTCTACATCTACGCCAATTCCTTTTGCCTTTAATAACTTTTTATAAGCACTTAATTTTTGTTTTGGTACCTTAATAGTTGCTTTTGAATTAATACCCTGAAAGGCTTTACTTCCCACCTTTTTACTAGTAAGCTTAGTGGTTTTTATACTTATGTTCTTTAAATTTTTGCATTTATAAAATGCCTGCTTTTCGATTTTATTCACTTTAGATGGAATAGTTATTTTGGTAAGCGCACTACATTTATAAAATGCTTTTGCTCCAATGGTGGTCACCTTTGTTCCTATGGTCACTGTCTTTAACTTACTGCATCCACTAAATGCCGAATTTCCAATTATAGTTACGTTATTTCCAATGGTCACTTTCTTTAATTTCTTACAATTTTTAAAAGCATTTGGGGCAATTCCTGTCACTTTATAAGAAATACCATCTATGGATACTTTCTTAGAAACAGATACTGATGTTACATTCTTATTTACAGGTTTTGTGTATGTGACTGTTCCTCCACTTTTTCCTGACTTGGTGACAGTATAAATGACATTTTTCTTTGTATCTATAAGTTTTGTACCTTTTTTAGGTATACTAACTGTTGGTGATGGAATGGCTGTTGGCTCCACTGTTATCTTTGGAGTTGAAGTTATGGTTGGACCTAAAGTCATTTTCGGTTTGGCTGTTGGACTTGGTGCTATTGTTGCTGTTGGAATTGGTGTCATTGTTACTGTCGGAATTGGTATCATTGTTGCTGTGGGAATTGGTGTCATTGTTACTTTTGAACTCGGTGCCATTGTTGCTGTTGGGCTGGGTTTTGTTGTTACTGCTAAAGTCGGTACCATTGTTGCTGTGGGACTTGGTTTCGTTGTTACTGTGGGACTCGGTTCCGTTGTTACTGTGGGACTCAGTTCCACTGTTACTGTTGGACTTACTTCCATTGTTACTGTGGGACTTGGTTCCGTTGTTACTGTGGGACTCGGCTCCATTGTTGTTGGACTGGGTATAACCGTTGGTTCTTCTTCCACTCCAAACAATTTCCTTATTTCCTTTATATCATTAAAAGTTACCGCTCCATTCACTTTATGTTCTTCCACTTCTATCAATGAAAATACAGAATGTTCATCCTTCTGATATTCAGATACAAATTTATCTTTTTCTGCTATTTTATAGGAATCTCTAAAAATTGTGCTATCTTCTGCAAGGAAATATGTATTATAATCTGATTTAATATAATCATTCTCTTTAAAAAATACATCTGTTCCATAGGTTTGTTCTATAAAATATATTCTACGTGGATTGTAAACTGTATTATCATGGAAATATATATCTGTATTTTCTATAGAGTATCCCCAAAATAAAATATGTGCTGTAACATATTTTTCCAAACGTGCGTCATAGCCCCATCCTCGTCCTGCATTCACTGAAATATTATTGGTAAATTCATAGCTCTCTATTCCCGTAGCCGCTCCATTTTCCCATACTTCTGAATCTTGTGAATTACTAACAAAAACGTTATTTTTAACTATAATATTTTTTCCGGAACCTTTGGTCCCTTGTATCGTAAAACCAACATCATACACATTCCTTATAATATTATCTTTAACAACAACATTGGAAACATTTGCACCATAAAATTCTATTCCATTTCCATATCTTGTTGTTCCATTTAAATAACTTCCTCCAATATCCTGAATGATATTATTTGAAATTTCTACATTTTTAATTGTTTCATCTGAATTTACTAATCCATGAGCTCCTGTACCTGAAAATTCTATATTTTCAATCTTTAAGTTAGATTGTGTAATAAGTAAATTGGTTTTTGTTGCTAACTTAAGTTCTCCTAACTTGCTATATGGATTTTCTGATGACTTTATATACAAGCAATCTCTGTCACAATAAAAATCACATTCATTTTCAAGTTCCGTTAAGGTACTCTTTTTGTTAAAATATTTTACCCCTTCTCTATCCTCTAAAAATCCAATATTAGTGCTATTAGCACTGATTGTCATAAGACCGGAAAAAAATTGTGTATCTGTTAAATCTACTTTATAAATTCCTTCTTCATGCACTTGCCAGGCTTCTTCCGTACTTACAATTTTGTAACCGGAAATATTTGGTAATTCTCCTTCTCCATAAGAAGAAATAGTTGTTATTTCCTCATCAACCTTAACAATGGTAGGATCAAATGTCCCATAAAAAGTATCTCCACGTTTAAAAAGGATAGTATCTCCACTTACATAAGCTTTGCTTTTTGCTGTTTCATAAGACATTGGATTATTCTCATCGGTGCCTACTGTGGAGGTTCCTGTACTTGAAACATAATATGTATGCTTGGTATTTGTGACTTCTGATTCTTTTACCGCATATTTTTGATACATTTCTTTATAGGTAACAACTTCCAAATCTGTTCCATTTTTTGAATTTACATAATCCAGAACTTTCCCTAGAATTGTAGTGTCTATTTCACTTGAATCATGAAAATAAAATACCAGCCATGATTTATTCGTAATTGCATTATCTATTTCCTGTTTTATTGCATATAAATCACTTGCAAAATTTCCTAATCCGATTCTTTTATGATAGTATGCAGAATCTAAAGCAATCTCTTTTCTATCATATTCTACACCATATAAATCAGAATAACTATATATTGAACTAGCCCACTCCTCCGATTCCTGTGCACCAGTTACTTGTCCTAACCCACCTGCCAGAATAATTCCATTCACATCAAAATCATAATAGTTAAACAACTGTTTCGTTCTGACAAAAAAGGAATACATAGTATTATAATCAGAAAAACCTTCCTGTGTTAAAACTCCGCCATTATGAGCTATAATCTCTCCGCCTGCTGCTTCCACTCTCCTTGCAACTTCTAATCTGGTTTCCGTTTGATTGTATGCATCTTCAATTAACATCTCTGGAACTGTAGCCAATACCAAAGGAACACCTTTATCTATAAATAAATCTGCATACTCACTCATTGATGCCCTGGTATCATCATTTACAAAGGTTACGTATGCCTTATTAGGTTTCTTGTATACAGTTCTATCTTTTTGATATTGTTCATACATCTGATTAACATCATTTTCAAGTTTGGTTCTATTAATTGGTAGATTATCAAACTCCTCATCCGTTAGATTTAACACTTTTTGCAATGAAAAACTTTGGTTGTTATACATAGTTAAATGCATCTTAGTTGCATTTTCCGGAACTGTTATCATTACACCTGCTTTACTTGCACTTAATGTATTTGTAAGTACATCTGCTATAACAGTATCATTGTCATCCAAAAACAATACAGGTGCATACCATGTTCCACCAGTATTATAACCTACTCCATATGTTTTTATAAAATACTGTTCATTGGCAGTAACTGAAATATATTTATCCGGTGCAGTAGCTCCATGAGGCTTTTCTGCCACATTATCAATAAATTCTCCACTAGTAGTCCATGCTTTATTAGCTGTAAATTCCGCCAAAACTAATTCATAAACTGTTGTAGTGCCTGTCCCCGATTTTTGCAAATCATAAATGTCATTGTTATCTGCATCATGTTGAACATATATCTTTTCTCCAACATCTATTACCGGATTTACTGAAGTAAATTCTTCCTTTGCACATACAGCCATGGAATTTATATTTATAAATAAAAGTAATATTGCTGCTATTATGAATACTGTTTTTTTTCTCATACAAACCACCCTATCTTTTTACATATTAAAACTGTGCATAAATAAAGGCATTACTTCCCACATAAGCAAAACAAAGAATCAGCCATACTATAATACAAAACACTAATTTACCACTAAACTTCTCCAAATTCAGATTCATATAAATATCATTTCCATCATTTTTTATATATTTCCATGTTTCAAATATTACCAACAGGACACCATAAATAATGGTGTATACATAATAATACGCTACCCCTTCTGCACCAGTAAAAATGCGCTTCATAATAATCCATACATCAGCAATACTTTCTGCCCGGAAAAAAATCTGAATAGTTGTTACAAGAAGAAAATTCAAAACTATAGCAAGAATTATTCTTACTTTTTTTCCCGGCAGCTTTGCCCATTTCTCACGGTATGGCTTACAAAAATCACTATATATTTTATAGAGTGCATTTGTTATTCCATATATTGCTCCCCATAATACAAACTGCCAGCTGGCTCCATGCCACAAACCACTCAGCATCATGGTAATAATCAAATTTAAATATGTTCGAACTTTTCCCTTCCTGCTTCCCCCCAATGGAATGTAAACATAGTCGCGAAACCAGGTAGACAAGCTGATATGCCATCGTCTCCAGAATTCTGAAGTATTTTTTGCAAAATAAGGAAGATTAAAATTCCTTCCCAAATCAAATCCCATCATTCTGGCTACTCCAATAGCCATGTCAGAATAGCCGGAAAAATCGCAATATATCTGAATGGAATATGCCACTGCTGCTAAAGCCAGGGAGCCTGCACTGTACACCTGTGGTGCTCCAAATACGGCATCTACTTGTACTCCTATACGGTCTGCAATTACTTTTTTCTTAAATATACCCATTAGAAAAATCTGTGCACCTTGAGCAATATTATCCCAATTAACCGGCTTTACTTCCTTAAGCTGAACCAGCATATCTTTTGCTTTTACAATAGGTCCGGCAGTAATCTGCGGGAAAAAACCTATGCACAATGCCACCTTTACAAAATCTTTTTCTGCTTCTATCTTTCCGTAATATACATCTAACAAAAGACTTAGGCCTTGAAATGTATAATAAGAAATTCCTAGAGGCAGAATAATATTTAATGCAAAAGAATTTTGTACCCGAAAAACTGCACAAATTGAATCCACAAAAAAGTTATAATATTTAAAAAATCCTAGCACAATTAACAACGTAATCACGCCCACTGTTAACAGCAATTTTTTCTTTTTCTTATCTTGCTCTTTCCCCATCCTACATTCTATGAAATACACTGCTCCAGTCTCAGCAGCCAGCAATAGCAACATGCGCCAGTCATTCCAAAGATAAAAGAAATAGCTTGCCACCAAAAGCAACAGATGCTGCTGCTTCTTTACAAAACACATGGCACACAGCAGCACTATCATATAAACCAAAAATTCTATTGATAAAAAAACCATTATATTACTCCTTTTCTATCAAATCGTAAAGTCGCTTTGCAATCATCTTATGACCATACTTATTCAAGTGTCCTTCACCTATCGTAACATTCTGGAAACCATATGGAACTTCTTTTCTTTCTTCATAAGCCTGTAAAAAATCATCTCCCATATCAGCAAATACAATTCCATTCTGCTGGCACATTTCTTCAAAAACATCACGATATTTCGGCTGATTGAGACTCATACTTCCATCTTCATTGAGTAAAACTGATGGATGATACAAAATAATAATCTCTCCGGAAAAAGCTTCTCTCATTTGCTTCATGGTAGCATCTAAAGCTTCCCCATACTGTGCTTCAGACACCTCCTGTGTTCTCTTGGTTGCTCCGGTTACATCTACTCCTTCCCCCTGCATCTGGGACATCTGATGCTTCAAAATACTGGTAATAGGAAAATAGTCTTTTACTTTAATCTTTATCTTTTCTATTGCAGGCAACTCTGCATAAAGCTTATCTCCAGTCTGCTCTGGGGAATATTCTCTCTGAATCAATGCTTTTTTAAGTTCTTCCAATGAATAATCAGTATTAGAAATGTCAATTACCGCAACCTTTGTCTGTGGAAACTCTTGTATTGCTGCTGAAAAACCAGCTACAATTTCAGGATACAAATATGCATCTCGAGACAAATTATACACCTTAAGCTTGTCCTCCGAAGTCAGCATTTCATTTAAAAGAGAAGTATACTTTTTGTTCTCCATTACCTCCTTACTTTGAACATATGAGGCTCCTATACAAAGAACTAATTCATCATCCAATTCTTTTCCCCAAGGATTGGTATATCCATGACTATCCACTCTTGTAATACCTCCTCCTTCAAGAAAATTAACCACAACTGTATTGGGCTCCCACACTGCTGAAGTTGCATTTTTGTCACGTTCTAGCCATCCTACCGGTCTGTAATAGAAGAATCCAACCACCGAAACAATTGCCATGGCCAATAACAGTGCACCTATCCATTGCATTAACTGTATAAAAAATGATTTTTTCATATATATCTCCTTATAAGTTTCCAATATTTAGAAGTCTTCAGTGCCATTCTATCATAGGCAAATAAACCTGTAAAGAAATTAAGATTCTTCCTTTTTAATTATTTTTTCAAGTATATACCAAAGTTTTTGTTGTAGTAAATTGATTATAGAAGAAAATGGCAAACAGCACACAATACACCATATCATTATCACCAAAGGTACCCTAGGCAAGTAAACAATCCATTGTGTATACTCCCCAAAAGTGAAAAAGAAAACAGCATGCATAAACCAAATATTCGTACTATGCTTTCCTAAAAAATGCATTCCTCGAAAAATAAGACTGTGTTGTCTTTCTTGAATAATTTCTACAAGAAGAAATACCACCATTGTTGCCAAAAATGAGTCAAATATAAGTTTATTTTTTACCAACCAGCGAACAGGAATTACTGTAAATACTAAAATAACTTTGATCCATACCTTATTCCACTTTTTACTATTTAACCAGTTATGTGCCTTTATAAATATCTTGCTTTGGCACACACAGCTTCCTGCTATTATATATGCTATGTATAAAAAGTAAAAATAAAGTATCTGATATAAAATTCCTTGTGGAACAGTCAAATCTATCGCTTTTCGTACAGCCATTCCCACAAAAGGGGTTCCAAGGAAAAACAAAAAAGGTCTATTTACTTTATTTAATAACCAATGAATAGCCGGATAAGTAACAAGTGCTGTCACATAGAACAGCAAATAATCTGCAAAAGGACACCATCTATTTTCTATTAACAATAAGTGCTTCAACACCGTCTTATAATCTATCTGCTGTTCACAAATAATTGCCAATGGAAGAAAACACAACAGTACAATCAGCCACCAATTTATCAATACAGAAAACACTCTTTTTGCAGCAGTTTTTGCATTCTGTTTTTTATGCTGGTAACTTGTATACAAACCATATCCAGAAAGAAATGCATAAATAGAAATACAAATCTTTCCTGGTACTGCAAAGAAATATTCTAATGATTGACTACCAAAAGGAATAGAAAAAAACCGATTTCCTTCCATCACCCATTCCAAATTACCAAACAGATGATGAAATACCATAATTATAATAGCAATTCCTTTCACTATCTGAGACACTTCCCCATCAAACCGATATTTTTCCTGCTTCATATTAACCACCTACACTTATAAATTTGTCTGGTTTCTACCAAACCCCTTAACCACCATCTTCAATTTTTTCATGCCAAATCCAAATCCAACAGCAAAACATATGGCACAAATAATTGTTTCTAAAACTGTCACCACATATGACAGCAAATCAGAAGTAAACAACTGGGTTAAATGAAGCTTTTCCATTACACGAAACATAACCATATGACATAAATAAATTTCCATACTAATACCACTTAGGAAATGTGATACCCGATTTTGTAATATTTTCTTGTGTTTCGCTCCTATAGCACATATAAGTACCATTGAAAACATTACCAACATTATTACAACATCATTTCCAATGACATAATATGCCACAATTGATGCTCCACATAAAAGCAATAACAGCCACTGACATTTCTGTGCTATCCTACCCAACTGTTCCCTGTAGAGATAAATCAAACCTCCTGCCAGAAAAAATACCGCACAATACATAAAGCTTGTTCTAGGTGCAAAACTTCCAGCTACGTGATGTTGATCAAAGAAATAGATACGACACAAGAAATTATATACAAGTGCGATTCCAAAAGCCAACCATGCTCTGCGTTTGTCTGACAACAGATAGCAGAAAAACGGAAATACAAAATAAAACACAAATGCTACCCCGATAAACCAGCCCACTCCAATTACTGTTATGTTTGCATTTGGCAGTAAACCGAAACACAATGTTAAATTTGCAAACAATTCATACAAAGCTTCTTTGCCTGGCGAGAGAATCACATCTAATACACTCAAAAAAGCAAAAAAAGGCCATATTTTAGCAAAACGTTTGCTATAAAACTCTCCCATTGTAATTTTGTTGGAAATTATCTTCTCATAATAGCCACAACACATGGAAAAAGCACTAATAATCATAAACAAATACACTAATTCTGTAAATGATGGAATCAGTTTATCAAACACAAAGCCACCAACTTCATATCCTCCATTTACCAAAATATGCATCATTGCAATACCAATGGCCGCAAATGCTCTCAATCCATCAATCGTAGCATAATAGCCTGATTTTGTTTTTGTTTCCATCTTATAAATTCCCTACCTTTCTATAATGCGAAAACAACTTATTCTTCTTCCTTGTTCTGATAAAATTTCTCGTAGATGGTTCTGTAATTAGTTATTTCCACTTGTTCCTTAGAGAGAGATGATACATATTGCAAAATTTCTCTCATCTTTTCTTCATCCACCTCAGCAAATTCATGAAAGAAAAAAGATATCCATTGCTTATTTTCCACCGCTTCTTGAATAGTTTCCTGATAACTGTCCTTACACTTAATCAGCCACATACGTTTGTGATAATAAGGCTCACCCATCTCCTCTACTCCATACAAATCACTATAGTTAAAATGTGTTCGTATCCATGTATCTGATTTGGAACTTCCCACTACCTGACCTTCTCCTCCTGCCAGAATAATTCCCTGTACATCAAAACCATAAGCTTCCAGGTACTTTTTATTTTGGTAAAAATGCTTATATTTTGTTGGAAAGTCATCTAATAATTCTTGTGTCAAAGCCACTCCATCATGTGATAATATTTCCCCTCCATTTTTCACTGCCCGCTGACATACTTCAAGACGGCTTTCTTCTCCCTTGGAACCTGGAAAGTAGAAATGTTCTTTAATAGCAGCTATACATAACGGAATGTCATATTCTTCAAAAAGGTCCACTACCAAATCCATATCTGGTCTGCAATCATCCAGAACAAATGTAATATAAGCTTTGTCTAAAGGTTTCCTTGATGTATTCTGCCAAGACAGTTTTTGATTTTCCTTTAACTTTTCTTCGCATTGTTCTTCATACCACTTTGCGTCCAATTGTTCCAAATCAGCACCTTTTACATAACGTACCCGTTCCACACGATATTCCTGATTTTTAAAAAAGGAAAGATGCATTTTCGTGGCTCCTGTTGGAACGGTCAAAATGTAATCCTCAAAAGTGTTAGAAGTTGTATAGGCATACGCCTGTATCACCTTATCATCATTATTTAAAAACAGAATAGACGCCACCTCAGGTATCCAGGAACAGAAAAAATTAAATCGTAATTGCTCCCCTTCTTTTACTTCTACATAAGATTCGGGTCTTGTGCAACTATAATGAACACGATAATCTTCGCCTCCCAAAATCGCCTCAGTCATCTTACCTGAAATAGACCAATAAGACCCAGCCGCCACATCAAACACTAATGGCTCATAGGTAACCGACTCATATTCCTCAAAAGTAATATTTTCATCATAAATTATCAGTTCATTATTTTCACCTACCTGATAAGTCCAGGAAAATACTTCCGAAAGAAATGTCAAATCCAAATAAAAAGTATTGTTTTCTTTCTTCCAGCTTTCTTCCATAGGAAATGACTCTTTTTCTGTAAAGACACTTTTGTCAGTTAAATAATACTTTTTTTGGAGAGTACAGAGATTTTTTGAGAAATCAAATACTGTGTCTATACTAATACATAATAATCCATTATTATCTATATAAAAGGTATTCATATGAAGTTTAGAAGCACCTGAAGTTGTCTCATCTCCTATTGCCTTTTGCAGTTCACTTAAAGAACAGAAAAGCTTTTCATCCACTTCAATGCTCTCTTTCAGACGATAGCTTTTCTCCTCATTTCCTCTTTCAGGTGGGGCTGCTGTATTTACTGTTCCTGTTGCTTCTTCTATAGTATCACTTGTGGAATGTACTGGGGTTCCCTCAGGAATCCAGTTCTGCACTCCCGATTTTTCAGAATTTTTCATGGTACATCCTGTTAATACCAATATACCCAACATTAAAACACAAATTTTTATAACCCTCATCTTGTCTCTCCATTCTATTCCTGTTTGGCACCATTGGCAATTATTTCTATTGCCTCCACTAATCTGTTCTTTGCTTCTGATAAACCTTGGTTTTCTCCTATCTTAGATACAATTAATGTATTTTTTTCTGCTCCTAAAGGTAATTGTTGTAAAAAATGTCTGGTACCGTCCGAATCTGAATAACGAAACAGACATATCTCCTCAGCAGGCATCTCTCCATAAAATAAATTATTCTCTGGCAAAGGAAATTCTCTTCCCACATCACGCTTGCTAAACATACACAGGAATCGCTTTGTTCCCCAAAACACATTATTTTCTATTAATAATTGTCCTTCTTTACGGTTATCTCTTGCATTTATCAATGACATTTGATGGTAGGTATAAGTCCCACCACGATAAGATACATAAGGTACTTGTGTTTCCATCAAATTGCCCTCAACACCTATCAATTGCTCCTGTTGATTACAAAATGCCACTGCTTCAGGATTTGTCACATCACATGCATTCATTAAAATGTTACCTTTATATCCAATATTCTCAAATGCCTGTTCTGCATAGTTGTCACCCCAGGTTTCAATTCCCCAGAAACAATATCTTCCAATGTTATATGTAAATTGTACATTTTTTTCAACGGCACTGGCACTGCTTCCCTGATTTGTATAACAGGTATCAAAAATCCACTCAGCAATATTATAGCTTACAGTAACCTCTTGACCACTATCCCAAAGCTCTATCCCATTGCCATATCTTGGACCAGTATTTTTCAAAAGTGCTCCACCTATATGATGTAAATAACAGTTTTGAATTTTTATATTATTGACATTACTGAGACTGATTCCATGAAATCCTGCACCTGTAATTTCCACCCCTAATACCTGACTGCCCCAGGTACTGTTCATAACTAATCCATAATCCGGCAGTGCATAGGATATTTCTAAATCATTTGGATTTTTATCTGAAAATAAATGCAAAACAGAATTTTCCCAATCTATCGCCCAGCTTCCATCTGCTGCATTAAAAAGATACTCTCCATAATTAAAAGCTTCTCCATCATCTTTTATCTTTCGCTTCCAGTTACACTCTCCATCAATCAAAAGCTGCCCAATGTTACAGTTACTTTTTCCTGTGGTACCATCACATAAGGTTGAGAGTTCCTTCAAATCCGCAGACCACACATTCTTATAAATATCGGACTCCTGCCATTGTACTTTAAGAGGCTGATAATAGTTAAGTACAGGTCTCATACCCTCTCCATAAGCCGCCATTGTTACATTATTTCCCACACAAAAACTCTCTTTCATATGGAATATATCACCACACTTAAGAAAAATATTTACATTTGAGAGTCCTGAAAATGTCTCCAAACTCTTTTTGGGAGTTTTTGGACTTAAACCATCATTCTCATCATCGCCTTCGCTGGAAGATATATAATAATTAAGTAACTTATCACTTTTCATCTGCTCACTATCACATTGATAAACCCCACCAGCTTTCTGGTTTTCCCATAACATATCTGCAAAACTTCTGCCAGAATCCTGTAGCAGACTTGATGTTAACTCTTCTGCTAAGTATACAGATACTTCCTGCTGTTCTTGGCTTTCTTTCTTTGAAATGGAGTTTGATGTTTCTTTTGTATTAGAATCTGGTATCCACAACTGCTGCTCTGAAGTCTGTTCTTCACTGCATCCACAAATGATGCAGCACAACAACAGTGCAATAATTAATACAATATTTTTCTTTCTTAAAAAAACTTTTTTTCCTCTATAATCCATTTTCTAATCCTTCTGCTTCTTATGAAATGAAGAATGTAATCAAGCAACCCATAAGACTTTAAATTTTTGATACTTCTTTGCCTATCTTTTTTTTGAATCAATTCCATATATACCTGACGTTCTAAAGAGCTGTAAAGTTCTCCCTCTGGTTTTTCCAATTGATATTTATTTGGTACTATCCAAAACTCCTTTTTCTGAAGTACTTCCTGACTGGTAAAGGTAAGTTCCATGTTTCTTTTTTGTATATGTGCAAGCATACACTCTACTGGTTCCTGTCCTAAGAGTATTTTCCCCTCTTTATCACACATATGACGATATAATCTGCCATCTTTCCACTGAAACAAAAAACTGTCATCAGAAATATATGACTGGAAGTTCAATCGCTGCCAGCTGAAATCCTGCACCACTTTTTCTTCCAACTGATCTCGAAATACCCTGCAATATTTCCAGCCAAGAATACTCATTCCCATATATTCATCAAAGTAACAGGCAAACTGTGTACGAAAAGCTTTTTCATACGGATAAGCCATATTATCCTTCTCCATACTTCTCTCATATAAATTATTCATAGTTTCACAATTTCGGTACAATACAAAACAACCTGCATCCAAAATTTTATCGTATTGTTCTAAAATCTCATCTGTAATAAACTTTCTAATATTACCAAATATAAGATCTATATCACAATGTCCCCAAAATTCATATGTCTGAAGAATTTCTGGAAAAGCTTTTCCAAACAATGGTCTATAATCACAAATCTTATAAGGTGATTCTAATTTAACAGGAAAACCCACTATTTGTTCAAAACGCTCTTTCATACTTTTCATGGTCATATTAATAAAATGCACATTTTCGTTATCAACTAATCCCTTATTATCTGTAATAACAAAGAAATCCACAGTAGGATTTTTTTTTGCGGTAATCATCCACAACCAAAAAGACTCCGGCAGTTTTCCCATCCAAATGGTCAAAAGGCATATTTTTTTCATATTAGTCCCCCCCATCTTTTCAGTGTCCCCCATTTTTTTCTATTCGCAAATACTTTTTTACTACAGCGATAAACCAGCTCAAACGTTTTTTCCACAAGCGAGTAAAATATTTCCAGTTTTTCTCTCCTGTAAGTTCATTCAAAATACACCACCACCCACAGACATCTCCCATAGTATCTGTATGCTTTTTCGGTGCAAAACGCTTTAATGTTCTTATCTTCAGTTTTTCCTTTTCTAACCCTTTAATTTGCTCTGTAACAGCCTCCCGTTCCATTAAAATCATCAATGTAAACTTCCCGGAGATATATTTTCTCTGCAGCACTTGATAAACATCTTGAATATATTGCAAATTTGCTTCTTCTCCCATATTCTCTACTTTCATCAGAAAAACTGCTTCCTTTTGACTGTTAATCAGCTTCTTCCATTTATCCTTCAAATGAGAAACTCGTTGTCTCAACTCATCTATAGCCATTTGGGTAGATTCTTCTGTAGGAGTGCCATCTTTTAAAAGCATATCGTAGCGTGGATGAAATTTAATATTATAATTCTTACACAAAATCATATTATCCTCTAATAACTCCACTTCGTCTGCAAAAAGTCTGTCAATATTCTCCAATACTTGTGGGAATTTTTTTCTCTCTAGTACGAAAGACCATGAAAAAGGCATGGCATCAATGCTTCCGAAATAGTTTTCCAGTCGGAAAGAAATCTCACAATTATAGCCAAGACTTGTAATTACATCAAACATTTTCATCCTCCTCCTACTATAAAATTTTCTTATATAGCTTTTCTACCTGTTCGCTCCAAGTATCTAATGCATAATTTTCCCTCATGGACTGCTTTGCCTTATCCCAATTTTCCAACTTTTTTATATGCTCTTTCTGTGCTTTTAAAATTTTATCTGCAAAATCTTCTACATTTTCACTCTCAAACCAATATCCGTAAGGTATCTTTAAATGCACCTGGGCTGAAATATCACTCATAACTACACTACAACTGGAATATCCTGCTTCCACAACAGAATAAGGTAATCCCTCCTCCCTGGAAGGAGACAAAAATACATCCACAAAATTATATAAGGTAGCTACATCATTTCTGGCTGAAATCACCTTGATCCAGGAAGGCATTTCACCTAAAATATCTATAATATTTTTTTCTACCTGTTCAAAGTTAGTAGATAAGGATACAAGTAGCGAGAAACTATGTCCCTGATTTCTCAGTTCCTTCAATGCCTTAACCGCCAAGTCAACTCCCTTTCTGTAAAAATCAAATCCAAAAATCAAAAATACTCCTTCACTCTTCTCCAGTCCAAAATCTTCTTCCCTTAAATTCTCATAGGAATCCAAACGAGAAAAATTAACTCCATTATCAATAGAATACTTCTCATTTTTTGGATAGTCTCTTTCCAAACTGTGGTAAACAGACTCGCTGCATGCTATCATAATACACTTTCTATATAGCGTACGTCGAATTATATTCTTGATTGGATTTCCTGCCACTTTGGAATGATTATGCATATGCATAAATACTGGGATTTTTTTTCCAAATGTAGCCTGATAAACTGCCAAATATTGTTGCATTGTAATAAAATGTGTATGAACAGCTTTTACATTCTTCTCTTCTATCAGCTTACGTATTAATCCGGCATCTTGATTTCTATTTTCTGCAAGAAAATATACTTCCTCTCCTTGTTGTTGCATTTCTTTGATCCAACTCATAGGACCTTCACTTTTTGCATCTCCTGCAAATAAATAAATATTTTTTAACCCTTCTAGCTGCAGTTTCTTGTCAAGACTCCACAGAGAGTCAATAAAATTCCCACGATAAGACGCTGCATAATTCATAATATGTAAAATAGTTCCTGGCATATTGTACATCCTTTCCCATTCACTTCAATCTTCTATTTCTTTAAAATACGTTTCACCATACCTGTAACCATGTCCTGATAATATCGAAAAGCATCTGTGAAAAAAGTACAAAGTACTGTAGTGATTACTACAATACTTGCAGAAATCAGACCATATACCACAAATGCCACAACCTGGTTTTGGAATACAAATCTACTGCACAATGCGTCCGCCACAAACATCTGAATCAGTACTCCACCACACATACAAGCCAACAACCCATACTGCTTGGCTGGAGTTCTATTCAACTTCATACGAAACAATAACATAGTCTTTAGTACCGACTGAATCAAATACGTCATAAAAGTACCAATAAAAATACCCACCATTCCTATTTTCATACCAAGAATGATTGATACTATCAAATTTACTGCTGAACCCGCAATGGAAACATACTTATCATATTTGAAAAGACCTGAAACCTCCATAATGGACCACAAAGGTCTATTTATTACTTCAATAAAAAGATTCAAACAACAAATAAAAATAATACTTTTTCCGAGCAAAAATTCCTCTGACTTTAACCAGATAAGTACAAAAGGATCCACACAACAATACACACAAACAGCCGATAAAGATCCTATTACAAAAAAAAGATATTCCAAACGATAAAAGACTTTAATACATCTTTCTTCACTCTCCGTCACCAGCATATTTCCCATACTGGCGCCAACCCCACCATAAGCAATTTGATTGGCCAGCTGTCGGAATACTCCAATGGGCAGAGAATAGTTAGAATAATACCCTACCTGCAAAGTATCCACCAATGCGGAGATCAGCATATTATCTGTAGAACTTGTAATTTTACCTGAAAGCGCCTTAATAAACAAGTTTTTAATGTTTGCAAAGACCTCTTGTCTTTCCTCCTTTGGAAGCATATCCTCATTTTTCCCAAGCCAAGGATAATATTTGTCTACTACGTAAGATCTTGCCAGATTTCCTAAAAAAGTTACTAAAATTGATGATAATAGATAAGCCACAAAACTATTTGTTGTAAGCAATACTAAAATTTTAATAATTACCTCAATAGGTTTGATCGCCATACTGACCTTTGACTGAATATGACTTTTCTGGTCAGCATTCATCAGGGAAACTTTATAAGAAAACAAATATGACATAGACAAATCTACCACAAACAACATATAAACCAATCTAATGTAGTTTAGAGAATAATCAATAGATTTTACCAAATAATGTATCCATGGACATAATGCCAGACCAATGGCAAAAGTTACTACCGCTATAATTCTATATGCTTTCTTAAATAAGCCCATTAACTGTCGAACCTTTTTATGATCATTTTCTGCCAATGGTTTATAGAGATTATAAACAATTGCTGTCCCTACTCCCATCTCTGCCATAGATAATGCTGCCAACACCTCTGTGAAAAGTCCATTCAAACTAGTGGCCTGCATTCCGAGGCGTCGTATCATAATAGTTCGAATAGCAAAATTTGCTAATACTGTTACCCCTTGTAGGCATAATGCAAATATAATGTTGTTTATGCTGTTTTTTGTTCTTGCCACTTCAGGTCATCCTTCCTATCTTTTCTTTCTGTGTTTCCATACATGGAGTTTTCTTCTTGTAAGAAATGCCGCTGCGGCTACTGGTCGAAGTCTCCACATTTTCTTTCGCTCTGCAATCATATTTTCCTTACCAGCCTGTTTACGATGGCTATAAAGAATATACAATCTCTTTGCAAAGGAAAATTCTATGTATCTAATCTGCCTTGGTGTCATTCTATCATACACTTTACAACAAGCATCATAAAACAACAATTCTCCCTCTACTTTTTTAGGCCCCAGACTAATACGTACACCACTAGACACATTACGATAACTACAAAGTACTTCTGGCACAAAGTCAACCTCATACCCCTTTTTTAGTAGTTTCAATATAACAGTGGAATCCTGCTTACATGGTACAATAGAGAAATTTCCTACCGATTCCAGCAAAGATTTCTTTACAAGCCACATAGAGGTAGATGCAAGACAATCATCCTCAATAGCTTCATATAGGCAGTTACCTTTATGACGTTTTCGAATAATACAATCCACGTGATTATTTTTTCCCACATGTTCCACATCACAATATACCAATGCAAGCTTATCAGAATTGCTGTCTAAAAATACTTGCAACTGCTTTTCTATTTTTTCCGGATAATATACATCATCATCATCCAAAAATGCAATATACTCTCCCTTCGAAGCTTCAATGCCCACATTTCTGGCACCAGAACCTCCTAAATTTTTCGGATTTTGTATATAACGAATACGGTCATCGGATGTATATTTTTCCATAATCTTCTGTGTAGATAAACGAAATTCTGACTCAGGTGGATTATCATCTACCACAATGATATCCAGATTCTGATGGGTCTGTTTCAAAATACAATTAATTGCTATTTCCAGCATATCATTTCTTGAATAAGTGGGAATAACAACACTGACTAAGATATCTTCTCTTCTACTCACTTTACTTATTCCTCCATTTTTTCAGCATATCCAATACTTTATAGAACATGTAAGCCGCCGCCCAACAAATTCCAAAAACTAAAAACGGTCTTACAAACCCGTATATATAATATACCATGCTTCCAGACATAATCAGTTTATCAGAAAATCTTTCCATTACAACAATTAAACTATAATGTACTACATAGATAAACAAAGAATATTTTTCTCCAGTTTTTGTAAGAAACGATTTTTCTTTTTCTTCCGGCTGATGTATGCTTAACAGAAAAATACTTATTAAAACCAGAAGTGTACCAAAATACAGCTCTCTTCTTCCTTCCACAAACCACTCAGCAATTCCAAGAATCAAACCTATCCAGAAAATCATTTGGCATTTTTTTATTGTAACTTTTTTAATAATACTGTCCTGATTTTTGTGCAGCCAATTTCCCAGCAAAACAAACGGTAGACCGAATAACAAAAAATTACGATAGTAAAGTTTATTAATTTCCACCCCAAACATTACCATCACATTTCCCATTAACAAATGAATTACAATTAATACCGGAATCAGACCATAACTCACCCGATAAAGGTTAAAATGATTAATTATCCAGAATAGAATATAGCAATATAATAATGCTGAGGTGAACCACATAATATTTACAAACGGATCCTGATTAAATACCAGCCAGTCTATCATTTTGTTTCTGTTAAACAATAACCAGAATCTCTCTATTACATCTGCACTATTTCCATGTGAATCCCCAAAAACTGCTATAGCCATTTGCATGACAAAATAATAGAAACAGCCGCCAAAATTAATCCAAAATATTCTCTTTATTTTGGAAGGCAGCTTTTTTTCTACCAATTCTCTGTCTTCCCCATAACAAAAATATCCTGATACCATAAAAAATAATGGTACTGCAAATCGAAACATTGTCTGCAAAATTCCGTCCAACTGCTCAAGCGGAAAGCGTGTATGAACAAAAACCACACCAAAACAAGCGATTCCTTTCCAATAATTCAAATATTGATTTCGCTGCTTCTTAGCCATAGTTACCTCCTTTGTACCTTAAAAATGTAAACATCCTCTTCCTCATTAATTCGCATCAAGAAGAAGAATAAAATTATCATATGGATAATTCCAGTATAATATCTGTAATTCATGTAATTTACCTGCCATATAGCATAATACAACATCATAATAAACAAACTTAGAGCCAAATCACGCCCCTCTGTATTGCCATGTCTCAATAACTGATACAGCAAATATATCATCTGTCCAAAAATAAGTATAGAACCAAGAATACCTGTTGAAAAAGGAATATATAAAAAGTAAACATCCATAGCTGTTGTTGGATATCCATACACCATCCCTAAATATCCTGAATTGTCCATGTACCCCATACCATTAAGATAATTTCCATACTGCAAAAAGATAGGGTAATTAATGCTAAAATTGCCCTCTCTATTAGACTCCAGCCAAATATCAGCCAAAATACCAGTAGGCACAAGGATTATCACTAGCATGAGTGCAAGCACCCCCACTATGGTGGAAACCAACTTCCAATTTCTAACAATTACCTGTTTTTTACTTAAAAGACCATAACATCCAAAAAACAGTGCTAAACTAAGGATAGCCGAACGGGAGGCTGTAGAAAGAAGCATCCATAAAGCAATGCAATCAATTCCTGCCACAATGGCCAATGTTTTTTTCGTGGGCATTCTCCCGCCCTTCCGCCATTGACACCATAGAAAAAAAGAAACCAATAATAAATAGACACAATAATTTCCACAATAATTTACATCTCCCATACCAAAATGTGAGCGAAATCTCTGTGTTCTTGAAAAAATATTAACAAAATAAACAGGATTTACAAAAGCTCCAGGATGAGTGATGGCACACCAAAGAATAAAAAATGCCAATGCCAGAAAGCTCATCTTCAAAAAAAGTAAATAGCAATCTTTTTTATATACATATATGCAAGTAAAAAGGGTTAAAATGTAAACTCCCATCATCTGTTCAAAATGAACCCCTGTATAACTTTGAATACGTGGATTTATAAATACTACACCATACAATATGGTATGAACGAGCAACAATCCCATTCCCACTGAAATTCTTTTATTCCAGATTAATATTCCATCATACAAACAGAAGAAAGTAATTATCACCATATAGAGATATTTCACATTATATATAATTCCTACAAAAGGTGCGTTATCCACAATTGACAGCATGGATAAGAACAAAGCTGCACAATACAACCCCATAACCACTTTTTTCTCTTCTACTGCTATTTTCACTTCCGCATTCTCCTATCGCTTATCCTGCTCCCAGAAAAACTGAATCATTCCTTCGATTCCATCTTCCTTTTTAATCATCTTCTCCAACACTGGTCTTCGTTTCTCTACAAAGTCCTCCAGTGTTCCAATTACTCTTGCTGGCACTCCTGCCACAACGCTACCCGAAGGTACATCTTTCGTCACAATACTTCCGGCAGCTATGATACAGTCATCACCAATCTTCACATCATACATAATCGTGGCATCTGCCCCAATCATCACATTATTTCCTATCTGAATTTTTCCCATATAATAAGGGCTGTACATCTTGGAAAATTCCGCTCCATACTTTGGATGATTTTTCAGCATATCTCCTGTCATATCATGGGTAATAAACCTAACATTTGCAGATACCCATACATTATCCCCCATAGACATCAATATAGGCTCTGTAGGAAGCTTCCTTGGATGATAGTAACAGCCATTTCCCATATGATAGAATATATTTTTCTTTTTGATGTATTCCGCGTTTTTATATGCATTTCCTCTTGAATAAAGAAACATCTTTATGGATGCCATCCTTACCTGTCCGCCTGTTAATACCATTTTCTCCCTCCATTGTTCCTTTACAAATTTTATTTTCCCTTAAATATTCCTTTTAGTTTGTCATAGTTCTTATAGCCCAAGATTTTCTGCAATGTATAAATTATCTTACGTTTCATTCCCTGCTTCCCCGACACCCAGCTACTGTTCATATAGTGTACTGTGCAAGTTTTATCTGTAATGGACTCATGCCAATTATTTACATCAAAGCCACAAAAGTATTCTATTGGATAAATAACAATATCTCCCTGCAGTTCCTGGTATTCATTTCTATTCAAATCCACGCCTTTATTTTCCATAAGTCTAGAAAAACCATCGTTAATTACAAGCATATCATAGGAACCATCTTCTTTCAGAAAATTACGTTCTTTATAGGTTTGGAGAAACTCCCCCATGAAGGGATGTTCCTTTTCCACTGCGATAAAAGCAGTCAAAAGACTCCTTTCGCTTTCAAAGCCCAATACCATAGACTTGTCTTCCAAAAATTCCTCAAAAGGCTTTTTCACCTCTACATCTGTATCAAAATAGACTCCACCGTACTGATATAATGCCTGTATCCTCACATAGTCACTAACAAATGCATATTTTTTGGCTTCGTAAGCCTGACCCACATAAGGAATGGAATGTTCCACATCAAAATTCTGTTCATTCCATTCCATAAAAGTATAATCTGGCATATTTGCCTTCCATGTTTCAATATAAGCTTTGATATTATCTGGCTTTTCTCCATTGCCAAACCAGCAATAGTGAACTATCTTTGGAATTTTTCTCATAACGACCTCTCATTATCATGCTTTTTCATTGCTTTTTCATACATTGGCAGTAACTGTTCATAATGACCTTCTGCCATATAATTTTTTGCAAAAATCTCTTTGGAACGTTTACAGTACTGTTCATAATCCGGTGTTCCAGGTTCAGGAAACTGTTCCAAAATTTCTCTTAATTCTTCCACTTTACCATGCCGGAAAACTTTACCGTTACCATCAATTAATTCTGGAATTCCACCCAGTTCTGAACCAATAATAGGACGTCCTAATTGCAATGACTCAATAGCTGAATAAGGTCCATTCTCATACCACTCAGAAGGTAAAATCACTGCTTTGGCATTTCCCACTACATTAATCAGTTCCTGCCCACTTTTAAATCCAAGGAGTTTTACGTTAACCATATTATGTTCTTTCAGATATTGCTCTATTTCTTCTTTACAAGGGCCGGTTCCTACAATATAAAGAAGCTTATCTGTGTTCTCTATAGCTTTAATTAATGTAAGAATCCCTTTTTCTGCAGACAACCTTCCAAAATATAAAAAATACTGTTCTTTATCTTCTGCAGGTTCCACTTCAGGACATTCTCTATCAAGAAAGTTAGGCAAATGATATACTCGCTCCTTATCTATTCCAAAGTTCAGAAATTTGTTTCTATAGAATAAACTAGGTGTCAGTATTACATCAATAGCATCATAGCTTTTTCTCCATTTATGTAAGTAACCTTCTATCACATTAATGCTGCTCTTAAGGGTAGAATTCTTCACACATTTCTGCTTCAAACAATTAATATAATGACCATCCTTACATTTTTCGCAAAGCTGTCCATGTGTCATCATTACATAATTTAAACACAGCATTTTTAAATCGTGGGCTGTATAAACCGTAGGTATATTGTACTTTTTCAGCACATCCAGAATGGATGGCGATAACTGATGCTGGAAAATATGAAGATGGGCAATATCCGGCTTTGTTTCTTGTATCAACTTTTCCAGTTTGCGCTTTGCCTCCGTAGAATAAATAATATTCTTTGCTGCTTTCAACTGTTGCTTTTTACTCATTCCACCATTATAATCTACAGCCTCTACAAAATACTCTACATAAGGAGAGTCAAAATTCTTTTCATCCTTCATAGAAAAATCGATTACTGTATGACCTTTTGCTTCCAGCATTCGCTTAAGTGCAAAATAATAGGTCTCACTACCACCTTTGATATAAAAGAATTTATTTACCATCAATATTTTCATTGGTTTCTCTCCTCTGTTTTTGCTAATTGAACATTTTTACACTTTTCTTAAGAATACTTTTTCATACTGGTCTACAATATAATCCCAGCTATACTCTTTTGTAATACGTTCTTTCGCTTTTATTCCCATCGCAGAAATTTCCTCAGCTGTCATAGCATCTGCTTTTTGAATCAAAGATGCAAGATTTCTGTTCTCTTTATTCCAGTAAAGAGCACCTTCTTCTCCTACTTCACGGTTAAATCCTACATCAAGCAACAAATTCAAATCTGTACTTCCCAAAGATTCCAGCAAACTCGGATTAGTTCCCCCTACTTCATGTCCATGGAAATATCCATATGCATTTTCTCTAAGTTTTTTTAGCAATTCCTTGTCATATACAGTGCCTACAAATTTGATTCTCTTGTCCTGGTCAAAATGGGTGGATTTTAACAGAGAATCATAAAAACTATTATTTTCTACATTAGTAATTAATACAAAATCTTTTTTTGTATCTGATTTCATAAATTCGCTTACCATAGTTTCAAAGTTATTTTCCGGTACAAATCTTCCTACTGCCAGATAATATTCCTTAGCCTTAACATCTTTTTCTTTATACCAGTCATTTAAAACTTTCGCATCATCTGAAAGCTGAGATTTTACTGTATCAGAACCATAAGCAATGAATGTAGTAGATGGCTGGTACTTCTCATAATCTTCATGAATATATTTTTCAATGGCTTTACTGTCACAGATTAACAAATCTGCATGTTTTACCATCAGACGCTCAGACACTTTCCAGTAAGTTCTTACTGGTGCACTCCATTTAGCACGCTTCCACTCATGTCCGTCCGGATTTACATATACTTTTCCTCCAAGCTTATGTATCTTTTTCACATAGTGGTTGAAAAAAGGTCCGATTCTGCAAGCCAGAACATATACAATTGGCTGTTCAATCTTATTTGCCTTTATGTAATCAATGCATTCTCCAAAAGCATCTAAATCATAAAAAATCGCTCTGGCAGCTCCCAGCTTCTTCCATTTAATCCGAAAACATCTGGCACCATTATACGAAAATTCTTTTTCTGTTTCCCCTGTCCATTCTTCTGGTTCTACTGCACATGCCACATGGTACTTAATTTTATCTGACTTCTGAAAAAAAGTAAGTCTGTCCACAAAGGACTCAAAACCACCGTAAGCGGAAGGAATTCCTTTTGAACCTATTATAAATATATTTTGCACTATATTCTTCCTCTCATTTCTTTGTTATAAGCTATTTTCCATACACTCCAAAATAATAGCCAAATTCCTTCTTAAAATATTTACCACCTTTATGGATATTCATATCTAAAAGTACTGCTCCATCAACTGCCATATTCTGTTGGTCAAATAAAGCTTTCATCTTTTTCACCTGACCAATTCTATTGGTCTTTCCAGAAAGTGTTAACACTATTGCTGTTTCTACGGAATCAACACACAATGCATCTGGTACATAATTTAATGGTGCATGATTTATCAAAACATAATCATATTCTTCTTTCAAATCCTTCAAAAGATGTTTGTATTTATCACCATGAAGGAGTTGTGGTGCATCAATAACAGCTTCTTTACAATAAATGTAATCTATTCCATCTTTTTTTACCACTATATCTTCTAATTTAGCTTCACCTTTTAAGCAGGCTTCTAATCCTTTCTTATTTGCATCTGCACTATCCACTGCCCCCCACTTAGGATTACTTAAATTGACATCCATCAGCATAACTTTCTTTCCTGCCTTCTTAAAGTTATCTGCTACTTTCAGCATAAACTCATACTGATTTTCCTTTTCTGTAGCACGAACGAACTGAAACAACTTAAAGCCAGGAGTGGCCGCAAGTAACTGGGAGCAGAATCCCCGATATGCTGCTTCTTCATAAACTTTATTTTTATCATCAGAAGAATCCGGAATCACCCCGTATATAGGAATGTGTAATCTATCCTTCACTTTATATGGATTGGTTATTTTTGTATTTACAAAATAGCTCACCAAAATAATAAAGCCTGCTATAACTGCACCTGCAACTCCTCCAAGTAACATAAATTTCAAACCGGAAGAACCATATATATTATAAGGTTCTGTAGGAACATAAGCTTCTTCATATACTGTAGGAGCGGTGCACCCCATAATTTCCAACGCTCTTGCCGCAGACACTACTACCAGTTCATCTGCAACTTTTTTCGCCCATTCCGCCTCTGGAAAGACCACACTAATCTCAAGCATAGAAGTTCCTTCCGGTATGTATTCCGAAATACAATTTTGTAATTCTTTGTATGTCATGTTCAGGCTTAAATTCTCAATAACCTGTTCTAATACTGGTCTACTTTCTAAAATTTCAATATAACTATTAATTACCTGCTGTCCCAAATTCATACCAGCGGCAGATGGAACCGCACTTTCCACACCTGTTACATACAACTTGCTTGTTGTCAGATACATAGGTGTTTCCTCTGTCATTGATGCATATCCATATCCTGCTACTCCAAAAAGAACCCCCACAAGAACAATTATCCACAATTTTTTCATAAACAATTGAACTATCTCTGCTATTCGAATAACAATAATGTTATTTTTGTTGTTATTTTCCATAATTCCCTCTCCTTTATCAGATGTTTTTACTTTATTCTAATATCAGTATCTTTTTATATTTAAAATAAAATATTTTCTATATACCAAAATATCCACCAAGTATTCCTTGATGGATATGCATATTTTACAGTCAGCCATTTCGCTGAAACTTTTCTTAATTTTCAATTTTGAAGTTCACACTATCCCTCTAGTAATGCTCATTAAATATGGTTACATTAGTGTATCTACCCATCTTTCCCTAATATACCATATTCTTCTTATTAAGGTCAAGCATATTTGCATATGTGTAACAGTTTTGTATCACATATCATGAGCGGAACGCCTGTATATGAGCAACGGAAAGCACGATAGTGCGACTTTGCAAATGGCGTGGGCTGAACTGTTACGTTTTGTAACAGTAATACAGTTTCACATTAAGCCTCTTTATAATCCCCTCTGACACACACAATCTCATATCCAATACTTTCCATTCGTCTATCAATGCATCCCCTGCATTCTGCTGCCTCTTCCCCAGTACAAATCTTATTATCATACAACATATACTTTTTTCTTACATTCACTGGAGACAAATTCGGCATAATTACATTCGCTCCTGCCAGAATCCCCAGTTCTCTGCCATTAGGATCAATTGTCCCCAAAGCAGTAGTAGCCGGAAGCAACACCCTTTTTTCCATAATACGTATTAAACTTAACAAAAACAATGTCAAAGAAAGGTTCCCCTGTGGTTCTTTTGCAAAGGGGGTATCTTCATGAGGAATAAAGGGGCCAATCCCCACCATATGGGGCTTTAACTGATGAATAAACATCATATCTTCTGCCAGTGTTTCCACACTTTGAAAAGGAGACCCTACCATAAATCCACAACCAGTTTGATACCCAATCTCCTTTAATTCCATCAGGCACTTCTTTCTATTTTTTAAAGACATCTCTTTGGGATGAAGCTTCCCATAATGCTCTTCATTAGCCGTTTCATGCCGTAACAAATACCGAGCCGCCCCTGCCTGATACAATCGCTCATAACTTTTCTTGGAACGTTCTCCAATAGAAAGAGTTATGGCACATTCCGGATATAACTCTTTGATACTTTGAATCACATCTTCATACCACTCATCTGCATAATATCCATCTTCTCCCCCTTGTAATACAAAGGTGCGAAACCCTAATTTCCAACCACTTTCACAACAGGAAAGAATCTGCTCCTTCGATAAACGATAGCGTTCTGCCTTCTGGTTCCCTCTTCGTATTCCGCAATAAAAACAGTCATTTTTACAATAATTTGTAAACTCAATCAGTCCTCGGATATAAATATCCTTTCCATAAATATCATCCGCTATTTTCCTTGCTTTCCTTGCTGCATATTCCCTTTCCCTCTCTCCGTAATTCTCCAACAGCTCAATCCATTCTCCCTTCTCCAATATTCCCTCTGCTTCCAATCTATCAACCAACCCAATAAGCTCCACTTCATTCTCTCCTTCCACTCCAAAATCCATATTACACTTTCAATATTATCTAAATTATTTTCTCTCTTAATAATTTCAACTCTCCTGTCCTCCCCTAATCAACTGCTACCCTTCCCTCTCCCTAGTAGTCTCCATACCCTACCGGGAAGTGGCAGCAGTATGTCCAATAGTCCAATAAATTCAATTATACCACAAAAAGAGAACCGGTTTTCTGAATTTCTCCAAAAACCCGGTTCCAAAATTTACCTATTAATTTTAAATTGTCCCTTGCACCGCATCATACCCAGTTTCATTAGTTCGAATCTTCACCGCATTTCGAATTTCATAACTAAAGATTTTCCCATCACCAACTTCTCCGGTATAGGCAGATTCCCGAACGGTTTTAATTACTTTTTCTTCCCATTCTTCCGAAGATACTACAATTTCAAACTTTACCTTCGGCTGCATCATAATGTCAATTTCCGTACCACGGACCACTTCTGTATATCCTCTCTGGGTTCCACATCCAATGACCTGTGAAACTGTAATACCATTGACACCAATTCCATTCAGTGCCTCTTTTACATCTTCCATTTTCTCTTCGCGTACAATTGCTTCTATTTTAATAATCATAATCTATATCCTCCTAATTAATCCCAACCATTAAATGAAGGGTATGCATTCTCACCATGTTCAGAAATATCCAAACCGATTTTTTCGGCTTTGTCTTCCACACGAAGATGAGTAAAGAGTTTCACAATACCAACGCAGATTATAGTTCCTGCCAATGCTACTACAATAGAAACCACTACCCCAATAATCTGTGCTACAAATAATTGGTAATCTCCAAAGATAAGTCCATCCCATCTTGCTACATCATTAATAGAAGACTGAGCGAAAATACCTGTTGCAATACCGCCCCAGATACCACCAATACCATGACATCCAAATGCATCTAAGGAATCGTCAATTTTCAATTTACCTTTGATAAATGACATTGTAAAGTAACAAATCGGGCTAACTAATCCTCCGATAATAAAGGAAGACCAGATTGGAACAAAGCCTGCACCCGGAGTAATTGCTACCAAACCTACTACTAAGCCGGTAGAAGCACCCACTAAAGTTGGTTTCCCTTCTTTAATTACATCAATTAACATCCATACAACTAAGGCTGTTGCTGCTGAAATTGCAGATGTCATAAATGCATGTGCTGCCAGGCCATCTGCAGCCAATGCACTTCCTGCATTAAATCCAAACCATCCAAACCATAAAAGAGAAGCTCCAAGGACAACAAAAGGAATATTATGTATACGATAGGAAGAACTTTCAAATCCTTTTCTTTTTCCAAGTATAAAAGCTAAAAGTAATGCGCTGGCACCAGAACTGATATGTACTACATTTCCACCAGCAAAATCCACAGAACCAATTTCTGCTAAAAATCCACCTTCACCCCAAACCATATGGGCCATTGGATAATATACAATCAAAGACCAAAGTGCAATAAATGGAAACAGTGCTTTAAAACGCATACGCCCTACCACTGCACCCGTAATTAAAGCCGGAGTAATCATCGCAAACATCATCTGGAATGCCGCAAATACAAAGTGTGGAATAGTATCTGCATAAGGACCAGCCTCCATTCCCACTCCATTTAAACCAAGAAAACGGAAATCGCCAATCACTCCAAAATGATTTCCACCAAATGCCAAAGAATATCCAAACAGACACCACATTACTACGGATAATCCCATAATAGAAACACATGCCATCATAGTGTTAACCACGTTTTTTCGGCGAACTAAACCACCGTAAAAGAAAGCAAGACCAGGTGTCATTAAAAATACAAATGCTGTACAAATCAGCATAAATCCAATATCACCACTATTCATAATTTCATCCTCCATATCATTGACATATTTGTTTACATTTCTTTTACGCGCAAAAGAAAAGGAGCCTAGAAAATCCCTTGAGATTTTTCTAGACTCCTTTGTCTGAATGTAATTCTAACACAAAACTTATTTTCATGCAATACCTAATTTTTAATTTTATTTTCACAAAATTCTTTTGGTTTTGTTGGATTTTGTCATTTTATTTATTTTCCAATAAGTTTGTCAACTGATTTACAATGCGATTCAGTTCATCTACCTGCGATGCAAGACCTTCAATCTCCCGTGCATTATTAGATACTACTTTTGATATTTCTCCAAATCGCTTATCTTGATTTTCAATCTGGTTTTGCATTTTGTTATTATATTCATAAGTCAACTCTACCAATTCTTTCTGCTGTACATTCTCTTGATAAATTATATCCATAGAATCCAAACATTCATACAGCACTTCAATCATATGTTTTACCTTTCCAACAGTTTCTGCCATAACTTCATTTTGTTCATTTAACTTATCAGAGCTGGAATGAATAGACAGTGATACCAAATCTACGTTTTGCGTTAAACTATTCATCAATACACTAATTTCTTTTAGGGATGACTGTGTATTATTTGCAAGAGTTCCTATCTCACCTGCTACTACTGCAAATCCTCTTCCAGCTTCCCCAGCTCTTGCTGCTTCAATAGAAGCATTTAACGCAAGTAAATTTGTAGAAGAAGCAATCTGGTCAATAATATCCAATGTAGTAGCTACCTGTTTGGTTCCCTCCAATAGTTTTTCTGTTGCTTCTAAAGTACCCTGATTTGCACTTGCCACTACTTTACTTCCATCCATTAAATGATTAATGGCTGCCTCATTTTCACCAGATAATGTTACCAACTGTTTTGACATTTGACTCATTTGTGCTATTCTTTCAGACACATTTTCACTCATCTTATTTAAATCTTTCAGATGACCTGTATTTTCCTGAGAATGCACCAGAAGATTTTGACTCATATCTGATAATTCTTCCGTAATAGCCGCCAACTCTTCTGTAGCACCACTTTGACCTTCCGTAGTTTCTAACACTCTTGCACTGGTACTTTTTAATGATTCCCCAATCTCTGCTGCCGTCACAAGTAC
Organism: Lachnospiraceae bacterium; assembly: GCA_017399445.1. Classification (GTDB taxonomy): domain Bacteria; phylum Bacillota; class Clostridia; order Lachnospirales; family Lachnospiraceae; genus RUG11237. The sequence continues at coordinate 184,146 of JAFQCM010000056.1, read as the reverse complement.
ATTTTGTGCCTGATTTGATTTCTTTTCCAAATCGTCTCTTTTGGCATTTGCTAAAAACGCTCCTGTAAAGTAGGTTAATAAATCAATACTAAACATGGACAAAATAAATCCTACTGTCCTTAAGTAAACCTCTGCTCCAAATAAACTGTCCTGAACTGGCAAGCCATCCTTCCAGTGAAAGAAAAGAAATACTATGTAAGAACCTGAAAATACAACAGACAATATGGTAGTCATTTTTATATCCAGAAAAAATGCTGTTAAAATTAGAAAGAAGAAGCTATATCCCCAAAATTCTCTTGTTGGAATCAGGTATAAAATAAAGTTATATTGTATAACCAAAATAATGGTAATATATAATTTTCCAATTCTTAACATTCCATCCCGAAGTTTTCCGTTTACAACTGCCTTTTTAATCAAAATAATCCCAACAATAACGTAAAGGACATCTGTGCCTACAAAAGTTATCAACCCTGCCCAGGGTACTTCAGGATAATAGCCTAATATCTTTAATGCTGCAAAAGATACTCCTGCACATGTAACAGCACCTGTAACAAGCATCATAATCCATACATAAACTCTCGTCATATACATATCTATTACACTAATTTCATTTTGTTTGTTTTTACCCATAAGCCAATACCTCCCACTTGTTTTACTGTTTCTATTATACAATTGTCCCAACTTATTTTTAACAGTTAGACTCTTTAACGGTCGTTTTACCATATTAAACGGAAGTTTGTAGTTTTTGTCCTATTGTTGCAAAAAATAGCTACCTATGAAATAATAAAGAAAACGATGAAAGGAAGGAGTGTTGTAGCTATGAATATCATTCGAAAATACTGGGAAAAGTCCTATATATATGTGCTTTTAGTCATTCCATGCACCTGTATGTGTGCTGCCATTTACTATACTGCAAGAAAATTATTAGGAAGTTTTCCTGATACTCCAATTTTAGGAGTTTTCTATTTTGACGTAAGTCAACTGGTATATCTCCTTATTTCCCTAATAATTGTTTTCAAAAGCAGTTATGATAATACCTTTATTCCCAGGCATTTATTCCTATTAAAGGTTTATGTTACTTTGGTTCTCTTTGTTCAATACAATTTTATCCTGCACTTATTTCCTACCACTTATATGTGGATTTGTACCTATATTTTTCTGGTTCTTGTTATGTTTTTCTTTGATATCAAAATGTTGGTTTTACACATTGTTGGTTATTTTATTTTTTTGTTAATTGGACATATACTCCATCCAGCTCAAGTTCTTCCACTTGACACTATCATATATGATGAAGAATTTTTTTATCATTTTGTTGTTATGTGCTTGACCGTTATCTGCCTTCTTTTTATTACCTACTTTGTACAGCACTTTCTATTACAGGCACAAATGGATGAGGAAGAAAACCAATTTCTATTAGAAAGACAGTTAGAATACTATCAGCATACTGATTTAATGGATAAGGAACTTCGAAAATTCCGCCATGATATAAAAAATCATTTTGTTGTAATGCAAAATCTGCTTTCTAATAATCAATCAGATGATTGCTTAACTTATTTTCAAAATTTAAAGGAAGACTTTTCTTTTCAGGAAAAACTTTATTTTTCTGGAAATATTATTGTGGATTCTATCTTAAACTACAACTTAGCCCACAGCTGTCATTCTAATGTAAAAATTACAGTTTATGGAAGCCTCCCAGAAATGAATCAATTGTCTTCTATCGATTTATGTACCTTGTTTTCCAATCTGCTTTCTAATGCTATTACAGCAGTAAATGATTGCCAATTGAAAGAACCTGAATTGTCTATTCATTTCAAATCCGGGCAACACTATTTTTCAATTACTGTCACAAACCACTTTACACCTCCTGACTTAGAATCTTCCTGGCTTAAAAAACTAGACCGAAATCATGGTTTTGGAGTTGATAAAATAAAAGGAATTGTTTCCAAATATCAGGGGAATTTTGAACAAATAAGCTCGGAAAATATGATTACTACCACTATTTATCTGCCAATTTAACTGCATTTACCTATTTTTAATTGTAATATATTTATGGAGGAAACTTATGCGAATTGCTATATGTGATGATCAGGAATATATTTCCGCACAACTACACCGTTTGCTTGCCAAGTATCAAAGAGAAAGAGATGTGCAAATAGAAACTTCTTACTTCTCTTTGCCTTCTTTGCTTCATTCTGATATGCAAGAAAAACCTTTTGATTTAATATTTATGGATTTGGAATTTGAAAATAATGAAGAAGATGGAATACTCTGGTCTAAAAAAATTCACCAGGATTTTCCTAAGGCTCTTATTCTGATTTTAACCGGATATCCACACAGATATAAGGAAGGCTATATTGTCCGGGCTTTCCGTTTCATGACCAAACCTATTATTGAGGATGAATTATTTGAATATTTGGATGACTGTCTAAACGAATTGCAGATAGCAACGCAAATATCTTTCTTCCGCAGTGGCATTTCCCATAAAATTTTTTTAAAAGATATTTTATATTTTCAGGCTCAGTCTGGTGGAAGTGAACTTTTTACTTATGATAACAACTATTATTGTGATGAAAGCCTGCTGCAATGGGAAAATACACTTCCTCCCCACCTCTTTTTCCGATGCCACAAAAAATATCTGGTAAATTTAGGTCAGATTTCTAGTTTTAAAAATCATACAGTAGTATTAAAAAACGGCGTGAAACTTTCTGTCTCACGCCGGAAATGGACTTCACTTCTTTCTGCTTATATGAAATTCGATATTCATACAAAGCAAGCTTTTTAATTTTTTCCGATATCCTCCTGTGCCGGATTATTTATCAGGTTTCCCCGGTAATCAAACCGGGAACCATGGCACGGGCAGTCCCATGTATGCTCTTGGGAATTCCATTCCAGCTGACATCCTAAGTGAGGACATTTAATATCTACCAGAAAAATCTCTCCAGTTTCTGACTTGTACGCTCCTTGCTTTTTTCCCTGGTATTTTACAATACCTCCATGTCCTGGCAATAAATCTTCCATTTCACCTTTTGCCGGTTTGATAATCCTTTGAGTTAAATGAACTGCTGAATACATGCTGTCATAAAAAAAATTCTTTTTTACCTGACATACTAATTTTCTCTGTGGGGAAAACAATTTCTGGTATTCGTTTTGTTCCTTTAAAATTTTATCTGTTAGCAGTCTTGCTGCTACCATGGAACCAGTCATTCCCCATTTTTGAAATCCACTTGCCACATACCAGTTTGGTGTACTTTTTGAAAAAGTTCCAATATAAGGAATATCATCTAGCGTGAAACAATCCTGAGCTGACCACCTTGCTTTTTCCTTTATTCCACTCCAAAGTTTCACTGCTTCTCCATATAACTTTTCATACTGTCCACCAAAAGGATTTTCTCCTGTTCTGTGTCCTTCGCCGCCTATAATCATCAATTCCCGGTAATTTCGAAAAGAAATTCCATCCTCATCTATACCAAGATACATCCCTTGAAACTGCTGTGCACCTTCTACCGCAATTGCGTAACTTCGTTCCTGATGCATTCGCATAAAATAATAGCCTGGTCTGATTACAAACGGGTAATGGGTGGCAAATATGATATTTTCTGCTTTTATATTTCCTTTTTCTGTTTCTACGTTGTTTCCTTCTACCTTTAAAACCTTTGTATGTTCGTACACAGAAAGCTTTTCTGCCAGTGTATATAGAAATTTCAATGGATGAAATTGTGCCTGATTTTCAAAACACACAGCTCCCTCTACCCAAAAAGGTAGCTCTGTTTCTGTAACAAGGGAAGCGGAAATTCCCAGACTATGGGCTGCTTCCGCTTCCCTCATCAAGCTGTGTAGATCTTTTTTCGTATAGAGGTAAGATGATTTTTCTTCAAAATCACATAAAATTGCCTCTCGCTCTATCAATTTTTTGTATTGCTTTATGGCTTCTTCATTTGCCTTGGCATATAACCCTGCAAATTCTATACCCTGATTACAAATTAATTTGTCATAAATTAGTCTGTGCTGGGAAGTTATTTTTGCAGTAGTATTTCCTGTCTGCCCGCTGCCTACTTCATTGGCTTCCAGCACGATTACATCATTTCCATTTTGCTGCAGAAACCATGCAGTAAGAACCCCTACCATTCCTGCTCCAATTACTACAGTTTCTGCTTCTATTCTATCTAATGTCTTTGATTCTATTTGCTTTTTTGCTGTGATTTTCCAGATGGATTCCATGATGTCACCACTAACCTTCCTTGTTTCTTTTGAAATTTTCCATTTTCAGTCTCAATTAGTGTTTCCATATTTTCCTTGTCTATCCATCCGGATTACCTTTACAAATAAATGCCAGTTACTCCACTTCTCTTAACCGTACCACAACACTTTCCTGCTTCATATTTTCATATGCAATCACAGGAATAAGACATGCTGCCAAAAGCAGTACAGGCATACACGCAAGAATTGGCACAATGGTAAAGTGACTAGAGAAATACCACATATCACTTAACATATTCCCTAACACTAGATTATTAATAAGTGCTCCTGCTACCATAGAAACTATCATAGTGAATACTGCATATAAAGTTCCTTCCCATGCCAGCATGGACTTCATCTGTTTTCCTGTCATTCCCACAGCTTCCATCATGGCAAGTTCCTGTTTTCTTGCTAAAATTCCTGTGACTATTGCATTCACAAAATTTAGTATTCCAATCAAAGCAAGTACAAAACTCAAAGCTCCTCCTACAATCACCAGCATATTTACAAGGTCTTTAAACTCGCCTTCATAAGTAGTTTTTGAAACAGCAGATAAATTTGTATGTACTCGTTCTGTATAATTTTCCATAATCTTATCAAGAGAGTCTCCAACAGCTTCATCCTGAATTAAAACACTAAGTAAAGCTCCGGTTGGATTCACAAGTGCTATATACTCCTGTTGCGGCAATATTACTTCCATTCCCAGCATAGTTGAGAAACGGCTGCTCATGGCATTTGGCACACCAGCAATTCCCAATACTTCATATTCTTTTGTAGTACCATCCCAAAGTTCTATTGTTAATTTATCTCCAATCTGACAGAACTTACCATCCATTGGATCTTCCAGTTCATACCTTGCTCCATATGTGTTAACAAAACAATATTTTCCTGTTTTAAATTTCTCCCAATCAAACTCTCCTTCGTAACATTCCAGCTGCTGCATTCCCCAAGTGTCTACACCATACACCCCGCCCACTGAAATAACATTTTCTTCTCCAAATTGAAATTCCTCTGTTATATCTGAATTGGAAAGATATTGGGAATTTTCCTCTACAAACTCCATAAATTTTTCTTTGGAATTATCACTAATTTTAAAGCTACTTAAATTAAAATACACATTATGAACTTCCTCAATTCCCTCCATTGTTTCTAACTCTTTCTGCACTTCTTTAGTAATTCCTTCTAAATTATTTTCTGCAACACCAGGTTTTAAAACAGTGGCATCCGTCACTATAGTATCTCCCACAAGAAAATTAGAAACAAATTTATCCATATCAAATCCGTTTATTACGGTATAAACAGAATTTAGTAAAATCATACTTAAAGAAAGAGAAGCCACTACCAATACAACTTTTTTTTGGTTTCGTCCCAGATTTGCCCAGGCAAAAGAAATCGCAGTTACTTTTCTTACTTTTCGCTCTTTATTTTTGCTATAGGTTGTTTTATCCGTATATCGTACTGCTTCCACAGGAGAAACTTTTGCTGCCAGTTTACAAGGCTTATTACAGCTAATCCACACAGTTAGAAAGGAAAATGCCCCAGCTCCCACAATCACCAGTGGATTTATGGTGAAATTCACCACCTCTGTAAGTTCAAAATTCTTTATAATAACAGGAAATAAAATTTTCCCAAGCACAACCCCTAATACAAGTCCACAAGGAATTCCAATAGCAGATAAAAACACAGCCTGCTTTCTTACCAACCTCTTTAGCTGTTTTTCTGTAGTTCCTATGGTTTTCAAAAGTCCATAACTTTTAATATCTCCTGCTACATTTAAGGAAAAGATATTATAAATAATCAAATATCCGGAAGTAAGAATCAATCCAAGTAAAACTACAATCAAAGCTATCATTCCTCCATCCACATCACTGGTAGTATATGCCCAGTTTACACCATAGGAAATCCGATTCACATCATAACCGTTTCGTTCTAGTAAAGCAATGGTTTTATCTTTAATATTCCAGCTGTTTCCATAATCAAAATCGATCATCCAGTACCCAGCATACTCAATGCCTACTCCCTCATAAAAAGAGGTTTCTGGTGAAGGTGCCACTTCATCACAATATTCTTTTGCTACCCAACATTGCTGTGCCATTGCTACCGCATCCCCTTCCCAATAACCGGAAAGTGTGAATTCTTCTGTTACCACATTTCCATCAATGGAAATTTCAAGAGGTACTGTTTCCCCTACTTTATGAGGTACTCCTAAGGCATCCAATACTACAGTACTGGTGGCAATCTCTAATCTTTTCTTTGGCATATCACCCACTTCAGGATAACAAAAGGTTGCTTTGGCATTTTCATCTTCTGCGTAATTTACTTCTGTGCTTACTTTCAATAACTCTTCATTTACTGCCTGTCCTACTATGATTCTATAACTTATGTTTTTTACCTTGGAGTCCTTAGCAATCTTTTCATAATCTTTCGGCAAACCAAACTTTATTCCTGCCATAGATTTCCCGCCTACCTGCCGCATAGTAGATTCCTGAAAACTCTGTAACATACCGCCGCCAATGGTAAAGAGTGCGGTAAACAACACTGCGGTAAGCATAATAGCAAGAATAGTCACCAGATTCTTTTTTCCTTTTGCTGTTACAATTCGGGCGGAAAGACGGTTGATTACTTTTTTATTTTGTACCTTTTGCATCTTATTTGCCCCCTTTGATGATTTTTCCATCTTCAATACGTATGATTCGGTCTGCCATTTGGGCAATTTCTTCATTATGAGTAATCATAACTATGGTCTGGTTAAAGTTTTGTCCGGTTACTTTTAAAAGGCTTAATACATCCTGACTGGTACGAGAATCTAAGTTTCCGGTAGGCTCATCTGCCAATACAATGGCAGGTTTCGTTGCTAAAGCTCTGGCGATTGCTACCCTTTGCTGTTGTCCCCCGGATAACTGATTAGGCATGCTGTTTACCTTTTCTGTTAACCCCAAAGAATCAATGACCTGATTTACATAATTTTTATCTATCGAATTTCCATCCAGTTCTATAGGAAGTACTATATTTTCATATACATTTAATACCGGCACCAGATTAAATGCCTGAAATACAAATCCAATTTTTCTTCTTCGGAAAATAGTAAGGGCATCATCTTCTAGAGAGAAAATATCTTTATTTTCTACATACACTTTCCCTTCCGAAGGTCTGTCCAGTCCTCCAAGCATATGAAGCAAGGTAGATTTTCCACTTCCGCTGGTACCTACAATGGCAACAAATTCTCCCTGCTTAATAGACAAATCAATTCCATCCAAGGCTTTTACCTGATTTTCCTGATTGCCGTAATATTTTCTCAATCCTTCTGTATGTAAAACTTCCATACATATATCCTCCTTTGCAATTTAAAATAGCCTATGTTTCTTTCAACATAGACTATATCAAATCAATCTTTCCAGATTCTTTCTGAAATCTTTCAGTTTTGAAAGATTTTTCCCATAACATTTTACTTTTTTGGCAAATACGCAGAAAAAACAGCGCCTTCTCCCACTTTTGAAATTACCTTAATATAACCTTTCTGTGCTTCTATAATCTGCCTTGTAAGGTAAAGACCTATTCCCACGCCTTCTTCTTCCTTCACATTCCTGCCTCTGTAAAACCTTTGAAAAATAAGAGGAATTTCTTCTTCTGCAATCCCTTCACCTGCATCATTGATTTCAATACATACAAATAACTCATATTCCTTTACTTGAATATGTATCTTGCTTTTTTCTTTGGAATATTTCACAGCATTGTCCAAAATATTGTATAAAGCTTCACCAGACCATTTTTTATCGTACACTGCCTTTATGGAAACTGGAAACTCTTCTACAATAACTTCTATTCCTTTTTTCTCAGCTTTCTTTTTTACCTGTACTAAAATCTCTTCTAAAACCTGGTTAATCTCCTGAAGCTTAGGATTTAACTGAAATGTACCTGTTTCTAACCGTGAAGTTTTCACCAAAGATTGAATTAAAAACTCCAGTTTTTCTGACTGTTTTATAATTTCAGAAACCAGTTTTTTGCTGTTTTCATCTATATTTTGTTCTTCTAATAACTGGGAATACAGAAGTATGTTGGATAAAGGGGTTTTTGTCTGGTGAGAAATGTCTGATACAATTTCTTTTATGTTTGCTCGCTCTTCTTCTAACTTTTGATTTGACAGCTTGGAAGAAGTTAAAAACCGTTTCCACTTTACTTCCAGCTTGGAAAGTTCTGTTTCATCATAACTCTGCTCTTCAAAATTCCCTGTCATTGCTTCATCTATCATTTGATTTAACCTTGCATAGGTGTACCTTATACCTCTTTTTCTCATTGTTCCCTCCATACATAGCCAATTCCGTATATGGTCTGAATGTAATTTGGTTTGGATGGATTTTCTTCGATTTTATCTCTTAAACGTTTTATAGTAACAGATAGGGCATTTTCATCTACATATTCTGCCCCATCTGTCCATATGCAATCCACCAGTTTTGCCCTTGATAAGGTGAGCCCTTTATTTTCTACTAATACTCTTAACAATTTCTGTTCTGTTTTACTAAGTTCTATTTCCTGTTTATTTCTTGTAAAATACATGTGCTCAAAATCAAAGGATAAATTTCCAATTTGGTACACACGCTTTACTTGGATTCTATTCTTTTTTAATACCTTTTCAATCCTTGTCCGAAGCACCATCAGACTGAAAGGTTTGGTAATGTAATCATCTGCTCCCAGTTCCAGTCCCATTACTTCGTCGGTTTCCAAATCATTGGCTGTAAGAATAATCACCGGAACTTCTGATTTTTTTCGTAATTCTTTTAAATACTCAAATCCGTTACCATCTGGCAAATTAATGTCCAAAATAATTAAATCTACTTCCGGACTGATTCCCATACTTTTGGCTTCTGTCAGGGAATAGTATTGGTCAAACTGATAATTTTCATTTTTCAGTGCCAGTGCAATTCCCTGATTCAGCCCTTTATCATCTTCTATAATCGCTATCTTTTTCCAACTTACTTCAAACATTCCTTCACCCATGCAATAAAATTAGAAGTAGAATCCCCTGTGTGCTCTGCTTCTACATGTCCCTGCCCCCATACTGTTTCAAAATCCACATCTGCACCATAGTTTTCCAGTGCCAGTGCCAGGTTTACCTCTGTTGTCAATGCAGTGTCCCCCTGATTAATTCCTGTACGAATTCTCCAATAGTTTGCCACGTTGGCTGACTGATATCCTTCATAATAATCTTCCAGATAATACATTGGATTATACATATTTAAACGATAGTCTACAGTATTACCTAGGGAATCCTTTTTTTTCAGGTCACTTGCATAAGTTTCTCCATATTCTGTATTATCCTTCAACAATTCTGCCATAACAGAATCGAAATGAGCCCCAGAACCATCACCATAACCAAACAATGTATTTTCTCCCTGTGTTCTATCCAAATCATCAAAGGCTCCAACATTTTTTGATGCTATCTTGAGTGCCTTTACAAAATCAGCAATGCTTGTAATTGTTGCAGTGTTGGTTTCACTATTGTATGTAACCCAGTTGGTTTCTGCATTTAACCCATCAATATAATCCTGTGGAGTTTCATAGGTTCCTGAAAGTGTAATGCCTCCAGTTGTGGTAATCCGATTAATATCATCCTTATATTCATTCTTAATATCTCCATCCGGCAGTTTTCCGTCCGGTAATTCCCCTTTTGGCAGTTTTCCATCTGGTAACTCTCCATCTGCCAGTTCTCCACGATTACCTCTGCCACCTCCGTTGCCTCTCATACCAAATCCCTTGGAACTGCTCTGTGCATCATAAGGAAATGAAGTATCCCGTAAGAAGTTATTCAAGGATTGTTCAATCACGGATTTTAAATAATCATAGTAGCTGCCTGCCTGATAAATTCCTTCTTCAGATTCAGTTAAAGAAAGAACATTGCCCTTTTTATCTGTAAGTCCTAATTCATTTATATGAGATGCAAATGCCTCTGCCATACCATTAGATAATTGCTGCATTTCTTCCTCTAAATCTGTACGTGTCACCCCAAGATTCCATTCATACGCTTCGTTTGCATAATCAAGATTGGTGATTGGACACCAGCACATAGAGCCTGCTACTGCATCACTAACATCACTAACTGCTCCAATGGCTTCCAAATATGGTGTATATAGTTGGCTGTCACCGGTTGCTCCAAGCAATGCACTTTGTGCTCCTCCACCGCTCATGCCAAAGGAGAAAATGCGTTCCATGTTTCCCGGAATATTTCCTTCATTATGTCTAATATAGCGAATTGCTGCTTTCAAATCCGTAACTCCGGCTGGTGCTCCTGCATCACGGCCACGACATCCTACATTTACATACACAAAGCCCTGACTGGTATATTTTGCTGCATCACTGACATAGTCTGTAGGTGCTGGCATTGCTGAATACCCTGGTGTATCTACTGGAATTACCAATGGTGCTGTTTCTGCTGCATAATCTCCAACGGTTGCTTGAACATTCATTTCACAAGTATAAGTTCCATCTCCATTTTCAACTCCATTCATATAATCTCCAGGAACAAAAATACCTAATGTTTCATATTCTTCTGCCACAGGATTTTCACAATAAAAGATTCCCACCTGCCAGTACACATTGTCCTCGGAATTGTAGTTCCATTTTGCTGCATCAATTTGATCCCACGCTACATTTACCTCAGCGTTTTTTGTTTCTTCACTGTTCTTTGTTTCCTCAACGCCTTTTGTTACCTTACTGTCGCTGTCACCTTCCACATTATTGTCTGTTGTACTGCAACCTGTCAAAAGTAAAGCTGCAGACAAGGTAATACCCAGAATCTTTTTCATTAATTTCATAATTCCTCACCTTTCTCTTTAAAGTATAATTTTATACTTCAAACTCTGCAATTTTGCACCGCACCCCACAGATAATCTCATTTCATCCCTTCAATTTTTATATCATCTAATACATAACTATTTCTTTAAAATAGCTTGTCACTATAGTTCTTAGGTTTATTACCTAAACGTATTTCCCTGCGATTTCTGCAATTTTTTCCGGATACGTTTTTCGGAACTCTTCATACTTCATACCCTCCGCTTCAACTGCACGTCCCAATTCCACAAAAAATTCCGGAATCAGTTCTTCATACATAACTCCCAAATCCTGTCCGAAACGTTCTTCTCCTTCCATTTGACAACCATTTTCATAAACCGCAAAAGCAAACTTTGCCCCTTCTGGAGATGGTTTCTTACCTCCTCGAAGTCCGATAAGAGCAGTCTGATGGGCTCCACAAGAAGATGGACATCCGGAAATATGAATTGCAGGCAGTACTCCGTCTGCAAAATTTTCTTTTCTTACTCTTTTCACACAGGCTTTTAATAAAGTCTGAGATAAGCCAATTCCCTGCTGGCAGATATCTGCTCCAATACAGGCAGCAGAACATTCAAAGATTGTTTCTGCTTCACCTTGAGTAATTTCTAAAATTTTCTCTGCTTCTTCTGCTGTCAGGTTGATAATATACATCCCCTGAGTTGGTGTGAGTCGAACTTTTACCTCTACCATATCTTTTATGGCTTCATACAGTTTTCCAAAAAAATCAGGCGCTATATTTCCGCCCACCGGATGATAGGAAACTGCATACAAACCTTCCTGTTTTTGTGGAATTACTCTTGAATTCTTCAAATCTCCCAACTTTCCTTGCTTTTTTGGCTGAAAACTTTCCAAATCTATATTCAATTCCAGTTCTTCACTGTTTAAATTTTCTTCCAGTTTTTCCTGAAATACTTTCTTTAATTCTTCCACGCCCAAAGTTTCCTGCAAATATCTGGTTCTGGACATTGCACGACTTTCATAATTTCCATATTGGGCAAAAATATCTACCATAGTTTTTATGCAGTATAAAACTTTAGAAGGAGCTAGGTTTTCCACAACTTTTACTCCAAATTTTGGTTTTATCCCCAATCCGCCGGCGATATACACATCAAATTCACCATTTTCCCTTGCCACAAAGCCAAGATCCCGGAATGTTGCATGAACTTCATTTTTATTATCATTAGAAAAACACACCTTCAATTTTCTTGGCAGCTTCACTTCTCCAATAAAGCCTAACAGATAATTTCCCGCTTCTTTTACAAAGGGAAGCACATCAAAGGTTTCTTCTTTACTAACACCGGAAAGCGGGGAACACATTACATTTCGTGGATAATCTCCACCACCACCTCTGGTGATAATTCCATTTTCCCAAGCCGCTTCCACCAGTTCGCAGACTGTTTTCTTGTCTAAATTATGAAGTTGAATAGTCTGACAGGTAGTAAGATGAACTTTATTAATTTTATACTTTTCAATACTGTTTGCAATAAACTTTAACTTTTCCTTATCTACTTCACCACCAGCAAGACGAAGGCGCAGCATACTACGTTCTCCCCCACGCTGGGCATAACTTCCGAAACCTCCGGAAAAACCTTTATATTCTACCACTGTGATTTCTTTGTTGTAAAACTTTTCTGTCATCTCGTGGAATTCTTTCAAATCCTTACGAAATTTTTCTAAATATATTTTTTCCATTCTCTCTCCTTGCTATCATCTCTCTTTATTTTTCTTCTTTATAATTACTTTCTATCCTTTTCTTTTTTATACAATAACTGGTGCTTCTACATAGGATACCAGTTTTTCTTCCTGTCTATTCTGCCATTTCTTTTCCCTTCCCAACATCTTATTTACTGCAATATTAGGAATATTAATACCACTTGCCAGACAGGACATTTGCACTCCTCCTGACATTCTTGTATTTACTTCCAAAAAGTAAGGAATTCCATCTAAATATCGAAACTGAATATTACATGGATGCTCTAATCCTACTTTCTCATAGAAATCCCTGCAAATATCTAAAATTTCTTTATCATAAGCTATCTTTTCCACCCTATCTTCACCTTTTATCCTTGGAACCATAATCACTCCTTGGGAGGTTTTTAGGCAGTCCACACTAACTTCCTGCCCCGGCATATAAGGCATCACCATAACTGGCGGAAAAGAATCTCGTTGGGATAATGCATTTAGTGCTTCTTCATATGAAATTCTCACTTCTGCATAGTTTAACAGTGCTTCAAATCCTTTTTGATGATTATCTATAACTCGAAAGCTTCTGGCACCCTCATCCTGAACAAACTTAAAACACAACTGCTGATAGCATGTCATCAGTTCTTCATAAGCTTTCTGAAATCCAGCACTTTCTGTCACAATTCTATATTCTGGCACTGTTCCAATTCCTTTTTCTTTAAAAAGTTCATAGGCTTTATCCTTTTGATTTAAAGTCCATATTTTCTCATAATCATCTGCCATTACCCAAGTACCATTTTTTTCAAACTCTTTTTTCCGTTCACTAATCTGTATCATACCTGTTCTCGGCATAAAGATATCTACTTTGTGCTGTCTGCAAAAGTCCAGGCAGTAATCTACATATTCTTGCTCATTCCAAACAGGTTCCTCATACCATTCATCACAAGCACTTTTCACAACGGAATTGCTGTTTCCACTGCTTCCAATGATATAAAAATCTTTTTCTTCTTTCTTAATTAAATTGATAATGTTGTACGCTGAACTGAACCAGTGATTTAACCAGATCCTAGTCACTTTTTTGTCCTCCTGCTTCTTCTATGATGTTTTATCTCCCCAGACTCCTACAATATCTTTAATTGTAGCTCTGTTCTCGTTCAATTTTTAACCTCTGTTCATTAATTTTTTACTGCATATTATGCTCTTCTTTTTAATTTTGTCTTATTCTGATACATTTCACTGTCTGCGATTGCTATAGTTTCTTCTATCCTTTCTTTTGTAATCTCCTTACAAACCGCAAATCCATGAGCAATTTGAACATCAAATGTATGTGATTCTACTTTATTCACCTCATCAATTAACTGCTGGAAAATACTTACCCCTCGTTTATACTTTTCACCTACATCAATGCCTGTGATCAAAACACAGAATTCATCTCCACCAATACGGTAAGACTTTCCAAAATGTCCAAAGCTGTCCTCAATAATCTTAGCCGCACCTTTGATTAATTCATCTCCAAATTCATGTCCCTGACTGTCATTTACCATTTTCAAATTGTTTACATCTAAATATACAATACCTAACTGCATGATTTCTTTGGGATTACTTCCGTAGAACTCCAGTTGTTCTAAGTAAGCTGTTCTGTTCCCAAGTCCTGTCAATCCGTCAGAATATGCAAGTTTGCTAATCAAATCATATTTCAGTCCCTGCTCTACAATTTTATATGTATCAATCTGACTTCCAATAGCAAAACAAATACAAAGTATCAACATACCAATTCGAATCAGTCCTGCTCTATCCATTCTATCCACCCTAAGTGATCTGAATGTTTCAAATATAGTACAGGAACAACAACAACTCAATCCAAAAAACATTAAAAAGCAATTAAGTACCGGCTTTTTTTTCTTTTTCAATTTAAAAAATCTGCAAAGAAGCCATGTGCACATTGCAAAATCAGCAATTAACATAATATAAAGTCCACCATTAAGCATGTCATGCAAATCTTTTATTCCACTATACTGCATGACCACACATAGCAATGGATACCCGGTAAGAATATATGCCAGTGCACGCATCCCTCTGTTTTTTAAAATCTTATATTCCGTATTCAAATATAAAAATAGTGGTATTGTGTCAATCATCATAATCATATTATCAATCAACTGCAGGATACGCATGTCTTCAACACAGAACTGCACTACATTAGTTTCAATTAAACTCCATACTCCGGTTAAAAATGCATATACTCCTACCCACCATAAGCCATGATGTTTTTTGGAACGACCATAGGATGGCAGACAATCAACCACTATTAGTACTACGCCCAGCAAAATCAATAACAAACTAACAATAATACCAAACATATTCTCTGCAAAAAGCCCTAAAATAATATCTGCTTTATCGCCAAGCAATAAAGAGTCTACTGTTATTGCTTTTGTATCATAGACCATACTTATCTGTAATTCCAGACATTTTCCTGAGTATTTCGAATTAATGTTAAGTACGTTCCAAAGATTCCCGGGGGATCTATTATAAAATCTTGAGTCATATACTGATGTTTCGTAAATGACCTCTTCACCAATTAATACACGAGTATATACATCCTTTGAACGGTACACAAGACTAATGTCTGCCTCCATTTCCGGAAGTTGATAATACATAGACAATATCCCGGTTTCCGTATCCATATATTCACCCAGTTTTTTCACTTCAACCGGTTTCGTCCCTTCTCTATCTAACGTCCAGGATGCAGTGATGTTTTGATATGTTTCCTGTTCTATCTTCTGTTCCTGTTTTTCTCGACTAATACAAATTGCCATCAATATTGAGAACATTCCCACTAATCCCAATATATATAGAAAAGTTATTATGCTTTTCTCTCTTTTTAAAAATTTTTTCATAATTATTACCTCTGTTCTTTAAAACGCATATATGCTAGTTAGCTAATCCCGGTAGATGTATATATTATAATATGTATTTTAAAAATTGAACAGATGCAAATCTAGCAAACGTTACATTAAATCATATATTAAATAATTATATATCATTGGACTTATAAATATTAAACAGAGGTGTTCAATGAATAAAAACACGTAAAAAGAAGGAGCCGCTTACCTTCAAAATTACTTGAAAATAAGCGGCTCAGACCACTTTGTTATTTTATTGAATTCAAGGGGTTTCAGGTATTTTTCCTATTCTTTTTCCACCATCACTAGTTTTTTTGCCATCTCATTTAGTTGTTCTACTATATGTCCAATTTCATTGGTAATATCTGCATTCTTTGCATTTCTTTCCAACGTTTCACTAGAATGTGCTGTCACCTCTTGTGTTGATGCAGAAATATTTCCAATTCCTGATACAATTCCTTGATTCGCCTCTGACAATTGTATTATCATTTCCTTTAATTTGCTAGAACTTTCACAAACCTGTTGTGTAGACACATGAATCTTCCCAAAACTATCCACCGAACAATTGGCAGCTGTATTTTGCGAATTACTATTTGTAATCATAACTTCTACCACTTTCACTACTTTCACTATTTTTGCAGATATATTTTCGATTAACTCAGATATCTTCTCTGTGGCATCCTGCGTTTGCGTTGCTAAAGTAGAAATCTCAGAAGCAACTACTGCAAATCCTTTTCCTGCCTCTCCTGCTCTTGCTGCTTCAATACTTGCATTCAAAGAAAGCAAACTGGTCTGCGTTGTGATTTCTCCAATCATTTGCGTAATGGAGTTCATCTGCTCTGTATATACATGTAACTCTTTTAATTCCGAAGACACACGGCCATTCTCTTCATTCGAAATATTCACACATTGAATCAAATGATCAATTTCATTCTGAGCCTGTACCAATTCTTGCTTGGTACATTCTAAATTAACATCCATTTGTTCCGAAAACTGCGTTACACTTTCAATAGCATCTTGAATCTCTGATGTTTTTTCCATTTGTAATTGTATGGCTGTTGCTGTATCCGTAGTCCCTTGGGTTACTTCTTTCATAGAAGCCATAGTGTCATTGGCAGAATGTTCTAACACTTCCATCTTATCTGATACTAATTTAATATTATGTATCATATTCTTAGATGCCACAACTAACTCTTCCATCAACCGTGCAGTATTCTCTTTTTCCTCTCGAATTGTATTCAACTGTTTCTCATTATTCTTCTGCAACACTCTAGTTGCCACTATTGCAAAAATACTAAATAAAATTACAGATGCAACTCGTATCTCTACATTTGCAACATCACTTGCACGAATCTGCCCTGTTATTCCACTATAAATCACATATACAACATTCCCCAAACCTACAAGAATAGAAAAAAGTGACATAAGCTTTATATCACTATATGCCACCAAAACAGGCAATAACACGATTGCATACACATAAGCAATAGGAGATACGGTAGTAAAAATAACAAATAGGTAAAAAACTCCAAATCCTGCTGCTATACTATAACGTACTATCTTACTTTCCTTATTCCGATAATACATTATATATGTTGCTATCACCGGCACTAATGCAAGCACAGAAAACACTGTATAATAAGAAATGGTTCTAGCCCCCTTAATTACTTCCAACAAATAACATGCCATTAATATAGTGACCAAAACCGTATAACATGCCAGACTGATACGATTACTCAACTGTTCCCCTGAAATATCCTTTTTCCCCATAGACGCACCTCTTCCTCTCTTAATCTCCATGATTTTCCAAAAACAATCACCTTATTCTAGTATAGATATTTTTTAAGCTAATGTCAATTTTTTCTTGTCATTTCTATTGTTTTTTTGTCGTTTTTTCATTCTTTTTTAGTAATATTGCACAACTTCTCATCTATGACTCTGTCATTTTGCTTTGCTCCTTGATAATTTATGGTTTCCATATCAGAGTACTGGATTTTTACACCTTTTGCTATTTTATGTGTTTAAGCGGTATTGCCTACTTCATTTGGCGTACAAACCTTTGGACTTGGCATACGTGTGGCGAGTGCACCGATATTTTGTAACACGTTTGTAAGGCAAAAACGTTATAAATACTTCATTTCTTTTTCCACATCGGGGATATATTCATATGAAATTGACTCACCAGTGATCGTAACCTTATCATTAAAAGCATCATCCAAGCAACAGTATCCTGATGCGCCTTTTATCACTATTCGAACTATATCCGCCATACTACTACCACCTTTCTTACTTATCTGACTTTATCCACCCATTCGCATTACCTTTTGTCTATTTACCAAAACCGTAATATCCGCAAACTCGTAACTTATCCTTATCCCCCAATTTTATTCATCATTTGATTCTATCAGATATACATCATTGTATGATAAATATCCTGTTGACGTTTTTTAACACAAACAGAATAACTACAAATAAAAACGTATAAACTATCAATACCACTAAAAATCCATTTGACAGCTTTTGTCTTCGATGGTATATTATACCTAGTGGTTGTGCTGCGGAAACTTGCGATGCCCGCAGCCGGTGGAGTTCCATGCGTGGGCTCCACTTTTTTTATACCACAACATAGGAAGAAGGGGTACATTTGGCAAAAACATTTCTAACATACCAACAACAATTACATATCCTTGAACATGACAAGCAACTGGCAATTCCCGACCCGGATTATGCCAAGAAAATGCTGGAAGAAATCAGTTATTATTCCCTTATCGGTGGATATAAATCTTTGTTTAAACACAACGCATCCAACAAATATGCTCATGGCGTAACTTTTGATGAATTGGTTTCCTTTTATTATTTTGACGAAGAGCTTCGCACTTTATTTTTAAAGTATATCCTTCATGTGGAACGTCATATGAAGTCCATGTTTTCTTATCACTTTTGTGAAAAATATGGCGAACAACAAAGTCATTATCTTAATGTAAACTGCTATAATTACAATAAGAAAAAAACAACAGCAAGTTCAAAGATTAGTTCATTCTTTGCAAAAAGCTATTTCGGTACCTAGCCAATATGCATATATAAATCATTCCGCAAACATGCACCACAATGTACCATTATGGGTAGCAACCAATGCACTTACATTTGGTCAGATTTCCAAAATGTATCAATATGCGACTACTGACTTAAGAACCAAAATAAGCAAGAATTTTACTAATATTTCAGAAAAGCAGTTGCACCAATTTGTTACAATAATTGCACGATGCAGAAATGTATGTGCCCATGGAGAGCGTCTCTTTTCATTCCGTATACATGAGACAATACCAGATACGCTGTTACATAAAAAGTTGCAAATTTCTCAGAAAAACAAAAGCTATCAATATGGAAAACAAGACTTATTTGCCGTCGTGATAGCCTTACGCTATCTTACCAGTGATGAAGATTTTAAAGCTTTCAAATCCTGTTTAACAAAACTCATCAATAAGGTTCTCAAACAATGCCCGCATCTTACTCGTGAACAGTTACTCAAGGAAATGGGGTTCCCAGCGAACTGGGAGAAGATTATGCGATATAAAAAATAGTTGGTTTTTCACCATTTACGTTTTATAGTAAATCTATCCTAGTGCCACAACCCACAACATCTAATCCACTGCCTAAACCCTCTGACCGCTTTTACAGTAGATATGTTTCAATATAAGAATTACGGACTTTCATGAGCTATTGCCTAATCTCAAAAAAGCCCGTAAATACGCTACTTTTCGCTATTTATTTATCTTTCCTAGACATCAAGACAACCGTCTCAGTTTGCGCATTGTTGTCCAAACTTAGTGTAAACTCTTTTTCTATAATAGGCAACTTGAATTCTATGGATTTTAGCCACTGACCATTTTCTTTCCGTTCTTCATAAATCTGTACATTATCCACTAACTGTGACAGGAATTCTCGTTTCTCTGCTTCGTTCATTTTATCATACAACTTATCAAAGAAAATAAGTGCCTTGTAGATATTATCTCCAGTAATCTTATCTGCCAGCAAAGAACGTCTCTTGGCTTTTGCAGATACAAGCAGTTCCTCTGCTTCCTCTATTTTATCATAGGTTTTGTACAAACGATTATCCAAATCTGTCTTTCTTCGTTGATAATGCTTATCCTCGTAGTCAAGAGAATCAATATCAGACAAAATGGAATCTTTGTTATGATATAGCTGTCTTAATTGCTTCTCATAATTTGCTATCTCCTGATCCAGTGTACTGGTATCTACTTCCATATTTATCTTGCTACGGATCAAATCTGAGAACTTAGGATTACTAACCAACTTGCTGATTACCTCTGCAACAGCAGCGTCCAACATCTCTTCATGCACCTGTCTTCTGTAATCACACTTATGGCCTCTGGTCATATTGCGGTGCTTGCAACCATAGTAATAAAAATCCTTATAATTGCTTCCATCCTTGCGTTTCTTAATAGCCTTATTACCATACATGCCTGTGCCACAGACAGGGCATTTCAAAATTCCTGATAAAAGATGAATCTTTTCTCCTTTATCACGATTGACTTTTTCATACTTTTTTGCCTGTGCAGCCACTTTGACCTGCACCTGTTCCCACACTTCTTCTGATACAAGAGCTTCGTGCAAACCATCTACTAATAGATAATCATCCTTTTTTACCTGCCTATACTCATTCCTCGTACCATGAACCTTTTAAGTCCGTCTCCTGCCATAAGAAATTTTACCGCAATAAACCGGATTCTGAATAATCCTTCTGATAAGAGCAGCATCAAATAATGAATTTGTACCATTTTGTCTGGCTATCTTATGGATTCCGTGATTTTCTAAATACTTAGCAATTCCATTAGCCCCCAAATCCGTATTTACATATTGATCAAATATCGTTCTGATGGCAACTGCTTCTTCCTCATTGACTTCCAGTTTGCCATCAATAAGCGAATATCCATACGGTTCAAAGCCACCATTCCATTTGCCTTCCCTGGCTTTCTGCATCCTGCCTTCCATGGTCTGAACACGAATGTTCTCACGCTCAATCTCCGCCACTGCTGACAGCACAGATATCATGAGCTTACCGGCATCCTTAGATGAGTCAATTCCATCCTCTACGCAGATTAGATTAACTCCAAAGTCCTGCATCACCTGTAGTGTGGCAAGTACATCTGCTGCATTTCTGCCAAATCTAGAAAGCTTGAATACAAGGACATAAGATACTGCATCTTTTCCTGATTTGATATCGTCCATCATCTGATTAAAAGCAATTCTTCCTTCTATGGATTTACCGGATTTTCCTGCGTCTTCATACTCGCCAACAATCTCATATTCATTATAGTCACAGAAGGCTTTCATTTTGGTTTTCTGTGCTTCCAGTGAATAACCATCTATCTGCATAGCTGTTGAGACACGAGTGTATAAATACACTTTAATTTTTTCTTTCTTCAAATTACATGTCACCTCCAGGAAGTGCCGAACCGCTGATAAATTGATACTGGATAGTGTATCCATCTGCTTAATTGCCAAATTTCTAAGCAATATAAGTCTTTCTGATTGAGATTTCCCCTGCTCAATTAAAATAGCATTATAACTCTCCATATTTGCCAACACCAATAACTGATTTAAATTTGCATCGTCACGCACATTACCCTTTTTGCTTGGATTGTTATTCTTCCATTGCTTTGCAGTTTGTCCAAATAAAGCAACATTTAAAAGATCTGCTTCACTGGCATATGTATAGGCAATCTGTTCTGGCGTTAATTCTGGTGGAATCAAATTTTCTTTCACTGCATCTGTATGAATACGGTAGTTCACCTTTGATAAAGCTCTGTTCAAGTTCCAATCCAATGAAAGCCGACTATTTTCATCCTGCTTTAACCTACGGTAGTCTTTCATAATATACAACTGGAATTCTGGAGAAATCCATGTGGCAAATGCCATTGCAATATCGCTATGTGCATAAGTACCTCCACCGTACCTGCCAGCTTTCGACACTATTCCAATAGCATTTGTCTGTTCAATCCATTTAGTAGGTGTCATAACAAATCTGTTTAATCCAGCCTCACTTCTAACCGCCTCTAATTGCACACGGTTAAAATCCGGATTATGAAGTTCTTCCCAAACTGCTAAAAACTCAACTGTATTTCTGTTTCGCATCCAGTTCTGAATAACAAATCTTGGGTCATTATCATTTCTGTATTTCGCAATATCTGATTGATATTGTTGCTGTCAATTCTCATGAGCCTGATGATTTCAAGAAGTTCTTTAAAATCGACATGAATGTAATATCCATCAATTGCCATCTTGCGAACATAAGCGCTCAGATTTCTGAATCCCATCTGCGCCATCCTATCCCGAATCATCTGTAATTCTGCCTCTGATAACTTGATATGAATTTGTTTGTCACATGGAACATATCCTTGATTTAGCATTTGCTTTTCACCTCCTCTCCCGACAAGGAATCATCGTTCATGAACACATTATCCAAGAAATAAGCGGTCCAATCCGTATATCCAAGAGGTAGGAATATTTTTAAAAGAATATAAAATTCCATGTTTTTAGATTTAGCCGTATCCTACAAACGTGCGCTCAGCTATAATGTAGATGTGCCATTTTATATAAACTTTGTTAAAGGGGACTGGATTCATGAAATGTAAATTATCGATTCAGGAAAAATTGAAAGATTTGAGAATAGAAAAAGGTCTGTCTCTGCAAGAACTGTCAGAGCAGACCGGCATATCCAGAGCATCTCTGGGAAATTATGAAACAGATAATTATAAAGAAATTACTCACAAGGCTATTGTCACCCTTGCAAATTTTTATGGTGTAACATCTGATTATTTATTAGGACTTACCGAAAATCGTGAACAACACAGATTCCCGGTTGATAACTTAGGGTTAGATGATGAAACTGTTGAGATATTAAAAAAAGGCAAACTGAATGCTCGCCTGATTTGTGAAATAATAAAACATCCTGAGTTTACGAATTTTCTCACAGACATGGAAATCTATGTTGATAATCTAGCAGGCATGCAATTTAGGAACATCAACAAAATGATTGAACAGACTAGAGTTCGTCTTCAGCGCAAAGGTATTTCTGACGAAGATCACTACATGAAAACTTTAAAGACAGCATCTATTTCTGAAGATAATTACTTCAACAATCTTCTCGGAAATGACATCGTAAAAATTGCAAAAGATTTAAGAGATGCTCATAGCAAAGATGCAGAAACCGGTGATACAACTACGCCTGTGGATGATATCCTCGACTCATTTGAAGAACTAAAGACTGCCGATAATGCTACGCAAGCTCAAATGATAATGTACAGCAAACTCTTCAAAATAAACTTTACCAAGATGGATCCCTATGAGTTTAAGACCTTTACCGATATACTGCAGCGGTACTCCGTTCTCTGCAAACCCATCAAAGGGAATGGGCGTGGTAAGAAGAAAAAATAACGCAAGACCGAAGGACTCGTCTGGGATTTATTCCTCAATCTTCCTGCAAAGAAAAAGCGGCAAGTTTATACTTACCGCTCCATCATTATTAGCCTTTTTTCTTTGCCACTATAAGGTATCTGTGAATAGTACCTTCTACAAAACCATTCTTGTCACTTACTTCCTGCATTTCAAGTAATTTATCAAAGCATTTTTCAACGGAGAATCCCGGGAACTCCCATTCAATGATGTGCGCAAACCATACAAATGCCCCTACATCATAAAACCTAATTGGCTTAAATACTTCTTCAGCACGGATTATCTCAAAGCCTGCTTCTTCAAACTTCTTCCTCTGAATAGATAATTCAAGTTCTGGGAAAGGGGCA
This sequence comes from Lachnospiraceae bacterium, assembly GCA_017399445.1. Lineage (GTDB taxonomy): Bacteria > Bacillota > Clostridia > Lachnospirales > Lachnospiraceae > RUG11237. The sequence goes on along the minus strand of JAFQCM010000056.1, from coordinate 160,676 downwards.
GGCACATCAGGAAGAACCATTTCAACGAGATCTCTATCGTTTTTGCTTCCTACCTGCTGTGTGATAAAAAGTCCTTCTGGCTTAAGAAGTCTATGTGCTTCCACAGGATCAAAACTTCCATGCCTGTTTATCATTATGTCAAAAGAGCTGTCAGCAAAAGGTATATTAGACTCATCATCGCAAGGTCTGAAATCAATCCCAAGCGGTAACAGAACCTCCTTACACAATTCAACATTAGGGGCATATCCTTCAGTAGCTGCAGTGTTCTTGTATGGGTGTTTCAAAGATAATAGAAACTCGCCACCACCTGTATCAAAATCCAACAGTTTCATATCAGGAAGAAGAAACTCTTCAATTATCTTTTTGTAGTCCCACGGGAGATCATCCTCCTCTTCATATCTATCATGAATATGAGAAAAGTCCCAACCATGTATGTGTGCAACCTTCTCCTCTGCTTCCCACTCTTTTCTTAATTCACTCATTCTATCTGTATTCATATTGACAATACCATATCTGCTCCTTTTCAAATAAAAGTCTGTTCTTCATTATTTGTTCGGTGCAGTATGTGACAGCAAATAACATCTATTAACCTCGGTACAACCTGCTGTCAGCATCAAAACTGCACCGAGTAGTTATCTCGCATTCTCATGATTACCTCCTATGTGACTCCTGATTATCAGTATGCCACGAAAGCTATTATAACAAAAAACACACGAACACTGCAATTCATATCAGCAAACTTCCATTTTCATTTTTGCCATAGTGCATTATTTATGCATTTTATTGTAATCCCACCAAAACTCCGCTGTAAAACTGTTCCTGAAAGGCAATCTGAGCATATATTTCATCTTTATTAGGTGTCTTAATATCACTCCGTATAATGCCTTTTTCATCGCAAGGAACAACAATCCATTTCGTTTCTTTATCATCATATCTATGATAGACGGCAATTACTTTTCCTACAAAATCCATAACTGCAGAAGTCTCGCCCAAAAGATATACATCCTGTTCTTCTCCATCACCTCCTGTAATTCCATCAACATAGCCATAGTTGACTGGATAATAAAGATCTTTGTGACGTGGATGGTAACTTCCCATAGGACGGTCAATTTTGCCTTTTACAGTCTGACCAATAATATCCTGATACTCGTCCTGCGGTACTGGGTTTAATTCAAATCCATAAAGTTCTCCCATATTAAGACAGCAATCACCGCGTTCATACATTTCTTTTATTTCATCAAAAGTGAGCCACTTTGTTTGTATGACCTCATTGGTAGTTGCTTTGTCTAAATCAGGCTCCATAGTTGTTTCAAAATAGAACGAATCACATATCCAGTTATGGCGCCGTCCGTCTATTGTCAAAGCTATTTTAGTTGCAAGTATTTTTGCATTCTCAGCTTTCAGTTCGATTCCAACTTCCTCATAAACTTCACGCAGTGCTGCATCAAGACTTGTATCACCTAATATAGAATGCCCTGCAACAGTTTCCCATTTCAGCGGATCCGTGTCTTTGTTAGCAGTTCTCTGTGATATCAGATATTTACCGGTCGTCGGATTCTTTATCCAAACCATAACCCAAAGGTGAAATTCTTCATCCGATAGTGTGTTCTGTTCACCACGAATACAAGTCTTTCCGGTCGTCTTTCTGTCTATAGTATACACATCCCACAATTCACTCATGTGTTATCAACTCCTTATATCATCTGAAAATGCCTCATTGCATCCTCTATAGCCTTTATTTTTTCCTCCGGACATCCAGGCTGTCTGCTGTTCTCTGATTTAGGCTTATTGTAGTTCTCTCTTTTTATAATCCCATGTTTCTGCTTCACCTGAGCAATATTCAGATTCGTCACATGAAATCCATAGTGTTCCTGAACCCATTCCTCAATCTCTTTGTACGTCGCCTTAGCCTCCGCACTTGTCAAATCAAGCTCATCCATATCTACCTTTACGTTGATATGATGCTTCGCTTCATGAAGTTTGGACAATAAGCATACCGTCTCCACATGCCCAGTCATCGGAAACATATCGCACCCCCGCACTCTCGTCACTTCATACCCCTCCCCGCAAAGATACTTCAAATCCCGTGCCAGGGTAGCTGAATCGCAGCTCACGTACACCACTCGTTCCGGCTTCATCTTCACAATGGTCTCCAGACACTTCTCATCGCATCCTTTTCTCGGCGGATCCACTACAATCACATCCGCATAAATCCCTTCCTTCTCATAAAGTTCCGGCAACACTTCTTCCGCCTTCCCCACATAAAACTCTGCATTTTCAATCCCATTTAATTTGGCATTCCGCTTGGCATCCTCAATGGCTTGAGGTACAATTTCCACTCCATACACCTGCTTCGCTTTCTGTGCCAAAAATAAGGAAATCGTTCCAATTCCACAGTACAAATCCCAAACCGTTTCTTGACCTTTCAGTCCGGCATACTCAAGAGCAGTCTCGTAAAGCTTCTTGGTCTGCACCGGATTCACTTGATAAAAAGACAATGGAGAAATCTGATATACAATGTCACCTATATTATCCTTAATATAAGTTTCGCCCCAAAGCAAAATCACCTCATCCCCAAGAATTACATTGGTCTTCTTAGTATTCACATTCAAAGTAATAGAAGTCATTCCCTGAATTTTCACCAACTCTTCCACCAGCTCTTCTGAATGAGGCAGTTTTCTTCCATTCACCACAAGACTCACCATAATTTCCTTACTGGTAAAGCCCACACGAATCAACACATGTCGTACCAGCCCCTTTCCAGTAGCTTCATCATAAGCAGTCACATGATACTTTTTCATAAACTCCAAAACCACGTTTAAAATTTCTTCATTCACTGAAACTCCTAGATAACACTTGGTATTTGGAATAATATCATGGGTTCTTCCTGCATAAAAACCAGTAATAATCTGGCCATTTTTATCAGTTCCAACAGGGAACTGTGCCTTGTTGCGGTAATAATATGGCATATCCATTCCCATAATTGGTTCCATAGGAATGTGTTTAAATCCACCAATACGTTCCAGATTTCCACGAACTTTCCGCTCCTTAAATTTCAACTGTTCCTGATAATCCAGAGCCTGTATCTGACAGCCACCACACTGTCTGTATACTGGGCATTTAGGTTCTACACGATAAGGAGAAGGTGTTACCAGCTTCATAAGGCGGGCGTAGCCATAATTCTTTTTCACCTTCATAAGCTTGGCTTCTACCACGTCACCAATCACGGCATCCTTAATAAACAAAGTAAACCCCTCTACTTTGCCGATTCCTTCGCCATCCTGTCCCATATCTTCAATTGTTACTGTTACCACATCATTTTTCTTAAAATTCATATCTACCTAAGCCTCTGATTTCTCTATATTGCTACGCCTTTTCCCTTAATCACTGCATTTTTGATAGCAGGGTCAAAATACCTTTTGGACCCAACATCATTTTATATACTTTCACCTTATATATTCTTTCACTACCCTCTATATTTTCACTCTTTCTTAATCGTTATATTTAGTACTTTTTCTAAAATTGGATTCAAACAAACGATTATAACCAAGCCAGCCGTTATTATCCCCTGCACTATTAAATAATTCTTTAATAGTTTCCATCTTGGCATCTGTATTATCTGCCAGATTTAAGGCTACTGCTTCCGCCAGTGCCGGTTTCTTTGGTGAACCATATTCTAGTTCCCCATGATGAGCCAAAATACAATGCTTTAATTCACTGGCTAATTTTGCTGGAAAACCTTCGATTCCTCGAATACGGTAACCAATTTCTTCTGCTCCAATCATAATATGTCCCAGCAACTGTCCGTCATCTGTATAATCATTTACCGGGAAGGAAGATAATTCCTGTGTTTTTCCCACATCATGAAGCATGGCTGCTGTTAAAAGTAAATCTCTGTTTAATACGGTATATGTTTTTGCATAATAGTCGCAAAGCTTTGTTACACTTAAAGAGTGCTCTAGAAGTCCTCCTACAAAGCCATGATGGACACTTTTTGCTGCAGAATGGAACTTAAATTTCTTAATCAGATCTTCATCCTCTACATAAAAGCTTTTTAAAAGTTTATTTAAGTATGGATTTTTCACTTTATCTATGTAAGCTATAAATTCCTTGTACATATCTTCAATATTTTGTTCTGAAGTAGGAAGAAAATCCTTTGGATCATATTCTCCCTCAGATACCTTTCTTACACGCTTCACATTAGCCTGTAACGCCCCCTGAAAGCTAGTAATATCTGCCATTACTTCTATATAATCCATTACATCAAAATCATCAATTCCCGCAGAGTTTGGCTCCCAGATTTTTGCATCCAATGTTCCTGTTTTATCCTGTAAAATCACGGATTCATATGGCTTTCCGTTTTTCGTTACTAATGCCTGTTTCTGTTTGCAAAGATAAATGTCTGAGATTCTTTCTCCTTCTTTTAATGTTTCAATATATTTCATAATTTCTACCAAACCTTTCTAATTTCTTGTACTTGTAAAACATTCTGAAAATACTATACTAGCATTCTATATTAATATGAGATTTTCCTGCAAATATTTCATAAAATTTGCAGCTTCATTTAAAAAGGGAATGTTAATGCCCATGCACTTTACATTCCCTTTTAGGAGCTGATTTCCACGTTTTCAGCCCGCTGTCACTTCACAGCTTTTTCGTATTATTATCATACACCAACCCTAAATTGGTTGCAACTACTTTTTTGTCTTCTAAAGCCTTATAACATTACGCCTAATGTAGCATCAAACTTAACTTCCACGTATCCTTCTGCTCCCATCCGCATTGCAGTAATAGAAATAATCTGTTCCGGCTCGCAGGCACTGATAGCGTTTTCAAACTCTCTTTGGGTAGTTATCTCTTTTTCTTCTATTTCCACTATAATATCACCGCTCTGAATACCACATGCCATTGCCGGAGAATCCATGGCTACATTAGTTACCCCTACACCTCTTGGCATGTTATAAGTTTTCTGGTCTTCTTCCGTAACTTCCCTGCACCTTACTCCCAAATAGGCAATTCCCAGGTTGTTAGAAAGTCGTTCAATAATCCCTTTTAATTCTGAAATAGCATAAGCGGTAATCGTTCCATTTTCCGAGGATGCACTAAGGTCTCTTGTAAAAATACCTACTACTTCTCCATTAAAATTAAGTAATATCCCATTTCCGCTGCTGCTTCCCAGCATATCTGTCCGAATCAAAGGATATATCACATCTTCTGTAGTAGAAACCGTTTTTAAAGAGGTAATATTTCCACTCAGAACAGACTCTGTAGTACCAAGAGGACTTCCCACAGCCAGCACAGGTGTTCCCAACTGAACCAGCTTGGAATTTCCTAAAGTAATTGGTAGAATTTTACTTAAACTTTCTGCCTTCACATTCTTACGTTCTACTGCTAAAATAGCCAATCCTGTATTTCCATCATATTTTTTCTGAACTGCCGGAACACTGGCACCATCTGCAAATGAGACATTAATTTCCTCTACATTTTGAATAATGCTTTTATCGGTAAGAATCAAAATCTCCTGCCCATTATCTGCCACTACAATACCAGAGGCTTGGCCTTCATTTTCATAAGGATTGTTCAGCCAGTCCACATTATTACTTACTCCTACTACTGTGACTAAAGAATTTTTCACACTGTCTGCCACATGATAAATCTGGCTGTAAAGATTAATATAATCTTTGGTTTCCAAATTTTTCTCCACTACATTCACCACAGGTTCCTGTGTTGGGACCGGAGTCTGTGTAGGTGTTATGGTGGTTTCGGATGAGGACAGCTCATCTTTTGGAATGGTCACCACTTCCGGTTCATCTTTTCCATACATCATTTCTTCCAGCCAAGGTGTCATAACAACCATAACCAGACTGGCTATCGCTCCGAAAATCACCGCCCCTGCCAGAAATCCTCCCCACTGGAGGGCTATTTTCTTTTTATTTTTCGGCCTTTCTTTAATCTTTTCTTTAATAAATGAATATTCTGACGCCTGCTCTAGTTCTTTTTTTTCCTGTTCTTCCTTCATATCACAGAGCCCCTGTCCTTCCTTATACAAATCTTACACCAAGCAATTTTACTTGTTAAACGCACATGTAAAAATATTGTAACAAATACATATGAACAATTTATGAACCAATGTAAAATTTTATTTGCCGCAATGCTTATTTCACTAATACCACTGACGTTTACCATTCACAGCCGCAGTGTCCCTTCTGGGCGTCCCTCTGCCTGACTCCCTAGCCAACACAGGTCTTGTATAACTCCCCCCATTTATTGTATAATAGATAACGAATACACTTTTTTGAAAGGTAGTAATAAAATGAACAAGAAATCTCTTAAAACACTTGAATATACAAAAGTCATAGACCTGCTCATCTCCCACGCCTGTAGCGCCGGTGCCCAGCAGATGTGTAAAGAGCTGGTTCCAATGACAAATAAAGAAGAAATTGAACAAGCTCAGAAGGAAACTTCCGATGCTTTAGTTCGTGTTTATAAACATGGAAGTGTTTCCTTCGGCGGTGTCCATGATATCCGGGCCTCCTTAAAACGTCTTGAAATCGGAAGTACTTTAAATCAGGAAGAATTATTAAATGTTTGCAATCTTTTGGAAAACACCAATCGTGTAAAACAATATTCCAGAAATGAAAACCCTGATTTACCAGAGGACAGCATTGCCGTGTACTTTAATGCTTTAGAGCCTCTTACTTTATTATCCGGGGAAATCAGAAGATGTATTATTTCCATTGATGAAATTAGTGATGATGCCTCTCCGGAACTGAAGAATATTCGTAGAAACATGCGAAATATCAATGAGCGAATTCATGCCCAGCTGGTTTCCATGACTTCTAATGCTACTACCAGAACTTATTTACAGGATGCGGTGATTACCCAGCGTAACGGAAGATACTGCCTCCCGGTAAAAGCGGAGCACCGTTCCCAGATTGCTGGTATGATTCATGATCAGTCTTCCAGTGGTTCCACCTTTTTCGTAGAGCCTATGGCTGTTGTGAAATTAAATAACGACTATAAAGAATTTGTATTAAAAGAGCAGGAAGAAATTGAACGTATTCTTGCTTCTTTAAGTGCAGCTACTGCAGAACATATTGAGGAAATCATAGAAAACTACAAGCTTATGACAAAGTTAGATTTTATCTTTGCCAAAGCATTACTTTCTAAATCCTACAAGGGTAGTGAACCGGAATTTAATACCGATGGAATCATTCATATTAAAGAGGGACGTCATCCACTGTTAGACAAGCATAAAGTAGTGCCAATTACCATCCGTCTTGGAGAAGATTTTGACCTGTTAATTGTTACCGGACCTAATACTGGTGGTAAAACTGTTTCCTTAAAGACAGTAGGGCTGTTTTCTCTTATGGGACAGGCAGGACTTCATATTCCTGCTTTAGATCATTCCAGATTGACGGTATTTCAGGATGTGTTTGCAGATATTGGGGACGAGCAAAGCATTGAACAGTCTCTTAGTACTTTTTCCTCTCATATGACAAATATTGTGCAAATTCTTCAACATGCAGATGAAAACTCCTTAGTGTTGTTTGATGAATTGGGCGCCGGTACCGACCCTACCGAAGGTGCTGCACTGGCTACTTCCATTCTCTCCCATCTGCATAATTTGGGAATTCGCACCATGGCTACTACTCACTATAGCGAATTGAAGGTATTTGCCCTTTCTACTGATGGTGTAGAAAATGCCTGCTGTGAGTTTGATGTGGAAACTCTTCGCCCAACTTACCGTTTACTGATTGGAATTCCTGGAAAAAGTAACGCTTTTGCTATTTCTTCCAAACTTGGACTTCCTGATTATATTATCGAAGATTCCAAAACCCGAATCAGTAAAGAAGCAGAAAGCTTTGAAGATGTCATTGCTGACTTAGAAGAAAGCAGAAAAACTATCGAAAAAGAACAAGAAGAAATTAAGCAGTACAAAGAGGAAATCAAGCAGTTAAAGCTCCGCTTGGAAAAGAAAAATGATAATATTGATAAACGGCGAGAAGATATTTTACGGGATGCCAATGAAAAGGCCCGTGAAATTTTAAATGATGCTAAATCCTATGCCGACCAGACTATGAAGGATTTCCGCCGCTTCTATGAAGAAAGCGGTGCTTCCAAGGAAATGGAAAAACGTCGTCAGGAAGCCAAAAAGAAACTGGATTCTGTTAACAACAAACTGGCAGTGAAAAACACAGCAAAACCTAAGAAGCTTCATAAACCTGCCGATTTTAAAGTTGGAACCAGCGTAAAGGTGTTAAGCATGGGACTTGATGGTACTGTTAGTACCCTGCCAAATGCCAAAGGGGATTTATATGTACAAATGGGAATTTTACGTTCTCAAGTTAATATCAAAGACTTAGAAATTATTGCACAGCCAAAGCCTTCCAATGATAATGTAAGCCGCACTGGCACCGGAAAAATGAAAATGTCCAAATCTGCCAGCGTTTCTACAGAAATTAATTTAATTGGAAGAACTACTGATGAAGCAATTGCCTTATTAGATAAATATTTAGATGATGCTTATCTTGCCCACCTGCCAAGTGTACGAGTGGTCCACGGTAAAGGAACTGGTGCCTTAAGAGCCGCTGTTCACAAGCATTTAAGACGTTTAAAATATGTATCTTCCTTTCGTCTTGGAGAATTTGGCGAAGGAGATGCCGGTGTTACTATTGTTGAATTTAAATAATCTGGGAGGGAGATTATGGCAGCAAAACAAAAAATCTTAATTGTAGATGATGATAATAATATTGCGGAACTAATTTCGCTTTATTTGACCAAAGAATGTTTTGAAACAACTATTGTAAATGATGGAGAAGAAGCTTTAACTACCTTTGACTCCTTTGAACCTAATTTAATTTTATTAGACCTGATGCTCCCCGGAATTGATGGTTATCAAGTCTGCAGGGAAATCCGTGCAAAATCCCAGGTACCTATTATTATGCTTTCTGCCAAAGGTGAAATTTTTGACAAGGTACTTGGGCTTGAATTAGGGGCAGATGACTATATTATTAAGCCTTTTGATTCAAAGGAACTGGTGGCAAGAGTGAAAGCAGTTCTTAGACGTTACCAACCTGTGAAAAATACGCCCACACCTAACAGTAATGCTAAAATTGTGGAGTATCCGGAATTAGTTATTAACCAGACCAATTATTCAGTACTTTACAAGGGACAGACCGTGGATATGCCTCCAAAAGAGCTAGAGCTGCTTTATTTCCTTGCTTCTTCCCCAAATCAGGTATTTACCAGAGAACAGCTTTTAGACCATATCTGGGGCTATGAATATGTGGGAGATACCCGTACGGTAGACGTTCACATTAAACGTCTCCGTGAAAAAATTAAGGACCATGCAAACTGGGGACTTGCCACAGTATGGGGGATTGGTTATAAATTTGAGGTGAGATAGAATGAAGCATACACTTTACCGAAAATTTCTTTTTGCCTACCTGATTTTTGGTTTTTTAAGTTTTCTTACCATTGTTTTTCTTACTTCCAATCTTACTTTAAACCACTTGGTGGAGCAAAAAGCAGATGATTTATATAAGGAAGCTACATTAGTTTCCAGCCAGTATGCCAGCAGTTACTATAATAATGAAATGGCTTTGTCTACAGTTCATTCCCATTTGCAGGCATTAGACACCTATATGTCCGCCCAGATATGGATTATTTCACCCCAGGGAGATATTATTGCAAACTCAAGGGAAGAACTGAACCTGGCAAATCGAACCCATATAGAAAGCTTTAATCCAGCCTCTAATTCCCATTCTTTTTATAGTACAGGGAACTTTTATGGCATGTTTTCAGAGGATGTTTTAAGTGTAATCTATCCCATTACTTCTGGTATTACTGTAAAAGGATATATTGCCATTCATACTTCCATGACACAAATTACCGAATCCAGAGACCAGATATTAAATATTTCCTATATTTCCTTATGTGTAATTTTTCTTCTTTCTATTATCATTCTTGGAGTATTTACATATATGGTATATCTGCCTTTGAAAAAGATTACTGCTGCAACCAACGAATATGCTCATGGTAATTTTAAATATCAGCTTTCCATTCATAAAGACGATGAAATCGGGCGCCTTGCCCACTCTCTTAATTATATGGCAAGTGAGTTAGATGCTTCGGAGGAATATCAGAAGAAATTTATAGCAAATATTTCCCACGATTTCCGTTCTCCTTTAACTTCTATTAAAGGCTATCTGGAAGCTATCTTAGATGGCACTATTCCGGTGGAAATGCAGGAAAAGTACTTGAATATTGTTCTGTCTGAAACAGCAAGATTAAATAAGCTTACGCAGGGTATGTTACAGTTGAACAACTTAAACTCCAAAGAATTAATGTTAGAAAAAACTAACTTTGATATAAATAAAGTAATTAAGGATACTGCCGCTTCTTTTGGCGGAAGCTGTATGGCAAAGAATTTATCTATTGAATTGATTTTAACAGGGCAATCTTTGTATGTGTTTGCTGATATGGGGAAAATTCAGCAGGTACTGTATAATTTAATTGATAACGCTATTAAGTTTTCCCAAAATGACTCTAGCATTTATGTGGAAACTACGGAAAAGAGTGAAAAAGTACTGATTTCTGTAAAGGATACGGGAATTGGAATTCCAAAAGAAAGTCTTAACCAGATATGGGACCGGTTTTATAAGATTGATACTTCAAGAGGAAAAGATAAGAAAGGAACCGGGCTGGGGCTTAGTATTGTAAAGGAAATTATTCAGGTTCATAATGAAAATATTAATGTGGTTTCTACGGAAGAGGTAGGGACAGAGTTTATTTTTACTTTGACAAAATCCAAAGGAATTAATGAAAATTAGTGCTTTTATATATGGATAACGGACGCTTGAGTTTTTCTCTTGCGTCCGTTATTTATACACTTCCTGCCTGCTTAAAAAATTTTATTTACAATTATCACCTTGAATACCAAAAACTTTATTTTGTCACACGCATGAAATGTGCGATACTCTTATCTTTCTTACTATAATATGTTGTTTTTCCAAACGGAACTTTACCATTCCAAAACTTTGTATCATTTTTTGTTTCAGCTAATGTTGTTTTTCCGCCTATTCCAATACAAAGACCTTTATAATTTTTTGGATAAGTTACCTTTATCTCCATACTGCCATTTGATATACATACCCATTCATAATAGCCATCCTGATGATAGCAATAATAATATTTTGGTGTCTGACTTTTTAACTCCTTCTCCACTGTAACATTGTACTTATTTTCTTTCTCCAAAGTTTTTCCTGTATTATAATCTACTATTGCGTAGTAACATCCAGCACCAATTTGACCTGTTTTCTGACAATAATCAGAATTAGCTATTTTGTGAACCTCACTGGCTTTCACATTCCATTGTCGGGAAAAGCTTAGTGTAAATGTTAACTCTTTATACCCCTTTTTCTTTGAATTTTTTATCTTATAATTTGTGATTTTTGCCTTTTGTTTTTTCATACCAATGCCAGCATATTTCGTTTTAAATGTAACAGATTTATTCTTCTTCAAATCCCAATTTACATTTACCTTTTTCATATAATTTTTAGTTGCCGCTTCCGCATTTACAGGCTCTCCTAGTGCAAATGCTGCTTCCAAAACAAATACAAATGTTACTATAGTTGCTATAATTTTCTTCCATGTACCCTTCATTATTTTTTCCTCCTTGTAATTTTATTGATTATATATTATTTTTCCTCTATACTTTTTGCACCTTTTTCTAGTGTCCCCAACAAATACCCTGCCAAAACTATTGCAATAGCAGTTAATGGATAATGATATCTGGTTTGTACTTCTACTATCGTATATGCAAGAAATGAACCTATATAAACTAACAGGCATAAATACATTTCCCGATTTTCTTTCTTTTTTATAAACCAAAACAAACTTCCAAGAGCCATAAGTTCTATCATATAGAAGAAAATATTACATGCATTAGACAAAAGAGCTTTATACTCTTCATAATCCACACCACCCTTATCTAAATAGGCCGTAAGTGTAGAACTATCATCTCCTATAAAGATTTGCATTTTTTTTAGCAAAAATGTTCCCCAATTATCAATACTTTTCACATGTTCTATTACAATTGGCTGCATTTTTTCCTGTGCAATTCCAGCACTCTCTTCACTATTCAGGAATCCTATAAAACTATTCCAGTCTTCCTCATTCCACTTCCCGGCACCTTCTTCATTACATCCCACTGCAATATTATACCATGGAAGACCCGCTGGTTCCTCACCAACCATATATCTGACATATAAATTTGTTACATTTTGCATCAGCAAAAAACAAATAATACTGCTTACCAACAGCACAATCATCTGCTTATTTATTCTTAAATTTTCCAAACAAAATATAATCAAAGCCAAAGCAATAATAAAAACGATTCCCACTGGTCTTGTCATATTAAACAGTGCTACTACAACACCAATACAAATACCATAACATGCTGTTTTTTTAATAGAACCCTCTCTCTCTTTTAGTGCCCGCATAATGACATATATAGATACTAATAAAAGCGTTGTATAATAAGCCTCTGACAAAACAAAACAGTTCCACAATGTCTGAGAAGGGCATATACACCACAAGAATGAAGCCCAAAAAGCTGCCTTCTTATTCTCAAAAACCTTGTGGCCAATTCTATAGATAACTAACATGGAGAAAATACTCAAACAAGCATTTACACAAGCTGCAACAACAGGTACATGTCCAAATAATTTGAAAAATATAGTAACAAAAGAAACGTATCCCATAATATGTGGGAACCCTGCTATGTATCTACTAGAAATCGTTATTCTTCCATTAGAAAGTATCTCTTCTGCAAATCCAAACATAGCTAAATCGTCGATTCCAGGAGTAGGACGGACTAGAATAACAGTCCCTCCCTTTATAATCATGGAAACTATTACTAAAAAGAGTAATGCATATTTGCTTTCATAGTTAATATTACATTTTAATACAAGTACAACAAGCAAGATACCAAGTATCAAGGCTGCTGCCATCTGCCATATATTGTCAATTCCTCCACTAACTGCTGCTAATATACTTACTAGCAACACTGCAACAAATGCAGCTGCCACCACAACTTCGCACAGCTGAACAAATTTTTTCCTACTTTCCATCTAAATTCGCCTTTCGCTTGTAAATATTCATTTTCCTTACCAATGCAATCTGTGAAGTTCTCCTTCCATCTGCATATGGTCAAAATTGTTTTGTCTTAATGCCTCATACAATACCACTGCCACTGAATTTGATAAATTCAATGAACGAATGGAATCCAGCATAGGAATTCTGATACAGGTTTCCGGATTTTCTACCAGAATTTCTTCCGGTATACCCGCACTTTCCTTTCCAAACATAATATAACAATCCGGCTCATAGGACACCTCTGTATATGTATGTTTTGCCTTGGTAGTAGCGTAATATATTTTCGCTCCCGGATTCTTTTCCAGAAATTCTTCATAATTTACATAACGAATTACCTCTAAATCATTCCAGTAATCCATTCCTGCACGTTTGATTTCTTTCTCATTTAAGCGAAATCCCAAAGGCTCAATTAAATGAAGTCTGGTGTCAGTTGCTACACAGGTTCTTCCAATATTCCCTGTATTTGCAGGTATTTCCGGCTGAAATAAAACAATATTCAATTTAGCCATTGTTTTTCTCCTTACGTAGTTTTGTAATAAAATTTTCAATACGTCCTAACGCAACTTTCAGGTTTTCCAAAGAATAAGCATAAGAAATACGTAGGAAGCCTTCTCCACAGTCTCCAAAAGCAGTTCCAGGCACTACAGCTACCTTTTCTTCCTCTAATAATTTCGTAGCAAACTCTTCCGAAGTCATGCCAAATTCCTTAATACATGGAAATACATAAAAAGCTCCATACGGTTCAAAACACTCCAATCCCATTTCTTTGAAACGGTGCATCAGATATCTTCGTCTCTGATTATAAGAATCTCGCATATTCTTTACATCTTCATCCCCATGATTCAATGCATCTACTGCTGCATACTGGGAATTGGTAGGTGCACACATAATTGCAAATTGATGAATTTTCAACATCTGCTCTAAAATCAGTTTTGGTCCACAAGCATATCCTAAACGCCATCCTGTCATAGCATAAGCTTTTGAAAATCCGTTAATTAAAATGGTTCTTTCTTTCATTCCAGGAAGGGATGCAATAGAAACATGTTCTTCCTTATAAGTAAGTTCTGAATAAATTTCATCAGAAATCACATATAAATCATATTCTATTACCACTTCTGCAATTTCTTCCAAATCCTTTCGCTCCATAATGGCTCCTGTTGGATTATTTGGAAATGGTAAAACTAAGATTTTTGTCTTTGGTGTAATATGTTCTAACAATTCTTCCTTGGTTAGACGGAATTCATTTTCCGCCTTCAAATTAATCGTAACCGGCACTGCGTCTGCTAGTACAGCACAAGGAAGATAAGATACATAACTTGGCTGTGGAATCAGTACTTCATCTCCAGGGTTAATCATAGCACGAAGAGCAAGGTCAATTGCTTCACTACCCCCAACTGTAATCATGATTTCATGAACTGGATCATAACTTACATTCACACGTCTTTTCAAATATGCTGCTACTGCTTCTCTTAATTCCATCAGTCCTGCATTGGAAGTGTAAAATGTTTTTCCTCTTTCTAACGAATAAATTCCTTCATCTCTTATATGCCATGGAGTATCAAAATCAGGTTCGCCCACACCTAAGGAAATAGCATCTTTCATTTCACTTACAATATCAAAAAATTTCCGGATTCCGGATGGTTGTATTTCTACTACTTTATCTGACAATGGATTTCTCATGGTGTCACCAATATCCTTTCATCTTTTTCCGGTGTGTCAAGAATGGTTCCATGGTCTTTATATTTTTTCAAAACGAAGTGAGTTGCTGTACTTAAAACTGTATCTAGTGTAGAAAGTTTATCAGATACAAACTGTGATACCTGACGAAGTGTCTTTCCCTCCAGGATTACCATTAAGTCATATCCTCCGGAGATTAAGTATACAGACTGTACTTCCGGATATTTGTAAATTCTTTCTGCAATTTTGTCAAATCCCTGTCCTCTTTGAGGTGTGACACGAACTTCGATTAATGCAGTTACTTTTTCTGCTGAAGTTTTTGACCAGTCAATCATTGTGTGATATCCACAAATAATGTTTTCTTTTTCCATATCTGCCATTTCATTTGCAACAGTTACTTCATCTGCTCCAAGAATTACAGCCAATTCTTTTAAATCTACACGACTGTTTTTTTCTATAAATGTTAAGATTTCCTCTCTCATGTTATTTCCTCCCAAATCAAAATTTCATTTTATATACTTCGTCTGCCTGAGGCAAATCCAAATAACGAGTTTCGTCGCCATTTTTAATGATTCTGTCATTTTCTCCAGTAACTCTCCCTATCACAGAAGCTTCTATACCTATTTTATTAAGGTCTCGTACTAAATTAGAACCATGATCTGCTGCAATCAGCATAGAACCACCGGAACGAAGTCCATATGGATTTAACTCATAAAACTCACAGATTTCAATAATTTCCTGCTTTACAGGTATTTTCTTTAAATCAATTTCCAGTCCGACGCCATGTTTCTGCCCGAATTCCCAGAGTCCAGCTAAAATTCCGCCTTCTGATAAGTCGTGCATTGCACTGGCACCGGACTTAATGGCGGTGGCGGCCTCCGAAAGAACCATCATTTTGTCTTCCATAGCTTTCACATGATCTAAAAGCTGGAACGAATAACGTTCTTTCAATTCCTCTTCTTTAGAATCTACCACCAGCAAAGCTCCTTCCATACCAATCCATTTAGTAACTACCAGTTCCTGTCCAGGAGTTACTTTTCTTTCTTCTATGGATTCTGACGGATTTATTTTCCCCATTCCGGTTACTGTAATCACAGGAACACTGACTCCAGCCAAAATTTTCGTGTCCCCACCTACAATCTCAACTCCCATCTTTTCTGCCGCTGCTTCCATAGTTCTCATATACTTCTTAAGCTGTAGTTCATCAAAACTAACAGGCAGAACTATAGAAATTGTCACTGCCACTGGAACAGCCCCTGCACAGGCAATATTATTTCCTACTTTGTAAATTGCCAAAGATGCCGATAACTCACTTCCTGCTTCACAGGCATTGGTGGTAACCACAATATCTTCAAGCATTTCAAGCCGAAGCAGTGCGTAATCCGCTCCTGCTTCGGCTCCTTTTATAACTTCTTTTCTTCTATTTTTAATTTCTTTTAAAACAGAACGTTTCAGTACATTTTCTGGTACTTTACCGGTTCTCATCTGTATCACCCTTACTGTGCAGCCTCTTCTGGCACCTCATTTGGTGAAACCTCAGTTGCTGGTGCCTGCTGTTGCTCTTGTGGTTGTTGCTCTTGTGGTTGCTGCTGCATCTGCTGTTGTTGCTGCTGCATCTGCTGTTGTTGCTGCTGCATCTGCTGTTGTTGCTGCTGTATCAACTGCTGCTGTTGCTGCTGCCATAACTGTTGTTGTAATGCTGCCTGAGCTGCTGCATTTGCCGCTGCTGCTGAATAAGTTGCTGCCACTGATTTTACTGTAGCAAGATCTCCTGTAGCAATAGCATTATTAATAGCAGCCACTGCATTTGGATCCGCACTAGAGGTTCCTACTGTTACATATTGTGGTGACATCTGATAAGTACTTTTATTTACTTTTTCACGGCTTACTTCAACACCATTTTCTGTTACTATCTTATAAAGTTCTGCTACATAACCTGTATGAGAAGACTGTGTTACCTTAACATAACCAATTCCCTGTCCTCCATCTGCTACCATTTTTGGTGCTCCCGGTTGTGTTGTACTTAATGTTACACTTTCAAAACTTACCTTACGATTTACAGTATCTCTTGTTTCACATCCATAAACATTAAAGTATACATGCTTATCTGCAGTATATCCTTCAATATAAATAGGATAATCTGTATTATTTGTAAATTTAAAATCTTTTGATGTACCTGCAATAGCAGCATCTGCAGAACGATCCACATAATTTACAACCATAGAATGATTATGTCTTTCATCTACCTGAAGTTCTGCTCTTAATACTGCATTGTATAATGTGGAACTTACTTGACAGATACCTCCACCAAAGCTTTCTACTACTTTCCCCTGCATATAAGAACCTGCAAGATAATATCCATTTTCTTCTGTAAATGGACTGATTGTCTCGTAAGTAGAAAAACTATCTCCAGGGTAAAGAAGTGTTCCATTTATTAATTTGGTTCCATTGGCAACATTAGCTGAACGAGAAGAACCTGAGCTTGTATAGCTTGTGGAGAAGCTTCCAAGTACATCCTTTACTTTTGCAAGTTGTTCTGCATCCCCACGAGGTTTTTCTACTTGTACGCTTACCTCAAACTCTGCATTATCGCCTTTCCATTCTTTGGTGATAAACTCTTTTAACTTCTGAATAGTTTCCTCTTCATTTACAACAATGCCATCTTTTCCTTCAATTACATTAAATCCACTGGAAGTTTTCTCTATAGTTGCATCTTCTGCTTCCTGATTAAAAGTTTCACACTTTTCAACTACTATATTTTTCAGTGCTTCCTGGTCTACTTCCAATTCAATGTTGTATTCTATTGGCTGATTTTCCAAGTCTTTTAATGCTTTGTATCTTTGGATAATGTTTCCTTTTGTACCATACTCTAGAGCCTCTGTAAGCACATCCAGATTTGTACAGGAGATACCAAATTCTCCTCCTGTTACCTCTACTTTATTATCAAATACACTTAAAGTAATGGTTTTTGACTTTAAATCTTCTACATATGCTTCTACTTCAGCTTTTACTTCATCTACTGTTTTTCCTGCCGCATTAATGTCACCCATATAGATGCCATTTTTAAATACCTGCTCACCGCTGTCTGTTGCATTTGCTTGCATTCCATATCCTACACCACCCAATATGCAAAGGGTGCTTAGGAACAGTGCAATTTTCTTAGCTTTACTCATAATTTTTCCCTTCTCATAATTATAATTTTGACACTATTACTACTAGTTTAGCATAAAATTGTAGTTTTTAAAAGATGCATATATACCAATATGTTTGACATATTTATGCCTTTTCTGATAAACTATACCAAGATATGTATCTAATTTGAGAAACATAATGTGCATATTTCCCATATATGTACCTTGCTATTAAATAACTGATGCAAATATGCCAACAACCATTGATAATACCAAAATACCTGCAATTACGCTTGCAATTTTTCTTTTTGTTTTTGGGTTATTCATATTAAACATTGCTTCACCTCATTTTTATAATAAAAGTTTACTGTACACAAAAACTTCTTTCTAGAAAGGATATTATAAACTATGTTTCATTTTTTTGCAACCTTTTTCATTGTAATGATATTTATTGTAGGCTATGCCCTACAGCGTAATCATGCCACTCGGGAATATGAGAAAAAATCCCATGATTTCTGGGAAAGAGA
Organism: Lachnospiraceae bacterium; assembly: GCA_017399445.1. Classification (GTDB taxonomy): domain Bacteria; phylum Bacillota; class Clostridia; order Lachnospirales; family Lachnospiraceae; genus RUG11237. The sequence goes on along the minus strand of JAFQCM010000056.1, from coordinate 142,180 downwards.
GTCCCTTGCCAACAGTACAAGAAAAAAGACACTGGATGGCTTGGAATTAATTACCATTCCTTTGGAGTCTCTCCCATTTTCTGATTCCGAAGATAATACCCTTAAAGAATGTGAAGACATAATCCGCACTCTTGCCACTCAAGATATCATCAACCTGACCGGTATCTCCAACACAGATTTGAAACTAACCTACGGTGCCCCAAACTTTCCATACTTAAGCCGCTGCGATCAAAACTTCACCGACCTGGTAAGAACACTTAACCAATGGGCAAAACGACTTTTAGAACTAAATCAAACAGACCACGCCCAAACAATCCTTGAATTTGCCATTGACTGCAAAAGCGATGTAAGCACCACCTACCAAATGCTCTCTGCCATCTACTCCGAGAAACATCAGGGTGAAAAAATCCAAAACCTAATAAAAACCGCCGAAACCCTAAACACCCTTTTAAAAAACAAAATCCTCAAAGACCTGGAAAGAGCCTACATCAGCTCCGGTTTCGCTGACCTACTTGATTAACTCCCCCCTTTCCTGGGGGAAGTGAAACAGTATCTGGTTATCCTTTTGTTTTACAATACTTATATAAAAAACACGCCTCACACTTAGGACTCCTGGCAAAACAAATCTCTCGCCCAAACCGAATTACTTGTATATTGTACAAAATCCAATGCTCCTTTGGCAGTACCTTCATAAGGTCATACTCAATCTTCACCGGATCATCTTCCTTTGTAAATCCTAACTTCTTAGAAATTCTTTTCACATGAGTATCCACAACAATACTAGGCTCATGAAAAATATTGCCCCGGATAACATTTGCTGTCTTCCGTCCCACTCCAGCCAAAGAAGTCAACGCTTCCAAATCATTAGGCACTTCCCCATTATATTTCTCCACCAATGTATTCGTACAAGAAATAATATTCTTCGCTTTATTATGATAGAACCCTGTAGAATGAATATCTTGTTCTAATTCTTTCAGGTCTGCCCTTGCAAAATCCTCCAGCGTTTTGTATTTTACGAATAAATCCTTTGTTACTATATTTACTCTGGCATCTGTACACTGGGCACTAAGCATTGTTGCAATCAATAACTGCCATGGTGTTTCATAATTCAGATAACATTTGTATTCTCTTGTGTATTGCTGGTCAAAAAGTTCAAGTATTTCCCTGGTACGTTTTGTTGCCATTCTCATTCTCCTTTTAAAATTCCTCTATCTGAATAGTCCTTGCCTCATGAGTCAAAGGACTTCTATTTTCATAATCAAAAAGAATTGCTGTTTCCTGTTTTTCAAAATTTTGCTGCACCTGGAACTGGAACACTTCCAAATGGGTCATACGGTACAACTGTTTTTCTTCTGTTTTCTCATAATTTGCAAGATATTGCTTTTCTACTGCCTCTTTCTTATAAAATAACCGTATCTTATCTTTATAATTCTCCTGACTTTCCGCCCATATAGGACGATTTTTTAGATTCTCTCTCAAGTACAAATCATATAAAAGGCTTTCTTTAAAACAATGAGTGGTTTCTTGCTGCAATTCTTCCGGAACCTGTGTCAGTATTCGTTTTTTTACGAACTCCAGCAAAATGTCATACCTTGCCATTCTTGCATGATTTAACTGAAACAGCCCTTTTTCTTTATAATATTTTCCCAAAGTTTCATACATCTGAAAAGGACTTTCAAAAAACTTCAATAATAATTCCATTGTTCTGGTAAATTGGGCACTATTATAATATACCTCCACCATCTCTTCTACCTGCTTTAGCTCTATTATTTCATCATAAGACAGCCAGTTTGTTTTTAAAACCTCAAAGGGAGGATTCTCACTATATAAAATTCCATACTCTTGCTGCTCATCATAAATATAAGCCCCTTTTAACACCTTTAAAAAGCCCAACTGGAGCTGTTCCGGCCTTAAGGCATATACTTCATCAAATGAATTGGCAAAACTCCTATAATCCTCAAAAGGAAGTCCTGCAATCAAATCCAGATGTTGATGAATATTTCCATGGCTTTTAATAGATAGTACATTTTCTTTTAATTTCTCAAACTTCATTTTACGGTGAATAGCTGAAATAGTTTTTTCATTTACGGACTGAACACCAATTTCCAACTGGACCAGCCCTGGCCTTAAAGTACCTAAAAACTCTAATTCCTCTTGATTTAAAATATCTGCAGATATTTCAAAGTGAAAATTTGTAATCCCATTATCATATTTCTCAATAATTTTGAAAATTCCCATAGCATGTTTATGAGAACAATTAAAAGTTCTGTCCACAAACTTCACCTGTGGAACCTTATTGTTAATAAAAAACTTCAGCTCCTTCTCCACCAGTTCCAGACTTCGGAAACGGACACTTTTATCCACAGAAGACAAACAGTAACTACAGGAATAGGGACATCCCCTGCTACTCTCATAATAAATAATACGATTTTTAAAATCCTCCAAATCTTCATAAGCAAAAACAAGAGTATCCATATCCAGCAGTTCCCGTTCTCCCGTATTAAAAATCTCTTCTTCTCTGTAAGTTAATCCACATATATTTGTTAAATCTTGATTTTTATCCACATAGAAACTCACAAGTTCACGAAAAGTTACCTCTCCTTCTCCTCTTAAAATCCCTTTTACATAGGAATTTTCCCTCAGAAACTTTTCTGGTAAGTAGCTTACTTCTGGTCCTCCCAGCCAGATATCCATATCCGGCAGAAGTCTTTTCAAATCCGGCAAAATCCCTTTGATAAATTCAATATTCCAAATATAGCAGGATAATGCCAGTACTTCAGGTTTTTCCAGATAAATGCTTTGGATTACATCTTCTCTTTTATTATTAATGGTGTACTCTTTTAAAGTCACAAAATCCTTATACTGTCCTAAATTTGCCCTTAAAGAATATACTGCAAGATTTGAATGTATATATTTGGCATTAATTGCCCCTAAAAGAATTTTCATTTTCTTAAATCCTTTCTGATATTTTCTTCTACTGAAACAAACACACCCTGTATTATACAGGGTGTGTAATCATATTATCCTATAAATTTATTCCTTTTTCAACTCAAAATATGTGGCAATTGCTGTTGCATTTGCTATACCTAATTTTCTCTGTCCTGCATCACTGGTAAGTACTGCATGGTCTGAACTTCCGGATAAATATCCTTCTTCAATCAGAATTGCCGGAACGCCTTTTGCAACAGTATTTCTAATGACAGCATAATAATCTGCTCCATTTTCACCTCGTACTGTCTTTACTCCACGGTTATTCATACCTGCTTTTACCATTTCATTCATCACAAGATTTCCCATCCTTGCTGTTGAAACACTGTAATTTGGTGCTAAAGAAACATAAACTTCTGTACCATTGGCTGCTGTAGATTTGTTTGCAAGCATATTACAATGAATGCTGACAAAGAAATCTGCCTTATTAATTGCTGCAATCTGACTTCTTTCCAACAATGTTGGATATGTATCTCCAGTTCTTGTCATAACAACTTTTACATTTTTGTAAGTTTCTAATTCTGCTCTTACATAATGAGCAATCTTAAGGTTTACATTCTTTTCATAAACACCATTAAATGATGTACCTGGATCCATTCCTCCATGTCCCGGGTCTATTACAATGATAATATTACTTACAGTTACTTTACATGTTGCCGTCATACCATTACTTGCTGTTGCAGTAATTGTACAAGTACCATTTTTCTTACCAGTAACAATACCATCGGAAGTTACTGTGGCAACAGTCTTATTGGAAGTTTTCCATGTAATCGTAGTATCTGTTGCATTGGCTGGAAGAACACTTGCAGTCAACTGGAATGTTTGATCCGCCTTAATATTCTCCTCTGTTTTATTTAAAACAATAGAGGAAACTGCCGTAAACGAAACCCGTTTAGAAGCACTTTTCACTCCATTTACAACAGCATACACTCTAAAGTATGTTGTTGAATTTGATGCTAAACTTACAATGCAACTATTTGTTTTTACAGTTTTTGCCAGTCTATATCCTGAACTTTTCTCTGCTGAAACATAAATCTGATAACTATCTGCATCTTTTGATTTATCCCAAGTAAGTTTTGCTTTTCCTGAACTTGCACCAGTAGCTTTCAAATTCTTTACTGCTAATGGCTTTGTTACAATTTTAGAAGGTTCACTAAATTCACCTTCATATCCTTTCACTACGCCACATACTTTATAATAGTATTCTACACCGGTCTTTGCTTTTTTATCAGTATATACTGTTTTCTTAGTAGTACCAATAGACTTGTAGGATCCATCTTTTTCAGTAGAACGATAAATCTTGTAAGATTCTGCTCCTGCTGATTTACTCCATGAAATCTTGTTGGATGTAGCACTTGTATTTTTCACCTTTACATTTGCAACAGGCTTCGTCACTGCAATTCCAGATTCAATTTTTTCTTTTCCCGCTGCTTTTCCCTTATATGGAACCACTTTATAATAATATTTTATTCCACCTTTTACCTTGGAATCTATATATGTAGTAGATGTAACAGTTGCTATTTTCTTAAATCCACTTTTTTCCTTCGTGGAGCGATATAAAGCATACTTATCCGCTCCTGCCACTTTTTTCCATTTAACTTCCAGGGTATTGTAGTCTCTGCTGGTGATTACAATAGAAGTAGTTGCTGATGGTACTGCCTTTGTGTTCATAATCTTGCTGTAACCACTGCTATTGTTTCCTCTTACTGCCTTAACCTTATAATAATATTTCACATTTGTCTTAAGATTTTTATCAATATAGTACTTTTTGGTTACCGTAGCAACCTTTTTATAACCTGAATTTTTAGAAGTGGAACGATACACTTCATAACTCTTTGCCCCCGGAACCTTACTCCAGGAAACTTTAATACTATTGTAACTTCTGCTCACAACTGTAACTTCTGCCGGCTCTGTAAGCGTTGGTTTTGCACTTGCTGCTTTACTCATAATACCTGCACTTACAGTATCTTTTTCTGTTTTATAAGCTTCTACTTTATAATAATATGTAGTACCAGTACTTAGTTTTGTATCTTTGAATGTATATACCCCAGCTTCAGTAAATCCTATCTTTTTATATCCAGTTTCACTTTTAGTAGAACGATAAATATTATAACCGTTTGCTCCTTCTACTTCAGAGAAACTTACAATATTTGTATTATAATTCTGACTTTCTGCTGTCACATTCTCAGGTGCTGTCATTACATATATTTTCTGACAGTCTGTATCACCATAAAACTTACTAACACTATCTCCTACCTCTTTTTCCAGATAGGCAGTTACTCTATACATATATATTTTAGAGTTATCTTTATCTGTTGTAAAAATATTGCTGTTAACTATTTTTTCATAGTCGTCTCTTATTACAGTACCATTAACAATATAACTTCTTGTTACTGCATATTGTGTAGCACCTTCCACCATGTCCCATGTAATTGTAACATCATCGCCATTTGACACAGCTTTTACATTTTTTGTGTTATCATATTCTGGGCGTGCACTTCCAGTTCCCATAGTAAGTGAAGATGTGCCAACTACCGCTTTTACCTGATACCAGTATGTTTGATATGGTTCCAGTTCTGTATCTGTATAACTTGTATCTGTTATATCCTTTTTTATTGTTTTAAAGTCATCCTGTGATGGAATTGTGGGACCTGTCTGGCTGTTTTTTGTAACTGCTCGCAGTACTTCATAACCTTCAGCACCTTCCAATGGAGTCCATGAGATAAAAATACTATTATATCCCACCTTATTAACAGAAAAACTACTACTGGTATTTACTGTAATAGTATTACCTGCTAATGCACTTATTTCGCTTAAACTCAGCATAAAAACAAAAGAAAGCATAATTGCCATTATTTTGCCTGCTTTGTTTAAATGCGAACCTTTCTGTTTTAAAAATAATCGCATCTACTTCTCCTACTTTCTCTAATTTTAATAAATTAATTCCACTTTTTTTAGTATAGGACAATCAAGTTCCTTTTACAATATGTAAATCAAAAAAATTGTTTAAGAATTTTTTTCCAATGTTGCTGTGGTTTTTCGTCTGTCTTTTCTTTGGTATGCTTTATTTTTTCAAATTATTGTGAATGCAAAACAGCCTGGTCCTTCTGGACCAGACCATTTTTTCTTTTACCATCCAAGTATTCTTCCATAAAGGTGTTCATACTTTTTCGCTGCTGTATTCCAGGAAAAGTCTGTATGCATGCCTCTTACTGCCATACGATTCCACTTATCTCTCATATCAAAGTATACACGTTTTGCATAATTCACAGTATCTAATAATTCCTGTCCGTTATAGTTATAGAAGGAGAAACCTGTTCCTCTTTCTTCAAATTCATTAAAGGCTTCCACAGTATCTCTTAATCCACCTGTTTCACGAACAATTGGTACAGTACCATAACGTAATGCAATCAACTGTGTCAGACCACATGGTTCAAATAAAGATGGAACCATAATAGCATCTGCTGCCGCATAGATTCTGTGAGCTCTGTTTTCAGAGAAGAAAATGCTTGCTGATACTCTATCCCCCATTTTGTCCTGATAGTATCTAAAGAAATCTTCATATCCATGGTCTCCTGTTCCAAGTACTACTAACTGTACATTTGGATCTACGATTCCTTCCATTGCCCATTTTACCAAATCCAAACCTTTCTGGTCTGTTAAACGTGAAATAATGGCAATCATAAATTTATTATCATCAATTGGTAATCCTAATTCTGCCTGTAATGCACGTTTACTGAAGATTTTTTTATCAAAAGAATCTGCATTATAATGAACGGAAATGTTTGGATCCGTATCAGGATTGTATTCATCGTAATCAATTCCATTTACGATACCGCAAAGAGAATGATTCTTATACCTTAACAATCCGTCCAAACCTTCTCCATACTGTTCTGTCTGAATTTCACCTGCATAAGTATCACTTACTGTAGTAACATAATCAGCATATACAATTCCGCCTTTTAACATATTGGCGTCTTTGTCATATCCTCTGGTAAATCCCATGTCATACTCTGAGAAACAGTAATCTGGAAGTCCTGTAATATGTTTAAAGGTTTTAATATCCCAAACTCCCTGGAACTTCAAGTTATGAATTGTCATAATTACCTTAGTTCCCCAGAAAAATCCATTTTCTCTATAAAAAGTACGTAAGTAAACAGGAACCAGACCTGTCTGCCAGTCATGACAGTGAATAATATCCGGTTTAAAATCAATTACCGGAAGAATTGCTAATGCTGCTTTTGAAAAATAGGAAAACTTTTCAACATCATAGCGAATATCGCCATATGGCTTATCACCGCCAAAATACTGTTCATTATCTATAAAATAGTAAGTTACTCCCTGGTATACATATTTCATGATTCCCACATAAACATGGTTCTGCATATTTCCCATATCCATATAGAAATGATGAACATATTCAAAATGTTCTCTGTACTTCCAAGGTATTGCTGTATAATTTGGTATTACTACTCTTACATCATACTCCTCCTTATTAAATGACTTTGGCAATGCTCCAACTACGTCGGCAAGCCCGCCTGTTTTAATAAAAGGTACACTTTCTGATGCTACAAATAATATTTTTTTCATATACTTCCTCCTAAATAATTCCCCTGATTAATCACCTATAGAATATCTTATACGATTTTGGCAATTTATTCAAGAGCTTTATAAAAAACAAAAGGAAACCTACAGATTTCTCTGCCTGTCTCCTTTTGTAGCCTTATCTTATTCACTGGCTATTTTTTAATCGTTACTTTTTTCACACCACTGTAGCTTCCATATACTTTATTGTTTGCAGAATCCACTTTATAAGCTCTTACCTTTACATAATAAGTTTTTCCCTTTTTCAGACTCTTCACTGTCTTGGAAGTACCTGTAAAGCTTACTGTTTTCTTGCCGCTAAAGCTCTTCTTGTTAGCATATACCATTTGGTAACCTTTTGCTCCACTGATTTTCTTTTTCAGCTTCACAGTCATCTGTTTTGATTTTTGGTTCTTTACAGAAGAAATGGTTGGCTTGGATGGCTTATTTACCTTAATCCATTTTGCATAAAATGTTTTATTTCCTGTGCTTCCCTTTTTCAATACTACTACTTTTGTTTTATAACTGCTGTCAATGTACCAGCCTCCAAAAGTATAGCCTTTTCTTATGATTTTTGGTAATTGCACATTGGACTTTCCATCGTAGCTGGTGACTTTGTTTCCTTTGATGGTTCCACCGTTTGCTACATAGTTAATATTATATTTTACTGGCTGTGGTGCCTTGGTTGGTTCTTTAGTTGGTACCTTGGTTGGTTCTTCCGTTGGTACTTTTTCTGGTTCTTGTGTTACTGCTGTTGGAGTTGGTGTTACTTCCTCTTCAATTTCAATTTCCGGTGTTACATTATCTACTTTGCTTACCACATTTGAAGTAATATCATTTTCTCTTGCATATTCCTGTGCAACACTTCCCCTTTCGCAGGTAATTTTTGCACCTGTCACTCCGGCTAAAATTTCTTCTCCGATTTCTGTTACTGTAGATGGGATACTGATTTCAGTCAGTTCACTACAGTTCTGGAAGGCTCCCCACTTAATCGTAGTTACACTGTTTGGAATTGCTACATATGTTAATGAAGTACATCCCATAAATGCTCCAGAACCGATTTCTTTTACCGTGTTTGGTATATTGATTTCTCTTAATGCAGAACATCCGTAAAAGCAGGATTCTGCAATCTTTTCCACACCGCTTCCGAAAACCACTTCTTCCAAACCAGTACATTTAAAGAACGCTACTTCTCCAATAGATGTTACACCATTTGGAATTTTTACGCTCCTTAAGTTTGGACAGTTTAAGAAAGCTTCTGCTTCAATGGTAGTAACACCCTTTGGAATTACTACAGAAGTAACGGTGGTATTACTTGCAAAAGCATCTTCACCAATTACTTTTACTGCCACTCCGCCGATTGTGGAAGGTATAGTCACATCTGATGCACTTCCCACGTATTTGGTAATAGTAGCCGTTGAGCTATCAAATGTAAAGTCCCTTTCAGCTGTGGCATTTACAGCAACAGTCTCCTTTACAGTTACATTCTGGGCAGCAAGTGTTACCACGCTGCCCTGAAATGTACCTGTAACAAGTGCTGCTGCAATAATCCCGCAGAGTACTTTTTTACATTTCATGGTTAATTCTCCTTTCAGATTCTATTCTTTCAAGTAAGGTCCATCTTCTCCTACCTTACCTGGACCATTTAATACATACACTCTCATGTTTCCTTTACCTGATGGTTCAATGGTAAGAGTTCCGTTAGTTACATTTTGTGATTTTCCGGTAACAGCATCAACATATGTTCCATTTGGAATTCCGCTAAAGGTTGCTCCGCCTGTAACTGATACACAAACAAAACTATCAATGCCTGCTTCTGCATTAGTATAACGACGTTTATATGCCAGGCTTCCATCTACACCCTCTGTAGAATACTGTCCCTTTCTTAATGCAGGAATTGCAGCTCTGATTTTATTTAATCTACGGATGTGTTGTGCTAATGAATAACTTAAAGTTTCTGCTACTTTTCCCTCTGCAGTATATTCTCCAAAGTCTGTTGCTGTTACGTTTCCTTCCAGATGGTCACCATAATATGCACGGCCTGAATTTTCTAATGGGCTTCCCCAGTCATCAATTTTCAGTCCTTTTTTAAATTCAATTTCAGAACCATAATAAAGACATGGAATTCCTCTAAAAGTAAACATAAAGTTTAAGTTTTCTGCCCAAGCATCTGTACCTCCTGCAAATCTCTGGGTCAAACCACCATCATTATTTGGACCATAGTCATGAGAATCCACATACATTACGTTCCATGTAGAATCATTAAAGTAAGAATCCTCTTGTTTTGCAACCCCAAATGCACTGTTCGCATTTGCAAACTGATGATGCATATAGAAGTCAATCATAGCCATACCTGAGAACTGACTGTAATCTGGTGTATGGTAGTCATTTCCATTTAAGAATGCATTTGTGCTAATTGGCTGACTACCCACATCCTGATCTTCATACAGCTGGAATGCTAATGCTTCATTATTTAAAGTTGCCTCTAGTGTCTTATCATTTCTCCAACCATACTCTTTACTTTCTTTCCATGTATAGAATGGAACAGAAATTGCTGGTTTATTATCATTCCATACTTCATTTCGAAGTACACATGCTTCTCCAAACATAAAGAAGTCTTCACCACCTGCTTCTGAGAAGTATGGTAAAAATCCGTTATTAAAACTTAATCTAGAAACATGTTTTACCGTATCAATTCGGAAGGCATCTACACCCATATTAATATAATTTACATAACAATCTTTTAAGTATTCTGTTACTACAGGATTTTCTGTATTCAAATCCACACAGTTGGCACCCATCTGTGCAGTCTGTACGGTATAACCTTCCCACTGCATAGATTTTTCAAGATGATAAATACGTTCTGTATCTGTATCGTCATTTTTCATTGCATCCATTCTCGATGCTCCTACCTGATTAGAAGTAAGATCATCCACTACTCCCTTAGATCGTCCAAAGTCTGTTAGTGTCATAGCTGTAGATTCATTTGCTAAATCTTCAAGATTATCACTTCTTGTATACAATGGATATAAGTTTTCTTCTCCATATTCACTACTGTGATTCAAAACAATATCCTGAATGATTTTCAATCCCTTTGCATGACATGCATCAATTAAATCCTGATAGGTAGCACCTTCAGATTCATATCTTACATCTACCATAGAATGATTGATCGCATGATATCCATGGTGGTCATAGTTAGATGCATTTTTTACTACTGGTGTAATCCAGATAGCGGTAAATCCTAATGCCTTAATGTAGTCTAACTTCTCAATTAATCCCTTAAAGTCTCCACGCCAGCCTGGATCACTTTCCGGATTTACTCCCTGATTTGTGTTATCTCTCCATGTGGATACATTATTGCTTTCATCACCATCATAGAATCTTGTTGTCATAACAAAGTAAATTGTTTCATCTCGGAAATCCCAGTCTTCTCCTCTTTCTGCACCAGTGCCTGGTGTTGGTGTTGGTAAGTTTGGATCTCTGGTTGGTTTTGGTGTATTTGTAGGTCTTGGTGTGTTGGTTGGTCCTGGTGTTGGTGTTGGACCATTTGGATCTTCGGAAGACCACTTATTATCCTTATACCACCATTCTCCTTCTTTTTGTGATAAATCATCTGTTTGAGAACTACCATTATTGAAGATTATGTTTGCACTGGTTGCATCTTCAATAGTATATGTAAACCAGCCATTTCCCTCAGATGTCATTGGAGTTCCAGGCCATTGCACCGGTTTATTTGATTCATTTCCATTAATTTCCCAATAGTAAATATTTACATTTGTCCAGTCTGATTTAACATGCAAAATCATTTTTCCTTTTACCGGTTCTTTTGTTGGTACCGGTGTGGCTGTTGGTTCTGGTGTTGCTGTTACTTCTGCCTCTTTTGTTGGTTCTGGTGTTACTGTTACTTCTATACCTGGTGTTGCTGTTACTCTTTCAGAAGTAGTAGGTTCTGGTGTTACTGTTGCTTCTGGCTCTTTCGTTGGCTCTGGTGTGGCTGTAGCCTCTGGTTCTTCTGTTGGTAGTGGTGAAATATCAAATGCTATATCCCCCTTCACTGCCGGGCCATAATCAGCCAATTCACCATCTGCATACCACCATTCACCTTCTGTAATAAACATTTTATTTGTATCTGTTCCATTTACACTAAATATAAAAGATACACTGGAAGCACCTTCTAAGATATAGGTATGCCATTCATCTCCTACCTTAACCATATCTACGGTAACTTTTTCTGTAGAAGCATTTTTTCCCTTAAGGTTCCAGTATGTTAATTTTACATTATCTTCTGTACTGTTAAAGTTGATTTTAATACCATCTTCAAAAGGAATATTCGTAGGCACTGCCTCTGGTGTGCTTGCTGGTTCTTTTGTTGGCTTCGGTGTGGCTGTAGCTGTTGGCTTCCGTGTTGGAATTGCTGTTGGCAATGGTGTTACGTCTCCTCCAGCTGGATCTTTATCATACCACTGATCATCCTCATACCAGAATTCACCTGAATTCATTTCAAAATCTTTTGTCATCTTTCCATCATGAGTAAACATGATATTTGCACTGTCAGCATCCTCAATAATATAAGAATACCAACCATCTTTTGTAGGTGACATGGAATCTCCCGGCCATTTTACCGGATTGTTATACTGACCATTTAGATTCCAGTAGAAAATATTGGCATCCTCCCATGGACTCTTAAAATGAACAATAAGTTCTTTTGTTTTACTGCCATTCTTACTTGTCACTGCACTACTTTTTGCGGCAAAAGCCACTCCCGTATCTGTAAAGATACTGGAAATTACAAGTGCCAATACAAGAATTGATGACAGGAATCTTTTCAGCCCTGCTTTCATTTCTTTTTCCTCCTTGCTAATTTCTTTTTTTGCTTATTTTTCGGTTCTGTTTATACTATTTTAACAGTTTTGTAATAATTCTAACATTTGACCAAACGCTTGTCAATAAATCCCCATCGTTTTCCTTTTTTTCTCGTGATAATCATCATAATCACCATAGTAATTATGTATTTTTTGTCACTTTTCACATAGATTTTTCAAAATCCTTTTTTGCAGAATTTTATTTTTGCACAATTACTTACAAATCATTTTTCCGGCAAAGATCTGTATATAAGAAAAAGGGAAAGTTACAGGCTCTGCATGCTTTCCCTTTTCCACTATTTTACTTTTTTATCATAATTATTTCAAATAGGTTCCATTTGGTACTCCTGTAAATGTCGCACCATTTGTAATGGATACACATACAAAACTGTCAATGCCTTCTTCTTTGTTAGTATAACGTCTCTTAAATGCCATATCTCCACTTACACCTTCTAAAGAGTACTGACCTCTTCTTAAAGCAGGAATAGCCGCTCTGATTTTATTCAGTCTCTGAATGTGCTGTGCCAATGGCTTGCTTAAGGTATCTGCAACCGGACCAGAAGCAGTGTATTCACTAAAGTCTGTAGCTGTTACAGTTCCTTCCAGATAATCACCATAGTAAGCACGCCCTGTTTGACTTAATGCTTTTTCATAATTATCAATTCTTGCTCCCTTCATAAATTCCACTTCACTACCATAGTAAACACATGGAATTCCTCTAAAGGTAAACATCAGATTCAGATTTTCTGCCCATGCATCTGTACCGCCTTCATATCTCCACAAATCATTTCCATCCTGATCATTTCTTCCATCAATACCCGGACCATAATCATGGGAATCTACATATACAACGTTGTAGGAAGAGTCATTCATATACTCATCTTCCGCTTTCGCTGCATTAAATGCTTTATTTGCAGTTTGGAAATTGAAATGCATACTATAGTCAATTACTCCCATTCCTGAACTCTGGCTATAATCCGGTTCATGGTATTCATTTCCATTTAAGAATACATTTTTACTTTTTGGCTGCTTATCTGTTCCATCATTGTCATCATATTCCTGCTTACACAATGCCAGATTATCTAGTCCATCTACAGAATTATGATTCCATGCATAAGTTTTATTAGATTTCCATGTATAGTATGGTGGTGATACCTGTGCCCTTCCATGATTCCATGTTTCAGATACACGACATGCTACTTCACCATACATATAGAAATTGTCATTTCCATTTTCCGCAGCTGCTTTCTTAAATGCTGGAATAAATACTTCATTCATGGTTAGTCTTGAAATATGCTTTACAGTATCAATACGGAATGCATCTACACCCATATCGATGTATTTACTATAAGCGTCAGTTAAATAGTTATATACGGTTGGTAATTCTGTATTTAACTCCATACAGTCACCGGCAAACTGCCCTGTTGTAACAGTAAAGTCTTCCCAACCAATGTCTACTTTTTTACGATAAATCAAATCACCAGACTTCATCCACTGGTCTCTTGCTTTATACTGCCAGGTAGAACCATTTTGTTTATCACTTAAAGCATCATTGTAATTTGAGAACGTTCCGCCACTTACTATACCCATAAATTGATTCAAGCTGTCTAACGCACTCTGTTTTGGTGTCATAGTATAAGAGTTTCCTGTTACTCCCTGACCCAATGTATAGGTTCTGTCCATTATTGGGAATAAGGTTTCTTCCCCTAAATTACCTGTATGGTTCAATACAACATCCTGAATTATCTTAATACCACGTTTATGAGCTTCATTAATTAAATCTTGATAGGTTGCACCGCTTGACTCTAAACGAGGATCTACTTTATTAAAGTTGATTGCATGATAACCATGGAAATCATATCCTGACGCATTTTCTGCCACTGGAGTAATCCAGATTGCAGTAAATCCTAATGCTTTAATATAATCAAGTTTTTCAATCAGTCCCTTAAAGTCTCCACGCCATGCTGGGTCATCATCCCCATTGCCAACTTCTGCATCATGATCGCTATGGAAGTTATTGGTGGAATCTCCATCATAAAATCTTGCTGTCATAACAAAGTAGATAGTTTCATCTCGGAAATCATTATGCTCCATCGGCTGTGGTGTCGGTGTTGGTGATGCATTTGGGTCTCTCGTTGGTGTTGGTGTGTTTGTTGGTCTTAGAGTTGGTGATAATGTTGGTGTCGGTGATGCTGTTGGTACTGTTGGATCATTTGATGTCCATTTACCATCCTGATACCACCATTCTCCTTCTATTTGTGATAAATCATCTGTCTGTGCACTGCCATTATTAAAAATTACCTTTGCACTAGTTGCATCTTCAATGGTATATGTATACCAGCTATTGCCCTCGGATGTCATTGGAGTTCCAGGCCATTCCACCGGCTTATCTGATTCATTTCCATTAACTGCCCAATAATAAATATTTACATTTGACCAGTCTGTCTGAACATGCAATACCATTTTTCCTGTCACAGGAACTTTTGTTGGAGTTGGTGTGGCTGTTGGTTCCGGGGTAGCTGTTGCTTCCAGCGTTACTATCGGTTCTGCTGTTGGCTCTGGGGTTACAGTTATATCATCACCTGGTGTAATAACAGGTTCTGGTGTTATTGTTACCCCTGCTGCACCTGTCGGGATTGGAATTTCTGTTATATCTGCCCACCTGTTGGTACCACTGTTACATCTGCCCCAATTGTTGGTACTGTGGTTGCTATTGGTTTTGGTGTTGGAGTGGCTGTTGGTAACGGTGTCACATCACCTGCTGACGGATTTTTATCATACCATTGATTATTCATGTACCAAAATTCACCTGCATTCTGTACAAAATCCGTTGTCATTTTTCCATCATAAGTAAACATGATACTAGCACTGCTTGCATCTTCAATAATGTATGAATACCAGCCGTCTCCGGTAGGTGACATGGCATCACGTGGCCACTTTACCGGATTGTTGTATTTTCCATTTACATTCCAATAAAAAATGTTAGCTCCATTCCATGGACTTTTAAAATGAACGATAAGTTCGTTTCCTTCACTGCCATTTTTACTTGCCACTGTGCCGCTTTGCGCAGCATATGCCATTCCTGAATCTATAAAAACACAAGATATCATAAGAACCAGTGCAAGAATCCATGACAGGAATCTTTTTTGTCCGGTTTTCATTGGACTTCTCCTCCTTTTCCATTTTCATACAACTCACTTTTTGGTATAAAGAAAATCCACCAGAGAATTCCAGTGGATTTTCCCCTATATTTTATTTATTTTTTAATCGTTACCTTTTTCACTGCACTGTAGCTTCCATACATTTTATTATTTGCAGAATCCACTTTATAAGCTCTTACCTTTACATAATATGTTTTTCCTTTTTTCAGACTCTTCACTGTCTTGGAAGTGCCTGTAAATCTTACTGTTTTCTTACCGCTAAAGTTCTTCTTGGTAGCGTATACCATTTGGTAACCTTTTGCTCCACTGACTTTCTTTTTCAGCTTCACGGTCATCTGTTTTGATTTTTTATTCTTTACAGAAGAAATGGTTGGCTTGGATGGCTTATTTACCTTAATCCATTTTGCATAGAATGTTTTGTTTCCTGTGCTTCCTTTTTTCAATACTACTACTTTTGTTTTATAACTGCTGTCAGTATACCAGCCTCCAAAAGTGTAGCCTTTTCTTATGATTTTTGGTAACTGCACATTTGACTTTCCATTGTAACTTGTAACTTTGCTTCCTTTTATGGTTCCTCCGTTTGCTACATAATTAATTTTATATTTTACCGGCTGTGGCGCCTGTGTTGGCTCTTCTGTTTCTTCTTCTGCCTCTTCTTCTTCCGGTTCCTGTGTTGGTTCTTGTGTTGCCTCTGTTGGAATAGGTGTTACTTCTTCTTCGATTTCAATTTCCGGTGTTACATTATCTACTTTGCTTACCACATTTGAATTGATATCATTTTCTCTTGCGTACTCCTGTGCAACACTTCCCCTTTCGCAGGTAATTTTTACACCTGTTACTCCGGCTAGAAATTCTTCTCCGATTTCTGTTACTGTAGACGGAATGCTGATTTCGGTCAGTTCACTACAGTTCTGGAAGGCTCCCCACTTAATCGTAGTTACGCTGTTTGGAATTGCTACATATGTTAATGAAGTACATCCCATAAATGCTCCGGAACCGATTTCTTTTACTGTGTTTGGTATGCTGATTTCTCTTAATGCGGAACATCCGTAAAAACAAGATTCTGAAATCTTTTCCACACCACTTCCAAAGACTACTTCTTCTAAACTGGTACATTTAAAGAACGCTACTTCACCAATAGATGTTACACCATTTGGAATTTTTACACTTTCTAAATTTGGACAGTTTAAGAAAGCTTCTGCTTCAATGGTAGTAACTCCATTTGGAATTACTACAGAAGTAACAGTAGTATTACTTGCAAAAGCATCTTCACCAATTACTTTTACTGCCACGCCTCCAATTGTGGAAGGTATGGTTACATCTGATGTGCTTCCTACATACTTTTTAATAGTTGCTGTTTCTTTATCAAACGTAAAATCTCTCTCTGCTGTGGCATTTATCACAACACTTTCACTTACAGCTACATTCTGGGCAGCAAGTGTTACCACACTGCCCTGAAATGTACTTGTAACCAATGCTGCTGCAATCACGCCGCACAGTACTTTTTTGCATTTCATGTTCATTTCTCCCTTCAGATTTTATTATTTTAAATAAGTTCCATCGTCTCCCACTTTACCTGGTGCCTTTGTGGTAAGGTCATTTAATACATATACTCTCATATTACCTTTGCCTGTATCTTCAATTGTCAGAATTCCATTTGTTACTTTCTGGGAATCTCCTGTAACAGCATCAATGTAAGTTCCATTTGGAATACCAGTAAAGGTTGCTCCTTCTGTAATAGCTACACATACAAAACTATCTATACCTTCTGCTGCATTGGTGTAACGACGTTTAAATGCCATACCGCCCCTAACACCTTCTGTTGAGTACTGACCTTTTCTAAGAGCTGGAACTGCTGCTCTGATCTGGTTCAATCTGCGGATATGCTGTGCCAATGGATGGCTTAATGTTTCTGCTACGGTACCTTCTGCAGTGTATTCGCCAAAGTCTGTAGCTGTTACAGTACCTGCTAAGTTATCTCCATAGTATGCACGACCAGTTTCTGAAAGCGGGATCCATGGACCTTTGTCAATTATCTTACCTTTCTGGAACTGGATTTCACTTCCATAATAAATACAAGGAATACCTCTAAAAGTAAACATTAAGTTTAAGTTTTCTGCCCAAGTATCTTCTGACTGATTAAATCTTTCACTTTCCGGTGCTCCATCAGGTGCATAGTCATGAGAATCTACATAAGTCACATTCCAAGTTGCATCATTGTAATACTGGTCACCACCTACAGCAACATTAAAGGCATCACTTGCCTGTTTAAAATTCCAATGCATTGGGAAGTCAATCACATCTAATCCTGATTTCTGACTATAATCTGGTGTGTGATATTCATTTCCATTCAAAAATGCATTATCACTGGTTGGTTGTAAAGATTCAGTTCCTTTACCATTATCGTTGTAATGTTGCTGAGTCAGTAGAACGTTACCTACTAAATTTTCCTCTTTACCACCATCTCCTGTGGTTTCTCCTATATCTGCCGGATCATCACTCCAGCCATAATCTTTGGTTTCTTTCCATGTATAAAATGGTGTTGATAACGCTGGTGTATTTCTGTACCACACTTCTCGAGCACGTGCACAAACTTCACCAAACATAAAGAAGTTTTCACCACCTGCTTCCTTAAATGCTTCATTAAAGGTCTCATTAAAGGTTAATCTTGAAATGTGTTTTGTAGTGTCTACACGGAAAGCATCTACTCCCATGTTAATGTATCGTGTATAACAATCAATCAAATAATTGTAAACAATAGGATTTTCTGTATTCAAGTCTACACAATCACCTGCAATCTGTGCCAACTGTGAATTAAACTCATCCCACCCAAAATTTGCATAGTGATGGTACAGGTTTTGTGTATCATGATTTTCACCATCTGTATTCTTCATTAAAGCAAGTCTTGCTGCATACTGAAGATCCGGATTCAGTTCATTATAATTTTCTGGTAAATCAGAGTCTTCTCTTACTACCAGGCACTCAGCAGTAGACTGATCACCTTCTTTTGTAAACATTGGTACCAGGTTTGCTTCTCCAAAGTTACCTGTATGATTCAGTACCACGTCCTGAATAATCTTCATACCTTTTTCATGACAAGCATTAATCAAATCCTGATAAGTACAATCTTCTGATTCATATCTGGAATCTACCTTACTAAAATCACTGGCGTGATATCCATGGTAGTCATATCCACTGGTATTTTCTACAACCGGAGTAATCCAGATAGCCGTAAATCCTAATGCTTTAATATAATCTAACTGTTCAATCAGACCTTTAAAGTCTCCTCTCCATGCTGGATCATCATCTGGATTTCCTGCCTGTTCATCATCCCAGCAATGAACATTGTTTGTTGGGTCACCATCATAAAATCTGGTTGTCATTACAAAGTAAATTGTATCATCTCTAAAGTCTGTTCTGTCATATGGTACCGGTGTTGCTGTTGGTCCTGGTGTAACTGTTGGTTTTCTTGTTGGTTTTGGTGTCGGTGTAATTAGTGACAAGTCATAATCATACCATTTTCCTCCCTTAAACCACCATTCTCCTTCTTCTGCAACTAAGTTTGCTGTCTGCCCACTTCCATTATTACTAAAAATTATATTTGTACTGATTGTGTCTTCAATTGTATATGTATACCAGCCATTCCCTTCGTCTGTCATGGCTGTTCCCGGCCACGCTTCAGTTCTAACTATAGTTTCACCATCCACAACATCCCATTGGTAAATTGTTTTCTTTCCACTAACATGTACCACAATTTTTCCTTTTACCGGCGGTCTTGGAGTCGGGGTTGGTCCCGGTGTGGATGTAGGTCCCTGAGTTGCTGTTGGTTCCGGAGTAGCTACTACTGTTGGCACATTTCCTCCCGGTCCTGCTGTTGGATTTACAGTAGGTGCTGCTGTTACTTCTCCTTCTGGTGTTATCGTTGGTGTTGCTGTAACGTCTTCTCCAGGAGCTTTTGTTGGCTCTGAAGTAGGTACCACTGTTCCATCCAGATTTGGTCCATAATCACTCCATTCGCCTTCTGCATTCCACCATTGTCCGGTAACCATGAATGTTTCCTCTGTTTTCTGTCCATCAATAGTGAAAAGTAATTTTGCACTTTCTGCACCCACCAGTGTATAACTGAACCAGCCTTCTGCAGATTCTGTCATATCAACAGTAACCTTTTCGGAAGAACTATAATCTCCACCTTTTACATTCCAGTATGTCAGCTGTACTTTTTCACCAGTAGCTTTAATGTGAACTTTAATTCCTTCTGTATAAGGTAGTGGTGTAGCTTCTGGCTTTGAAGTTGCTGTTGGCTTTGCTGTTGCCGTTGGCTGTGGTGTTGCTGTTGGTTTTGGTGTTGAGGTTGCTGTTGGCAACGGTGTTACATCACCTTCGGAAGGATCTTTTGCATAACACTGTCCATCTGCATACCACCATTCTCCGGATTCTTTTACAAAATCCGAGGTCATCTTTCCTTCATAATTAAACATAAAATCAGCAGAATCGTCTGTTGTTATTGTATAACTATACCATCCATCCTCTTCTGCTTCCATTGGTTCCCCCGGCCATTTTACCGGATTATTATATTTTCCATCTACATTCCAATAAAAAATATTTGCTCCGCCCCATGGGCTTTTAAAATGAATTTTAAGTGTTTCTGCCTGTGAATTCACTTTCTCGGCTGTAACACTTTTCTGTGCTGCAAAAGCTTCCTGTGGCACTCCGGCAAACATACCTGAAATACCTAAAACTGTTGCAAGCACCAATGATGTAACTTTCTTCCATTTAGCTTTCATTCTCTTTCTCCTCTCTATAATTGTAGATTTTAAAGGTCTTTCACTTTCTCTAGCAAATAGTAACATTTTCACAAAAAAAAATCAATGAAGCTAAGTGCTTTTCGCTCTTAGCTTCATCAAAATCATCATTTCAGCCAACATTTATTTAACTTTTTCGTCATTTTAAACAATTTCTTTCTATCCCCTCTTTTACTGTTCTGATGCTTTCACCTTAATCCAATAATCAGACAACAGCTTACGAATTACTTCATTGTCATGGAAAACTTCATCTTTTTCATAACCCTGACGTGCATTATAAGCAGAGTTTCCGTTGAAAACCCCACCTTCGCCACTGATTTCTTTCATTACTTCGTCATTTGCGGTAGTGTACCCCACAAATTCACTGTTAGCTTTTGCAGCTTCATTTCCCATCATATAATTAATAAACTGGTGTGCCAGTTCCGGATTTTCACATTCCTTGGAAATTACCATGGCATCACACCATACATTGGTTCCCTGTTCTGGCTCATAGTATTTCAGGCTATCATTTTCACTGCTGATAAAAGTACCATCCCCACTATATACTACTGCCATGTCTTTGTTGCCACTAATCATATTATCAATAACTTCATCCGTAACATAAACTGGCTCCATAGTATCATTTAATTCCTTCAGCCACTGGTATGCTTCTTCGATTTCACTTTCATTTTCTGTATTCATGGAATATCCCAATGCTTTTAATGCAATCATAAAGGAATCACGTTCCGAATCATACATATAAATTTTTCCCTTATATTCTGCATTTTTCAGTACATTCCAGCCTTCACTTTCCACAGTTTCTGTAGAAACTGCTTCCGGATTATAAAGAATTCCTACACTTCCCCAGAAATATGGTGCAGAATAAATATTATCCTGATCAAAATCCAGACCTTTTACACTTTCTGTCACTTTTTCCAAATTTGGAAGCTGGCTCTTGTCCAGTTCCAAAAGTCTGTCCTCACTGATTAATCGTTCAATCATATAATCTGAAGGAATCATTACGTCATAACTGTCTCCAGACTGAATCTTATTGTACATGGTTTCATTGGAATCATAGTAGTCACAAATTACTTTACAATTATATTCTTTTTCGAAATTAGAAATTACTTCATAACTTGCGTACTCTCCCCAGTTATAAAATTTTAGGGTTGGTTTACTTTCTCCACACCCGGTAAGTGCCACTGCACACATAGTCAAAAGACCAAAAAGAGTCATGTAACGAGATTTTCTTTTCATTGATTTTCGCCTTTCTTTTTCATTTTTTCTTTTATAATGGGTGCTGCATTGATTATAAGCAATGCAACAGTAATACAAAGCATGACAACAGTAGTCAGCGCATAAATAGATGGATTCTTTCGTTTCATAGTATATACCATGGTAGAAATATTGTTAATTCCTGCACCTTTTACAAAATCGGTAATTACAAAATCATCAAAAGACATAGCAAATGCTATCATAGCTCCTGACATAATTCCTGATTTAATCTGTGGTATCATGACTTTACAAAGAGCATACAACGGTGTGGCTCCCAAGTCAAGAGCTGCATCCATTAAATTTGGATCTAATGCTTTTAACTTTGGTGTTACACTAAGCATTACATAAGGAGTACAAAACATAATATGGGCAAGAAGTATAGTGCCATATCCCTTGGTTATTCCTAAAGAAGTAAAAAACAGTAACAACCCCATAGCAGTAACAATGTCAGGATTCATTACTGGCAGATTGTTTACCTGCTCTACCGCACTTCTTAACACTCTTCTAGATTTAGAAAGCCCAATAGCTGCAATAGTTCCAAGTATAGAAGAGATTAAGGTTGCAATAATTGCCACAAAAAATGTAGTATAAATAGAATTTACCATATCTCTGTTATCAAAAACCATTTCAAACCATCGCAGTGAAAAGCCTTCCCACTGACTCATGGAATTTCCATCATTAAAAGCAAATACAATAATGTAAATAACCGGAATATACAAAAACAGGATAAGAAGTATCATATATAAGTCAGAAAGTTTACTTAATAATTTCTTCACTAGTCTTCGCTCCCTTCTGTTCCTGAAAATTTCTCAAGCTTTTTGGTAAGTGCCATAGACAGCATAATAATCACTGCCATAATCAAAGAAATGGCACTGGCAAAATCCCTTTCCGTTGTAAGGGAATACTGCTGAATTAGGTTACCAACCAACGTATAACCGCCGCCGCCTAAGATATTAGGTATGAAGTAACTGGATACTGCCGGCAGGAATACTAGTGTAATCCCACTTAATACCCCTGGAATCGACAAGGGAAGAACTACTTTTAAGAATGTTTTTCCTTTTCCAGCACCTAAGTCCGCCGCTGCTTCTAAGAGACTTTTATCCATTTTTTCTAAAGAACCATGTATCTGCAAAACCATAAAAGGTAAAAAGTCATATACCATTCCCAGCATAACTGCAGAATCTGTATACATAATCTGCACCATAGGAATTCCCAAAAAACTTAATATAGAATTTAATAGTCCATTATCAGCCAGAATTCCCATCAATGCATAAGTACGCACCAACATGTTAATCCACATTGGCATTGTCATCAACAATACCAGTAAAGATTTTTTCTTTCCCTCTGCTTTTGACATTATGTAAGCAGCCGGATATCCAAACAAAATACACACCAGGGTAGTGGAAAGTGCAATTCCTAAAGAACGTTTCAATACATTCGGAAAAGTCTCATCACTAAAAAAACGCTTAAAATTGTCAAAAGTAAAACTAACACTGCTTCCGTCATCTTGTATAAAAGCAAATGCAAAAATCATAAGCATTGGAACTACAATCATAATTGCAATCCATACAATATAAGGGTAAATAAGACCTTTATAATTTTTCACCTCATTAACCCTCCATTTTTCTCATAATATGAATATCATCCGGGTCAAATCTCAGCCCTACTTTTTCACCCTCAGTCTGTTCTTTGGTGGTTTCAATCTTATATTCGTACCCATCTGTTTTAAAGGTAACGTCATAAGTTCCTACTGTAATATTTTCAGGGTCAAAATCATATTCTACAGAGGTAATGTTAATATTCACATTATCATCATCCAGCTGCCATGCAGAAGCATTTGCCCAAGTCTTTAAGTCAGTCTCTAAGGCAACACTCTCTTTTAATTCGTCTATGTTTTTAAAGAAGTTTACTGCATAAATAACTTCATCAAAACGTTCATTTTCCACTTTACTTTCATCTGCCACAATCATATTTACTGTAACCTGTGTTCCAGAAGAAGTATGGAACGTCACCGGATAAGTGCCATTTTTCTTTTCCAGATGATATTCTACCTTGGAAATAGAAATCCAGTCATCTGTCTTGGCATCCCATGCCTGGGCATCCGCTCTTGCTATAATATCTGCTTTGGTAAGTTCATCAATATCACTAATATCCAAATAGAAGTCATTGGCACTCATTTTTTCTCCGGCACTTTCGTTGTAAACCGGTTTATGGTCAGATACAGTCATTTTTACAGTAATAGACGCACCAGCTCTTGTTTCTACCATAACTTCATAGTGGATTCCTTTAAACATAACAGACTTTACAGTCCCTTTCAACATACCCGCTTCCGGTGGTACAATATCAATATCTTCCGGACGGATTACTACATCCACATTTTCATTTTTTTCAAAACCTTTATCCACACATTCAAAGAGCTTATCTTCAAAATATACCTGATAGTCATCTTTCATGATACCATCGATAATATTACTTTCTCCGATAAATTTAGCCACATACTCATTGATTGGCTCATTATAAATTTCAATTGGGGTGCCAATCTGCTGAATTTGCCCTTCCTTCATTACCACGATCTTATCTGACATGGTAAGAGCCTCTTCCTGGTCGTGGGTAACAAAGACAAAGGTAATCCCCACCTCTCTCTGAATTCTCTTTAATTCCTTCTGCATTTCTTTTCGAAGCTTTAAGTCAAGGGCTCCTAAAGGTTCATCCAACAACAACACCATAGGTTCATTTACCAACGCTCTTGCAATAGCTATTCTCTGCTGCTGACCTCCAGAAAGCTGGTTTATCTTTCTTTTTCCATAATCCTCTAAGTTTACCAGTTTTAGCATTCGGTTTACTTTCTGCTCGATAATATCTTTTGGTTCTTTTTTTATCTTTAGGCCAAATGCAATATTATCATACACATTTAAATGAGGAAACAATGCATACTTTTGAAATACGGTATTAATTTCTCTTTTATAGGGCGGAATTTTACTGATTTCTTCACCATCAAAGATTACTTCTCCACCATCAGGTTCTAAAAATCCACCTAAAATTCGCAGCAAAGTTGTTTTCCCACAACCACTGGGACCTAACAATGTTACAAACTCGTTTTCACAAATATCGATACTGACTCCATTTAAAACGGTCTCTCCATCAAATTTTTTTACAATGTTTTTAAATTCAATCAGCTTTTTCATTGATGCCTCCTGTTACTCTCTATCCTAATTCTTAGTTTTTTCCTTAACTAAAACTACCCTGTTGCCACCTTCCAGCCGTACACCCTTCATGCTATTTACAAAGGAGGACATTTTCTTAAATCCAAAGGTTGCTGTAGTAAACCCTTTATATTTCTTTCTCAGTTCATTATTAAGATCTGAAGTAGTAATTTCCTTCCTGCTTTCCAACATCTTTATAATTTCCTGATTCATTGATTCCTTCTCTTGTTTTAACTTATCGCTTAATTTTACCGGTGTTTGCAATTCCACTTTATTGCCCACTACTTTCACATTTTTCATACTCTTAATAAAGTTGGATATTTTACTATAACCATAATCCGCTGCTGCAAAGCCCGGATAGACTTTCTTTAATTTATCATAAATAACCGATATATTATTTACTCTTCCACCAGTTTCCTTCAATATATCTTCAATCTTTTGTTCTACTTCCTGTTTGCTTGGTGTATCACCTTTTGCTACGCTGTATTGTCTTCCATTTTGAACTACTTTTAAGTTCTTAAATTTTTCATTTATTAAGGTACTTAATTTGGTATATCCATAGTTTCTCACGTCAAAGTCCGGGAAAAGGGTAGCTAGTTTACTGCCAATTTCGCCCATGCCGATTTTTCCGTTACTGCTTTTTGCTATCATATCATAAATAGCCTGCTCTATATTTTTTAATTTTGTAATGCTTTCTTTTGCTTTTGCCGTTTCTGTCTTTTGCTTTTCCTTATTCTCTGTAATAGTTACTGGTACTTCTTCTTTTTCTTCTCCACCAGAAACTTTTTTCCCTACTTCCTTTTTTTCTTCATCACTATGCTTTGCCACCAAATCTAAATAAATAAACTTATTACAGGATTTCTTTAATGAATCCGGTGTTTTTGATTCTCCCATTCCAATAATGAATTTGTTTTCTTCTCTTAACCTCATAGCAAGTCTGGTAAAGTCACTATCACTGGTAACCAAACAAAATCCATCCACTTTTCCTCCGTACAAAATATCCATTGCATCGATTACCATTGCCATATCTGTTGAATTTTTTCCAGTAGTATAATTAAACTGTTGAATTGGCATAATAGAATTTTCCAAAAGCACTCTTTCATTCCAGCCATTTCCACTTGCCCAGTTCCCATATATTCTTCTGGTATTCGCCAGACCATATTCGCTTAATTCATTAAAAATAATCTCTGCATATTTTGCACTAATATTATCCGAATCTATCAATACAGCAAATCGTTTCTTTTCCTGAATATCTTCCTCCATACTGTATGCCCCTTCCTCTCCATATTTCTCTATATCTGTATCACATCTATTTTCCTGTAACTTAAACTCTGCACCCAGTTACATTTTCATTATAAATTGTCTCATAGGCCTTTTGACCCTATCTTATTCATTTTACACAATATCCTATGAAAATACCATATTTATTTTTCTTTTGTAAAAATAATGTTAAAACTGCCAAGACTATGGTATTTTCCAAGAAAATTGTATATACTATAACTAAATTTTTTACATTTAGGAGGTACTTATGAGCAAAGTAATTACAAAATCTAATTTTAATGAAGAAGTAATAAATTCTGATAAACCTATTTTAGTTGATTTCTTTTCTAAAACCTGCGGTCCTTGCCGTATGCTGGCTCCTGTTTTAGATGCAATTGCTGAAGAAACTACTGATTTTTATGTTGGGAAGGTATGTATAGATGATGAACTTCCCCTTGCCCTAGAATTTTCTATTAGTGTGGTGCCAACCCTTTTGGTATTTAAGGAAGGAAAGTGCCTGGAAACTTTCACTGGTTACCGGAATAAAGAGGAAATTTTGAAAATTATGGAGCGGTTTATATAATATTTTCAATAAAAAGGACAAGGATAAAATGAACCCTATAGATACTCGAACGATAAAAAGCATATTAGATGCCGGGGAAATTATCTTAAAATCCGGTGGAGAAGTAAATCGTGTGGAAGATACCATTACCCGTATGTGTCTGGCATATGGGTTTCTTCGTGCAGACGTTTTTACCATCACTTCTTCTATTGTAGTGACTGTACAAACTGCCCAGGGAGAAATGATTACTCAGACGCGACGAATTTATGGCTATGATACCAATTTACAGCGTGTTCACCACATCAACCAGCTAGCAAGACAAGTGTGTGATTCTCCCCTTCCTATTCACAGTCTGGAAGAAGAAATTGAAAAAATTAAAAATACACCTACTTTATCTCTTAAGAAAAACATGATGGTACATGCCTTAATTGCGGCTGTTTTCTCTGTTTTTTATGGTGGTGGACTACGGGAATGCTGTATTGGTGCCTTGATTGGCGTTGGTCTTTGTCTTTTACTCCATTATGGGGAAAGTGTTATTCAAAACCCTTTACTCCGTTACTTTTTCTGTTCCGCCATCGGAAGTCTTGGGATTTGTCTTTTTTACCATGGGGGGATAGATTTTAACAGAGAAGCAGTTGCGTTAGGAAATATTATGCTTTTAATTCCAGGACTTGCACTGACCAATGCCATTCGAGACATGATGAACGGAGATACGGTTTCAGGACTTTTAAGGCTATGTGATTCCCTGCTTCGTGCCCTGGCTATTGCTGCGGGCTTTATCAGCATTATGACTTTAATAGGAGGATTTTTATCGTGAGAGAAATTATACAGATTCTTATGGCAGCTTTAGGCTCTGTAGGATTTGCCATGTTGTTTCAACTTCATGGAAGAAAATTAATTATAGCGGGAATTGGTGGGGGTATTTCATGGATTGTTTATCTGTTGGTGGGAAAGCTGGGAAATGATATGCTGGCGCTGTTTTGTGCTTCTTTTGTGGTAGCTTCTATTGCAGAGGTAGGTGCCCGGATTCAAAAAACACCGGTTCTGGTTCTGGAAGTACCTATGCTGATTCCTCTGATTCCGGGAGCTGATTTATACCGGCTTATGTTTCGCATTATTAGTCTTGGTATTCGAAACTCCATGGATTATCTGGTACGGTTGAGCCAGGAAGTGTTACTGATTGCAGCAAGTATTATACTAGTTTCTACCATTGTTTCTGTTATTGTTAATATTCATTCTAAAATTGTTGTTGAGAAATATATGTAAGTGTTTAAACTGATAACAGATAAGTTTGATGGAGCTGTCCCATGAAAGAAAATCAATACAATATATAGTTATTCATTATCAAAAAAATACTATATATTGCACAAATTTTTCTTAATGGAACAGCTCCATTTTCTTATCTTTCTATTCTGTTACTCTCCAAATACCACTTCTATTATTCTCCAAATACTGCCTTATAATCTGCCTGAAACTTCAAAATCCCTTGATCAGTTAATGGATGCTTTGTCATCTGTTCAATTACAGAATATGGAACAGTTGCAATGTCAGCTCCTGCTAAAGCACAATCTGTTACATGAATTGGATTTCGCACACTAGCTGCAATAATTTCTGTTTCCAATCCATATACCTGGAAAATATCTGCTATGGTACGAATTAATTCAATTCCAGGATGGGAAATGTCATCTAATCTTCCTAAAAATGGAGATACATAGGTAGCCCCTGCTCTTGCTGCTAATAATGCCTGATTTGCTGAGAATATTAAGGTTACATTTGTCTTAATGCCTTCTGCATTTAATACTTTTACTGCTTTTAGCCCTTCAATGGTCATAGGAATTTTTACTACCATATTCGGATGAAGTGATGCTATTTCACGTCCTTCCTTTATCATGCCTTCTGCATCTACAGTTGTTGCTTTTACCTCGCCACTAATAGGTCCATCAACAATGGAAGCGATTTCTTTAATCACTTCTTCAAACCCTCTTCCTTCTTTTGCTATTAAAGAAGGGTTGGTTGTTACACCACAGATAACTCCCATGTCATCGGCTTTTCTAATATCATCTACGTTTGCTGTATCAATAAAAAATTTCATAATGTTATCCTCTCTTCTTTTTATATTCTACGAAAAAGGCCCAACCTCTATTAAAAGGTTGAGCCTTCTCACAATCATGCCGGCGACCGGAATCGAACCGGTACGGGAGTATAAGTCCCGCAGGATTTTAAGTCCTGTGCGTCTGCCAGTTCCGCCACGCCGGCTTAGTCATAAGCACTTACAAACCATAGCTTGCTAAGTACTAAATGGATGGAGGTGGATTCGAACCACCGAAGCAATTTGCAGCAGATTTACAGTCTGTCCCCTTTGGCCACTCGGGAATCCATCCATAAGGATTAACTATTGTTAGTCCTAACAATATATAGTTATACCACAATGTGAGATGAATTGCAACAATTTTTTTTAAATTTTTTGATGGTAGGAAGGTTGTTGGGTATACGGACGCGGAGAAGGGACACCCTTCTCTTAGCCTTCCACAACAAAATCCGCTAATTCTGTTAATGTAAGAAAAACTTTATCCGCTCCCGCTGCCATAAACTTTGCTGTCACTTCTTCACATTTCTTTTCTTGCTCTTCCTTAGAAAGTGTCTGATATTCTTCCTCTGACAATCCCATTTCTGAACTTCCAACAACTATCCCAACGGTAAATACCCCGGCATTCTTTCCTTCTTTAATATCAGAAATGGTATCTCCTGCTTTAATAATTCTACTTACATCCATAAGTTCTAACGCTCTCATATTTTGGAAAATCATATAAGGGTATGGCCTGCCTACATTGTTTGTGGAATCCGGACTGAACCAGGTGTCTGGTGTATAGCCTTTTTCTTTTGCTAATGGCACTATAATTTCCATCATTTTATCCGTATAACCTGTAGTAGAACCAATCTTAATTCCATGTATCCGCATTTTTTTTACTGCTGCTTCTGTCTCTTTTTTTGGTTCTGCATAAAGATGTAGTATACTTAACAGCTTTTCTTCAAAGATGGCAAATAATTTTTGTGCATCTTCCTCTGTAGGTTCTGTCTGATATTTTTCTGTCCAGCATTCTTTAATTCTTGGCATTTTTAACATGGTGCGGATATGATCAATTTTTAACATTCCCATAGGCTCTCTTACTTCTTCCATGGTAGGTTCTACACCATATTCTTTAAATACTTCTACAAATGCCTGCACCGGTGCGAAACAACCGAAATCTACGGTTGTTCCTGCCCAATCAAAAATCACTGCATCCCATTTACTCATGATTATATTCCTCCAAAAACGCTTTCATAATTTCACTTAATTTCAAAATATCTTCTTTATAAATTTCACCGATATTTCCAACTCGGAATGTTTCTGCTTCTGTTACTTTTCCAGGATAGATTGCATATCCCCTTTCTTTGATGTAATGATACATTTCCTCAAACTTAAAGTAGCAGTTTTCAGGATAAAAGAAAGTAGTAATAATTGGTCCCTGGTGGATTCCATCAATATAAGGCTTCATTCCCAGTTCACCCATTTTTTCAATTAACAGTTCATTATTTTCTTTGTATCTTCTGCTTCTGGCTTCAATTCCGCCTTCTTCTTTTAATTCTTTCATTGCTTGCGAAAAAGCTAATACTACATGAGTTGGAGAAGTAAAACGCCACTTTCCATCTGCTTCCATGGTTTTCCACTGTTCATATAAATCTAAGGAAAGACTTCTGGCTTTGCCTGCACTGGCAATTAATAAGTCTTTTCTTGCAATAATAAAGGAAAATCCCGGTACACCCTGAATACACTTATTGGCACTGCTGATTAAAAAGTCAATCCCCCATTTCTGCACAGGAATATCCACACCGGCAAAGCTACTCATGGCATCTACAATAAATACTCTGTTTTGTTCTTTTACCACTTTTCCAACTGCTTCAATATCATTTAAAATACCGGAAGTAGTTTCACTATGTACCATAGATACATGAGTAATGGATGGATCGTTTTTCAAAATTTCTCTAATTTTTTCTGCATCTATCACTTCATTATAATGTTGCTTTGTAATTTCAAACGTAAGACCTGCATGTTTTGCAATATCTCCCATACGTTCTCCATAAGCACCATTAGCAGCAATTAGAAGCCTATCTTCTTTTCCAATAATGCTGGTAAGTACAGATTCCACACCAAAAGTACCACTTCCCTGCATTAAAACAGCTGTATATTCTTCTTCTGACACATGAGCCAGTGCCAGAAGTTCCTTTCTGATTTCCTGTGTAATCTGCTTGTAATCCTCATCCCAGGTACAATGGTCTACCATCATCTGCTGTTTTACAGAATCGGTTGTAGTCAGTGGTCCCGGTGTTAATAATTTATACTGAATCATTTTTCTTCCTCTTTTCCCTTAATTTTATCTCTTACTTACATTCTTCTGATAATTTCTGATGCTGTTCTAATAAACCTACTGTAAGTGGCTCTGAAAATACCTTTGGATTTGCTGACATATTTTCCTGGTTAGTTTCTTCTCCTTGATATAATGCAAGTGGGTAATTTGCCTGTAAATCTGCTCTTCCATTTTCAATAATACATTTTGCCATTTCCATTGCTTTTTCGTTGGTTTTATCACCCTTATCTACAACTGCTAAAGATTCTGTCAGGCTGAAGTTCCCTTCTGCAGGGTCTACAAAATCAATTGGAAGTCCTTCTGCTTTATCTGCTACTGCCTGCTGGCGAAGTCCAAAACCAATGGCTACTTCTCCTGCACGAACTTTCTTTAATGGACCGGATCCGGAAGATTCGATATGGTCCCCAGCATTTTTGTAAATATTAGTTAATACCTCTTTTGCTCCATCTTTACCATATTCGGAAATTAACCCCTGTACTAATAGCCATGCAGTAGATGAAGATGCAATATCAGTTACAGAAATAAATCCTGCATATTCCGGATTTGCTAAATCTTTTAAGGAAGCAGGCATTGGAAGATTATTTTCCGCCACCATTTCTGTATTTACAATAATAGTTCCTTCCTGTGCTGTAATTGGTGCACAATAGTTTGGAAATTCATCTAAAGTATTTACATCAAAAGTAAGTTCTTTAAACATCTGATTCTGTTCCTGAGCACTATCCACATAGAAAGTACTCATAGTAACCAAATCTGCTTCTAAATTAGTTCCTTCTGCTAAAAGTTTTCCACCCAATTCAGAAGTTCCAAAAGTCTGGAAAATATACTGTCCTTCAAATCCATTGTTATCTAATGCTGCTTTCATTGCTTCTACTGCTTCATCATCTGCATTTGAATAAATGATAACTTCTTCTGAGGTTCCGCTATTACTACATCCTGTTGCTGTGCCAATAACAGAAACTCCCATAATTACTGCCATCACAAAAGAGGCGACTTTTTTCATTCCTAATTTTTTCATACTTCTCATAATCGTTTTTTTCTCCTTTTTCTTGTTGTTTTCTTCCCTTTTATTTGCAAGTTTCTGAAAGATAAACTTCGCAGCTGCATTGGTTACTAAAATAAAAATAGACAATACAAAAATTTCATTAAATTTATTATAATATTGAAGTTCTTTAATCTTTGTAGTAATCACCATTGTCCTTGCACCTGCAATAAAGATAACCGCACTAATGGTAACCATGGAATTTACAAAATAGTAACTAAACACTTCTAATAAAGTAGATATTGCATTTGGTGTTACAATTCGAATAATGGTCTTCGTCCAACTGTCTCCCATTAAAATTGCCGTGGTTTCCCAGGAAGCGTTCATTTTCGACAATGAATTTTTCATCATCAAATATGGCGTGGAAAAGAAATGGATGATATTACAAATAATAATAATGGCAAAAGTATTCTGCAGTGGTGTTCCTGAGAAGGCAAATAAATATGCCAGACCTATTACCATTCCAGGTATGGTATTTGTAATCAACGCAATACTTTCAATCGCACCTTTTAATTTCTCAGAAACATTACTTCTGGCAGTAATCAATGCTGCTCCATAAGCTACTATGGTTCCTAATAATGCAGTAATAAACGCCACCACCAGAGAATTTCCATATACACTGATTAACCGGCTGTCTTTCATAACCTCTTTTACATGTTCTAAAGTAAATGTAATTTCATAAGGCCATTCTGACACAAAAGGTACTACAAAAATTACTGCAAAAACAGACAATACACTTACTAGTATTATCAAGCTTGCCAATCCGCAAATTCCATCCCGTACCTTGTTTTTCTTTAACTCAATTACAGAAATTTTATTGTATCTTACATTGTATTTTTCTAAGATATTTAGTACGGTAATACTTACTATAGAAGGAATCAGCATAACCAGTGCCACAACCGCACCTTTTCCAAAATCTGGTACACTCCCCAGCATCTGGGTGTACAACACACTGGCAACTACTTCAAATTTTCCTCCTACGGAAGCCGGAATTCCAAAGTCTGTAAAGCACAGAAAAAATGTCTGTATAAAAGAGGCTGCCAAAGTCCCTAATAATGGTCTTATAATTGTCATCCAGAACATCTGAAAAGGCGAATCCCCCATTAAACGTGATACAATCATAAATTTCTTGTCGATATACCCCATGGTATTATTAATTAACATAAAGGATACCGGAAGGGTATAAATCACATATCCTACCAACATTCCATTAAATCCGTAGATTTCAAATAATTGTCTTCCAAAAAGTTTTGTCAATAATCCCTGCTTTCCAAAAGAATAAATAATGGCAAATCCATAAGTGATGGTAGGAAGCAGCATAGGAAGTACTGCAATCTTTTCTATCAGGCTTTTGCATTTTCTTGGAATATTTGTGTAATGTATGGTGTAAGCCAGAAAAAATGCAATTACTGTTGTAAGTAATGCAGAACAGGAAGATATCAGCAGGCTGTTTCTTATGGCTTTCATAAACCCTTTTCCCCCTAACACTTTCATATAATTAGAAAGAGATACACCTGCACTTCCATCTGTCAGAAACGATTTCACCAGCAACCCAATAACCGGGACTACTAAAAACACCAGAAAGAACAAAGCTAATACAACAAAAATCCCTTTAATTTCTTTATATTTTTTCTTCTGCATGACTTAATCCTTTCATGATACCTGTGCTTTTAATTCTGTTTCTGCCCACCGGAAAGCTGTTCTACTTTCTTTTCTAAATGCTCTTTTAAACCTAATAAAGAAATCAGTTCCTCTACTTCTTCTTTTGTGGAAATGTCTGGTTTATTCCGGAGTCCATATGTAATATTCTGATAAACATTTAAATTTGGGAACAATGCATAATCCTGAAATACAATATTGAATCCTCTTTTTTCCATTGAAACTTCTGTAATATCCTGTCCATCGAAACAAATTTTACCAGAATCAATTTCTGTAATTCCCAATATAAGATTTAATAATGTAGTTTTTCCGCATCCAGATGGCCCTAAAATAGAAACGATTTCACCATTCCCAATTTCCAAATTAATATCCTTAAGGATATCTTTTCCATCATAAGTTTTCTTTACATTTTCTAACTTTAGCATGTCCTTTTCTTCTCCTTATCTATGTGACAATCCTGTTTGATTTGGATTATTCAAGAAACAAGCCAATTATAGCAATGTGAATTTTCTTTCACAAGTTAAGTGTTTGTTAAGGGGAGTTTAAGGGTTTGTGATGTTAACCTTAAGTTTACAAAAGAAGTTTGTAGTTTTTTACAAGCTGGGGGACGAGATAGCTATACAGACGCCCAGAAGGGAGGACAGCGCAGGTCTAAGCAGGCGAGACAACACTGGGATAAACTAACTGTTAACTGCCACTAAGACTCCGGCAAATATGCTTTGTCGCCTACAATACACCCACTTTTATCCAACTGCTTCGTATACCGTTCATAATCAGAAGCAATAATCCCCATATAAATCATGTCTATAATCATAAGCTGCGTAGTTCTTGAAAAGATGGAATCTCCATAGAAAAACTGCTTTTGTGTAGTACAAAGCAACAAATCTGCATATTTGCAGATGGCAGAATCCTTGAAATTCGTTAATACAATGGTGGTGGCTCCGCTCTTTTTGGCTGTTCGCATAATATCTACTGTATCTTTTGAATAACCGGAATAGGAAATTCCAATTGCCACATCCCCTTTTGTCAGATTACCTGCACTGATTTTCTGATGATAATAGTCATCAAAATGCCGGCAGGAAATCCCTACATATAGTAATTTTGTAAGTAAATCAATTGCTACCACATTAGAATTTTCTACACTGTATATATCAACAACCCTTGCATTTTTGATAACGTCTATTACCTTTTCAAAAGTTTTCACTGAAATACATTTCATACTTTCCTCAATATTTTGAATAGAAATAGAAGAAATCTTCTCTGGAATATCCTCTATCTTCTCATGAGAACTTAAAGAAAAACCATATAATGGAGCCGTGGTTTCTTCTTTCCCCTTTCCTTTTGCTTTAGCACTAATAAGGGCATACCTAAACTCGGAATATCCACGATACCCCAACGCCTTCACCAGTCGCATAATCGTAGGCTCACTTACTTCACATCTTTTCGCCAATTTCTCAATTGATAACTGGTCTACTTCCTCTAAATGTTCTAAAATATAGTCCGCCGACTTTTTCTCCGACTTTCTCAAATCCCCATACTTAGATTTTATTAACCAGATAATTTCATTCATAAAACTATTCACCTCTGTAATTTTACTACAAATTTTGTAGTATTTTATTTTTCTTTATTTTAGCAAAAAAAATGAAAGGAGCATATGTCCTTTCATGTTAAATCTTTGTAAAGTCAGTTGTGGGATTGGGTATACGGACGCGGAGACTACGACTCAAGGCCTCACCCGCGAGTCGTAGTCGTAGTTGGTAATTAGTTCGGTGCAGCGTTGTCTCGCCTGCTTAGGAAACCTCTGTGCCTGTAATGGGCGTCCGTTTCGTCAAAATTTACTACTAAGTTGCCATCCACATCACCCTAACTCTGCACCGCCTTCCTATGTCGAAGTACGATTCCAGAAAACGCTGGAAGTTCCACCAAAATGTGTCCTCCTCGTACTGGATATTCTACTCTTCCAACGGAATAATAAGACTCGCCACTAAACATAATTCTCTTCATATTACACTCCATCGGAACTCCTATTTCCCAAACCGGAAGTTCTATGATTCTTGGGCTGTTATTATTATTAAAGGCTACTGCTATCTGTTCTTCCTCAGTAAATCTTCCATAGGCAATATACTGAAAATCTGCCCCAAGGAACTTAAGAGAACCATGTTTTAAACACTTATTCTTTTTGTGCATACGAATAGCTTCCTTATGGAAATCTATCAATTCAGAATCTTCTCTGCCCCATGGATAAGTTCTTCGATTATCTGGATCTGTAAATCCACAAAGTCCTGCTTCATCTCCATAGTAAACTGTCGGTGCTCCCGGCCATGTCATCTGCATAATAACCGCCTCACGAAATACTGCTTTATTTACACCTTCATTAGCAGCCTCTGCACCGAGAGTATTGATACGTCCTACCTTACCATTAGTTCTTGTCAGGAAACGGGAATGGTCATGATTGGAAAGCTCATTCATTGCCACCTGCAAAGATGGAGTAGCAAAACTTGCCATATGGTGTTTCATTGCTCCAATAAAAGAATCTGCATTCCCATATAAGCCATCTTCTCTGGAATCACTATGCTTTTCCATACCGGTAAAGAACCATGTCAGTGGCTCCATAAAAGCATCATAGTTCATAACAGTATCCCATTCATCACCCTGAAGCCATTCATTTGGGTTTCCATAATGCTCTGCAAGAATAATAGCATTTGGGTTAGCACTTTTTACTGCTTTTCTAAAGTCTTTCCAGAATTTATGATTAAATTCTCCACTGTGTCCTAAATCTGCAGCTA
Organism: Lachnospiraceae bacterium; assembly: GCA_017399445.1. Taxonomy (GTDB): domain Bacteria; phylum Bacillota; class Clostridia; order Lachnospirales; family Lachnospiraceae; genus RUG11237. Next base: position 105,611 of record JAFQCM010000056.1, on the reverse strand, counting down.
CGTCTAAACGCCAGCCATCTACATTATATGGCGGTGATACCCATTTTTTTGCAATATTCATAATATAATCATATAATTTTTCAGAACCTTCATAATTCAGTTTTGGCAATGTATCGTGTCCCCACCATCCATCATAAGTATAATTATATGGCCAACTATCTTCATGGAAATTGAAAAAGCTGTTATAAGGACTCTCTTTATCAATATATGCACCTTTTTCATAACCTTCCTGACCCTCATAGATACGTTCTCTGTCCATCCACTTATTAAAAGAACCACAATGGTTAAACACACCATCCAGAATAACCTTCATTCCCCTAGAATGAATTTCTTCTACTAATTCCGCAAAGAACTTATTGCTTGCTTCCAGATTGGCTTTATCTGTTACCCTCTTAATATATTTGGTAGCTTTGGAGTTTTCATGTTCACCGTCCTGAAGGGGATCCCCTCCATCATTTACGATTTTTCCGTAATGAGGATCAATATAATCATAATCCTGACTATCATATTTATGGTTCGATGGAGATACAAACAATGGGTTAAAGTAAATAACTTCTACTCCCAGGCTTTGTAGGTAATCCAGTTTATCCCATACTCCCTGCAAGTCTCCACCATAAAATGAACGTACGTCCATGCTAGAGGGATATTGATACCAGTCTTTTACCTGTACCACATTTTCACCAATGTAATTATATTCTCCGTCTACTACATCATTGCTTTTGTCTCCATTGCAAAAACGGTCTACAAAAATCTGATAAATAACTGCACCCTTTGCCCAGTCTGGTGTATGGAATCCCGGATAGATGGAAAATGCATAATACGGTTCAATATGTTTTGTAACACCTAATTTATTGTAATAGCAGTTAAAATTTCCAGAACGCACATCAAAATAATAACGAACTGTTTTATTTTCCACATGAAAATTCCCCTTATAATAATCAAATATGCCTTCACTTTTAAATTTCTTCATAGGGTAATGTCCAGCATCTGTAATAATAACTACTTCATCTACATTATCTTTTTCTGTTCTAAAATATACAGTAACCTCATCTCCCACTTCCGGTTCCATAGGCTGAAGATACCCTGATGTAGCATCACTAAACAAAGCCCTCTTATTTAATACAGGACGCATTGTAGTAATATATATTTGTTTTCTTTCATATGCACTTAAGTTATGGATATTCATAATAAATTCCCTTTCCACTTATTATATATCATTTATTTTATATCATTTTTATGATTATCTTTTGTCCATCAAATTATATCGGTCTAAATCTTCTTTTAAACAACCTTCTTTACTATATCTTGCTTTTTCATATAACAAGTGCAGTTCACTTCCACTGCCTGTTTCCTGCCATTCTGCCATCATTTCTAATTCTGTAGGAGATGCCCAGAGAGGAATTTTCCCTTGGATACCTTCCTTTATTTTTCTTTTATACAATCTCCTTATTATAGCATTTGGAGAATTATTTTTCTCTTTTTTTCTTTCCTCCCCAGTATTTTCAAAGATTAATTTTTCTCTTTTCTCTGCTGCCTTAATAAATTCTACAATATCTCCTTCATCCTTTTTGTCCCTTTTTAAATAGCAATATATAGAATATACCAGAAATAAAACAAAAGCAAATACTATAATACACAAAAACAGTTCCAAAATATGTTGAACTATGTCATTCATTTCACTATATTTTCCAGATAACTGCTGTGTTCCCTCCTGCTCCCTGATGCCGTAGGACTCCATTAAATTCATAGCACCTCCGGACATTCCCTCTGGAGCTATTTTTACAGGACTGCCTTCCATTTTCGCTAACAATCCTTTTATTTTCCCCGTTAAATAGGAGGCAAACCTCTCATTTCTTCCAAGAAACAGTCCAAAAGCCACCCACAAAACAACTGCTGTCACTGACATTATATGACCTTTAGTCAGTTGCACCAATGGTAGCTTTGCCATTCTGCTATGAAGCATCTTAAAATCCTCCATATTTTGTTCTGCCATGTACACCAGATACAATAGCAAATAAGTCCCTCCCAAAACCTGCAATACCACCCCTCCCCTATATCCGGTAAAATACAAAGGAATATAACATATTAAAATAATTATCAGCCACACCGGACTAATTTTCATAAGAGAAGCCTTTTTTTCTCCAGAAGATATTATATAGGAAATTGTTAAAATTATCACAAAACTAGTAAACATAATTAATTCTACTATATTTTCAGCTAAAAGCAACACTGAAATTTCTCCTAAAACCCCTACCAGCAAATAACCATATCTTTTTTTAAAAAGACTGCCAAAAAAAGAGATTCCAAAAGTAAGCAAAACAACCAACACACAACCTCTTATTTTCTCGCTTTCAAAAGTAAAATAAATACTAAATTCTAACAAAATGAAATGAAGACATTCTAATATACTTATTTTTCTCATAGCTCTGCCTCCCACAAAATCTGCTGTACTCCTTCTGTTTTTGGAACAACAGTTTCTTCTCCTGTGATATTTTTATGGTAGGGAATCAGCCACATACAACCAATCTTTCCCTTGCTGTCCGATATTTTATCTGCATAAAAACGAAGCAGTTCTCCATAACCTTCTTTTTGATTCTTAGAAATCAAGAGAAACACACCAGAATTTTTCCCTATTTCCTTTTGCGCCTGTTGAAACATGGCTTCCACTTCTGCTGTACTTTTCTGTAGCTGGATGTTTGCAAGCATTCGGTTTACACCATGAATTCCCCCACTGCTTTCACTCACCGTTATCTGGGGTTCCTGTTTTCCCATAGAACCATTAGTGTAAACAGTAACTTTACTTCCCAACTTTACTATTTTTTCATAAAGAGAAGAAGTCAGACGAATTCCTTCTTCTGCCAGTTCCTCCTGTTTCCATATTCCTTTGTCAGAAACATCAAGAAAAATGTACACATTTGAAGCCACACAGGAATCATACACATTTACCATCAACTGTTGCCCTTTGGCACTGGCCTTCCAATTAATACGTTTCATATCATCTGTAATATTATATTCTCTGATGCCTGCAAACCGCAAAGGGTCCTCATATAGTTTTTCATTGCTCTGCATCATACCCCATATTCTCTGCATCAGCAGGTTCAGCCGTCGGCAGGATATTTGTTTTGGATATACATAAATTTCTGTACTTTGAGGCAATTCCAGATAATATTTGTCTGTCATCAGAAAATCATATACCGTAACATCTGCTGTTTTAACTGTATAATATCCCCGTTTTGCTCCAAAAAATTTCAACTTTCTTGTAATACGCTGGTTCCAAAGAAGAGAAAACACATCTCTTCTGCTGGTGTTATCTGTTACATTTATGTTTTCCATTGTTTCAAATTGAATTCCATTTCCCGTCTGAAAAGATACATGTACCACTGGAAGGGGAAGATACTTTCTGTTTTCTATGACTTCTGTTACAAAAGCACTTCCCCCCTCTTCTATGTATTTTGTTTGAAATTCAATTTTTACCCCTACCCCTTTTGCGTAATTTTTACGAAATATTACCTTTTGCATCCAATAGGCAATGGCACCTGTCAAAATCATTAATATCAGAAGCATAAGCCCTCCTATCTCTTGTTCCATTCCTCTGTTGGAAGAGTAGTACACATAAAGAGACCTTTTATAAGATTTTCTGCTGCCTCAGGTTCAAAGGTATTGGCATTTACCTGTATTCTATGGGCCAGTACCGGAACAGCTACTTCCTTAATATCCTCCGGCACTACGTACTCTCTTTCCTTTACCAGGGCATGTGCTCTGGAAGCATTTAACAGTGCCAGCGTACCTCTTGGACTAATACCTGTACGGATTTCTCTGTGTTTTCTGCTTTGTGCTACAATTTCCGCAATATAATTCATTAAAACCGGATGTACATAAACACTTCGGCATTTCTTCTGTAATTCTAAAATGTCCTCTTTTTTCACTACACTGGAAATTTCTTCTAATGGTTCTTTTTCCATAAAACGTTCCATTATTTGCAGTTCCTCTTCTTTATTTGGAAATCCCATGGAAAGTTTCATAAGAAAACGATCTAACTGGGCTTCCGGTAAAGGAAAGGTACCTAATGTTTCCAATGGATTTTCTGTGGCAATAACAAAGAATGGGGCTTCTAATTTGTAAGTGATTCCTTCTATACTGACCTGGCGTTCTTCCATTACTTCTAGTAATCCTGCTTGAGTTCTTGGTGTAGCACGATTAATTTCATCTGCCAGTAGAATATTTGAAAAAACAGGTCCTCTTCGAAAGATAAATTCCCCCTGTTTCTGATTATAATAATTAATTCCGGTAATATCGGAAGGAAGTAAATCCGGTGTAAACTGAACTCTAGCAAATTCCCCATCAATAGATTTGGCAAGAGTTTTTGCAAGAACTGTTTTCCCTGTTCCCGGCACATCCTCTAACAACACATGACCTTTTGCAATAACTGCCGTTAAAAGCAAATCTGTTACTTGTTTTTTTCCAATAATTACCTTTGAAATGTTTTCCTTAATATTATTTACTATATTCATTTCTTATGCTGCCTCCCATCTCATACCTTTTACACAATCTAACCCAGAAACCAGTATAACAAATTTTTCCTGTTCCTGCACTATAAAATTGTAAAGTAAAAAGGCAGCCACGGTGGCTGCCTTTTTGGAGAAGGTATTTCTTTCTTATGGGGTGTAGCAAAAACTATATAATGTATTGGGGGGTTTTTACGATATTTATTATAGCATTGGTCCATGGAAAAGTGTGCACAAATATTAACTTTTTTTTAAATGTTTTTTATGCAACTTTACACGTCTTTTTCTCTTAATACTTTTGTAATAATTATTTTGCACTAAAAAGTGTATAAAAAAGTGCCATTTTTTGCCATGGCACTTTTTTCTTCTCTCAGAAGCTGATTCTATTTACTTTTAAAATAATGCTTCAAATTCTTCTCTTCCAATTTTATCTTTCTCTAGTAAGATCTGTGCACAGGATTCTAATACATTTGCATTTTCCTGTATTATCTTCTTAGCTTTTTCGTAACATTCGTCAATGATAGCTTTTACTTCTTTATCAATTAAACCTGCTACTTCTTCGCTGTAACCTTTTGTCTGTGCAAGATCTCTTCCGATAAATACCTCATCATCATCACTGCCATAATTAATCAGACCTACTTTTTCTGACATACCGAACTTGGTTACCATAGCTTTTGCAGTATCAGTAGCTTTCTGGATATCGCTGATAGCACCTGTAGTCACATCACCAAAGATAATTTCCTCTGCAATACGTCCACCTAATGATACCATAATATCCTGTTTCATCTTACTCTTGGTATTAAACATTTCATCTCTTTCTGGAAGTGGCATGGTGTATCCTGCTGCTCCGTTTCCGGTTGGAATAATAGAAACGGTATACACAGGTCCCACATCCGGAAGCACATGAAATAAAATTGCATGACCTGCTTCATGGTAAGCAGTAATCTTGCGTTCTTTTTCAGAAACCACACGACTTTTCTTTTCTTTCCCAATTCCAATTTTAAGAAAAGCTTCCTTAATATCTTCCTGCTTAATATAAACTCTTTTCTCCCGTGCTGCTTGAATTGCTGCTTCATTTAAAAGGTTTTCCAAATCAGCACCGGTAAATCCGGCAGTAGTTCTTGCAATTTCTTCTAAATTTACATCATCTGCAAGAGGTTTGTTCTTGGAATGTACCTGTAAAATTTCTTCACGTCCTTTTACATCCGGCCTTCCTACTGCTACTTTTCTGTCAAATCTTCCCGGTCTTAAAATAGCCGGATCCAAAATATCTACTCGGTTGGTTGCAGCCATTACAATAATGCCTTCATTTACACCAAAACCATCCATTTCTACTAAAAGTTGGTTTAATGTCTGTTCACGCTCATCATGTCCACCGCCCATTCCGGTACCACGACGTCTTGCAACTGCATCAATTTCATCAATAAAAATAATACAAGGTGCATTCTTCTTGGCTTCTGCAAATAAATCTCTTACTCTGGAAGCACCTACACCAACAAACATTTCCACGAAATCAGAACCGGAAATACTAAAGAATGGTACACCGGCTTCTCCTGCTACCGCTTTGGCTAACATGGTTTTACCTGTTCCAGGAGGTCCGTCTAATAAAACACCTTTTGGAATTCTTGCCCCCAGTTTAATATAAGCATCAGGTTCTTTTAAGAACTCTACAATTTCCTGCAATTCTTCTTTTTCTTCATCCAATCCGGCTACTTCTTTGAAAGTAACTAATTTGCTGGCATCCGTGGTCATTTTTGCACGGCTTTTTCCAAAATTCATCATTTCGCCGCCGCCACCACTGCTTTTTGCCTGGCTGTTAATAAACATAAACATTACAATGACTACTACTGCTGTAATTATGCATGGAAGAATAACTTTTGTAAATATTCCTTCCCTTTTAGTATCAGTCATAACATAATTGTCCATACCACTTTCAATTAAACGTTCTTCAATCTTGTTTACATCTGATACATAAAACATTTCCACCTCTCCGTTTGACAGCTGAACCTGTACAGAACCGGTAGGTGTTTCTGCGTTTTGATTAATTTGTACCTCTACGATTTCACCTGCTTCCAATGCATCCATAAACTGCCCATATGTGTATGAAGTTTCGCTGTTGAAGCTGAAACTTGCCAGATTCCACACAAGCACCGCTGCCACTATTAAAAACAGATAAAAGCTTAATCCCCTAAATCTATTCACTTATTCAATCCTCCTTATTTTTTATTCTTCTATTTCTACAACACCAATATATGGAAGATTGCGGTATCTTTGTGCATAATCCAGCCCGTAACCTACCACAAACTCATCTGGTATTTCAAAACATGTATAATCAGCATGAATATCCACCACTCTTCTCTCCGGTTTGTCAAGAAGAGTACACAGGCGAATACTTGTAGGATTTCTTTTTCCTAACTCTTCCACCAGATAACTTAAGGTTCTGCCAGAATCCACAATATCTTCTACAATCAGAACTTCTTTTCCTTCAATACTTTCATCCAACTCTTTCTTCACTTTAATATTTCCACTGGACTCAGTACCATTTCCATAGCTGGATAATGCCATAAAATCCATACTTACAGGCACAGTAATTCGTTTCGCAAGTTCACACATGAAAAATACCCCGCCTTTTAAAACACATAACAAATGAATTTCTTTTCCTTCATAGTCTTTAGATATCTGATTTGCAACCTGATCAATTTTTGCATTTACCTCTTCCTCTGAAAGTAAAATTCTTACCTTTTCACTCATTTTCATTTCCTCCAGTCATTTGTATTTTTATTATTTTTTTTGTTCTATCATTTATTTTATAATCAAAACTGATTCTATAACCAATCACCCATACAATATGGGCTCCATCTGCTATAAGAAGAATACGCTCCCTCTTCTCTTTTTCTATTTTTTGATTAATAAAAAATGATTTCAGACTTTGTCTGTGTCCCTCTTTATCAATCACAAGAAAATCCCCAGGTCTTCTGGTTCTGATTACCAAACTGTCCTTTATTTTATCATAATCAAAGCATTTCGTATATGTTTTTTGTTCTATATTTTGATTTTTTTTACTCTTTTCATCTATATTTTCCAACACAACTTGAAAGCTTTCAGGCCTATATGGAATATTATATTGCCCTTGACTGTTTATTAGTACCTCAAATGTATCACTATTTTCTTCCAGGCATTTTTTTTTCACCTTAATATTTCCATAGGCTCTGAAAGCTTTTATTTCATAAGGCAGGGATAATTGTTTCCCGGACTCTTTTAATAAAAGCCCTAATACTGCCTCCACATGTGTCTGCCCAATATCTTTCCTGTTGCCTGCACATTGGTACAATGTTTGTAAAACCACTTGATTTTTCACATAATCATCCGATTTTACCAGCTTATCCACGTCCAGACACCACTCATTATGAACTACTGTTACAATATTTTCAAATTCTTTTTTCAATATTTTAGATAAATAATCTTCCGCCTGCGCTATTTTTTTAGATGCACTATCTATATTTTTTATGGCTCCTGAATTTACTTTTTCCATTTCTGTAAGAATATTATGCCTGATTCTATTCCTTGCATAATCATTCCCCTGATTGGTGCTGTCTATTCGGTAATCCTGATGTATTTCTTCTAAATATTCTTCTATTTGGTAACGTTCTTTATCAAGCAATGGTCTTATAATACTGCCTCTTACGGGCATAATTCCACTTAAGCCTGCAATCCCGCTGCCACGTATCAAATTCAGCAGTACCGTCTCTGCATTATCATTTTTATTATGAGCGACAGCAATTTTTACAGTTCCTAAGTGGTCATATTTTTTCTTTTCCTTTTCAAAGGTTTCATATCGGATTATTCTTCCGGCTTCTTCTTCGGATATTTTTCTCTCTGCTGCAATCTTTGGAATATCGTAATGATACACGGTACAGGTCACTGCAAACTTCTCACATAAGGCTTTTACGAACTCCATATCCTCATAGGCTTCCTTTCCCCGAATGCCATGCTCTACATGAACCACATGAATGGTAATGGGAACTGTATTTCTTATTTCCAACAAAACTCTTAGTAAGCATACCGAATCGGCTCCACCGGACACCCCAGCAATTACAATGTCATTTTCTTTAATCATTTCATATTCTTTTATATAATTCAGCACAGACTTAATCATTGGTTTTCCTTCCATTCTCCCACTACTTTTTCCACACTCCTGTGACCAGCACTGTCATATCATCTGGTATATGCCCATCACTTCTTTTTAAAATTTCCTCTATAATATATTCGGACATATCCTTTGGATTTTCCATAGCAGTATTGAGAATAATATTTTTTAATTCACTTTCTTTATTTTCTCCTGTAATACAATCAATGGTTCCGTCACTGACCATAATAATGTAATCACCATCGTAGAGTTTTTTTGCAGTAGTATCAAACTCTACCTGTTCAAACATTCCTGCCGGCAAACTGGTAGACTGTATGGTTTCCACCCATCTGCCTCTTTTAATATATGTAGCAGCTGCACCTACTTTTAGAAATTCACAAATTCCTGTTCTCAAATCAATTTCGCTTATGTCTATGGTGGAATATAGCTGGGTGCCTGAATTGGTCACCATACTGGAATTAATCATTCTTGCTGCTGTTTCTTTACAGAAACCAGCCTCCATAAACTGCTCAATTAATTCAATTACCATTTCACTTTCCTGAGAGGCCAAAAGTCCGGAACCCATTCCATCAGAAAGTGCTATCACCGCCTTATTTTCATTCCCCTCAATAAAAGCGAAATTATCTCCGGAAATTCTTTCTCCTGTTTTTATTCTCCGAGAAACTCCATAAAGCACTTTAAAATTCACATCTTCCACAAACATAACCGGGCAATAGTCCTTATATACTACCACTTTACTATCCTTAGATGCAACCATCTTTTTCCCACAGACGCCGCTGATTACTGCTGCCACATCCTTCGTCATAATGCACCGGTCCCGTTTGGAGGATATACTGGCATACACTTCAAGTCCTTTATCAGAACGTTCTATAATATCCAGTCCCTGAACTTTTATCTGCATTCCTTTCAGTTCTTTCATAATTTTTTCTTCCAAACTTACGGAAGCTTCTTGTACCTGGTAAGTATCTCTGGCAACCCCTGAAATAATATGTGCCATTTCATTTAGCTGTCCTGCAATTGCAAGCCGGTTCTCGCACAGTTTATTATGCCACATGGTATTCATTTTCTGCATCACTGCAAAATCATTAGGAGAAGACAACACCATTCCTCCTGCCATACTTTCTCCCATATTAGGATTCATCATTATTGCTCCATTATCAGATATATTAGTAAAGGTAGACGCCAGGGATTTAAAGGCTTTTGCAATTCCCTCCATCTTCTCTCTTTCCTTATACCTGTAGTCAAATACTTCTGACATTTCCACTGGCTTAATTTCTTTTCTTTCTTTCATTATGTATCGGATACCCAGTCGGAATATTTCTGCCAGAGTAAATACTAAAATTCCTTCTCCCAATCCCATATACAATTTGTAAACATCTGAACCATGAAATAAATAATTTACATATTCCATAGCTGCTGCACATACTCCAGCTGCTCCGCTTCCCATTTTTGAAAATGTACCATCTTTCCCTATTTCCATAAGGGAACTAACTGTTGCTGTCACAATCATGCACAGTCCATACTTTGCCAGCTGCAATGGTTCCATAAATAATGACATTCCAATAAACATAACTGGAAAAAGCAGTAGTCTCATCACCTTTTCCTTATAAGCTGCTGCAAAGTAAGCTAGTCCCAAAGGGCAATACCCAAAATAACTAATCCCCGCCATTGCAAATCCTACTACATGTAACAATACCTTTTTTCCAATTTCTTTTCTCATTTTACGATACCTCCTGATTTTCACAACATCTTTGGATGTGGTGTGCTTGGTATTATAAAAGTAATTTATTGAAATCTTTGTCAAACTTGGGAATTGTTTTCTAAAAAGTTTTTGACAGGAATTTGCGAAATTGCCTTTCTATGGGAGTTCGACGGAGTTCATGTTTTCGAGGTGGTTTCGGTGTAAGAAGTTTCGGTATAAGGGTTTGTTGGGGGGGAGGATTGTTAGAGGTACGCATGAGAAGCGGCACCAATACTTCCTAAGAAGACATTCAAGAGACGCTTTTAACGGAGACGAAATCCACTACCTATATAGACTTAGGCTCGAGGCCTCACCCAAGAGTCTTAGTGGTAGTTGGTAGTTAGTTCGTCGCAGTGTTGTCTCGTCTTCTTAGGAAGTATTGGTGCCGCTTCCCGGCGTCCGTGCAACCACCAATTTAAAAGAGAACCGCACATGCAATTACACACGACGGTTCTACTCCTCCGGCTTGAAAATAACCTCATCACTATAAACAAGCCCTAGCTTATCTTTTGCAACTTCCTCCACATACTTTTTTGTCTTAACATATTTTCTATACTCCGCAATTTCCTCTGTCCGTTCCTGTTCTTCTTCGATTTGCTTCATTAAGACTTCTTCTCGCGCCGCATAATCGTCATTTTTGGCGTGAAGTTCAATGCTTTTGAATGATATGACTACTAACAGCATCAGAACTACTGTTGAAATCGACATCATGGCAAACCGGTTTTGACTGCGTCTTTTCTGCTCTCTTAAAGTTCTCCCCATTGAACTCACCTCCTTAATGTCGTGATAATATTATTTTAACCGTTTTTAAGGTTTTTTTCAATTGCTTTTTATTAAATACAGCAAGTTTTTTCCCTTTATTTCCAGCAAAGTTTGTGAATTTTTTTACAAAATGCAATAGGATGCTAATGGGTTTGAACATTACCTTTAATATTCTTCCAAAAATCTTTAATATGAACTTTAATATTTTTGATATAATGTCTGTTATATAGGAACTGATTGTCCCATTATAAATCAGCATACCGCAGGCAACTCCTGCTATGGCAAACCAGCGAATACTTCCATTGTTCTCCTGATACAGCATAAGAAAAATGCAGATGCCACAAATCAGCCAGTAAATCAAATCTTCGATTGCCAGTGCCACTACGGAATGTTTTACTATTTTCCGGAAAATCCTTAGTGTATCATATAAAATCATTGTTAGGATTCCTAAAACAAAGGAGTGAAGCAAGAAGTACAATTCTGCAATAATGTCATCATTTATCATTTAAAAAGCCTTGTCAGGAATGGTTCATTGCTTTTGGCATAATTATTTATCTCGGAATAGCTAAAGCTGTCCATTCGCCCTTCCACATCAATTTCACCCTTCTCCAGCGTCAGCCGGTTTACATGTAAATCATTTCCTTTAATCATTAGCATGCCCTGCTCAGTTTCTAGTAAAACTTCATTTAAGTCAAAGGACAGCACATCGGAAACTCCTGTAATGGTTGCCGAATGACGGTTGTTTAAGGTAAGCTTGTGTGTTTTCGCTATTATCTGTCTTTCTTCCACTCTTAATCCCTCCCATAGTTTAATTACTTCTGCCTCTTTAAGAGTTTATGAAAGACTTGACACTTTTAGACTATAAATATTTATAAAGTTCTTTTGCTTCTTCTTTTTTCACTGTTTCCTGAACGTTTAAGACTTCTACCTTTACGGATTTATTACCAAAAGCAATTTCGATAATATCTCCTTCTTTTACATTAGCAGAAGCTTTTGCCGGCTTGTCATTAATGGTAACACGTCCTGCATCGCAGGCTTCATTTGCTACAGTACGTCTTTTAATTAATCTGGATACCTTTAAAAACTTATCTAATCTCATCTTCTTCTCCTTCTATGTGAAAGTTAAACTGAACTGCTCCCGAAAAAAATAAGGGAACCTTGCGGTCCCCTCCCTTTGCTTTTCTTATGCGTTAAGTAAATCTTTAAAAGCTTTACCTGCTTTAAATTTTGGAGCTTTAGAAGCTGGAATTGGCATTTCAGCACCTGTCTGTGGATTTCTACCTGTTCTTGCAGCTCTTTCAGAAACTTCAAATGTTCCGAATCCAACTAACTGGATCTTTTCGCCTTTCTGTAATTCTTCTACTACTACATCAGTAAAAGCTTTTACTGCCTTTTCTGCATCTTTCTTAGATAATTCTGTTTTTTCAGCGATAGCTGCAATTAATTCTGTTTTGTTCATGTAAGAACTCCTCCTCTAACTGGTTTTTTCACTTAAATTTTACAGGTTAATATTGTTTTTGTCGTAACCCTAGATCTAGTTATAACTGTTTATATATCTTTTGTCAAGAATTTTCGCTAATTTCGTTGGAATTTTGCCCATTTTTTAGAATTTTTTCAGCTTTTTCCTGTGCTTTGATAGAGTTCCACATGGCAAGACGTTCTTCTTCTGTTTCTATTTTCATTCCTGCAAACACATGGGGATGACGTCTCACCATCTTTTTTGCAATGCCATCAATTACATCTTCCAAGGTAAATTTCCCTCTTTCCGATGCAATCTGGCTATGCATTACTACCTGTAACAGCACATCGCCAAGCTCTTCGCATAGGTTGTCATCATCTTTCTTTTCTATAGCTTCAATAACTTCCTCACATTCATCTCTTAAGCACTTTTCCAGACTTTCATGGGTCTGCTCTTTATCCCAGGGACACCCGTTTTCGCCACGGAGTGTCCTTACAATTTCAACAAAATCCTCTAAGCCGTATGTTTTATTTTGTGTATCCATCCTATAACCTATAACATTTTATTAATCATATCAATTACTTCTTTTCCTAATGCTTCTGATTTCTGGTCAGCATCTTCTAAAGAAGTTCCTTTAATTCCATAGTAGAATTTAACCTTTGGCTCTGTACCAGATGGTCTTACACAAAGCCATGCATCATCTGTTAAATCATAATAAATTACGTTAGAACTTGGAAGTCCTGTAGTAGTTACTTCTCCTGTTTCCATGTTCTTAATAGTATCTAATTTATAATCTCTTGCAGAAACTACTTTATATCCGGCAATTTCTGTTGGAGTATTATTACGCAATGTGTCTAGAATAGACTGAATCTTTTCTAATCCTTCCTTACCACTTAATGTAATAGACTGAATTCCGTCTTTGTAGTAGCCATATTTTTCATACATATCAATCATAGCATCCCATAAAGTTTTGCCCTGTGTTTTATAGTAAGCAGCAGCTTCACATAATGCCATAGTTGCAACGATAGCATCTTTATCTCTTGCATGAGTTCCAATTAAGCAACCATAGCTTTCTTCAAATCCAAAGAGATAAGTTCCTTTTCCAGACTGTTCAAATCCAAGAATTTGCTGTCCGATATACTTAAATCCTGTTAATACTTCAATTAATTTTACATCATATCCCTTTGCAATAGCATCTGCCATATTTGTAGTAACAATAGTCTTAATTAATGCACCATCTACCGGAATTCCAGACTGTTTTTTAATCTGGCTGAGTTCATATTCTGCTAAAAGACATCCTGACATATTACCTGTTAAAGTAATGTATTCTCCGCTCTTAGTATCTTTTACATATACTCCAAGACGGTCTGCATCTGGGTCTGTTGCAAGAACTAAGTCTGCATCTACTTCTTTTGCAAGTTTTAAACCTAATTCAAAAGCTTCTGCTGCTTCCGGATTTGGATAGCTTACAGTTGGGAATTCACCATCTGGCAATTCCTGTTCTTTTACTACATATACATTTTCAAATCCTAATTCCTTTAATACGCGTCTTGCAGGAATATTTCCTGTTCCATGAAGTGGAGAATATACAATCTTAATGTCTTTCTGGACTGCTTTAATAGCATCTAAATTCTTAACCTGGCTCTTTAGTTCTGCAATGTAAGCATCATCTATTTCCTGTCCAATTGTTACATAAAGTCCTGCTTTTTCAGCTTCCGCCTTGTCCATTGTTTTAACAGTATTGTAATCTGTTACTTTTTTAACTTCGTCCATAATACCTTTATCATGTGGAGGTGTAATCTGTGCACCATCTTCCCAGTATACTTTATATCCGTTGTATTCTGGTGGATTATGAGATGCAGTAATGTTAATACCTGCAATACATCCTAATTTTCTTACTGCATAAGATAATTCTGGTGTTGGACGTAAAGATTCAAAGATATATGCTTTAATTCCATTAGCTGCAAGGCAAAGTGCTGCTTCATTTGCAAATTCCGGTGACATACGTCTGGAGTCATATGCAATTGCCACTCCCTTATCCTGTCCATTTACACCCAAAATGTAGTTGGCGAGTCCCTGAGTGGTCTTACGAACAGTATAAATATTCATTCTGTTTGTTCCAGCTCCAATGATTCCTCTTAAACCTGCAGTACCAAAATCAAGTTCTGTGTAAAAACGTTCCTCGATTTCTTTTTCGTCATTTGCAATTGCCTTTAATTCTTCCTTTGTCTTTTCGTCAAAGTATGGATTTTCCAGCCATTCCTTGTAAATTTCTTTGTAACTCATTTTCTTACCTCCATATTTTAATCATCACTTTTCACCATTTCTGAGAAAGAATAAGTGGAATCTCCACTTTCATCATTCACATAGATGGTATAGCTTTTTGTCTTGTAACCTTCTTTGCGAAGGGTAATGGTGTGTGTTCCCGATGTTTTTGCAAAGTTTACAGGAGCTAATCCCATATAGTTTCCATCCAGGTACACTTCTGCGCTTTCTGGTTCCGCAATATATATTTTATAACTTCCATTGGAAGTTGTTGGCGAATCTGAATCCGAAGACATAACATCATCCTCACTATTTGCTTCATCACTATGAGTATAATCTGCCCCATCTTCTCCACTTGATATAATACTTACTACAGGTGCCTTGGTAGGTGTTGTTGTAGCACTAACTGCCGGGGTAATGGTTGCTTCCGGTGTAATAGTTGCTTCCGATGTAATAGTTGCTTCCGGTGTAATACTTACCGTCGGTGTAATAGTTCCTTTTGGAGTCGGAGTAACTGTAGTATTAGTTTCTCCTCCTGTTTCCAAAGTAATATCTAATTCCTTCAAGGTTTCCTTGACTTTTAAGGTACCACTATAATCCGCATATCCATCTGCAGTAATTCTAATTTTATGACTGCCATACTTCAGGGTAATCAGTTCATTGTGGTCCATTTCTTTCCCATCAATAGTAAGTTTGGCTTCTTTTGGTGTAATGTTAAGCTTCACACTGCCAAGAGGTATTTCTTCCCCTTTCAGATCACCTACATCTACCAATGTTTCCTCATTTCGGTTCACCGTAATACTTTTAGAACCTCCAACACCATCTTTAGATATATATATAGTATAAGTTCCTTCTGGCACTACTAACATCATGTCTTTTGTAACTGGTTTCACAGCTTCCTGCCCTACTTCTACCCAGCCTCCAATAAAAGAATCTTCATTTAAAAGTTTTACATACCCATGACCTTTAGCTATTACAACAGAACATACTTTTTTATCTATTCCTCTAAGCGTCAGCACATCCGCAGAATTAATATCCATTATCATGGCTTTTTCCTCTTCCGATAGAATCACAAGGGTGCTGGAATACTGATATTTATCCTGAGCAATGGACATTACATTCTCCATTTCATTAATCTTTAAATTCTCCACACCAGTATATTTCCATGCAGTTTTGGAAATATACATGGAATACATTTTCTTTTTAGAAGCTACATAGGAAAACTCTACAATTTCTCCTAATTCCACTCGGTTAATTGATAAAATCTCACCATACTTATCCCTAATATCACATCCTCCAGTATAATTCAAAATAAGATTTTCACCTGTGGTTATGCTCTGCAGTTTAATAATTTTATTTTTTGTATCAATTGCCATTACTACAGCGGTATCTTCTGTTGTTGCCTTTTTTTCGTCTTCTGATACCTTATCACTATTTGCCCCGGTTGACAATCCAGTGTTTGTTTCTTTCTTATTATTTGCACTACATGCAGTAAGCATACATAATACAAAACATAAATATATAATTTTTATAATTTTTTTCTGCACTTGTTTCTCACCTGGCTTCTGGCTGTATACTGTATTTTTGTTCTGCTTTCTCATTATATACTACTTCTTTCAAAAAAGAAATGAAATCTTTTTGAAATTTATAAATTTTTGGTAACAGTTCAGTAATGGCGTAGGCTGAACTGTTACAATTAGTGACGTGCGCCGCCAGGTGCACCAACAATGGCAGGCTCAGTAACTTCTGGCCTGCCACAAATATTTTTATTCCTATTTAATCTGTTACATTTTCGTAAATTCTTTTAAAAATTCTCTCTTTTTCTCATTCTGCATTACAACGGTTTCTAATTTTTCAATTGTTTTATTGGAAATCCATGCTTTATTACTGTTGTAATACTGATTTGCCAGTTTCCAAAATTTTTCCGGATACATAAGGCGTATGTATAAATTCTCCTGTTCTTCCTGGCTAATCCTCCGTACACTTCTATATTCTTCCAGCATTTTTCTTCCCATCTTTTTATCCCAGTTGTTTTTTTCCAGAATTTTTCTCATAAAATGATACAAATCTTCCATTTGAATACCCACATGACATTTTTCAAAGTTTATTGTGGATACGGTTCTTTTTTCAAAAATTACATTATGATAATTGTAATCTCCATGACATATGGTTCCTGTTTCCAGACTCTGATCACACAAAGATTTATAAGCAGAGCCCTGAAGAAGTTCCAAAGCTTTCTCACCTTCTTCATAAAATCCCTCAAACTCCTTTAAAAATTTTGTTTCGAAGATGGATATACTACTCCTGCTCCTAATGTAACTACGAATTTTTCTAAGCTCTTTATTATGCTTTTCCAACTCTTTTTTCATAATATCCTGCTGGTAAGTCTCTTCTTTTAATTCCATACATCCTGATAATTCCATAGTTTTATGTAATCTGGCAAGGTTTTTTACCATAAGAGCAACATCCTGCTGGTTTTTAATGTCACATTCTTCTCCTTCTATGTGCTCTTTCAATGCATATTTTCTATTATCTTTATCTGTTGTAAACAGTTCTCCTTCTTTGTTTCTTATAAAATTGTCCGTTTTTATGCCCTCTTTGACCAAAAGCTGTTCCTGAACTGTATTCTGAAACTCTGCATGGGCCTCTGTGCCTTTTAGTTCCACCAGTTTTTTCACACCTTTATCAGTTTCTACCAAAAGCATGCCCCTGCCCTTTCTTATGGATAGCACTTCTAACTCATACTCTTCTAGTACAGATATTCCTTTTTCATTCATGACCATTCCCCCCTGAATTCAAGATAATATTTTACATTTCACTCTATCCTATGGGGGTTGGGCAAAAAATAGAACAAGATTATTTTCTTTTGGAATGGGATTGGATATACGGCTGCCCCCTACTTATATCCCCACAAGTTTATCCCGCAAGGAACAAGTTCTCAAATATTTCTTCTGCCTGTTCACTGACCCCATCATTATCAACTTCTGCAAACCCATTCATATGTAAGAAATAAGTTTCTCCTGAAATGGTTTTCACCTGAACCCAGTTTTTATTATCTGTTGCCGGGAAGGTCACAGGTCCGTCTGCCGGAGTCAGGACTGTCTTTTCACTGGTAGTATCATTGGTACCATATACTGCTACATCTTTTAATATATTATGCTGCTGATATTCTTCAGACCAGTTTGTGCGGTCATAATAATACCATGCCTCTTCATCTAAGAGCAGGGATTCCCCTTCTAAATGGTAACTAGCACCACACTTTGCTGTTTCCATTAACTGAGAATGAATCTGAGCTTTTAAAGTACCATCACCAAATAAAGTACAGTTTGTACCTTCCATCATATCATTAATATATCCAATATGCTTTAACTGCCCTTTATCATACCTTAAGAAATTGGTTACATGATCATCACTCATTCCATAATCTTCAATAGCAATTTCTATAAATCCGTCATTTTTATCTAAATCTACCAGATAATAATGATTTGTAATATTTTCCGGATAATAACCTGTCAGTTCCACAAACTTGTCTGAGAAATCTACTCCATTAATAATTAATGAACCAGCTAATCCTTCGTATCTGATTTCCTCTTCTGTGCCTTCGCTTTCAACAATTTCTGTAGTTATTACATCATAACAAACAGAATCTGTTTGTCCATCAGAATCTAAATCGGATTCTACGCTGCCTCCATTTATCACCGGATATATATAGGCAAGTTCGGCTTTATATTCTTCTTTCAATTCTGTCAAAGCATCATATGGTACAATAAATTCAAATATTCCTGAAGCGTAAGTACTTAACATATATTGATTAGAAATCACATGAATTCCATCTTTTGAAAAATACCAGTACTCATCTGTAAGTACATCATCAATATAATTTTCATAATCTTCAAATAACATTTCGCTATAATAAGGCTGCTGGCATTGTTCCAAAACATTTTCTTTCAACTGTGCCATTCCATTTTCTTTATCTTGAAAAATATCTTCAAAGGTCAAAACTTTCCCTGTTTCTACATCATAATTCAATCCACTAGAATAGGACATACCATGGGCTCCGCCCCCATAGCTCCATGAAATACAAGAGAAAGAAAGCACCTTTTTATCCTGTCTTTTCACCTCATAGCTGCCATAATCATCATAACTTTGAAAAAAATCCTGTTTTTGTTCCTCAGTCATTCCTTCATAGTCAGATTTTCCATTTTCCTGATTTTTCAAAGCGTCTTCAATAAATGCTTCTTTTTTTGTTTCTTGGTCTTTTGCTATTTCACCAGAAGCTGCCTCATTTCCTTTTATGGTAATTATTGGATAAGTATAATCATACGCACCAACTACCGTTCCGTCAGGGGCTGTGGTCTGGCTGTTTTCTGTTTTATAAGTGATTTCTATGGCTGTTTCTTGATTTTCTGCCTGTTCCTCAGTCTTATCCTGTTGACCTGCTTCCTCCTGCTGTCCATCTTCCTTTTGTGTCTCATCTTGTGTTTGTGTACCTTCTTGTGAACTATTTTCTTCTTTTGTTTCCTCTACCTGTTGGTTCCCATTTTCCGTTGTCGGTTCTCCGGTTTGCCCACAGGCAGTTACTGCCATACTTACTCCCAATAAAAGCGCTATTATTCTTCTTTTCATATCCCCACCGTCTTCCTTATCGTATTTTATAAATATGTTTTCTATAAATATGTTTTTTTCACAAAGTTCATTAAGTACTCTCTTGAATTCTTTTCTGGTTCTTCTAAAATCATTTCAAAAATCTCTGATAAAATCGCTCCGATTTGTTTCCCCTGTGGAATCCCAAATTTCATTAAATCTGTTCCATTGATTGCTAAATTCTTGATTTGAAGGCAGTCCTGACTTTTCAAAATTTCCTGATACAAATCATTTAATTCTTCCAAATACTTAAGTTTTTCTTCCTGCAAATATTCACTTTGGGCAAGGGTATCCGCTTTCTTCACCTTTAAAAGTTCTGGAAACAGTTCTGTTCCTGACTGAACCAACAAACGTCTTACACTAGATTTTTTTAAAGATGGTCTGTGGTCATGAAGTTCTACTAATTTTGTTACCTTAAAAAGAGTGTCATTGTCAAATTTCAGACGTTTTAAAATGCCCTTTGCCATTTCTGCACCTTTTTGGGCATGTCCATAGAAATGGGCCGTTCCTTGATTATCCATGGTCTTTTTTACTGGTTTTCCCACATCATGGAGCAGGATGGAAAGTCTTAACACCTTATCATTTTCCACATGCAGCAAAGCCTGTACTGTATGTTCACCTACATTATAAATATGATGAATATTTTCTTGGGAAGTTTTCATCATATCGTCAAACTCCGGAAGTATTACTTTAGTAATGCCCAGTTCATAAGCCTCCCTGATTCTGTCAGGCTGCTTTGATACTAAAAGCTTGATTAATTCTACCTGAATTCTTTCTGCACTGATATTTTTAAGATTCGGTGCAAGTTTTGTTATAGCTTCTTTGGTTTCTTCTTCAATTTGAAAGCCAAGCTGGGAAGCAAAACGTACTGCTCTTAAGATTCGTAAAGCATCTTCTTGAAATCGTTCCAAAGCAGTTCCTACACAACGGATTGTTTTTCTTTGAATATCGCCAATTCCATCAAATACATCCACTAATCCTGCAGTTTCACTGTATGCCATGGCATTGATGGTAAAATCACGTCGTTTTAAATCCTCCACCAAATCGGAAGTAAATACTACTTCCTTGGGATGACGGCTGTCTTCATATTCTCCATCAATCCGGTAAGTAGTAACCTCGTATCCTTCTTTTCCCAACATAACAGTAACGGTACCATGTTCAATACCAGTGTCTATGGTTCTTTGAAAAATGCTCTTTACCTGTTCGGGTTTGGCTGATGTGGTAATATCCCAATCATCAGGAATGCGCCCTAAGATACTATCCCGGACGCATCCTCCTACTGCATATGCTTCAAATCCATGTTTCTCAAGTTCTTGTATAATATAACTTACATTTTCAGGCAGTTTGATTTTCATTTAACTATCCTTTCAATATTACATTCGTGATATTTTGCTTCAGCATAATTAATGCCTACCAAAATAATTTCCCTGCAATGTTTCACTTTTCTATTACATTCTTATTTCTCTACCAACCGTTTCGTTTCTCTTGCAATGGCAAGTTCTTCATTGGTAGGAACTACCAGCAACGCAACCTTTGAACTATCTGTAGAAATAACAGCATCTTCTCCTGCCACATCATTTCTTACAGAATCTAATTCTGCACCTAAATATCCAAGGTAATCAGCCACACGTTCTCTCAAAAGTCTGTGGTTTTCCCCGAGACCTGCAGTAAAACAGATAGCATCTACGCCATTCATGGCTGCTGTATAAGCACCAATATATTTCGCCACTCTGTATGCAAATGTAGTTACAGTTAATATAGCTCTTTCATTTCCTTCTTTTACCGCTGCTTCCACGTCTCTAGCATCACTAGAAATTCCAGTAAGCCCCAACATACCTGACTTCTTATTTAAAATATTCAACACTTCCTCTACAGAAAGATTTTCTTTCTTAGCGATATATTCTACTACTGCCGGGTCAATATCACCACTTCTGGTTCCCATTAAAAGCCCTTCTAACGGTGTCATACCCATACTGGTATCTATGGATTTTCCGTTCTGTACTGCTGTTACGCTGGCTCCGTTTCCAAGATGACATACAATAATCTTTAAATCTTTTATGTCTTTTCCCAACATTTCTGCTGCACGGTTAGATACGAATTGGTGAGAAGTTCCGTGGAAACCATAACGTCTGATTTTGTATTTTTCATAATATTCATATGGAAGCCCGTAAATATAAGCCTTTTCCGGCATAGTCTGATGGAAAGCAGTATCAAATACTGCCACCATAGGCACATCCTTCATAACCTCTTTACAGGCATTTACACCAATTAAATTAGCAGGATTGTGAAGTGGTGCCAAATCACTGCATTCTTCAATTGCTTTCACAGTATCCTCTGTAATGATAACAGATTCTGCAAAGTTTTCTCCACCATGAACAATTCGGTGTCCTACTGCTCCAATTTCATCTAAAGATTTGATGCATCCATATTCTGCATCTGTTAATGCTGTAATTACCAATTTTACTGCCACAGTATGATTTGGCATTGGTTCCTCAATTACTTCTTTTCTTCCATCTGCTGTTTTGTGTGTAAGCACACTGCCAGCCGCCCCAATTCTTTCACAAAGTCCTTTTGCAAGTACTTCTTCATTCACACTATCGATTAACTGATATTTTAATGAAGAACTACCACAATTAATTACAAGAATGTTCATATTTTTCCTCCCTTATTAATACACTTTTTAATATGCTTTCCCCCAGTATACCATGTGTTTCGCAGGTTTTCCACAACATACACAAGTATCTGCTAATGTTTCCTGTTTAAATGGAATACATCTGGAAGTTGCTGTTGTTTCTTCTTTAATCTGATTTTCGCAAGCTTCTTCGCCACACCACATTGCTTTTACAAATCCTGGTTTGTTTGCAATAGTGTCTTTAAATTCATCATAGTTCTTAGCTACATAAGTATGAGAATCACGGTGTTCTCTTGCACGTTCTAACATTTCTTTCTGCATAGTATCTAAGATTTCACCAAGTTTTGTTTCAATTTCATCTAAGGAAACTACAATCTTTTCTCTGGTATCACGTCTTACAATTACACACTGGTTTGCTTCTATATCTTTTGGTCCAAGTTCAATACGAACCGGAATTCCTCTCATTTCCTGTTCAGAGAATTTCCATCCTGGACTCTTATCAGTATCATCAACTTTTACTTTGAATCCTTTTGCTAATACAGATTTTAATTCATATGCCTTATCCAATACACCTTCTTTGTTCTGCTGAATTGGAATAATTGCTACCTGTGTTGGAGCAATCTTTGGTGGAAGTACAAGACCGCTGTTATCACCATGTACCATAATAATAGCTCCGATTACTCTTGTGGTCATTCCCCAGGAAGTCTGATATACATGCTGTAATTTGTTTTCTTTATCTGTATACTGAATGCCAAAGGCTTTTGCAAATCCATCTCCAAAGTTATGGCTTGTTCCGGACTGTAATGCTTTTCCATCATGCATTAAGGATTCGATGGTATAAGTTGCTTCTGCTCCTGCAAATTTTTCCTTATCTGTCTTTCTTCCGCGAATTACCGGAATTGCTAATTCATTTTCCAGGAAATCAGCATATAAATTCAGCATCTGTTCTGTTCTTTCAATTGCTTCTTCTGCTGTAGCATGAGCAGTATGTCCTTCCTGCCATAAAAATTCTCTGGAACGTAAGAATGGGCGTGTTTCCTTTTCCCAACGTACTACAGAACACCACTGATTATACACCTTTGGAAGGTCACGGTAAGACTGGATTTCATTTGCATAGAAATCACAGAATAATGTTTCAGAAGTAGGTCTTACACAAAGTCTTTCCTGTAACTGGTTTAATCCACCATATGTAACCCATGCTACTTCTGGTGCAAATCCTTCTACATGGTCTTTTTCTTTCTGCAATAAACCTTCTGGTATAAACATTGGCATGTACAGGTTTTCTACTCCTGTTTCTTTAAATTTTGCATCTAAAGATTTCTGAATGTTTTCCCAAATAGCATAACCTGCCGGTTTGATAATCATGCATCCTTTTACACTGGAATAGGCAATTAATTCTGCCTTCTTTACTACATCTGTATACCACTGTGCAAAATCAGTTTCCATAGATGTAATCGCTTCTACTAATTTCTTTTCCTTTGCCATTGCTTTAACTCCTTTTTTGTTTTATTCGTGCTAAATTCTTTTGGGGGAAGCTATTTTGAGTAAAAAAATAAGCCCCCATCCCTATGCTGCAAGGGACCGAAAGCTTCGGCGGTACCACCCTAATTAACGTATATGTCACGTTCTCTCTTCTTTGTTAACGCCAAAGTTACGCTGTATTTTCATACAGAGCTCCAAGGCAGGTTCCATGATATTACACCGGGAATTTTCACCAACCATTCCCTCTCTGCAGGCTCCTAGTCATGTACTAATCCTCTTCATTGCCGATTTCTCCTTTAATCATAACATTTCAAAATGTTTTGTCAAGATACTATCTACATCCAAAATCATTTCTTTTGTAAGAGGATCTGTAATCCAGCTGTCTTCATATGTGTTTTAAAATATAATGCAGGATTATAAATAACTTTTTCCACACAATCGACTACAAAACCAAATACCATATTTAAAGTTTAAAGCAAAACTTGAGGCTGCCCCTTTAACTAATATAATTAATCGCTAAAAGAACAGCCCCAAGTTATTTATTTATCATTTTCTTCAATCTCTTCACGCAGGCATTCTGGCATTTCAACTTCGCCCCACAAAAACATGCAAGTGCTGTCTGCCGCAATTTCTTTTGCTAATTTCTCCATACCATTAGCAATCATTTCTTTTACTTCAAACACTGCTTCTTCCCCCTCTCATTTATTAATATACCCATACTGTTTTCTACTATTTGCACCAAAACTGTCCACTGTATGCAGTTCCCATAATTACCCTGCAACGCTGCACTAAATATACTAAGTATCAATAAAGCTGTTAATGCCATTGCCTTAAATCTCATACACTGAAAGTCATTATATTTTGGTCTTTGGGGTGGGATAATTGGAGTAAATTTCCATATAAATGCTATTGCAATAATAAATATTGGATAACACATCCAATTATCTAACTCCACCCACTTTGATAACAATATGATGATTTTAAATGACAAAAAGGATTGCACGAAACATCCAAGCATGGTTTTTCTGTGACTTCCACCCATAAAAATTCGGAGTGATGCAAGAGATAAAAAACAAACCAGAAATTCTTTTACAGTTCCCATACAATAAAACAGGAACCATAGTAAAAAAAATTTTTCTATCTCATTCAAGGTGCAAGTCAATGCATATTTAATCATCTGTATTTGAGATTCTGTTTTGGTTTCTTTTACGTTTAACAATTGTATTATAAATAACACCAAATGATGATTCGCTTTCTCCCACATGCCTAGTTTCAACATTGCCTTTCGTCATTTTTCTCTTTTATACGACATTCATTTCTTCTTTTCAACACTTCCCAACCAAAACGACACAAACGACATGGATAACGACACTAACGACACAAATCCTAAACAACTTCTTGTACTATCATAGTTCTTTTGTTATAATCATAATACTATCTAATTTCGGAGGAAATATATGCATAATTTATTGATTGTGGAAGATGATATTTCGCAAAACAAATTACTGGTAGATACCATGAAACGTGCCTATCCTCAATGGTCAGTAAAAAGTGCGACAGATTACCCTTCTGCCAAGAAATTTATTGACGAATCTCTTAATACAGGAAGATCTTTTTCATTATTTTTATTAGACGTTCAGTTAACAGTAGAAAAAAATGACCGGGGTGGATTTTGCCTGGCAGAAGAAATTCGAAAAAATGCTATTTACTTTAAAACTCCTATTCTTTTTCTAACCGCTATTTCTGATGAAGGAATCTTTGCTTTGTCAAACTTTCACTGCTACAATTACATTACAAAACCCTACTCAGATAAAGATATTCTCCATCAATTAGAACAAATGCTTATCACTGGATATTTGGAAAATTCTATAGAGATTACAGATACCAATCAAATTTTACATAAATTATTAATTAACGAAATATATATGGTGGAATCCAAATCCCACACCCTGATTCTCCATACTTCTCATGGGGATTTAGTAACCCGCAACTATACCTTAAAGAAAATGTTATCTGTATTAGGCTCTGGTTTTCTACAATGTCATAGAAGAATACTTGTAAATAAATCCCATATCCATTCCTACGATAAAACTACTAATTATCTACTGGTGGGAAACAGCACGGTTTCTGTAGGACGTGCTTATAAAAAGAATCTGGATTTTTTAATTACTTAAGAGAAGGGAGATTGTATTAATGTTATCTCTTATTTGTGGCTTTTTAGAATTTGCATGTGTATATTGTGGTTTTAAGTCTTTTCTTCAGTGTTCATTAAAACCTGAAAAATATGACTTTATTGGGTTATTATCAATTTTATTGGCATACACAATTCTTCCGGTTGATAACGCTCTTCTAGCCTGGCTCACAGGACAAGTGTTATTCTTCCTTTATATAACCCTTTTGTATTGCAAAAATTTTCTGAATGGAGCTCTTTTATTTTGCCTTACTCTTGGAATCATTGCCATGATGCAGTTTGTGTCTGCCTGGACAATGAAATTTATTCCAACCTTATTTAATGGTGCTGTACAGAGTATTCTTGGTAATCTTACAACACTTATTCTTATTATACTCATTTTACACTTTAAACCAATAAAAGAGTTTTATTATAAAGTACTCCATTCCGCCCTGCCATATCGCCTAATGCTAATTAATACATATATTATTGTGGTATTCATTATACTAATATTTAAACTGCGACCTTCTCAATTGTATACTAATTTAGGTATTGTTCTTATTATCACTTTATTTTTAGCTCTGACTAATATTTGCCTTTTATACTACGATCAGAAAGTATATATGCAAAAACAGGAACTTTTGTCCTACCAAAAGAACCTGCCTATATACGAATCACTGATTAACGAGATTCGTGGAACCCAGCATGAGTATTCTAACCGTATACAAAGTCTTCAGACACTTGCTGAAACCTGCACGGATTATCACTCTCTCCAGACTGCCTTACGCCAATACACCCAAAGTTATTCCAAACCACTTCATGCATACCCTTTGCTACAGATTGATATGCCCCTTCTAGCGGCAACCTTGTATAATCTTGCAAGTCGTGCAGAACAACAGAAGATTTCTATTCACTTTGATATTTCATCGAAACATTTATGTAGTCGAGCTACGGAAGCTCAATTAGCTGATTTTGCATCTGTCCTTACACAAAATGCTATAGAAGCCTGTTCTGCAGGTGACCATATTTATGTCCATTTGTTATCTGAAAATAATACTGTGAATTTTGAAATTCGAAACCCCACAAACCATTTTTATTCCCCTGGGGATGTTTCTAAGTTTTTTCAGAAAGACTTTACTACCAAAGAAAACATCTTAAAAGCAGATACTGTTCCCCATGGTTTAGGATTATATACTCTCTTAAAACAGGTGAACAAGTTCCATGGAAAACTGGGGGCAGACTGTATTGAATATAATGATAAGTATTGGATTATTTTTCGTTTGGAAATATAATACATTTGTATAGGGAGAGACTTTATCAAACTGAACTAGTCTCTTCCTTATCTTATTCACTTTCTTAAAGCTGTTCCTGGAAGAAATCTTTATACCCTTCTCCAAAAGTTTCTGTAGCACTGCTTACAATAATAAAAGCTTTCTCATCCTCTTGTTTCACAATCTCCAAAACCTTGGGTGCCACCTGTTTTCTAACTACACACATAATAATATTCTTTTCTTTATTACTATAAGCTCCCTGTCCCTTTATTAATGTAACCCCAGTTTTTACTCCTTTGATAATCTGACTGGATATGGATTTTGACTTATCACTTACCACAAAAATCAGTTTCGCTTCATCTCCACCATATAAAACAAAATCAATAACCCGCCCTGTGAATGCTACGGTAATTAATGCATACATGGCAGTGTCAAAATTTCTAAATATCAAAGCAGAAATAGCTACTACTGTTACATCAATTGTCAGAAAAAGACTTCCTGTTTTGATGTGTTTATATTTCTTTCGAAGCAGCTTTACTACAATATCCATTCCGCCAGTGGTAGCACCGCATTTAAACACAGTTCCCATTCCTGTTCCAAGTAAAATACTTCCTGCAAAAGCTGCCAGCAAAGGTTCTCTTGTAAGGGGCTCAAAATAACTTAGTCCATTGGTAAAAATTGTATTTATTACTACCACATACAATGTTCTGAAAATAAAATGATTTCCCAGTTTTCTTTGTCCTACCATTAAAACAGGTATATTAATCAAAAGATACCATGTTCCTGTTCCAATTCCTGTAAGACGGTTCAAAATAATGGAAATTCCAACTGCCCCTCCCGGTGCCAGGCTGTTGGGGTCTAAGAATAGACTGATTCCCGCTGCATACAGGAAGGTTCCTATGGTTATCTTTATAAAACTTATTACCGCAATTCTTTTTCTTTCCTCTGCCACGCCCTTACACTCCTGCCATCCTCTATTTTCTACAACAAAAAACACATGACAATTCACCCCATTGTAAATCATCATGTGTCTTCTGTGGCATTCATATTTCACATTATAAATTATTACCTGTTATTTTTTATTTATACATGTTTTATAAAATTTCTTTTATATCTGCCAGTTTGCAGTCACACTTAGTCGAATGTTTAATTCCATAAAGTGCGTGATCTGCATATTTAATGGCTTTACCAATATCATTATCATCTTTCACATCGGAAACCGGTGCAACTCCGATAGAACAGGATACTTTTTTCTCTGAAGGAATTTCAATATCTTCTTTCCCCAAAAATTCTTTAATTTCTTTTACAAAGGCGTCTCTTGATAAAATATTCTGCAAAACATCTCTTGCCTTTTTCATAGCAAGCCCTGAATCTGCATGCTCCAAAATCATCAGGAACTCGTCCCCACCAAATCTTGCCGCAAATCCACAGCCCTTGGCTTCTTCCTTTAAAATATTGGCAATTTCTTTTAACACCAAATCTCCTACATCATGCCCAAAAGTATCATTGTAGAATTTAAAATTATCCAAATCAATATACAATACTGTTAAATCCAGTTTTCTTTTGGCTTTCTTGGCTTTCACTATCTGTTTACGTACGTTGCCAAAAAATCCGTCTCTGTTTAATAGTGAAGTAAGATAATCTGTTACTGCCGCATTCTTCAGCTGTATGTTAATCTCATTGATTTCCTTTTGCTTTTCCAGCATATCAATAGCATTTACTAGCTGACGAAGTACTAGGGAATAAACATTAAAATCGTTCTCATCTAGTAAATATTTATTGATTGGGGAGTTCCAGTTATCTTTCATCATAATATAACAGATAAAAAGACTGTCCAGTTTTTCATTTACATAAAAAGGAATGGCAATCATAGAACATACTTCATTCACTCCAAATACAGAGACTACTTCCCTATATTCCTGGTAATCCTTTCTCATCTTAGATGCCACAAATCCTGTCCTGTGATTATCAAAATATCTGGTTAATACTTCCAGCTTTTCTTCTGTCAGTTCCAGTTTCATATTCTGAAAATATACTCCTGGTTTTTCTTCAGAATAATCTATATATACTATAGAATCAATGCTAAAGTTTAAAATAAATGAATTTAATGCATTAGAAATTAATTCCCCTTTTTCTTTTCCAGTAATATCCACAATCTTCTGCCATACACCAATAAAATCCATTTGTTTTTTTATCTCTTTATAATCTTTATTAATGCTTGCCTGTTCTGTGGCCATTCTGATTTTTTCTAATGTAATGTCTTCCAGTTTCAAGTCATATTTCCTATCTGGTAACTCTTCATTATTTAGAACAGCATTGATGATTCTTTCTTTTTCTTTGGCATTAGTTCTTTTTGCATATTCAAGTGCATCGTTCAATTCCCTCACTGCATGATATTCATCATGCAACTGCCGATATACTTGTGCCTTCGCCATTCGATATTGTACATAACTAAAGAAGTGGTTTCCTACTGATCTTATTACATATATTTCTGCATTGTTTAAGGAGTTTAAAGCTTTCTCCCATTCTCCTTTATGCATCTTCATCAATCCCCTGGCATAATAATACAGAAAAAGGTCGTCATCACATACTGTATAGGAAGGGTCAATATCTTCCGTATCTTCATCAGAAGAGTTCAGCTTATGGCTTAAAAACTGCATAGTATTATCAATGTACATCTGGCAATTATAATATAATCCCAGCTCATAACTACATACTGCCAGCAAACCAAAAAGTTTAGATATGTTACATACTCTTAAGTTATTTAAATGAAGTTCATCTACAATCTGAATACACACCTGAAGATAATCATAGGCTGTTTCATATTCACCAGCAAGAATACAGTTTAACGACATATTGTACAGTGTTTCACCTACAAAATCCATCATTTTCAGCTTATAATAAATATTGATTGCTTTATTATAATACTTATTTGCCTGCTCATATTTTTCTGTGGCACACAAATTATACCCTAATCCTTTGTAGATATCTGCCGCTTTAAAAGGATCCGAATCTCCCACAACCTCTTGAAGTTTCCCATAATAATAGGTAGTAACTTCAAAAGCACCATTAATAGAAGACAGCATAATATTCTTCCTATAGCCAACTGTAGTCAAAAATTCATTTCCCATTTTTTTTGCAATTTCAATTCCCTTTTGAAAATGCTCAATCTTCTTTTCGATGGTTTCTATATCTTCAAACCAGTTAACCTCATTATCAAAAGCATAAATATAAGTATGAGCAAGATAGTTGTAATACTGATATTTTTCTGCTGCCTTTAAAATTTTTTCATCAATAGGAATATCGTTGGCACAAAAAAGTATGTTATGCCATCCCGACATGCTTGCCATGTGCTTTAACATGGTAGCTTTAAACATCAGAAATTCTTCCTGATTGGCTCTTGCCAACTCATAACAAATATCTGCACATCTTTTTGCCATAGAAAGTTTTACATTATAAACCTGTGTTAAACCAAACAAATAATTATATTCGTAATTCATTTCAAAGGAATTATGAATCTTACAGATTTTATTTAGAGAGTTGCACAAAAGTAATGCGTTGGCCATATCCTCTGAATATATGGATATCCGTGCATATATCTTAATAATTTCAAACCTATCTTCATCTTTGATGGAAAGTCGTTCCATCTCCAATTTCTTGTAAATAATATTTAAATAGTAAGATGCCTGGTCAAATTCCAATGTATGAAACATATTATTTAATTTAATAATATAATCATTGATATTTTTTGCATCAAACAGGAAAACCCCTCCGTTTTCCTGTGAAAGTGTTGTCTGAAATAAGGAAGCATCTGCGATGCACCTTAAGATTTCCAATCGTTTTATATACTGTTCCCACACTTCATTTACATGAGGCAGTACTTTTCTCAAATCATTATAAGTGGCCACAATAATGATTCTTCCATTATCCTTAGTATCCAACAGCTTTTTTAATACTTCAATAGTAGCTTTGGCGGCACCATTTAGGTGATTAATACAAATAATCATCGGGTGTTCATTGGAAATTTTAATTAGTATATTAACAATAGTCTTTAAAAGAACTTCTTTTTCATATTCTACTTCGTTAAGTATTAATTCCTCCGCTCTTTCACAACGGGACGTAGCCAGATATGAACTAATTATACTCTTTTGCAGGCTATATATTTCAAAAGAATTAAAAAACTCCCCTATACTTTCATTACTGTAATATTTCTGATACATAGACTTTATGATACCTAAAAACGGTTCATAAGCATCTACCATCTCATCCCCTTGAAATGTCTTATAAAATACTGTAACCCCACACTGACAATAATCTTCTTCTAATTGTTTCGCATGTTCTTGCTTGATTTCAAATGTGTTATAGTGTTTTATGACCACAGTATTATTATCTTTCTCATACATATTACTTATTAACTTTTCAACGAGCACCTTTATAAAACTATAGAATTCTTCTTTCATAAGTTTTCTCCTTAAGTTAATATTTGTGAGATAAGATTATTTTACAACAGAATTGGGGGATTTGCTATAGGTATTTTAATTCTTAAGGTTGTTGAGTGAGATGAGTGAGACAAGTGGGACGCCAAGGGACGGGACGGCAGAGGGTTTGGCAGGCTGAGACAACGTTGCGGGGAACTAAGTTCCAAGACGCACTAAGTTCATCGCCAATGGGCTCTTCACTAAGTGCTTACTAGGAACTGGATTTCCCCTCCACTAAAAGCGTCTCTTGAATGCCTGCCAAACCCTCTGCCGTCCCGTCCCTTGGCTGTGTACTGACCACGTCAACAAAGAATTGCCATAGAAGGGCGGATATACATTAGATTATGAAAAGAAAGAGTATAAGTAATTATAATATTTATTGAAAACTAGTTGATAATATTTATTGTTATAGGATATCGAATTCATAGTTTAGGAGGAGCCAGTTGGATTTGAAGAGTCTCATTAACTGCCAGTAGCCGCAACCTCGGAGGTTGTATTCTTTAATTAGGGAAAATTTGGCTGACATGCTTCTTACGTCTTCGAACCAAACTTCGTGTTGGGTGAAATTTTCGTCTATATAATTAAAATGTGGAGCTTGGGATGTTTCGTCGTATTGGATTTGGGCTCCGTAGCGGATGGCAATTTCTATGGCTTCTATGTTGCCGATAGTTCTGGCGGCAGTGACTCCTCGTTCATAAGGGAGAGGCCAGTCGTATCCATAGTTCGGGATTCCTAAGCTTATTTTTTCTACGGGAATTTCTGTGATTGCGTAGTCTACAACTTTTCTTACATTAGGTAAGGGTGCTACTGCCATGGGCGGACCGTAGGTATATCCCCATTCATAGGTCATAAGGAGGACACTGTTGGCAGCTTCACCCAATAGTTTGTAGTCTTTTCCTTCATATAGCAGTCCTGGTTGGTCTGCAGAGGTTTTGGGGGCAAGGGCAACGGAAACGGTGTATCCTTTTTCGTTCATGGCACTTCTGGTTTTTTCTACAAAAGAAGCAAAGGGAATTCTGTCTTCGGGAAGAATAAATTCAAAATCGATATCCACACCTTTGTATCCTTTTTGTCCCATTATCCACAAAAGTTCGTTGATAAGTGTGTTGATGGTTTCTTGGTTGTTTACTAGGATATGGATGTAATTATTGTTGAAGTTTCCTGCTTCATCAAAAGGTGTCAGGGTCAAGATAGGGGATATGTTTGCAGGGATGGCGAAATTTAGTATTCTGCTGTCGTCTATTTGCGGGGGAATTAAGTAGCCTTCTGTGGTAAAACCGTAAGAAAATACGGATATTTCTGTAAGAAAGGGGAGTGTTTCTTCCAGTACAATTTGATCAATAAAGGGATAGGCATATCCATTTGCTACTAAAGGGTAATCTCCTGTTTCTTCGTAATTGTATAAAATCAGCAATGCCTGGCCTATGGCAAGGGGATAGGGATATGTCAATTGGTTGTCTGCTGCCAGCTTTGTGACACTAATGCCAAAGATAGCGGCTATGGTGTCTACATTGTCTCCTGGTTTTACGATATATATGTCCATTGATTTTTAGCCTTTATGATGGTATCATTCTAGTTTATTCTGGTTGGGTTGTTTATTATACCCTTAAAAACTTCGCTATAAAAATCCATTTTTCCTCCTCCAAGTAAAACAGGGAGATAAAAACTTATCTCCCTGAAATTAATGATTCGCATCTCTAACTACGAAGCATTTTTAAATTAAAGGTTCACATTCAAAGTACACTATTCAAAAAACTCCGAAGTCTTGGGCTCTTAGGGGAACCGAAGATATCTTCCGGACTTCCTTCCTCTTTGATTATTTTTTCATCAAAAAACATTACACGGTTTGCCACTTCTTTTGCAAATCCCATTTCATGGGTTACCACCACCATGGTCATACCTTCCTTTGCCAAATCCCGCATAAGATTCAAAACTTCCCCTACCATTTCCGGATCTAAGGCGGAGGTAGGTTCATCAAACAAAAGAATTTCCGGATTCATGGCAAGTGCCCTAACAATGGCAATTCGTTGTTTCTGACCACCGGATAAACTGTCAGGATAGGCCTCAGCCTTATCCAAAAGACCTACTCGGTTTAAAAGTTCCTCGGCTCTTTTGTCAGCCTCTTCTTTTCCCATCAACCTTGTTTTCACTGGTGCTAAAGTGATGTTTTCTTTGATGGTCATATTGGGAAACAGATTAAAATGTTGAAATACCATTCCTACTCTCTGACGCATTTTATTGATATCCACCTTGGGATCACACAAATCAATACCATCTACATAAATATCTCCCTTACTAGGCTTTTCTAACATATTTAACATACGAATAAATGTAGATTTTCCACATCCGGAAGGTCCAATAATAGCAATAATATCACCTTTGCAAATTTCAGTATTAATATTTTCAAGTACCATATCGTTTCCAAAGGTCTTAGAAACATTTTCTACTTTTATAATACAATCCCTATCGCTCATTCTTCTTCATACTCCTTTCTAATTTTTTCACTCCGGCTGTTAAAATCATAACAATAACTAAATAAATGCAAGCAACACTAATTAACGGAAAAAATGCCTGATATGTGTTGCTACGGATAATATTTCCTGCCATGGTTAAATCTTGAAGTCCAATATAACCACTGATAGATGTCTCCTTTAACAACACAATAAACTCGTTTGCCAATGCTGGCAATGTATTTTTAAAGGTTTGAGGAAGAATGATATACCTCATCGTCTGTGCATGGGTTAAACCTAAACTTCTTGCACCTTCAAACTGTCCGTTGTCCAAAGCCATAATTCCCCCACGAATAATTTCTGCCACATAAGCACCTGAATTGATTCCAAATGCCAGTGCTGCTACTAATACTTTATTAATATTGGTGGAAGCAAAAATTACATAATAAATAATCAACAACTGAATCATAGCAGGTGTTCCACGAATAATGGTTAAATAAATACCACATAGGAAATTTAAGAATTTCATTCCACCTGTTTTTTCATAAGTAGCTCGAATCACAGCCACCACAAATCCTATGATAATTCCCAAGATTACCGCTAAAAAGGCAATAATAATCGTATTCCGAAGACCTGTTAAAATATACTGATAACGGTTATCCTCTATAAAGTTTTGATAAAAGCTGTCCTTTATGGAAAGCAATGTATTGTTATTTCCATTCCGTACTACAATTACCTGTTTTGCAGTAGTATAAGTATCTGTAAAATCTATGTTTTTCAATCGTTCTTCTGTAACCGTCATTCCGGCAACACCAATATCTGCCTTACCACCTTGCACAGAATTGATAATAGCGTCAAAATCCATATCTTCAATCACTAATTTTCGATTTAACTTATCTGCCACTGCTGTAGCCATATCTGCATCAATTCCGGTAATTACATTATTTTCATAATATTCATATGGTGGAAAAGCTGCGTTGGTAGCCATCACCAATTCACCATTTTCATAGGTAAGGCCTTTTGGACTTTCATACTGATATTCGCTATCCTGTTCATTGATATAACTATTAATAATTTTCTGTAATGTTCCCTCTTCTTTTAGTTCCTTTAGAGCAACATTAATCTCATCTTTTAATTCTGTATTCTTTTTAGAAATACAGATTGCATATTCTTCCACTGCAAATTCTTCTTCTAAAATGCTTAAATCACTGTTTCGCTTTACATATGCTTTTGCAGGTTCCTCATCGATGATTACACAATCAATTTTCCCATTCTTCAATGAAGATATGGCATCGTTTCCCTTATTGTATCGCTCTACGGTAGTGCCAGCCTCATCCCCTTCATAATCTGACACATAAATATCCCCTGTAGTTCCAATCTGTACCCCAATCTTTTTTCCTTCCAAATCATCGATATCGGAAATATCAGATGGTTTCACTTCACTGCCACATCCCGTCATGCAAAACACAGAATACAGCATTAGTGCCAATACAAAAAAAATCCTTCTTTTTCTCACTCTCATACCTCTTTTCCTTTTTATTTTTGTACCCAGCCTTTCAGTCACAAGCTTACTTCTATTGGCATAATACATTTCTCTTTTCATAATGCTATTATTATATAGGAATCCGATAGGTAAGTAAAGTGTTGAAATGAATATATACAAACCTGATTAGCCAGAACTAAGTGACTGCTCTTGTAAGCAAAAAGATGCGTTCCCATATGATTTGTTTTGAGAACGCATCTTCTAATATACTATTGTGGGAAATTTACTCCCTGTTATTTACTTTTATTTTTTAATCTTAACCTTCTTAACTTTTGAATATGCACCATAAACTTTTTTACCTTTACTATCTTTTGCATAAGCACGTACCTTTACATAATAGGTTGTACCTTTTTTCAGATTTTTGATAGTTTTGGAAGTAGCAGTCATATTCACATTCTTCTTATTCTTTTTAAAGGTTGCATTGGTTGCATAAGTAATCTGATATCCTGCTGCTCCTTTTACTTTTTTACTTATTTTAACAGTCATTTTCTTACCTTTAACATTTGTTACTGACTTAAGCGTTGGTTTTCCAGGTGCAGTAGTTTTTGTTGCCTTTGGCGTTGGCGTAGGTGTTGCCTTCTTGGTACCGGTAGGTGTTGGTTTATTGGTAACAGTAGGTGTTGGTTTATTGGTAACAGTAGGTGTTACATCTACTACCGCTTTAATACTACTAACCTTATATCCTGCTCCGTTACTTATACTATTCTTATATAAGAAAATTACTGTATCACCTGCTACTCTACAAGTAAAGTTTCCATTAATGTATGAACTTGTATATACAGCAGTATCACCATCACCATCTATAATGGTAGGAATATCACTTCCTGCTTCAAAAACGACATCAAGAATCTTGGCATTTGGTATACAATAATTCTGTACATCATATGTCTTTGAAAATGGACGTTCTGTTTCTGGAAGTTTTGTAGTATTTTTATCCATTTTACGCAGAACTCTAACGGATGCTTTACATGTATATGTTTTACCTCCATTGGTAATTACACATTTATATCCTACTGTTTTATATCCGTCAGAACCAACATTAACACTTGGTGCTTTTGTTGTATACACAGCGCTGGTACAATCCGTAATCATATATGCTCCGGTTTTTGGATCCTCAGCGTACCACTGATATGTATAATTTCCATCTGCTGCCGGATTATTAATCTTAGCACTTATAGTAACCTTATCCCCTGTCTGAGCATAACTGCGATCAGCTTCAGAAGCATATGTTGGATTGAGACTAAATTCATATTGATAAGATTCTCCAACAGTAGATACAACACAACGATATTCTCCATAATCCTTATTATTAACCTGTACTATTTTGTACTGGGAAGAATTTGCTCCTGCAATATCTATATACTCGTCTTTTTCTTCATCCAATTTACTCCACTGGTAAGTGATTGTTTCTCCTGGATTTGCAACTGCTTCCACATACATTAATGCACTTCCATCTGCTGCTTCTTCCACAGTGCTAACGCTCTGTACAGCATTCAAACCTGTATCTACATAAACAAGATAATATAAGTTCTCACTATTATTCTCCACATCACTAATATTACATTTGTATTCTCCAAGGTCATCTTTGGTTACATTAGTAAGTGTTAATGTTGCTCCGGTTTCTCCATATAACTTCTTATCACCTTTATACCACTGATAGAACAGTGTTTCGCCTTCTGCGATGCTTGCACTTGCTTTTAATGTAACATTTCCACCAAAAGATGTTGCATATCCAACAGTATCATCTACATTATAAGAATCTGTGGACACATTCATATTGGTAGTACGTGAAAGAATTACTGTAACAGTTACAGACTGTCCATTCTTGTCAGAGATTTTACATATGTAGCTTCCATAATCCTCAGCTGTAACCTGTTCAATAACTAATGTATCTTTTGTAGCATTTCCAATAGCAAGAAGTTCATCCTCTTCATCATCCGCATATCCCTTATACCACTGATATTTTAATTCTGAACCGTCCAATGATTTTGCTACTACTTTCAATTCTGCACGTTGTTTCACTGGTGCTGTCAATCTTATTCTCTGACTATCCACCTGAATATTGCTTGTAGATGTCTTTTCTGCCAACCGCACTTTATAAGTCATTACTTTCATTCCATTATAGGAAATCACACATTCATATTTTGTAAGGTCTCCATCCATTACATCTTTTATATCTAATTTATCGGAAACTTCACCATAAACAATATGACGAGGACCATATGTATAATAAGTATGATATACCTCTTCCCACTCTTCTGTATCATCATTCCATTCTTCATCCCAATAGCCGTGTTCCTCTTCTTCACCATAACGATACCATTGGTAAGTGTATCCGGCAGCTTCCGGGTTGATGATTTCCGGCTGTAATGTTACAGCACTTCCCTTTACTCCATAAACAGTTTCATCCTCTGTACGCAAATATGATTCTGTATAAAGTAATGTATCAAAATACATTGATTCTGAGTTTCCATTCACTTTATCATTTACCACACATTTTATATTGCCAAAGTCCTTTACCTGAATATTTGACACCTGATAAGTACTACTGGTTGCTCCTTCTATCTTTTCATATTTATCATCGGAAACTTCTCGATACCATTGATATGTAAGATTATCCGCTGAAATCTGTGTATCTTTATACAAGGCACGTACACCATAGGTAGCACTGTCACCTAATTTCTTGTACTGTGTTGTCAATGTGGTATTATCCAAACTAAATGGGTGGCTATTTTCTACTGTATATATATAACTCTGTTCATAATTCGTTCCACCACTCTTATAAGAAACAATACATTTATAAGTTGTGTAATCTTTACTATCTCTTACATTGAGTGTATAAGTATCTGTGTCCTGATTAATCAATTCCCAATAATCACTACCATCATATGTAGTTTCTATGCGATACCACTCATAGAACACCTTATCTAGTTCTGTCAAGTTAGTTTCTGCCTTCATTGTGACAGTTTCTCCAACCTTTGGAGTATACTTTGTATAGGATGGACTATTTACAACCACATCCTTAAGCTTTTCTGTTAAGCTTAATTCAAAGACTGTCTTTTCTGCCTCATCTTTTACTGTAACGCGATACTTTCCATAATCCGTTGCTTTAACTTTTTCAAAGCTTAACTGATTTGTATTTGCATCTGCAATTACCTCATATGCATCTTTTTCTTTATTATACTTTTCCCATACATATGTGATTGGGCAGGCTGTGGTATTAAAGTTTGCCCCATTTACTACAAATGCTGCATTTTCTCCCTGAACAACCTTTATATCACTTCCAGACTTCATATATGCTACCAGGTCAGTTTTTTCATTTACAGACATTTCAAGTTTCTCACAATTATAACGTACTCTTTCTTCCTCTGCCTTTTCCATTTCAGAGTTCTTGTAGATATTAACATAGCACAGATATCTTCCTGGATTAGCTGCATCTTTTACTGTTAATGTTTTCTTATCATCACTAAGACTCAACGCTTCATCTGGAACAACCTTCTTGTAATATATTCTTTCATAGATTACATTTCCATTTTCATCCGTACTACCTGTATCCCAATCACTTAACTCATCATACTCTACTTCTTTAAATTTTGGATCTAGGCTAACAAATGTACTTCCATCCGGACATGTTCCTTTTGTAGTTGCTACTTCCATATACCACTGTGGCACCATTGTATAACTATCATTTTGTGAATAAGTTACACGAAGCTCTGCATCTTCTCCCTTATATACTGTCTTTTCAAAGCTTTCACAACTGATATCAAAGTTTTCTAACTCATTTTCTAATTCACTATAGTATACATATGTTTCTACCGGCTCTGTTTCACCATTCTTACATACACTTGCAGTAACTCGGTAACGCCACCATTTTCCGGTTGTAGAGTCATATTTAGAACCGAAATCTTCTTCTTTCAAGTCTGTTACTGTACAGGTTGACTCTGTACCAATTTCTGTAATTTTCTGTTTTCCTGTTTCATCGGTTCCATCATATCTTTCCCATTTATAATTTACACTATATCCATCATCTACTGATGTTTCAACAGAGAATGTCGCATCTTCTCCTGGTTTTCTGGAAAGTTCGGAAAAAGTACGATTAATCAATCTGTAGCCGGATGATGTTACAACAGAAAAACTTGCTTCTTTCACAGCTACAGGTCCTGCATAATCTTCACTCATAACTCCTGTTACTTTACATTTGTATTTAATAGATGGATCTGTGATTTTTTTCTTTAACGTATTATCTGTTTCACCTTCCAATACGGTTTCTTTTCCATCTTTATCAACACTATACCACTGATATTTCAATCCCTGACAATATCCTGTATCAACAATTTCTGCATTTACAGTAAAAGTATACTTTCCATTATTACGCACGGATACTGTCTGATTTTCTTCGTTGTATAATGTAAATGGTTCATAAGATACATCTATATTTTTACTAATGGTATCTACCACAATGCCGTTATACATCAATTCTACCTGATATACATAATGATCCACATACTTTCTTGTGGTATTTTCGGATTCTTCTGTTTCATAAACATCTTCATATGTTCTAATACGATATTCATCACCATAATCACTCGTTGATGTGGAACGTACATTTTGAGTTCCATCAGTAAAATATGCTGTCCAGGTCTGTTTCATAGATGCATTGTAATCCTCTACCCATAGACTTTCTGCATCATAGTATTCACTATCATCAAAACTTTCAAAACTAACAGTTCTATCTTCTAAACTGTCTACTCCGGTAAAATAGTTGGATAAGTTTGCAGAACCATTTTCAAAATCCTCTTTTGTTAATCCGGTATATTTAATTTTAAAAACATCTTCTATCGTGTTAGAGTAACCTGCCGGTAACGTTTCATCATTTAGTTCTATGTTATGTTCAACATATTCTCCAAGTTCATCATCATAAATTTCATAGTTAATGCTCTTTAATGTGCGCACACAAATATAGGTTGTTTCCCCATCCTTTGCATATGCATTCCCATAATAATAACTATTTGTCACCGGTTCTCCTTCGTCATCTAACACCAGTGTACGATTTCCCTGAGCATCTTCCATATACCATGCATACTCTATGTTACTGTCCACTCCATTTGGCAAATTGGAATCTTCAAGTGCACGATATACATTGTACGTTTGCATACTTGCACTATAAGGAGACAAAGACTCACGTGTATATGAGTCATTATACTCATATTCCTGGGTATATACAGCACCATTCTTGCTAAGCTTCTCCTTTTCCTCATCTGACATTTCACTTGTATTATATGCCAAAAGAACCTTTGAAGACTCATCCTCTACATATTCAAAACTAAAAATCTTATTTACTATTGTAAATATTCCCTTGTCATTCAGTTCGGACTGACTAAATGTATATGAATCCCAATTTTCTGAGTCATATACTTCTATAGATTCTATGCTAACCTGGCATAGATATGTTTTCTTTACATCACTTTTATTAAAGCTTGGATCTACATAATCTGATGTAGATTCTTCTTGTACTGTACCATCCTGACTGATACTATACCACTGATAACCATAGTTTACGTCAATATCAATATTATCATTTTCACTATCAAACCCTAATCGTTCCCTTAATGTTGCTTGATCATAACTTAATTCTGTACCAGTTGAAACACTAATCCATGATGAATCAAGTACACTATTCCCCTTAAAAATGTTATTCTGTTGTTTTGTTCTCAAATCATCGGAATATGTATACTCTGAAGACTCTTCAGCGTCCCCATTATTCCAGTATACTCCTTTGATAGGAGTAGGTGCATCTTTTGACACTTCTTCTGCTCCAAGAGCAAATTGTGCAATGGCTGCTTCATAAGCAGAAAAATCATTGCTTTCCTCAACTTCCTTGGTTTCTGCTAACACCACATTCTGGTATGGAACCGATGTAGTAGTAACTGCAGTCGCCAGCAATAATGCCAACATTTTCATACGTTTCTTCATACTTTTCCTCCAATATTATTAATTATAAGTTTTTACAGAGATTAACGAAACTGATTTGTTTCTTGTAGAATAATGATAGCAATTAATATAAGTATATAATTATGTTTTTTTTATATACATCTATTAAAATACTTTCCCCATTTACCTTTACTCACTTGAAACCCTCTCGCTGAACTCTAAGGAAATTTTACTCTTTTGCTTGTCACTTGTCAATATATTCTTGCCTTTTTAAAGATTTGTCTGAACAAAGAAGATTTTGAGTAAAACTTTCTAAAATTCGTGATAAAATATATGTTTTTTTACATCAAAAAAACCTGCAACTGCTAAATCATTTTTAGAATTCAACAGCTGCAGGGGTTGCTTATTTATTTTAGTAATATTTTATTTCTAGTCCTGTAACACCTTCATATTTTCCATCCGGATCATTGGTATAAATTTCTACGTCAAGATATTTATCATTATCTTCAAAATCTTCATATGAATAGCTCTTATATCCCAAATCTGATGTATAAATATCCTCTTCGTCTAGTGTGCCATATGCTGCTTCCACCTCTTCCAAAGTTGCTCCCCATGTGATACCGCCTGGGAATACAAGATCAGGAACAGCATCAACATATGTGGTTCTTGAGCCTATTGACCAAATCTGACATTCCAGAATATCTTTTGCCTCATCTCCAGTATTAATAAATCCTACTGTAATTTCTGCTCCTTCTGCATTTTCTAAATCAATAGTAGAATAAGTTTTATCATTTGGATTTAAAATATATCCGTTTTCATATCCATAATCGCTTAAGTCAACGGAATATCCTAATGCTTCAATATCCTTGTAATCGCAAGGCAAAGTTAATACCTGACCTTCTAACTGGAACTGCAGATCTGCCCAATTTGCTGAAAGTTCATCGCTAACTGTTGTATCTGCTTTTTTATCTGCATCCTCTTTTGCTTCCTCCTGCTCTGAGGCATCTGCTTCCTCTTCATTAGTTTCGTCTGTATTTTCCTCTTCTATTGCATCTTCTTTATCTTCTGTAGTATCTTCTTCAGACTCTTTTGAATCAGTTTCAGAAGTTGTCATATCTTCCAACTCATCATTTAATTCATCCATACTATCATTTAATTCATCTATTTCATCCTCGAAATCGTTATTATACTCATCTACGATATCGTTTTCCGGATTGTATGTTGGCTTTGGGAGACATCCGGTAAGCATTGCAGATGTCATGGATACTGCTAACAATGTTACTAATAATTTCTTTTTCATCTTACTTAATTTCCTTTCCTAATATTACTTATTTTTACACTTTTATCTTACCACAATTTCCTTAGACTTCTCACTTTCAACACCATTTATTTTCATGGTTACTGTAATTGTAATAGCTTTTCCTTTATACTTTTTAATAAGTTTTGATAAATTTACACCTTTGTTCTTTTTATAATCTTTTGCCTTGCAAACCAAAGTTCCTCGTTGTTTCTTTCCATTCTTGGTAACAGTATATGCTATACGAACTTCTGCACCACCCTGATAGTTACTGATTTTCAACAGTTTTCCACTTTTCTTTACCTTTGGCTTTTGTGGTGTGATTGTGAATTTTTTTGTTACAGTTCCTTCATACAATCCTTTTCCAGTAATTGTAACCTTTGCATTTTTTCCAACTTTTTTATTATTGCTGTAAGTAACTTTATAATTATTTTTGCTAATAGTACTCCAGCCATCACCATTTCGATAAGAAACTGTCAATGAAGGTTTTACTGCTTTTCCTGTATAAGATTTTTTACTTACATCTATATCCAGATTTTTACTATTTTTCTTTAAATTATAATAGATAGAAAACTGTTTTTGTTCATGAGCTGTATAGTTTCCTAGTCCAATTATTGTAACATATGCCTGACTAGTTATCTTGTCATTATCTTCATACTTTCCAATTATATAGTCTTTTCCAGCAATCAGTGTTTTGCCGTCCATTACTACTGATTTAACCTGAGGATTCACTTCTTCTGTCATGCCATCCCAATAATACTTTGATTTATCCAGTGTAATTACTGCGTTTGATAGTGCTTTAGGATAAATAGAAAATTCTTCTTCTATTGTACCATAAAAGGCTCCTACGCCTGTAATAATTACTTTTGCTGTTCCTGCATTTATGTTATTAGCATAACTAACTGTATAGTCTGCTCCTTCTTCTAAATCCCTGCTTTCTGGTAAATAAAACACACTTACTTTTGGTTCTATAGATTTTCCTGTATAAATACAAGTTTGATTTCCATTATCAAACCAAATACTAAAATTTTTGCTGGTGGCTGTCATACTAGTACGTACGCAATATTTATTTTTTAATGAAGAATCATTATTACAATATTCCTGTATCTTTGTTCCTGCTGGCACATATACTTTTGTTAAAGAAGAACAACCCTCAAAAATCTTCTGTTCCACTGTTTTTAGAGAACCATTATCTTCAAATGTAACTGTCTCTAATCCCTTACAATCCATAAATACATAAGAATCAATTGTTTCTATTGTTCCTGGTAATACTATATTTTTTATTGGTGTCATAGCAAATGCCATATTTCCAAGTTCCTTTAGATTACCTTTTTCAAAAACTATGTCTTCCAGAGCACTACAACAAAATGCAGAGGATGCAATTTTCTGTACGTTTGCCGGTATAGTTAATTTTTTAAATTGAAAACAATACTCGAAACAATGTGATGGTATTTCAGTAATTCCTGACGGAAGCACAAATCCTTTATCTGAAATTGCTGATAACTGTGTGCACTGATAAAAAGCACCCACACCTAACTCTTTTAAATTGTTTGGAAGATTAATTTTCTTTAATTGTTTACAACCATTGAATGCAAAGTCTCCCACTTTAACCAGACTGGTTGTGTTTATTTCTACTTCTTCTAATGCAGTCATTTTTTCAAACATATGTGCTCCAATTTCAGATATATCAGAGTTAATACATACTTTTTTGATGCTGCTCTTATATTCTTCCCATGGCAAAGTCATTTCTCTGGCATCAGGAAGTACCGCTTTTTCGGTTTTACTATATATTTCTAATGTATCACCTACTATACGCCACTGAATTGTTTGCTGAAAGGTTCCACTTGACATAACGCTTTCTTTTTCCACTACACACACATCTTCTGTAGCATTTGGTTCTGCTGCGTAGGCTGTGCTTCCCTGTACAAAACACAATCCTGCTACTAATGTAGCTAGTATAAGTTTTTTCATAATATTTTCCTTTCCCTAAAATGAAAAAAACATTTGCCCACGGCCCAAAGGCCGTAGGGCAAACGCTCTTTCTATTTCACACTAACTATTTTCGTTTCAGATTACTCTGCAACTACTTCAGCTACTGCTTCTTCTACTACTTCTGTTGTTGTTTCTTCAGCAGTTGCTTCTGTTGCTACTACTGTTTCAACAACTTCTTCTGTTGCTGCTGGTGCATTAACAGCTGCATT
This sequence comes from Lachnospiraceae bacterium, assembly GCA_017399445.1. Classification (GTDB taxonomy): domain Bacteria; phylum Bacillota; class Clostridia; order Lachnospirales; family Lachnospiraceae; genus RUG11237. The sequence goes on along the minus strand of JAFQCM010000056.1, from coordinate 60,633 downwards.
GCTAGTTTCATTACTTGCTGCTGTACCTGTAAATGCTACTACATCTTCTGCTGTTGCTGCTGCAGTATCTATTGCAGTACCATCAGCACCTACCTGAACACATTTAACTACAGTTGTGTTATATGTAAAGATTACATAAGCATTTGCTGGAAGTGATCCTTTTGTAGCTGATACAACTCCACCTGCATATTCAATTTCAGGAATTGCACTAGTGTATGCTGTAACAGTAAATCCATCTTCCATCATAATACCAGACTGAGTATTAGATACCATACGGCGAGCTAATCTCTTCTTTTCGATATTCTGTGCTACTTCATTGTATGTAATGTTAATGAATGTAGAACTGCTGTTAATGTTATTACCTAAAGTAAATACTAACTTCTGACCATCTGCAACTACACTGCTTACTGTGTATGATTTATTTGTGTTATCTACAATTGTAAACATTTCTTTATCTACAGTTGATGCATTTACCTTATCAGATAATGTAACTGTAATTGTATTTGCTGTTTCATCGATTGCAGCTGTCTTCATACCAAAGTCTACTGTAGATTCAGCTCTTTCAACATATGTGATAGATTTTGTCTTTGTTTCGTTACCTTCGATAGTTGCTGTAATTTCGTATGTACATTCTTCTGTTGGAATATCGAATGTAACAGGTACTAAACCGTTCTTAGATGTTGCTTTTGCTTCTGCAATCACATCACTTGTAACACCCTTAGCTGTTTTCTTTACAGAGTATGTTACTTCGTAATCATCTAATAAGTTACCCTTGCTGTCGCTAACCTTAACATAAACTGTTTCTTTAAGTTTCTTGCTGATAAGTTTTTCATCAATTGCAAAAGTATCTCCTGATGGTGTAAGGATTTCGTAATCCATATCAACTGGTACCCACTTAATTGGAATATTTAATCCAACCTGTGCACTTGTTTCACCCTTACCTACATTCTTAACTGTATACTTTTCAACACCAAATTCATCTAAAATTGTAAAGTACACAATTGCTTCTTCATCAATGCTTTCCTTAGAAACAGAACCTTTAATTAAATCAAGACCTGTTTTTTCAGATGTAATCTTAATTGTTGCATTTTCTTTATCTGTTGCTAATGATTTTCCTAATGCTTCATTAGAACCAGAGCCATTTAATGTTATATCTGCTCCAACACCTTTAATGATTACATTAGAGAATCCTGCTGCTGCTGCTGCCTGTGCTGTTTCATAATCAGATCCTTCTACAAGACCAACTACCTGATATCCGATTAACCATGTAGAATCAATCTTCTTTTCCTGTGTTGCAGTCTGTCCTGCATCTTTGCTTGCTAATTCATATGAAAGTTTTGTTGTTTCATTCTGAGCAATTTCATCCTTAGTTTCATCAGCATTTACCTGTGTCTGATCTGTGAATGAAAGTCCTGGTGCAACCCAGTATAATCTTGCATATTCAGCAACTGTTCCATCTACAGACATTTTTACATTAAATCCTGTACAATTTGCTGATAATTCTCTTGCAATGATACCATTCTTATAAGAATCACTTCTAAATGTAATATGTGCAATACCATCTTTATCTGTTTTTACAGTAGATTTTGTTTCATCAAACTTAGAAGAATCATTTGTAATTGTAACACCTTCATCAGCTGTAAGGTTTTCTCTTGTAAGTTTTACTTCATTATCTTTTTCTTTTGCAAGATAGAATTCAACTTCTTTATCAGACTGTGGGTTACCATTATTATCTGTTACTAAAACGTCAACAGTAATTGTCTGACCAACTAATGCATAGAAATCAGTAATTTCTCTTACTTCTTCTTCTGGGATTGGTGCCCAGTCAACATAAGCAAATAATCTTCTTTCTTCTAATGTTAAGTAATCTAATTCTGGTACTGTTAAGAAACCATATACTTCTGTGATACCAGATTTTTCAGAGTTTACAGTAATTGTACTATCTGTAGTTGTTACAGTACCAACATAATCCATAGCTTCTTCTTCAGTTACACGGAATGCCTGAACTCTATCAGAAGAGATTAACTTATTTTCATTATTTACAGTTTCTGTAGGAATCATAAAATAAGTTGTGTCTTCTTTTGAGTTTGGTTTTGTAACTGTTACATAAGCATTACCAATATGTGGATATGTAGGAATCTTATATTCTACAGTTGCATTGTAATAAGTATCACCAGGATTCTGTACTGGAATACCATAAGCCTGTGCTTCAGCATCAGTCATAGTAACCTTGCTCTGGTAGTTTGCATAAAGATATGCATCAGAACCAACTTCTCCTACTTGAACCTGTTTCCAGTCAATGCTTGCATCTGCATAAATTTCAGATACATTCTTGTACTTAGATGTACCAACATAGTTACCTGTAATATTTACTAAGTTAAATCCAATTGCTTTGTCAACATCTACCTGTCCTTGAGACTGAACATATACTTTGATGCAGATGTAATCTTCTACACCATCGATTCTTGCTAATTCCTGAATTGGAATCTGGAAACCAAAGTTTTTTTCTACATGTTCACCCTTAATAGCATATGTCTTAATTGCAGAACCAATTGGTTCATTTGTATCTGCATCATAATCTTTGTAAACTTCGATCTTTAATGCAGTATTTTTAGAAATAATTGCACTCTTAAAGTTTAATGTTGCATAGTTCAAGTTTGTTGGAACTTCTGCAATATATGTAAACTTAGATGTATCGTATACAGTATATCCTTCACATGCAAAATTTACATCTTTTTTATAGTCATTATCATCTGTTCCTGTGATAACTTCTGGATACTGAATTAATGGAGCAGCATCAAAAGTAACTGCGTGATTCTGAGTTCCTACTGTACTTACCTGCTGGCTGACTACATATTCAGAAGTACCAATTAATTCATTTTCATCTTCTTTTACATTGATCATCTTACGTTCAATAGTTTTTGTGTCAGAAATACCTTTTTCGTTAGCATTCTTACCCTGAACTAAATCTGTAAGACCATTTACAGTAATATTAGAGAAAGAATAATTTGTAGTTGCTACTCTTCCCTTTGCACTACCTACTGTAAATCTTGCGAATGTTAATGGTTCCTGTGCTGTTGTACTTGCACCTGTTGCTGTTGCTGTTAAAAGGTATCCACCCATAACACCATCAGTTGCATCATAATCATATCCTGGTATTAAAGAAATAGTAAAGCTTGCAATACCCTGAGAGTCTGTCTTTACAGTTGATGTAGAACTCTGGTTATTGCTGATATACCAGTAATCATTTGCTGACTTATGTTCCATTTTTAAGGTAACATCTGTATTACCAACTGGTTTACCATCTTTATATACACGAACTTTAATGTCCGCATTATTTCCTGTAAATACAGTGTTTTCATAATCTGCTAAACTATTAGCAACATCGATTGTAACACCGTTTGTTTTATCGTTTGTTTTTTCCTTTACAGTTACAGTACATGTAGCTGTTAAACCGTTTTCAGAAGTAGCTGTAATTGTAGCTGTACCAGCACCAATTGCTGTAACAGTACCATTATTAGCATCTACTTTTGCAACACTTTCTTTATCAGAACTCCATGTTACTTTTCTTTCTGTAGTGTTTTCTGGTACGAATACTGTACCAAGTACGCTAGTATCTCCAACTGTTAAGTCAAGAGTACTTACGTTTAAGCTCATGCTTACAGGATCAACAGTTTTTACGCTGATTACAATTGTTCCTGCAATACCATTTGCTGCTGTTGCAGTAATTGTTGTTTGTCCGTCTTTTAATGCAGTTACAAGACCTGTATTTGTAACAGTAGCAACTGTTTCATCACTTGATTTGAAAGTAACTGATTTATTTGTTGCATTTGTTGGCTGAACTTCTGCATAAACCTGTGTAGTCTGTCCTGCAGAAATTGTTGTAGCAAATGCTGTTAATGAAACCTTTGTTACTTCAACTTCCTGTGGAGCCGGTGTAGCTGTTGGAGTTGCTGTTGGTTTCTTTGTTGGTTTTGGAGTTGCTGTTGGTTTCTTTGTTGGTGTAGCTTTCTTTACTACTTTAACCTTGAACCAAGCGCTCTTTGTTTTGTTATTTTTTCCTTTAACTGTTACAGTAATCTTTGCAGTACCAGCTTTTTTAGCTTTTACCTTACCTTTACTAGATACTGTAGCAACTTTTTTGTTACTTGATTTGTATGTTACTTTTTTCTTAGCGGAACTTGGTGAAACTGTTGTCTTTACAGTTAAACTTTTTCCAACTGTTAATTTCTGAGTCTTCTTGTTTACTTTTTTGCTTCCAACTTTTAAAGTAACTGACTTAACTGCTTTTTTACTTGCTGCTTCTGCTGAAACAGATGGAGTAAATACAGAAGTCATCACTAAAGCTAAAGCTAAAAATGAAACTAAAACTCTGTTTTTGATGGATTTCATTTTTTCTTTCCTCCTCATCAAATTTGGATGTTAATGTTACTAATTTACTAAAAGCTTTTATAATATACCACAACTTCAACTTAAATTTCAATAGGCTTGTGATGAATTTGCAACATTTTCTTCATATTCATTGAAATTTTGTTACTTTTATAATAATTCCTTTGATTCTATTTCCATTTTTTGTGCGATTTTCATTTACTTTCCAATGCAATTTTTCTTTTGAAATTTAATGTCTTTGTTAATTTTCCATAAAATATGTGTGAAATTTTTCTATTTCTTTATTAATTACAGTTGTTTTCAGTTATTTCCATTTTCAAATCGTTGTATTCACGGGATACATTCTCTCATCTATAGTTCATATTAGTATTATCCCTAAAATTAAAGTTTAAACTTAAATATGAAAAGAGCGGAGTCGCTTTGCGACTACGCTCTTTTCAAAAAAACTATATAATAATAATGAGGGGGAGTAAGTAAATTTATAATTTGGGGAGGTTATAAATTTACTAAAAAAGGTATAATGTGCATAAGGTTCAGAACTTCTTTTGCGTCCTTAAGTTCGTTCCCTTACTGTAGTTATACTATAACATACCTTTTCTCATTTGTCTAGTACTTTTTTAAAATTTTTGTAATATTATTTTAATAACCGGTACTTTATGACTATTCTATCCCCTATTCCTCCATTCTCTATTCTGCTATTCTTGATGTTTCCTACTCCCCTTTTAATCCCTGACTATAAACTTCTGGACTTCTCTGCACAGGCTTTCATAGCTTCAATTACACTGCTACGGAATCCTTTTTCTTCCAATACTCTTACTGCCTCAATAGTAGTTCCTGCCGGTGAACATACCATATCTTTTAATTCACCAGGATGTTTTCCTGTTTCCAATACCATTCTTGCACTTCCTAATACTGACTGGGCTGCAAATTTATATGCCTGAGCTCTTGGCATTCCATCTGCCACTGCTGCATCTGCCATAGCCTCAATAAACATAAATACATAGGCTGGTGAACTTCCACTGACAGATACTACCACATCCATTAAATGTTCCGGTACTACTTCATAACTTCCAAAACAATTTAAGATTTCTCCAGCTTTCTTTAATTCTTCTTCTGTTACATTTTCATTTGGACACACACCTGTAATTCCTTCTCCTACTAATGCTGGAGTGTTTGGCATACAACGAATTAATTTTACCGGTTTTCCAAAGTTTTCATCCAGCCATTTTAAAGTTTTTCCTGGAGCAATGGTAATTACCAGCTGTTCATCTCTTACTTCTTTACAAATTGCTTCAATTACTTCTTCATAAAACTGTGGCTTAACAGATAACACAATGATTTCTGCCTGCTTTACCACTTCTTTATTATCCTTTACTGTATTTACCTTTAAATTTGCTTTTGCTTTTGCTAAGCTTTCATCCATTGCATCAGATACAATAATTTCTTCTGCCTTATATAATCCTTTTGCAATAATTCCTCCAATCATGGCACTTGCCATATTTCCACATCCAATAAACCCTATTTTCATGCTTTTTTCCTCTCTTCTTGTCTAAAATATGAATTTTTTCTTCTATTTATATGTAGTATACTTTCCCAAGTATCTAAATACATAAGTTCTGAAACTTCCGTACATATTATATATAATATACATGCTGCATACTTTTCGAAAACAGACAAAACGCAACGAGAATATATACATATATAATATACATGCTTCCATACAGAAAGGCACAGGATTTCCTGTGCCTAAGCTTTATTTATCTAAAATAAGTCTTGCTGTTCCATAGATTCCTGCGTCATTTCCAAGTTTTGCTAATTCAAAACGTGTTTCACGACATCCATGAAATGCAATCTGAAGATAATATTTCTTAATATAATCAAGTAATACGTCACCTGCTTTAGAAACTCCACCACCGATAACAAAAACTTCTGGGTCAGTTACTGCAGAAATATTTGCAAGGGCAGTTCCTAAATATTTTCCAAACTGTTCCGCAACCTTAATGGCAAAAGCATCTCCTGCTTTTACTGCATCAAATACAGTTTTTGCAGATACTTCACCATTGCGAAGTACAGTATCTTCCTCTGTTTCCTTTAATAATTTATTGGCAATTCTAACAACACCGGTAGCAGATGCATACTGTTCTAAACATCCCTGATTTCCACATCCACAACAATCATTTTCATTATCTTCCACATGAATATGTCCGATTTCTCCACCGGCACCATGGGAACCTGTTACAATCTTACCACCAATGATGATACCACCACCAACACCGGTTCCTAATGTAACAAATACTACATTGGCTGCTCCGGCTCCGCCGCCTTTCCACATTTCTCCTAATGCTGCCACATTGGCATCATTTCCTGCTTTTACAGGCAGTCCCAGTAATCCGGAAAGTTTTTCTTCTACATTAAATCTTTCATTCCATCCAAGATTTACTGCTTTATTGATAAAACCATCATCTGTTACAGGTCCCGGAACACCAATTCCTGCTCCTACTACATCTGATTTTTCAATTCCTTTTTCTGCAATTTTATTATTTACTGCTTCTGCAATATCTGGAAGCACGTTTACACCGCCGTTTTCAGAACGTGTTTTAATCTCCCATTTATCAATTACATTTCCTTCTGTGTCAAATAATCCTAATTTTACTGTTGTTCCACCAACATCAATACCAAAACAATATTTCATTTTTTCCTCCTGCATTTATTTATTATTCGTCTGATTTTTGTGTCAGACTGTTTTGCACTCTGTTATATAATTCTTTTGCTGCATTATATCCCATCTTCTTCTGACGATAGTTAACCGCAGCAGTTTCACAAATAATTGCCAGATTACGTCCCGGACGAATTGGGATGGAATGGCATACTACTTTATTTCCAAGGAACTCTGTATATTCTTCTTCCAGACCAAGTCTATCATATTCCTTATCCTTATTCCAGTCTTCCAACTTAATTACCAGGTCAATAGACTGAGTTTCTTTTACCCCTTCTACACCAAACAAAGTCTTCACGTCTACAATACCAATACCTCTTAATTCAATAAAGTGTCTTGTAATATCCGGTGCTCGTCCAATTAAGGTTACATCACTGACTTTTCTGATTTCTACCACGTCATCAGAAACAAGACGATGTCCTCTCTTAATTAATTCCAGGGCAGCTTCGCTTTTTCCAATTCCGCTTTCCCCCATAATCAGTACACCTTCGCCATAAACATCTACCAGAACTCCATGAATACTAATACATGGTGCCAACTCGACTTTTAGCCAGCGGATAATTTCTGCCATAAAAGAAGAAGTGGTCTGCTTTGTTGCTAAGATTGGTACTCCATGCTCTGTAGCAAGTCTTAACATATCTTCATCCGGTTCTGATTTACTGCAGTAGATAACACAAGGCATTTTATACCCCAAAAACTGCTCATAAATTTCTAATTTTCTTTCTCTGGATAATCCTAAAAGATATGTATATTCTACATATCCAATGATCTGTACACGTTCATTTTCAAAATGCTCAAAATATCCGGTTAACTGTAACGCTGGTCTGTTAATATCCGGTATGGTAACCTGACAATCATCTATATTAACATCAGGTGTCAGATTTTTCAGCTTCAAAGTTTCAATTACTGTTTTTAACTTAACGCTCTGCATGTGTTCTTCCCCTTTCACTGCACAATATGAGTTCATTTTAACACAAGTAAGTCAGACTGTAAATTAGAATTCTAAAAGCAATTTTAAAATAAACTTTAAAATGCATAAAGAAATGTATATTTATGCAAAACACCCGACTTTCCCCAATTATATAGTATATTTTACACAAATTATCTTTATTTTCCGTCTGCAAATTGACAATACTGCACAAAAAATGTTATAATAGCAACAGCAGTTACATTTTAAAACAGAGGGGGAATTCATTTTATTGGTAACTATTAGAGGGGTCCAAAAGACAAAGTTTTAAAAAACGGGCAGAAATATCACATTGCCCAGAGGTATATGGAGGTATGAGGTATGAAAAAACTAAGAAATATGAATGTAAAGCAACGTCTAATGAACAGCTTTATTATAGCTGTTGCTGTAGCAAGTCTTTCCGGTATACTAAGTGTATTTTTACTTTTGATAATGGACAATCAGTATGGTACTGCACTTGTAGATAACGGATTTATTCAAGGCGATATTGGGGAATATAATGCCTATTTGAATAAGGGCGGAGCATTTACCAGAGATATTATTATGCTGACAGATGAAGCTGAAATTGCCAGTGCAAAAGAATCTTTAGCAGAGTCTGATAAAATGGTAGCCTACTATTACGAACAATGTGTAAGCAAATTAGAGAATGATGAAGAACGGGCATTAATAGACATCATAGATACTCAGTATCCTAAATACATTGAAATCAGGGATCAGGCAATCGAACTGGGATTGGCAAATAAGAATGAAGAAGCTTTAGAATTATTCCGTAAGGATGCTGTTCCATACCTGATGGAAGTAATGGCAGCTGCGGATGATTTATTAGCATATAATAAGGAACTTGGAGATGCTAAATCCGATGCTCTTTCTGCACTTAGTATCATAATGATGATTATTATAGTAGCAATTATTGTGGCAGCTGTTTTCGTTTCTTTAACATTTGCACGTTATACTGCAAAAGACTTTTCTGAACCAATATCAAAAGTACAGGACGCAGCTCAGAAACTGGCAAATGGAGATCTCAGTATAAAAGTTGAAATTACTGATAAAAATGAAATCGGTGAAATGGCACAGCACTTTAATCAGGCAGTTGAAAACCTTCGTTCTTACATTGACTGTATTAATTATGGACTTTCAGAAATTGCCAAAGGAAACTTCAATGTTCAGCCTAATGTGGAATTTCATGGTGATTTCATCGCTTTAAAGGAAGCCATTCAAAATATTATCCAGTCTCTCAGCTTCACCATGAAGCAGGTGAATGAAGGGGCTGACCAGGTTGCTTTAGGTGCAACTCAGCTGGCTGAAAATGCTCAAACATTGGCTGAAGGTGCAACAAGTCAAGCAGGAGCCGTACAAGAATTAACTGCTACTATTGAAGGTGTAGCTAATGCTGCAGTAGATAGTGCCCAGAAAGCAGATGAAGCTTTCAAGAGTGCAGAAGAATTTGCAAAAGTTGCTATGCAGAGTAGCCAAGAAATGCAGTTACTTACAGAAGCCATGGAACGAATTACAGAAACTTCCAAAGAAATTGAAAGTATTATTGGAGAAATCGAAGATATTGCATCACAGACAAATCTCCTTTCCTTAAACGCTTCCATTGAAGCTGCAAGAGCAGGAGAAGCAGGAAAAGGCTTTGCCGTAGTTGCTGACCAGATTGGAAAACTGGCAACTGACAGTGCAAAATCTGCTGTAAACACCAGAGAACTAATTGCAAAATCTTTAACTGAAATTGGTTCTGGTAATGAAATTACTATGAAAACTGCTTCTGCATTAGAAGAAGTAATGGAAGGAATCAAACAATTAGCTGCTGCTTCCAAAGAAACCAGTAGTCTTTCTGCAGACCAGGCAGAAACTATGTCACAGGTAAAACTTGGAATTGAACAGATTGCTGATGTTGTTCAGAGCAACTCTGCTTCTGCTGAAGAAACTTCTGCTACAAGTGAAGAACTTTCAGCTCAGTCACAAAACTTAAAGGCTCTTATCGAACAATTTGAATTAGCTATCTAAGGTTTTTACTTATAATAAAATATTCTTAAAGACTATATAATAAATTAAAAAGCCGGAAGATGGGACATCACCTTCCCATCTTTCCGGCTTTTTAATTAAACATTTAATTATAAATTCTCAATACAAGCTTTTTTATATGTTAGCACCACTATGGTCATACTTTTTCTTTATGAAAAAAAGCATACACAGTTTCTGCTGCTTTCTGATTCATGGTTTCTGTTAATGCCAGTTCTTCTATTGTGGCCTCTTTTATATGTTCCACTGACTTAAACCGGCGAAGTAATGCTTTTCTTCGTTTTTCACCAATTCCATCAATTTCATCCAAAATAGAATGTACTTGATTCTTACTTCTTAAGGAACGGTGATATTCTATGGCAAATCTGTGAGCCTCATCCTGAATACGGGTAATCAGTTTAAACCCTTCCGAATGACGGTCAATGGGCAGTTCCACATCATTATAGTATAAGCCTCTGGTTCTATGATTATCATCTTTTACCATACCACACACCGGTATGGCAAGCTTTAATTTTCCCAAGACTTTTTGTGCAATATGCACCTGACCTTTTCCACCATCCATCATAATCAAATCCGGAAACTTGGTAAAGCCGCCCAATTCTTCTCCCAAATTCTTTGCTTCCAGTTCCTTTTTCTCTTCCATACCATGAAGAAAACGTCTGGTCAGCACTTCTTCCATACTGGCATAATCATCTGGTCCTTCTACAGATTTTATTCTAAACTTCCTATAATCGCTGTTCTTTGGTTTTCCTTTTTCATACACAATCATGGATCCAACAGAAGCAAAACCGCTGGTATTAGAAATATCGAAAGCTTCTATTCTGTTGATATTTTCCAGACCTAAAAGATTTGCAATCTCATGCATAGCACCAATCGTTCTGCCTTCTTCTCTTTTAATTCTTTCCTTATCCTGAGCAAGTACCAATGCAGCATTTTTCTTGGCAAGCTCTACCATACGCTCTTTTGCTCCCTTTTTCGGAACCTTTATATGCACTTTTTGACCTCTCTTAGTACTAAGCCATTGTTCCAGTATTTCCATATCTTCAATTTCTTCCTGAAGCATTAATTCCTTTGGAATAAAAGGGGTTCCTGCATAAAACTGCTTCACAAAACTTTCAATGGTTTTTGCATTACTTTCTCCTACCGGAATATTCATATGAAAATGTTCTCTTCCAATCAATTTTCCATCTCGTATAAAAAACACCTGCATAATGCCATCTTCCCCGTCGGTAGCCAAAGCAAGTATATCTCTGTTTTCCAAATTATTACTATCTGTAATCTTTTGTTTCTGGGCAATTGCCTTTACACTTTCGATTAAATCACGATAAACTATAGCTTCTTCAAAATTCATCTCTTCTGATGCTTTTTGCATTTTTTCTCTAAGACTCTTCAAGGTTTCCGAGTAATTCCCATTTAAAAATTCCAATACTCGTTTAATATTTTCCCCATACTCTTCTTTGGATATATAATGATTACAAGGTGCATCACACTGTTTCATATGATAATACAAGCATGGTCTGTCATTGACCTGCCCTTCCTTAATACTCTTATTACAGGTCCTAATCTTATACATTTTCCTTAACAGCTCAATGGTATCCTTCACTGCTTGAGCGCTGGTATAAGGTCCAAAATATCTGGACTTATCTTTCTTCGCCATTCTGGTAAAAAGTACTCTTGGATACTCTTCTCCCACTGTAACTTTAATATAAGGATAAGTTTTATCATCCACCAGCATGGTATTATATTTTGGACGATGCTCCTTAATTAAATTACACTCCAATACCAGCGCTTCCATCTCTGAGTCCGTAATAATGTACTCAAATCTGGCAATGTGGCTTACCATTTTTTCAATTTTCGCTGTTTTATTCCTACTACTTTGAAAATACTGCCTGACCCTGTTCTTCAAACTAATAGCTTTTCCTACATATATAATTGCATCCTTTTCATCATGCATAATATATACACCTGGGGAGGCAGGCAGTTTTTTTAACTCTTCTTCTATATCAAACATATTTATTCCTCTGGTTCCGGAATTCCTTTGATTTCACGGAAAATTTTCATGAATTCCTTACCAGTAATAGTTTCTTTCTCAATGAGAAACTCTGCGATTTTATCCAGCGCTTCTCTATTCTCTATTAAGAGCTCCTTCGCTCTTTCATAACTTTCCTTTAAGAGCTTCATAACTTCTTTATCAACTTCTGCTGCGGTAGCATCACCACAATGCATCGCTGCTTTCCCGTCCAGGTATTTGCTTTCTACGGTTTCTAATCCAATTAAACCGAATTTTTCAGACATACCGTACTGGGTTACCATGGAGCGGGCGATCTCTGTTGCTTTTTCAATGTCGTTGGAAGCCCCTGTGGTTACTGTATCGAATACAATTTCTTCTGCTGCACGTCCTGCAAGAAATTTTACAAGCATGGTACGAAGTTCTTTTTCTGTATTTAGGAATTTTTCTTCTTCCGGAACATTCATAACATATCCTAAAGCTCCCATAGTTCTTGGAACGATAGTGATTTTCTGTACTGGTTCTGAGTCTTTTTCCAAAGCGCTGATTAATGCATGACCTACTTCATGATAAGAAACAATTCTTCTCTCTTCCTTGCTCATAATGCGGTCTTTCTTTTCTTTTCCAACCAGAACCACTTCTACTGCTTCAAATAAATCTGACTGGGAAACTACGGTTCTGCCATGTTTTACTGCATTAATAGCTGCTTCGTTAATCATATTGGCAAGGTCGGAACCAACTGCACCAGAAGTTGCCAATGCAATAGCTTCTAAGTCAACGGTATCGTCCATAAGTACATTTTTAGCATGTACTCTAAGGATTTCCACACGCCCCTTTAAATCTGGTTTATCTACAATGACACGACGGTCAAAACGTCCTGGTCTTAACAATGCTTTGTCTAATACTTCCGGTCTGTTGGTAGCTGCAAGAATCAAAATACCTTTGGAAGTATCAAAGCCATCCATTTCTGCCAAAAGTTGGTTTAAGGTCTGCTCACGTTCACTGTCACCGCCATATCTGGAATCACGACTTTTACCAATGGCATCAATTTCATCAATAAAAATAATACATGGCGCTGCTTTTTGTGCTTCTTTAAATAAATCTCTTACACGGGAGGCACCTACACCAACAAACATTTCCACAAAGTCAGAACCGGCTAGTGAAAAGAAAGGTACATTGGCTTCTCCTGCCACTGCTTTTGCAAGTAAGGTTTTACCTGTTCCCGGAGGTCCTACCAACAATGCACCCTTTGGCAGTTTTGCCCCAATTTTACTATATTTATCAGGATTATGAAGGAAATCTACCACTTCCTGCAAAGACTCTTTTGCTTCATCTTCTCCTGCTACATCTTTAAAAGTAATACCCGTTTCTTTTTCCACATATACTTTGGCATTACTTTTTCCAACGCCCATCATCCCACTGCCTTTTGCCATTTTGCTAAACAAAAAGCTTAACAGTATCCACATAAGTATCAGTGGAAGAACTGTCATTAAAAGGGATTCCAGAAATCCTACCCTGTCAGGTATTTCTCCTTCTAAACTCACTCCTGCTACCAAAAGCTTCTCTGTTAATGTGTCATCTTCAACGATACCTGTATAATAAGTAATCAATGGTACTGCTGCTAAAACACTTTCTTTTCCTTCCTGTTCTGCTTTTGTCTTCGGTACAATAGTAATTCTGTCACTTTCGATTTTAACACTTTTTACCTGATTACTGTCTACCATCTCTAAAAATTCATTATAGGTAATCTTTTTTTGGGAACTGTCTGTTAAAAGATTACTTATAAAACTAAACAATATCAGTGTAACAACTGCGGCAATCGCCAATATAATAAATGTCTGGGGTCCTTTCTGATTCTGCCCTCCATTATTGTTGGAATTGTTATTATCCATACACTTCTCCTCCATGTCTACTCACCGGAACTCAGCACTTATAGCCTTCAAGGATATCTTTTCCCACGGGAGCGACTTTTACACGTTTCGTTTTTCTTTTCTTTTTCCAATTTATTATAGAGATTTTTTCCTTATAAATCAATATAAAGATTGTGAATTTTTAAACATAATTCTTAAGGTTTTCTAAAATGTGGGGGGAAGGTAATTCAAATTATAGATATACGGACGCCCGGGAGCGGGACAGACACGGCTTTGGCAGGCCAGACAACGTTGCGGTGAACTAACTGTTAACTACGACTAAGACTCTCGGGTGAGGACCTCGAGCCTAAGTCTCCGTAAACAGTGGATTTCACCTCCACTAAAAGCGTCTCTTAAATGCCTGTCAAAGCCGTATCTGTCCCGCTCCCGGGCTGTGTATTGGCAACAATGACATCTTTGAATTATCCCCTTTAGATAGGAGATCGTTACCATCAACTTTTCTCCCAGTACAGACCTTCCGTCTGGCAACCTCTCTTCCACAGCGTAGTCCATACACAGCCGAGAAGGGGCACCAATATGTCCTAAAAAGACAATTAAGAGACGTCCTTAGCGGAGACGAAATCCACTACCTACGTAGACTTAGACTCCAAATTCTCACCTGAGAGTCTTAGTCGTAGTTAGTAGTTAGTAGTTAGTAGTTAGTTCGTCGCAGCGTTGTCTCTGTCTTTTTAGGACGTATCGATGCCCCTTCCCGGCGTCCGTATGTCCGTATTACCACACGCTTTCTTATTTTCCTAATTTCTCAATTACTGGTTTCAGTTCCTTGATCACTTCACCAATATATCCATATCCATAATCTTTATTATCAGAAATCTCTAATTTTTCCATTTCATCTGCCACACTGCCAAATGCATTCGCTGTACTTTCTGTTACTGATTTCACATCTGCCAGCTGCATTGCGCAGGATTCAAATGCTTCATCAATATCAGATCTGATATTAGTAACTTCTTTTCCTGATTCACTAATACTTTCAAAAACTTTTTTGGTTTCTTCTACTCTTTCTTTTGAAACTCCTAACGCTTTGTGAGCCTGTCCCATGGAGGTTTCTAAATGTTCAGAATTGTCTTGTAAAGTTTCCATGCTAGAATTTACATCACCTACCAAAACTTTAATCTGACCTGCCAGTGCATTTACCTGGTCTGCTACTACTGCAAATCCTCTTCCGTTTTCACCAGCTCTTGCAGCTTCGATAGAAGCATTTAATGCAAGCATGTTAGTTTGATTAGCAATTCCTATAATTGCTTGCATGGCATCCTTAATTTCATCAAAGCTTTTCTGAAATTCATGAAATTCTTTTTGTATTTCTTCAAACTTCGCTTCCACAGCTTCTGAATTTTCTTTTAACTGAGTTACAGTGTCATATGCACTAGCTACAGTTTTAAATACATTATCAATACCATTATTCAACCCTTCTGTAATGCTGTTAATAGACTGAAAATCTGTTTGAAGTCCCCCAACTGAACTGTCAATATCTTCAGTCTTTCTGGCAATATCACAAAAGCTGCTTTTAATATCGTCAATTCTTCCTGCCTCTGCTTTTCCTTCTTTTGCAATCTCTGCTTCTTTTTGTTTTACAAAATCCTCAATTTTCTTAATAGGTGCTGAAATTTCTGCTGTATTAATCTCAACACTGGTGTTTGTGGTCATTTCTTTTTCTTTTTTTCCAAAAAATCCCATATAACCTTCTCCTTCCCTACGCTTAATTATATTTATTTTATCACATTTTCTAACGGAAACAAACCTTTTTTTGTGAAATTTTAACATATTTTTTCATATCCCATATGTTTCCGCCTTTCAATATACAAGAATTAGTAGTATACTATAATTTAAAGACTGTATCTTGTATTTTGAAAGATTTTACTATTTTTATTTCCACAGGAAGGATTGTGTATGTCATGTATCAAGTAACATCAACTAAGGCAGAAGAATTTATTAGTCATGAAGAAATTTTAGACACTCTTCAGTATGCTGATAAAAACAAAGATAATGTAGAACTTATTAATCAGATTTTAGACAAAGCCCGTTTGAGAAAAGGATTAACCCATCGGGAAGCACTTGTATTATTAGACTGTAATATTCCCGAAAAAAACGAAGAAATTTTTCAGCTGGCGGAGCAGATTAAAAAAGATTTTTATGGCAACCGTATCGTTATGTTTGCACCACTTTATCTGTCAAATTATTGCGTGAACGGTTGTCTTTACTGTCCATATCATTTGAAAAACAAGCATATTACTCGGAAAAAGCTGTCACAGGAAGAGATTAAAAAAGAGGTAATTGCCTTACAGGACATGGGACATAAACGTCTTGCTTTGGAAACTGGAGAAGACCCTGTAAATAATCCAATAGAATATGTGTTGGAAAGTATTAAAACTATTTATAGTATTAAACATAAAAATGGTGCAATTCGCCGTGTTAATGTAAATATTGCGGCTACCACTGTAGAAAACTACCGAAAATTAAAAGAAGCAGGAATTGGAACCTATATTCTTTTTCAGGAGACCTATCATAAAGAAAGTTATGAAAGACTGCATCCTACCGGTCCAAAACATGATTATGCTTATCATACAGAAGCCATGGATCGTGCTATGGAAGCTGGAATTGATGATGTAGGAATTGGTGTTTTATTTGGTTTAGAATTATATCGTTATGAATTTGCCGGTCTGCTTATGCATGCTGAACATTTAGAGGCTCTCCACGGAGTGGGCCCTCATACTATCAGCGTTCCAAGAGTCCGCCGGGCAGATGACATTGACCCGGATACCTTTGACAATGGTATTGATGATGATACTTTTGCCAAAATAGTTGCCTGTATCCGAATTAGCGTACCTTATACCGGAATGATTATTTCCACTAGAGAAAGCCAGAAATGTAGAGAACGTTTATTACATCTTGGAGTATCTCAAATTAGTGGAGGCTCCCGCACCAGCGTGGGAGGCTATGTGGAGCCGGAACCGGAAGATGACAATTCTGCCCAGTTTGACGTTAGCGATACCCGTACTTTAGATGAAGTTGTTCACTGGCTTATGGAATCCGGCTATATTCCAAGTTTTTGTACTGCCTGCTATCGAGAGGGCAGAACTGGGGACCGTTTTATGAGCCTCTGCAAAAGTGGCCAGATTCAAAACTGCTGTCATCCTAATGCTTT
This sequence comes from Lachnospiraceae bacterium, assembly GCA_017399445.1. Taxonomy (GTDB): domain Bacteria; phylum Bacillota; class Clostridia; order Lachnospirales; family Lachnospiraceae; genus RUG11237. The sequence goes on along the minus strand of JAFQCM010000056.1, from coordinate 43,455 downwards.
GATGACTTTACAGGAATATTTAGAAGATTATGCTTCTGATTCCACAAAACAAACAGGAGAACAGCTGATTTTGAAAGAAATAGAAAATATTCCAAGTGATAAAATACGAGAAATTGTAAAGCAGAATTTAGAACAGATAAAAAAAGGAACCAGAGACTTTAGATTTTAACTTTTAGGGAGGCGATTTTTATGTCACTTAATCATACACCTTCTTCCGAAAGGTTGCATATCGCCCTGTTTGGGAAACGAAATGTTGGAAAATCCAGCGTAATTAATGCAATTACCAATCAACAGCTTTCTATTGTTTCTGAATACGAAGGAACCACAACAGACCCTGTATACAAAGCAATGGAAATTTTACCTATGGGGCCGGTAGTATTAATTGATACTGCCGGTCTGGATGATGAGGGAAGTTTGGGAGCTTTAAGAATTCAGAAAACTTATCAGGTATTAAATAAAACAGATATTGCTGTCTTAATTGTAGACAGCAGCAAGGGAATGGCTGAACTTGATCTAAAATTAATTGCACGATTCAAAGCAAAAAAACTGCCTTTTGTTGTGGTATTTAATAAATCAGATTTATGTACTCCGGCAATTCCTCATGATATAAAAGAACATTGCATAGCCGTTAGTGCAAAATCAGGTACTAACATACCAGAGCTTCGACAATTAATTGCCAATCAAATACCTGCTTCCCAACCTGAAGTACCCCTTGTTGCAGATTTACTAGAACCTTCTGATTTGGCAGTTCTAGTGATTCCCATTGACAGTGCTGCACCGAAAGGCCGGCTGATTCTTCCTCAGCAGCAGACCATTCGTGCTATCCTGGAAGCAGAGGCTATTTCTATTGTAACAAAGGAAAACCAGTTGAAGGAAACTCTTGCCAGCTTAGGTAAAAAACCAAAACTGGTGATTACTGACAGTCAGGCTTTTAAACAGGTGGCTGCCGATACTCCACCTGATGTTCTTTTGACTTCCTTTTCCATTCTTTTTGCCCGCTACAAAGGAAATCTTGAACTTGCAGTACAGGGTGCCAAAATTCTTGATACACTAAAGGATAATGATTCTGTTTTGATTTCAGAAGGTTGCACTCATCACAGACAATGTGATGATATCGGAACAGTCAAACTGCCTCGTTGGATACACAACTACACCAAAAAAGACATCAATTTTGCTTTTACCAGTGGAACAGAGTTTTCACAGGATCTTTCCAAGTATAAACTGATTATTCATTGTGGCGGATGTATGCTGAATGAACGGGAAATGAAACATCGTATTGCTATTGCTACAGAGCAGCAAGTGCCTATCACCAATTATGGAACAGCTATTGCCTATATGAATGGCATTTTAAAGCGTTCTGTAGAGGCATTTCCTCATATTGCAATGCAGTTAGAAAGATAGTATCTGCTTATGTAATATCATTTTGATAAATAACAAGCAAAAACCCCACAGATTATCTCATCTGTGGGGCTTTCTTTGTACAAAATGTAACAGTTCGGCCCATGCCATTGGCAAAGTCCCACTATCGTGCTTTTCGTTGCTACGCAACTAGCTTTGCTAATATACATAAATTTATATGATATTACACTGTTTTCTTTTCCTTTCTCTTCTCCAGTACCGCCCAAAGTCCTCCAGCAATACAAATGGAAGAATAACATCCACTGATAATACCAAAAAACATTGGCAGAGAAAATTCAAAGATAGAATTTAGCTGGAATACCACCGAAGCCATCAAAATAATCAATACACAAGCCCCTGTGGTTAGAGAGGTGTTAATGGAACGTCCAAAGGTCTGTGACACACTGATATTTACCAGTTCGCCAATACTCTTATTCTTTAATTCTCCTCTGTTTTCCCTGATTCGATCATACATTACAATAGTATCGTTAATGGAGTATCCTATAATGGTAAGCACAACTGCTACAAAGGCATCATTTAACGGTATTCCAAACAATACGAAAGAGAAAAATACCACCAGCACATCATGAACCAGTGCAATTAATGCAGTAACTCCAGCCAAAAGTCCTGAAATAGCTGAAAATCTTACCCATACATAAATCAAAATAAATATAGCGGATAAAGCAATAGCAATTACAGAATTTTTCAAAGCTTTTGCTCCAATATATGGTTCTACTACATAAGTTTCTGTTTGCTCTGCACTGGCACCATCCAGACACGCATTTACTGTATCATTAATTTTCTGCTGTTCTTCTGGTGTCATTCCGCTGTTACCTGCTAGTGTCACCTTAATCTGTCTGCCTTCACCAGTATTATCCTCCGTAATTTGTACAGTTACAGGTCTTCCACTTACCTTTTCTACTGCTGTTTCTATTTTCCCTGTATCTACTGATGCTTCTGTTTCATAACTTAACACCACACCTCCGGTAAACTGGGTATCCAAGCTTACCCCTTTTACAAAACATGCCACAATTCCTACAAGAAAAATTACTCCTGAAATGGCTGCATAGATTTTTGTATTTTCATAAAAACGTTTTACTTTCAATTCCTTTTTCTTTCTGAAATATTTTGTATTGGCAAACTTCTCACTTTCAAGGAAGGACAACAATATTTTCTTGGATACACTAACCCCTACAAATACATTAACAATCATACCAATCATTAATGTATAACCAAAACTTAGCATAGAACCAGAACCAAACAGCATAAGAATCACTGCTACAATTGCGGTAGTTACATTTCCATCCATTACAGAAGAAAAGGCATTTTTATAGCCTGCTTTTACCGCCATTCTTACAGAACTTCCCTTTTGAATTTCTTCCGAAATACGTTCTGAAATAATAATATTAGCATCCACTGCCATACCCATAGATAAAATAATACCTGCAATTCCTGATAAAGTAAGGGTATACTGTGGAATGGAAATCGCCAAAAGCTGAATCAACATCTGCATAGTCAGCGTAATACATGCCACAATCCCGGTAAATTTATAATATCCAATCATAAAAGCGCAAACCACAAAGAAACTAATTACTCCCGCTGCAACCATAATGTTTAATGCATTATTTCCAAGGCTTGGACTAATAGTGCTAAAGCTAGAGGTTTTTAAAGAAAAGGGTAAGGCACCTGCATTGATTTTTTCTGATAATTTTTTGGCTTCCTCCATATCTGCCATTCCATTAATTACCGCCTGCCCACCAGAGATTTTAGCTTCTACCACCGGATTAGAAATCAGTTCTTCATCCATGTAAATTCCAATACTTTCCCCTACATGAGCTCCTGTTGCTTCTTCAAATAATTTTGCTCCTTCACTGTCAAAGTTCAAGGTTACTACCCATTCATTTGACATACCAGAAGCATCTTTTTCCGCACTGCTGCTTTCTACATTTTTTCCTTCCAAGAGAACTGTTCCATCCGGTGCCCGGAATGTAAGCTGTGCCATCTCACCTAACTCTAAAATAGCTTCTTCCGGGTTAAAATCCGTTTCATCAGATTTCCATGGGAAACGGACAATCATATAGCCCCCTTCCTGGTCCACGGTCACTTCTCTGTCTGTAATATTCTGAGAATCTAATCGGCTTTCGATTACATTTCTTGCAGTTTCCAGTTCCTCTTCTGTTGCCTTTCTGTCAATGCCTTCCGGTTCAAATACGGCTTCCACACCACCACGTATATCAATACCAAAACGCATATCTGCAACACCTTTTATGTCCTGTCCACATCCAAATATAGATAACAAAATTAACACTACCAGTAAAAATCCAATCACCGCCAGCGAACTTTTTCCATTTTTCATATGATAACCTCTTTTCTCTTATTCTGTTTTTGTTTCTGTATCCAACACCTTTTTCTGCTAATTATGTAAAATGAGGTTATTTTTTCTTTCCATCCAGTTTATGTATGTAATTTGCCACTTTATATTCTGTATAGACTTTCCCAAAACTTACCAAATAAGAAGATTCAAAAAAGATTTTGCAAATGTTCTTCCTAATGGCTACTCCGGTATCCATTGTTAATTTTTGTTTCTGAGTTCCAGCGATTCTGCTGTTAGAACCATAGATTTTTAGAACTGTTTCTCCAAGAAGAGCAGAAGGACTCCCCTTTGCCCATTCTGTTACACTTTCAATATTGTGATTTTCCTGCTTTACATTTTTTAGACCTTCTTCTTGAAAATCTTGAGAAAATTCTAAACCTTCAAAAGTTTCAAAACCTAAAAAATAGGATGCAAAAACAGACCGGCTTTCATTCTCACAAAATCCGGCTCCATTACACAATAAAATAAAGATAATGGAAAGGATAAATCCTTTTGTTTTTGCATTTATTTTCATGGTAATTTCCCTTTCAGGTATCTATTATTACTTTAAGTTTTCCGGATTAAGACATTCTAATTCCGGAATTATAAATCTTCCATCCTTGCGAATTAATACATCATCAAAGTAAATTTCTCCACCGCCATATTCCGGTCTCTGAATCCATACTAAATCCCAGTGAATAGCTGATGTATTTCCATTTGGTGCCTCATCATAACAATTTCCAGGTGTAAAATGAATGGAACCACAGATTTTTTCATCAAATAAAATATCTTTCATTGGAGATAAAATATATGGATTTACGCCAATAGCAAATTCTCCAATATATCTTGCTCCTTCATCCATGTCAAAAATCTGGTTAATTCGTTCTGTATCATTTGCTGTTGCTTTTACAATTTTTCCATTTTCAAAGGTAAGGCACACATTTTCAAAGGTAAATCCCTGATAAATGGATGGGGCATTATACTGAATGGTTCCATTTACAGAGTCTCTTACCGGAGCTGTATATACTTCTCCATCAGGAATATTTAATTCTCCTGCACATGGAATTGCTGGAATTCCTTTAATAGAAAAGCTGATATCTGTTCCTGGGCCTGTCATTCTTACTTTATCTGTTTTATTCATTAATTCAACCAGTGATTTCATGGCTTCATTCATTTTGGAATAATCCAGATTACATACTTCAAAATAAAAGTCTTCAAAAGCTTCTGTACTGGTACATGCTAACTGTGCCATAGCATGATTTGGATATCTTAACACTACCCATCTTGTTTTTGGTACTCGGATTTCATGGTGTACCGGTGTCTGGTACAACTGATTATACAGCTTCATTTTATCTTCTGGTACGTCAGAAAGTTCTGATACATTATCCGCACCTCTGATTCCAATGTAGCAGTCCATTTTTGACATTTCCAAAGCATCAATTTCCGCCATCAGTTTCATCTGTTCTTCATCACAGTTTAACAATACTTCACGAAGTACTTCATTACTAATATAATGTACAAAAGGTTTTCCCTTTGCTTTATATACTTCTTTCACAATGGCTCTTGCCAAATCTTCCGTTTCCTGTCCGATATAGTTAATGTAGACTTTTTCGCCTTCCTTTACCTTACAGGAATAATTCACCAGATTTTCTGCCAGTTTCTTAATTCTTACGTCCATGTTTCTGCCTCCTGCTATTTTACAAAACTAATAAAGTTGTTTCCTGCTGCTTCAAAATATTCTTTACTATCATTTAAGCCTTTCTTATAGACTTTCCCACCATTGGAAGGGTCTGTAATCAAAACATTAAATTCATCATACCCTACAATTAGTACACCTTTATTTTCACCCATGACTGCCAATACCGGATACCCTCGGCTCACATAATATAAAACCTGTTCTACACTTAGTCCGGTCAGGTCAAGTACATCTCCTTCTACATACTTATTTAGAATAGATAATGGCGGCTCTCCCTGCTCTAACAGTGGCTTGGCATCTACGGTATAACCTCCAGCTTTTAACAGCTGAGTCATACATACACTAAGGCTGTTTCCATTTTCTGTTCCTACCTCAGATACCTGACTAATCTGGGTTCTGGTCTTTTTCTTAATTTTTTCCCAGATATAATTCTGATTCTTATTTAAAACAACGCCGGAATAAGAATTTGCCTGCTCAATTGCTTCTGCCACATCTGTGTAAACTCCCATTAATCCATAACGAGCATATACATAATAATAATTTTCTTCTTCTTTTTCCTTATTTACTTCAATTTTCACATTTCTGGACTTTTCAAATACAACTTCTCTTGGTGTAAGAAGCTTTGGAATGGATTCTGAAATATCATAAGCCAGTTCAATTTCATATTCCCTTTCCATGGTTTCTGATACAGTGGATGCGATTTTAACATTGGTTTCCTCAACAAAATCATTGTTCATAATGCTATCGCCTTCCACAGCCTTATAAGAACCATCGGAAAGTTTTTCACAACGTTCCAGCTGTATTACATTATCTTTTAAAGTAGTAGACATAATGTAAATTCCAGGTTTATTATATCTGATTTCTTCACTTTCTTCATTTTGAATACAAATGGTATGCATTGGAAAACGCATCACACCACTTACATCATACTGAATATCTTCCTTGGCTGCAATACCATAAATAAAATCCTGCTGCATAAAGCCCAGCGGAGCAATACATTCATTAGTATTTGCAGTTACCTTATAATTATTTCCATCACTGAAAGATAATACATTAATACTCTTGGAATTGTAAACATCCAGTTCTTCCTGCCATGCAAACATACTATTATCTTTTGATACTGTATAAGTACCAGAACTTAAACCGCTGACTATGGTTTTATAATTATGGGCTGTTAGATCAATCTTGTATACATTTCCTCCCAGATAAATATACATTTCATTATTTCGATTTACATAAATAAGGTTTCCAATATCTTCTTTTATTAACTGATATGGCTGAGTACTTGGTAAAAATACTTCTTCTTCAATACAATTAATAATACTGTCATAGTAATACATGGCAATTCCGGTTTCCCCTTCATGTCTTCCTCGATTCATATAACCACATACCATAAACTGCATATTTCCGTTTTCGTCCATATCTACAATTTTGATTTTATGCTGGTCGTAATTATCTCTGGCATCTTGAATATCATTATTCACAAATCCAAATACTTTTACAATTCTGTCTGTATTATTGTTGTACTGCCATAAAGTATTTTCTTGTATAAAGCTTACAATAGTGCCATCTACATTTTCTTCATATTCAATATTTTCCCCAACTACCCCAAGACGGATTTCTTTTCCTGTAAATCGCTGACTTACCGGATTAAAGATTTCATTTGTAAATCGTTCATAATCTAACAGATACATTCTGTCTGTAGTGTAACGAACATAGTAGTATTCTTCCACATTGAAATAATCTTTGTCCCCTTCTTCATTAACAATGGAAACCATATAATCATACTTAATGGTTCCAATACTGTCAGATAATTCTTTTATTTGAGGAGTTACATCCGATTCTATCTTAACATTAAGGGTTCCCCAGGTAACCTGCTCATAGCTGGAATGGATATCAGCATAATGGTAGCTGGAATTATCTCCGGAAGAATCCGATTCCAGATATTTTACCATATCCTGGGATGCTGTTTTATCACGATTATATATCATACTCTGAAGTTCTCCAGCAAACTTAATCTGTTCAGAGGCATGCTGGTTATCTGTCAAAATAATTCTGGTATAATAGCGAATTACTTTACTTCGATTACATTTCAACACAATGGTTAAGATATATTCTGTATCCTTATCAATTAAATCTTTAATAGGAATCTCTGCCCAGATTCCATCTTCTTTTTCTGTAAAGCTTTCTACTTTATTATCCTCTACCAGTCTTGTGGTATCTAAACTTCTTACCTCATATGAAATTTCTTTTATTTTAAGATTATTCTCACTAACATGAATGGTAAGCTTTCTATCTTCCTTTAAAGGGGTAATGGTATCCCTCATAAATTGCGCCTGCATTTCCTGGGCATAACCATGAAGAGTATTTGCCTCCGTGTCTCCTACTACAGTTGTAATAACAGGATACGTAGCATTTGCAATTTCTGCAGTCATATCTGTATTTCCCTTATTGGTGATATTGCTGATAATAATTATGCTTAAGATAAAAACAACAGACAAAACTGCTACTTTTATGGCTCGCTTTTTCATTCTACCCAAACCTCCATAAATCCAAATCTCCCTGTATTTTTATTTATTTAGTAATGTGTTTAAGGTTGGAGTAACATTAAGTTCCTTCATACACAGATGTAAATTTTCTTTCTTTTCCTTATTCTTCCCTTTTACTGCCCGGATTAAAATATTTTTTGGTGTATGTTCCATATCAATAAACTCTAAAATCTGCACTTCATATCCCTGTTCTTCTAAAAGTTCTGCCCGAAGTGCATCCGTAATTAAAGCTGACATTCTTTCTTTAATCAAGCCATGTTTCAACACCGGTGCCAGCATTCCATTTTTAATCTGTCTGTTTACTTCATGCTGACAACATGGAACTGATAAAATCACCTCTGAGCCCCATTCTACTGCCTTTGCTAATGCATAGTCGGTAGCAGTGTCACAAGCATGAAGGGTACATACCATGTCCACAGAAGACAGTTTATCATAAGATGCTATATCCCCCACATAAAATTTCAGTTTTTCATCATATCCATACTTTTTGCTTAACTGATTACAATGGGCAATCACATCTTCCTTTAAATCCAACCCTACAATCTTCACCTGATATCCCTTTAATTCTTTTAAAAAGTAATACATGGCAAAGGTCAAATAGGACTTTCCACAGCCAAAATCTACAATGGTAACTTCTCTATCCTTTGGCAGCCGTTCTAAGATATCTTCTACAAATTCTAAGTATCTGTTGATTTGCTTGAATTTATCATACTTGGCATGAATAATTTTTCCTGTTTTACTCATAACTCCCAAATCAATTAAGAAAGGAACCGGTGTGCCCTCCTGCAAAATGTACTGCTTTTTCCTGTTATGTTCCAAAACTGCTTTCTTTTTACAATCAGTACATTTTGTTTTTATAGAAACTTTTCCCTTTTTGCTTACCAGCACACTTGCCTGCATGTCCCCATATTCTGCCTGCATCTGTTTGAAATATTCACTCATCCACAAAGGAATATCTTTACACAGACTTTCTTTCTCATAATTTTTATGTATCACCTTGGTTCCCCTGTAAAAAGTTACCTGAAACTTCAGTTCACCTTTCAACAGAACCGGGCGTATCTTTATTTTCTCTCCAAGTTCATTATTCCTTACATTGCTGATAGTGATTCCCGTCAGCTCTGCTGTTAAGGCTTTGTTTAATAATTCTGCTAATTCCATAGCTTCTACTCCACTCCTGACTTTATAAGCTTTATGACTCTAGTATTCTCAATATATCACAAAATATAATGATTGTCACTTTGAAAAAAGAAGAAGGAGTGGTGTATTTTACTTTGTTGGCTGCGCGGATGCCGAGAAGGGGCACCGGGACTGCCCTCAACGACAGAGACAACGTTACTTTATCGTAACGTTGTCTAGCCTGCTTAGGAAGCCTGGGTGGCTGGTATGGGCGTCCCATAGCCAACAAACTTTAACTTTTACCGGATTTTACCACCGGCGATGTTTTTTTCTTCTGCGACGTCGGAATATTTCATTGAAGAACAGAACATCAATTAAGTCCCTGCCCCCATCATTTCTGCGGCAGTTACGACATGGTTCTCTTCGTGTGGCACTGACTTCCTGGGATTCAATTGATTCCATTTCCAGGGTTTCTTCCATGTCTTCTGGTGTCATTTCAGAATATATTTTGTCGCAGTACCGGCTAAGTACAAATCTGTCTGGATACTCATCATACATAATACTGCCTTCATAATCAATGGAATCACATAATTCCATTACTTTTCTTTGTATTTCCTTTGCTTTTGATGGATACATTTCCATAATTTGTTCTAATTCTCTATCCAAATCTTCTTCCGTCATTCCACTTTCATTCCAAAACATCTCTTCTCCCATAGGTTGACCCCAGAAATATGGCATTGGTGTATTTGGTTGAAACATAGGATAAGGCGAATTCCCCATAGGTGGTCTGCCATTCATTGGTGGAAATGGACGCATTGGCTGATACCAAATTGGGGCTCTGTTTTCCATTGACGGCTGGCTCATTGGTGGCTGGCCCATTGGTGGCTGACCCATTGGTGGCTGACCCATTGGCATCTGACCCATTGGCATCTGACCCATCGGCATCTGACCCATCGGTGGCTGACTCATTGGTGGTTGACTCATTGGTGGCTGACCCATCGATGCCCTGCTATTTGCCGATGAATATACTTTACTTTGACTGGTTTCCAGAATTTTATTATATTCCATACTTCCTCCATGATTTTTCATGATAAATACAGTACTAATATATTCATTTCAGCTATGTATGTTGCAAACTTTTCTTTAGAAATGTTATTATCCGAATTTAAAGTTTTACTGAAAATTACGAAAATAAGAAATATTATTTTGATAAAAACTATAATAATAGCAAACAATATACTGATTGATTTTGCAATTTGTCAGAGGAGATTAAAGATTATTTTAATGATTTTTTGCTGTCAAATAATAGTAAATTGAAATATAAATTGTATCCAATTGAAGTGAAATCGGGAAAAAATTATTCGATAAACTCTTTAAAAAGATTTAAAGAAAAGTATGCTGAACGAATTGGGGAATGTTATGTGATCCATCCTAGAAACCTTTCAAAAAAAGAGGATATATTGTGTATTCCACCATATATGACGATATGTTTGTGATATAAATAAAACGTGAAGAATACTCATATTTTGCGGTCAGGTAATTTTCCTAACCGCAAATTTTCAAATATTCATTTAATAATTTCTAATAATTCATTTAGTGTAACAATAAATGGTTCTTTGGGAAAATGTTTTATATTACCAGTAACAAGTTTTGAATATCTGCTTCAGGAAATTTAAACTAAATAAGTCATGGACACTCCAACAGCCTTTTCAACTAAAAATCCTGATTTAGCAACGGTGTAGCCAGCAACACCTCTGTCACATCCGTTTCTTCATTATAAATAATCGCAACCGTTAAGTTAATCTTATCCTTCCCCACCGTCTTATACTCCTCAATTAGCGGTGTATATGCATACACCACATAAGAATCTTCTCTATGCTCTGCTACAATTTCCGCCTCTAACTTTTCCAGCAATTCCATAGTAATTGCATCCTTTTGTTCTGTACCAAGCTTTCCTGTATACTGACCATTAATATTAATATTGGTCTGAGAGGTGTCAGAATATCTCTCCATCAACATTTTTATGGTGTCATCATAGTAAAAGGCACTTTCAATGGAATTTTGAATTTGTAGTTCTGCTTTTAAGTATTGATCTACTTGAAATGCATTTCCATCCGCTTCTTTTTCATTTGTAATAAACTCCAACTTTGTATCCGCTTCTTTTCCATCCATAAGGAGAGTTACTTTTCTTCCATATTGGTCTCTACTTTCTTCCAATGTAAAGTTATCCACAATTCCAAGGGCATCTGCCATGTTTTTCAACAATATCTTCTGTTCTTCCACAGTCAGATAATCCCCTTTATACTTTCCATAAGAATGTATGATACTGTTTTCCTCTGCCATACTCATACTATGAAATGCCAGAATTACTTCTTCTTCCTTGCTTCCATCAAACATTCCTATTCCCTGAATAATCGCAACTGCCCATAAAATCACTGCAGCTACTGCCACAATTTTCTTCATAAAAAAACCTCCTATTTGTCTTACTTATACCAAGTATTACCAAATAGAAGGCCTCTTATACATTTGTATTTTTACTTAATTATGTTGATTCTTGCAACTGCCCTTTGTAATGCTGTTTCGGCTCTTGCAATATCGGTTTTACTGTCCCGGGTTCTGATTCTTTCCTCTGCTCTGCCTCTGGCAGCTTCTGCTCTGTCCACATCAATTTCATGAGGCCATTCTGCCGCCTCTGCAAGAATTGTGACTTTCTCTGGAAGAATCTGAATAAATCCTGAATGAAGAGCGGCATTTTTCAGTCCCTCAGCCTCTGTAATGGTAAGAACTCCCGGTGCTATAATACAAGTCATAGGAATATGTTTTGGATAAATACCAATTTCTCCTTCTGTTGTATTCAGCTCTACCATGGATACTTCTCCCTCATAGAACATTCTGTCAGGACATATTACCTGTAATTTCATTAATTCTGCCATTTACTCACCCCTTACTTCACGCGGGCTAAAACGTCATCAATATTTCCTGCATTTAAGAAATAACCTTCCGGTATATCATCATACTTACCTTCTAGAATTTCTTTAAATCCCTGAATGGTTTCGGATACCGGAACATATTTTCCTTCTGTTCCTGTAAACTGTTCTGCTACGAAGAATGGCTGAGAAAGGAATCTTTGTACCTTTCTTGCTCTGGATACTACCAGCTTGTCTTCTTCTGACAATTCATCCATACCAAGAATTGCAATGATATCCTGTAGTTCTTTATATCTCTGAAGAATTTCCTGTACTCCTCGTGCCACTTTGTAATGTTCTTCTCCTACGATTCTAGGATCCAGAATACGGGAAGTAGATTCCAGTGGATCTACCGCAGGATAAATACCAAGTTCTACAATAGAACGAGACAATACGGTAGTTGCATCCAAATGGGCAAAGGTAGTTGCCGGTGCAGGGTCAGTTAAGTCATCGGCTGGCACATATACTGCCTGAACGGATGTAATAGAGCCATTTTTTGTAGATGTAATACGTTCCTGCAAGGCACCCATTTCTGTCTGTAAAGATGGCTGATAACCTACCGCTGATGGCATACGTCCAAGTAATGCTGATACTTCAGAACCAGCCTGTGTGAAACGGAAGATATTATCAATGAATAACAATACATCCTTTCCACCCTTATCACGGAAATATTCTGCCATAGTAAGTCCGGTAAGCCCAACTCTCATACGAGCTCCAGGTGGTTCATTCATCTGTCCAAATACCATGGTTGTTTTGTTCAGAACTCCAGATTCCCTCATTTCATGGTAAAGGTCATTTCCTTCTCTGGTACGTTCTCCAACACCGGTAAATACAGAATATCCACCATGCTCTGTCGCAATATTTCGAATTAATTCCTGAATTAATACAGTCTTACCAACACCGGCTCCACCGAACAAACCGATTTTACCACCTTTCTGGTAAGGACAAAGTAAATCTACTACTTTAATACCTGTTTCAAGAATTTCTGTTGAAGTTGACTGCTACTCAAAAGCAGGAGCTTTTCTATGAATTGGAGAATATTCCACATCTTTTGGTGCTTCTCCATTATCTATTGTCTGTCCTAATACATTAAAGATACGTCCAAGGGTATTTTCCCCAACAGGTACAGTGATTGGTGCACCGGTTGCAACTGCATCCATGCCCCTTACTAACCCATCTGTAGGTCCCATGGCGATACATCTTACGATATCATCTCCCAGATGCTGTGATACTTCTACCACCAGCACATCGGAATCCTGTTTCTTAATTTCAATTGCTTCATTGATTTCAGGTAACTTTCCTGTGCTGAATTTGATATCAAGTACCGCACCAACAATCTGAGTGATTTTTCCTATATTTTTATCTGCCATTTATTCACTCACTCCTTTAGCTTATTGCATCAGCACCGGCTATAATCTCAGTTAATTCCTGAGTAATTGAACCTTGTCGTGCTCTGTTATACAGCAATGATAAAGAATCTATCATTTCTTCCGCATTGCTGGTTGCAGAATCCATCGCCTGCATTCTGGCTCCATTTTCGCTGGCTACTGCCTGCATCAATGCTCCGTAAACAATACTTGTAATATATTTGGGAATAATCATGTCCAGTGCTTCTTCTTCCTCTGGCTCATAATTCATTGGAATACTCTTTTCCTCACTGGTTTCTTCTCCAGTCTCCACTGGTAACAATTTAATTCTTCTAGGTTCATGACTTACAGTATTCTTAAAAAAGGTATATGCAAGATAAATTTCTTTAATTTCACCTTGCTCAAAGGCCTCCAGTAAGTCTCTGCTAATTATCTGTGCATCACTATAGATAGGATCTTCCACAATTTCAGAATAATCCGCCTTGATTTCATATCCTCTCTTAGATAAAGCATCTCTGCCTTTGGTACCCACAGTGTAAATCAACGTATCTTCTTTTGGAACTTCAAAACCTGTTACCAGCTTTATAATATTGTTATTATAACCTCCGGCAAGTCCTCTGTTGGAAGTTATGACTACAATTGCCGTTTTCCCTGAGTCTTTTGCCTGTAAATAAGGGTGTTTAATGTTTCCGGATTTCGCCAGCATAGCATTTACTGTTTCATACATAAAATCAAAATACGGCTTGGATTGTTCTGCACGAGCTCTTGCTTTTTGCAGCTTTACTGTAGAAGTAAGCTTCATAGCTTTTGTAATCTGCTGCGTACTTTGAATACTAGTTTTACGCCGCTTAATGTCTCTCATTGATGCCACAATATCACCCTCCCTTCGTCCTTCACAAATTCATGATTACTTTCTAAAATTCCTTTTTGAACTCTTCAATGGCTTTGATTAAAGCTTGTTCATTTTCATCAGAAAGCACCTGTGTTTCGCGAATCTGAGTTGGGATTTCAGGATATTTTGTATCAATAAATTCAAAAAATTCTTTTTCAAAACGTCCAACTTCCTCTACCGGCACATCTAACAAATATTTCTTGGTAGCTGCATAGATAATCATTACTTGATATTCTACCGGCATTGGTTTGTATTGAGGCTGTTTTAACATTTCTTTGATTCGTTCACCCTGTGCAAGTCTTTCTTTGGTATCTGCATCCAATTCAGAACCAAACTGTGAGAAGGCTGCAAGTTCACGATACTGTGCAAGTTCTACTCGAATCGGCCCTGCAATCTTTTTCATAGCCTTAATCTGTGCTGAACCACCAACTCGTGATACGGAAAGCCCTGCATTTACCGCTGGACGAAAGCCGGAATTAAACATTTCTGTTTCCAAATAAATCTGTCCGTCTGTAATAGAAATTACATTGGTAGGAATATATGCAGATACATCTCCTGCTTGAGTTTCAATAATCGGAAGGGCTGTTAAAGAACCGCCTCCTAATTCATCAGAAAGTCTTGCTGCACGTTCCAACAATCTGGAATGAAGATAAAATACATCTCCTGGATAAGCTTCTCGGCCTGGTGGTCTTCTGAGAAGCAAGGACAGTGTACGGTATGCGGTAGCATGCTTTGATAAGTCATCATAAACAATCAAAACATCTTCTCCGTTTTCCATCCATTCTTCTCCCATTGCACAACCAGAGTAAGGAGCAATATACTGCAATGGAGCAAGTTCACTGGCTGTAGATGCTACTACAGTGGTATAGCTCATTGCACCATATTCTTCTAAAGTTTTCACAATTGTTGCAACTGTTGATGATTTCTGACCAATTGCAACATAAATACATTTTACATTCTGACCTTTCTGGTTAATGATAGTATCTATGGCAATAGCAGTTTTACCTGTCTGACGGTCACCGATAATCAACTCACGCTGTCCTCTTCCGATTGGAACCATGGAGTCGATTGCCTTAATACCTGTCTGTAATGGTGTGTCTACGGATTTTCTTGAAATAACACCGGATGCCACACGTTCAATCTGACGATGTTTATCTGTATTAATAGGACCTTTTCCATCAATCGGCTGTCCTAAAGCATTTACTACTCGTCCAAGCATTGCATCACCACATGGTACTTCTACTACTCGCCCTGTAGTTTTTACAATGTCACCTTCATTAATATTTTTTGCATCTCCTAAAAGTACTGCACCTACGTTGTCTTCTTCCAGGTTCAGCACCATTCCATATACTTCTCCAGGAAATTCCAGAAGTTCTCCCTGCATTGCCTTTTCTAGTCCATGGACTCTGGCAATACCATCCGCCACCTGAATAACGGTACCCACATCGGAAACTTCCAACTGTGAAGCATAACGTTTTATCTGTTCTTTTATTACTGAACTAATTTCTTCTGGTTTTAAATTCATGGAATTTAGCACCTTCTTTCATATTTCTTATGCTAACTGAATTTTTAACAAATCTCTTGTTAAATCATTCAACTTATGTTTTATGCTACTGTCTACAACTCTGTCACCAATTCGGATTACCATTCCCCCAATTAATGATGAATCTGTAGTATAATTCATTTCCATTGTTTCATATTCGGTAGTTTCCAAAAGCTTTTTCATAAGAGCATCTTTTTGCTGCTGTTTTAACTCTACTGCTGTACTTACAAAAACAACTCCAATTTTCTTATACTCTTTTACTTTTGCAACAAAATGTTCTAAAATACCATTGATTTCTTTAAATCTTCCCTTTTTAATTACAATTAATAAAAATCCTGTCATTTCATCGCTTGCTTTCGACTTAAATATGTTTTCAATGATTTGTTCTTTTTCTTCTTTACTAACTTTAGGGTGTGTCATCAGCTTGAGTAGGTCTTCATTTTCAGCTAATACTTTTAACACAAACTCGGCCTCATCCATCAGCATATCCAGTTTGTTTTCCTCTAATGCCAGCTCAAACAATGAGTCCCCATATGTTTTTGCTGCTAACTTAGCCATGTTCCATCACCCATTTCCTTTATGGTTTCGTCAATCAGAGAATCCTGTACAGTAGTATCAATGGATGCTGCCACAACCTTACCTGCCATAGCAGAAGCAATGGCAACCATTTCTTTTTTCATATCGTCTGCCACACGTTTCTTCTCTAATTCAGCTTCTTTACGGGCATGCTCGATAATTCTTGCTGCCTCAGCCTTTGCATCCTCTATAATTTTAGCTTCATTTTTTGTAGCTTTTTTACGGGCACTGCTTAGGATTTCTTCTGCTTCTTTATTAACATCCTTCATTTTAGCTTCATATTCTGCCTTTAATTCCATAGCTGTTTTCTTATCGGATTCTGCCTGATTTATATTATCCTGAATCCTATCCTGTCTTGCTTTCAAAAAGTCTCGAACCGGATCAAAGAAAAAATAGGATGCTACAATGAAAAGAATAACTATGTTTATAATTGTAAGTGCACTATCTCCAAGTAACTGCAAATCCAAATTAAATAGTCGTTCCAAGGTTCCGCCTCCTTTCTGTTGGTAATTCCTTTGTAAGGTAAGTTAGTTTCCTTACCAGATTTACTAGATAAGAGGTTTTACGAATAACAATAAGAACGCAATCAACAAACCATAAAGACCTGTTGTTTCGGCTACCGCCTGTCCTAAAAGCATGGTTGAAGTAATATCTGATTTTGCTCCCGGATTTCTACCTACAGCACTTGCTGCATAACCTGCTGCAATACCCTGTCCAATACCAGGTCCAATACCTGCGATAACTGCTAAACCTGCACCAATTGCTGAACATGCTAAAATTAAATCTTCTCCTGTAATCATATAATCTTCCTCCTGTTTTCTTATTATTGTTTTGTTTTTTACTGTTATGCATCTGAAATCTTATCATTCACATAGGTCATAGTAAGCATACAGAATACATAGGTCTGAATGGCTCCTGCGAATAAGTCGAAGTACACATGAAGTACTGACGGAATACCGAATCTTAAAAAGACTGGTAACAATCCGTAAATCAAAGCCATCATAACGGTACCGGATAATACGTTACCAAATAAACGTAATGAAAGGGAAATAGGCACTGCTATTTCACCAATGATGTTTACCGGTAAAAATAATGGGATTGGATCCATAAGTGATTTCACCGCACCAAATTTATTGTGCTTCACATTGTTAAACTGAATAATGAGAAACGACAATATACCTAAGGGAAATGTTACTCCATAGTCGGCGGTAGGTGGTCTAAGACCAAAAATACCGGAAATATTACTAATAAAAATAAATATAAAGATACTTCCAATATAGTTGGCGAACTTATGGGCATTGTCCCCAAGACTGCCCTTTACCATGTTATCAAGCATTTCTACAATCAGCTCTACAACATTCTGAAATCCTTTTGGGACTTCGTCTGGATTCTTCATTTTCTTTTTTGTTAACAGGAACAAAGTAATTAATACCACATCTATAATAAGGATACTTACATGAGTAGTGGTAATCCATAATTCCTGACCAAAAAGCTCATATTTAAATAGTCCTTTAATCATAAAGCCTAAATCATTGCTTGCCACAGCGGCACCTGCTGTACTGACCAACTCCATCTTCTCACCCTCCTTTACCTTGTTGTCGAAGTAAGTAAATTATTCTTTTACCCCGCAGTTGCTTGTTAATTTATTCATATATTTATGAATATGCGGTTGCAACATGGCTCCCGCTTTTAACCCAAATAATCCTGCAAAGCACATTAATATGGCTGAATTGCTCATTCCAATTTTCACCATTAGTGCTAATACAAAAATAGTTGCAAACATTCTGGTGGCATAAGCCGCCACAATCTTCGTCTGTGCTGTTTTCTTTTCAAAATCCAGCATTCTATCCAAAGTGGACTGCATATGAACTGCCCGCCACACAGACAATGCAATTCCTATCCATAATCCTAAAAGAAACATTTTCTTATCATCAATCCACCATATGCCTGCTACAGTAACTGCTAATCCAAATAGTAGCGTTCCCAGTATCAATTCCTTTAATACGCTGTTGCTATTTTCTGTCATGCCTTGCTTCTTCTTCCTTTCCATAAATTGCTTTTACCGTGATATACACATTTCGAAAGCCGGCAAGAGCTCCCAATATGAAAAGTGGAATTACAAAGTAAGTTCCAAATTTCTTATCAATCAGCATTCCTATAAAAAAGCATAAAAAAATAGGAACCAGCATGTGTATGGTAAGCTGTGTAATCATCGCAAATGATTTGTAGACACTTTTCTTGTACTTCATGCCTGCTCCTTTCCTGGTAGCAGAAACCCTTTATAATTTTATAAAGTTTTCCCAAACCCTCATTTTGTTCATAGCTTCCCCAAATGTTTCTTTTATATTATATCATTTTTTAAGAGAAAGTCCATACAATTTATGCGTTTTTTACAAAAAAACTGATTTTGGGACAGTTCATTTGTTAATTATGGTAATATTTTCCTAGTTCTGGCTGTATCTTCAGCCGCATGTTTGATACCCCATGAATGGTAGAGAGCAGAACATAAAAGTACGTTAAAATACAGAAAAGATACCTACACCCTCCCTCTCAAGTGTAAATACCTTTCCTAATTTCTATCATTTCTCTATTTTTATAAATCCTTACTTATAAAACACCACTATAGCCTTAAACAAGTCTCCATCAATTTCAATATAAAATTTGCCGTTCTGAAGTTCTGTAAAGCTTCTTACAATGGCAAGCCCAAGACCACTGCCCTCTGTATTTCTAGATAAGTCCCCTCTAACAAAACGCTCTGTAATTTCTTCTGGATCAAAATTTAATTCTGTGGCAGAAATATTTTTTATAGTAATCACAATTTCCTTCTCTTCCTGTAATAAATCCACATAAACTCTGGAACCACTCATGGAATATTTCAACGCATTAATAACAAGATTTTCAATAATGCGATATGTTTTCTGCGGATCCAGTCTTAACATACACTTTTCTTCCGGCAGATTCCAGCGGAAGTTTAAGTCAGAATCCATAATCCGTTCTTCATTTTCCAGTCTTACCTGCTTTATTAAATTTACCAAATCCACATCTGCATAATGCATGGTAATGTTATTGGTACTGGCCTTTGATACTTCAAACAAGTCTTCAATCAATACCTTTAATCTTTGTGACTTTTTATCCAGTGTATCAATGTATTCTTTTCTTGTTTTCTCCGACAGATTTTCATTCTTTAAAAGATCCACATAAGTAATAATTGCCGTTAATGGAGTCTTTAAATCGTGAGAAACATTAGTGATTAATTCTGTTTTCATATTCTGACTTCTTACCTCTTTTTCTACCGCCTGCTTAAAGCCTTTTCGAATAGTAGAAAGTTCTGCTTTAAAAGGGTCAAATATGCCTAAATCCTCTGATGTTTCTTCGTTTAAATCACCATTTGCCATATTCTTTGTTAACTGTAACAGTCCCTGATAATGTTTTTGTATCTGGGCGCCTTTCTTTACAAGAAGAAAATATAAAACCACACTATAAATAATGATACCCAGAATCCCAAAGACCCATATACAACAGCATAATGTTACCAGTATAAAATTAGCAATTACAAGCTTTAACACATTATTTTGTAAACTTTTTTCTGCATCTATGGTGGTAACATAATTCCATAGTTTTTTCCACTGTTTCTTTAACCACTTGAGAATCCCAATCACAATACTCTTATTTCTAATATTCTTAATTGGATGTAACACATATGGAAGAAAATTAGCACCCACCAAGTATACCATTCCATAGTAACAAATCCATGATAAAATGCAGATGATTTGTGGTAATTTTCGAATAAATGCTCTTCCTACATATCCACCGGAAATTTCATAAATCCAGTCAAAAAGATCTGCTCTTGTTTGTACCAGTAATTCATAAGGCAGATTTTCTGCAAAAGTCATGCCTATTCCAAAAAATGCAAGAAAAGCTACTATTTCCGTGGGTATATTAAAAATACGCTGTTCCTTCAAGCCTAAATATCTGATGTTCTGTAAAACTGCTGCAAATGCCAATACAATTACACAGATAACTATCACAATCACATAACTTAATTCATAAATGTCACTAATTCTTTCATAATAATAATCTTCTTCCGCATAATATCCGTCATATGGTGTAAGTGCTATCACTATTTGTGCATTTTTAATTTTAGGAAACTCTATTTTTACTGCCTTTGAAACTCCTGTTTCTTCTATTGGCTCTGCCTCTTCCGAAACAGCAACTGAGACACTTGTACCTTCATCGTCATATACTTCTACATCGGTTTCTTCCTCATATACATCTTCTGTATATGTTTCTTCTTCGTATATTTCTTCATATCCTTCTTCGTCATATATTTCCGTGTAATTTGTAGTTGTTTCTGCTTCATAAATGGAAAAATTTTCCTGTTTTATAAAGTAATCTGCAACTGCTTGGAGCTTAATATTGTTTATATAGTTATCAAATTCCTCTGATTCAATATTATGAGCATTTCTCACATATCCCTGACCATCTTCTCCATATTCAATGACCATATAAGCACAATACTTATTTTCTAATTCTTCTAAATCGTCGCTGATAATACCTCCCAGCTCTGTTTCTCCTACAGAAACACCTCTTTTTGTATCATAAAAATACGTATGTGTTCCCCAATTATTTACTGTATAATCCATTCGATAACAGGAATAAATCACATTCATAAGTTCCTCTGCCTTTTCCTCATATTCCTGCTTTAAAAGCCCATCTGTTGTTTTCAACTTTTTATATTCTTTCGAATCCTGTAGTAAAAACTGAGATGCTGAAGTTCCTTCATACATGTTTTCAAGCTTATAATTCAAGTAATAAATATTAGCCACTAGTGCCATTTTCTCTTTATCACTGCGATAATCCAGATTAAAGCTGCTTAATTTATCCTGGCCATGTTGTTCCTCCCACTCCTTCTCACTGTTTTTCTTCATTTCTTCCAGAGAAGGTCCTAGTTTATAACTGAACACTGAGGTTGCCAGTACTAAAACTGCTACCAGAAGATAACCAAGCCATGTCTTTTTCTTTGTTTTTAATGTTTCTACTGTTACTTCTGCTTCCACATCTTGCATTTCCTGCAAATTTTCTTTTCCTTTTCTTTCTTTATCTTTTATTTCTTTCTTTTTATTGTTTTTCCATTTTATAGCCAACGCCCCACACCACCTTTAAATATTTAGGTTCCTTCGGGTTAATCTCTATTTTTTCACGAATATTCCGAACATGAACCATAATAGTATCTGAATTCACCGCTTTTTCGTTCCAAATACGTTCATATATTTCATCCGCAGAGAATACCCTTCCAGGATTTTTCATTAATAGTAACAAAATCTTATATTCCATTGGAGTAATCTTTACTGGTACTCCATCTACTTTTAATTCCACTGTATCTTCATTTAATTCTAATCCGCCTATGGTATAAATTTTATCATTTTTTTCTTCTTTTCCATTTTGTATCATTTCCAGATATTTACCATAACGGCGCAAATGGGAATTTACCCTTGCTAATAATTCCAATGGGGTAAATGGTTTTGTCACATAATCATCTGCCCCCATATTTAATCCCATAATTTTATCTACTTCTTCTGATTTCGCTGAAAGCATGATAACCGGAAAATCATGATTCTTTCTAAGCTCCATTACCATATGAATTCCATCCATTCTAGGCATCATTACATCTACAATTGCCAAATGAATTTCTTCTCTTTCAATTACTTCCAGACCTTCTATGCCATCTGCTGCCTTACTTACTTCATATCCCTGATTCTTTAGATAAATTTCTATTCCATCCCGTATTTCTTTATCATCTTCCACTACCAGCACATGATATTTTTCCATAGTTTCTATTTCCTCCGAATTTACTTATCTTTTTCCATTACAAATCCTATCACATCCTTATATTTCATACAACGTTATGTTTTAACTTAAATACTCCCTTCCTTAATTTCCCACTTACTTTAATCTGCTTTTCTAAATTACACCTGCAGAAAAATCTAAAAAATTTCTAAAGAAACAAAAAAAGAGTCCCAAACGACTCTTTTTTTCTCCTCTTAATGTCCTCAGCTTAACCCTAAGAAGACTTTCATGGAACCATAAATATTCCTGCATTTGGTGGATTATATGTAAACACCACAAAAGCAATTATCATTAGTATAATGGTAACTGTTACCACAATTTTATATCCTTTGGAAAATTCCCCGTCTGCAAGAGAATAGCTAATCAAAAATCCAACTATTACACTAATAAAGAAAATTGCGATATCTGCAATCATATAGTTTTTTCCAATAATTCCTGTATAACCGTAAAACAAAAAAGGAATGGCTAATGTCCCTATTAAAACCCCAGTAAGTCCTCCCCACAAAATTTCCGGAAATTCCGTTTTTAGCTGATAATATTCAAACAAGACATAAATTAACATGGGAAAAAACAAAAGCTTCATATGTTCCCATGTGGATTCATTTACCGGAGTAAACAATCCTACTACTGGATTCTCCTTTGACCATTCATAAGCAAAATGCAATAGTGTTCCAAAAATACTTACCAGTATTCCCCCTACAATTGTATACTTTGATAGTTTTTTGTTATAACGCAAATAATCACCTCATGTTTTCCTTTACATAATTATATGAAAACATAAGATGATTATTCAAAACATTGACTGATTCTTCTACACCTTAAATCGATATCCAACTCCCCAGATAGTCTCAATATACTGAGGTTTTGCAGTGTTTACTTCAATTTTCTCACGAATCTTCTTAATATGAACCGTTACTGTGGCAATGTCTCCAATAGATTCCATATCCCAGATTTTCTGAAATAATTCCTCTTTCGTAAACACGTGATTTGGGTTCTGTGCCAAAAAGGTCAGAAGATCAAATTCTTTGGTAGTAAAGGTCTTCTCCTCATCATTAATATAAACTCGTCTAGCAGTTTTGTCTATTTTCAAACCACGAATTTCAATGATTTCATTTTCTTGAGCACTGCTTCCAATTAAGCGTTCATAGCGTGCCAGATGGGCCTTTACCCTTGCCACCAGTTCACTTGGACTAAATGGCTTTGTCATATAATCGTCTGCCCCCAGCCCCAGACCTCTGATTTTATCAATATCATCTTTTTTGGCTGACACCATAATTACAGGGGTATTTTTTTCCTCTCTTATCTTTTTACAAATTTCAAATCCATCTACTTCCGGCAGCATTAAGTCCAGAATAATTAAATCAAAATCTTCATTTACCGCTCTCTGCAATCCCACATCACCGGAATTTTCTATTTCCACCTCAAACCCGCTTAATTCCAGATAATCCCTTTCTAAGTCTGCAATACTTTCTTCATCCTCTACAATCAAAATTTTACTCATTAATTGGTACCTCCTGATATTTTCTCAATACAAAATACATTACCGTTCCGGTATTTTCTTTACTGTTTGCCCATATCTGACCGCCATGGTCTTCTATAATTTTCTTTACAATAGATAAGCCAATTCCGCTGCCACCCTGTTTAGAATTTCTTGAGGCATCGGTTCTATAAAATCTGTCAAAAATGTATGGCAGTTCTTTTATCCCAATTCCTTTTCCATTATCTTCAATTTCAACCTGAATAAAGTCACCCACATCTTTTACTCTGATAATAATAATTCCCTTTTCCTTATCCATATATTTTATGGAATTGCTGATAATGTTATTAATCACACGTTTCATCTGCTCTGCATCTGCAATCACTTTAATATTGCTGTCAATATAATCAAAATATTGCAGTTTAATGCTTTTAGCATCCAGGTCCAAAGATAATTCTTCAATACAGTCACTGAAGTAGCCCGACACATTAATTGGCTGAAATACATAAGGAATTCTGTTAGTATCAATTTTGGAATAGAAAGTAAGTTCATTAATCAGCCTGTCCATATCATTGGCTTTATTATAAATGGTTCGAATATATCTATCCATTTTTTCTGGCGTATCTGCCACACCATCCATAATCCCTTCCACATAACCTTTAATGGCTGTAATTGGTGTTTTTAAATCATGGGAAATGTTACTGATAAGTTCTTTGTTTTCTTTATCATATTCTAGCTTTTCTTCCGCAGACGCTTTTAAACGCTTTCTCATATCTTCAAAGTCTGCACACAATTCCCCTATGGTATCATCTCTGTTAACATCTATAGTAAAATCCAGGTTTCCTTCTTTAATATTTAAAGTAGCTTCCCTAAGTTTCTTGAGAGGATTTGTTACACTTCGATAGATCCAGATACTAATCATTCCACTGGTAAAAATCAAAATGCAAATCACAGCTACCATAATGTCAACTATAAACTCTTTAAAAACAGACTTAATTATATCTGATTTTGTGATGATAAATGCACTTCCCTGTCTGCCTTCCGAATCCTCAAAATCCACCTGTTTCACCAATGCCTGCATCTGTCCGCCAACATAAAATCCTCCATCCAGATTATTTTCACTTTCAATGGCTCCATACTCCGGAAGGTACTGATACCAGTCTATATTTGCTTCATTGCTTCCAATATAAACAATTTCTTCCCCTTTCCTGACAATTAAAAAAGACGCATCTTCTTCCAGCCTTTGGTCAACTTCTGCCAGAAAGACTGCATCATTAAACTTGTCTGGAGCTTCTCTTGCTATTTTTTCCATTTCTTCATGTATCTTCTTAGTAAGTTCACTTAAAATCTGAACAGAATTTTCCATATGAGCATAATCTAAACCTTCAATACCATAGGAAGACTGGATTGAGTTAATTCTATACAATCCGGATAAACATGCTATCACTGTAAACAGCAACACCGGAAGAAATATCATTGTAAAACAAGTCACCAGCAGTACTTTTTTTAGTTTCATAACCTTCTCTCCTAAATTTCTAATATTAGTAGTATACCACACTTCCATTTTTCGTGTTACTAAACATGTATAAATTATTATTAACTTTTTATAAAACCGTGAATTTTATCGGAATTTTATCAAACTTTTACTTATATAACCACTTCAGAAAAAATTAAGAAAATTTCTTGTATATTCCTGTAGCTGTATTTATTGTTAATATGTTATACTAGGAAAGTATGCGTAAAGGAGGAGTTTGAATGAGCGAAACAAAGTCTGAACCTGTAATTCAGGTAAAAGATTTGTATAAATTTTACTCAATAGGAAACAACAAGGTGAAAGCTCTAAATGGTGTGGATTTCACCATTAACCGTGGGGAATTCTGCTCTATTGTAGGTACTTCCGGTTCTGGTAAATCAACTCTTTTGAATATGTTAGCCGGCCTTGAAAAACCTACCAAAGGACAAATTGTCATTGGTGGAGAGCATATTGAGAAAATGAATGAAAACCAGCTGGTAAAATTCAGACGGGAGCATGTAGGGTTTATTTTTCAGTCCTTTAACCTTCTTCCTACCATGAATGCAGTGGAAAATGTAGCCCTTCCCCTAACTTTCAGAGGAATGCCAAAGAAAATTCGTCTGGCAAAAGCCGCTAAAATGTTAGAACTGGTAGGTTTAAAAAAACAATGTAAACATAAACCAACCCAGATGTCTGGTGGACAGCAGCAGCGAGTAGGCGTAGCAAGGGCTCTTGTAGTAAAACCTGAAATTATTTTTGCCGATGAGCCAACAGGTAACCTTGACTCTAATACTTCTGCTGAAGTTATGAATCTTATGAAAAAAATTGTGAGAGAGCAAAACTTAACATTGATTATGGTTACCCATGATAATCATTTAGCCAGTTTTGCAGACAGGATTTTCCATATTCGTGATGGAAAAATTCTGAAAATCGAAGATAACACAAACAGGGAGGTCACTATTGATGAAGAAATTTAAGCAACTATTATTTGCCGGTACTTTTGCCTTTATATTAAGCAGCCAGCCGGTACTATCTATTAATGCTGCTCCGACAGAAACACCAGTTATTAAGGATAACGATGCTGACGATGACTCCACGGAAGATATTGTCACACCTACTCCAAATTCCGAAGGTACTGCTACTGAAGCAGGAACAGATGCACATATCTCTTTATTAGACAATTGGACTACACCAGTTGCAAGATATGGACAGACTGTTAATATTGTACTTCCTTTGGTAAATCTTGGTTATGATAACCTCACCAACATTATTGTTACACCAGAAGTAAGCACTAGCACAGATGAATTTCCTTTTGAAATTGAAAAAACAAGCTATAATGTATATATAAATGACTTACCTGGATCAGTGTCTGTACCAAGTCTTATGGATCGAAGACGCGAAGTTACATACACATTCAAAACAAGAGAAAATGTAACAAGTGGATATCAAAAGTTATCCTTTAATGTAACCTATACACTTTCCACTGGTGAAACTGAGACTTCTGTTATAGATACTTTCATCGAAACTGTTGGAAAAAATGGTGCAACTTCTGAAGAAGATGGCAAGGTTTCTACTCCAAGACTTATTGTTTCCGGTTTCACTACTACTCCAGAAACAGTAAAAGCCGGAGATACCTTTACTCTTACTCTTCATATTACAAACACTTCCAAATCAACATCTGTAAATAACCTGATGTTTGATTTACAAGCCCCGGTTACCGGAAAAGATGAAACTTCAGAAGGAGCTACTTTCTTACCAACTTCCGGTTCCAGTATTGTTTTCGTAGATAATATTGCTGCTGGCGCTTCCAAGGATATTTCCATTGATTTGAAATCTCGTGCGGACTTATCACAGAAACCATATGTACTTACTGTTGCTATGGAATATGAAGATGCCAATTGCAATCCATATACAGCAGATGCCAGTGTTTCCATTCCTATTAAGCAAGAAGCTAAATTTGATATAGGAACCATTGATGTAATGCCTTCTAGTATCTCTGTAGGAAGTGAATCTAATGTTATGTTTAACATTAATAACACAGGGAAAACTACCCTTTACAATGTAAGTGTTTCCTTCGATTCCCCTTTCATTACCGGTGGTGAAACATTTATCGGAAACATTGAAATTGGTGCTACCGGAAGTGTTGATGCTATGCTTACCGGTAATGAAGCAACCACAGATGAAGGAAAAGTAAAAGCAATTATAAGTTATGAAGATGAATCTGGTAACGTAAGTACTCAGGAAAAAGAATTTGAACTTTTTGTAACAGAAGAAAATTTCGATGATATGATGATGGATGACATGATGATAGATGAAGAATTTGTAGACGGTGATATGGAACAAACCGGAAATAAAGGTCTTATTATTGGAATTGTAGTTGCTATAATTGCATTAATTATTGTGGTTATTGTAGTACTTGTTAAGAAAAAGAAGAAAAAAGCTTCTGATGACTTTTTTGATTTAGACGAAGGAGATAGTGACGATAATGAACTTTCTTGATTTGCTGACAATGAGTGTAAATAATCTTTGGCGTCGTAAATTAAGAACTGCCTTGACCGTTTTAGGTGTTGTTATTGGTACCGCTGCAATTGTAGTAATGGTTTCCTTAGGTATTGCTTTAAATAAATCATATTTAGAAGATGTAGAACAATCTGGTGGACTGACTACCATCAATGTTTACTCTGGAAATGAATATGCTTTTTTTGAAGGCGGCTCACAATCTGATGATACAGAAAAAATTGAGCTTACTGATGATGTAATTGAAGAACTTGCCCAGTTAGACCATGTAGAGTTTGTATCTCCGGTTTTAACTTCTAATATCATTATTAAACAAGGACTTTATCAGGCAGACCTTTATGTACGTGCCATGTCAAGTGAAGCACTCAACAAATTAGATATTCCATTAGCATATGGAAGTGTTCCACAGGATGGAGAAGAATTAAGATATGTTCTTGGCAACCAGGCAATTACAAACTTTTACAATGCCAAAACTAATTCTTATCCTTATTGGGACACTGGAGAAGTTCCTGATGTTGATTTGCAAGGAGACTTTTTTGTAATTTATGATGTAGATGCATATTATCAGACTTTATGGGGAGATGCTTCTGATCCGGAAAGTGGAACCACTATAAAACCACCAAAAAAATATATTATGAGTGATTTTTCTCTTGTATCTGGTGGTCTGGAAGAATACAATCAGTTTTCCAGTGATACTTATGCAAATATTGATGCTTTTAAGGCTCAGCTGAAAAAAGTATTCAAAAACAAGGCGATTCCCGGGCAGCCTACTACCAAAAGTGGAAAACCTTATAAATACTGGGTTTACAATGAAGCTTATGTAAAAGTAGATCATATGGATAATGTAACCGACGTCCAAAAAGTTATATCTGAAATGGGATTACAGCCAACTTCTAACGCTGAGTGGGTGGAAAGTGCACAAAAACAATCCCGTTCCATTCAAGCGGTACTAGGTGGTATTGGTGCAGTATCTTTATTTGTAGCCTCCATCGGTATTGCCAACACTATGATGATGTCCATTTATGAAAGAACCAAAGAAATTGGAATTATTAAAGTACTAGGATGTAGCCTTGGAAATATTCGAACTCTGTTCTTGCTGGAAGCTGCATTTATAGGTCTTATTGGAGGAATCTTAGGACTTATATTAAGTTATGGAATTTCGGCACTTATGAATCAGTTTATGGGGTCCATGATGTCAGGTATGATGGGATCTACATCTTCCGTTTCCGTGATTCCGCCATGGCTTTCTTTGTTTGCCTTAAGTATTTCTGTTTTAGTTGGTATCCTTTCTGGTTTCTTCCCGGCTCTTAAAGCTATGAAGTTAAGTCCATTATCCGCAATTAAGACAGAATAAAGTATAATCTAAATATATTAATAGCTGTGCCTGAAAACTTGCACAGCTATTTTTAATATGTTATAACTATAAAGAATAGGTGGTGATACATTTGATAAAAGTACTTATTGTAGATGATGTTATGATTTTATGTCAGGGACTAAAAGCCATTTTACAGCAAGATACTGAAATATGTGTAGTGGGAATGTCCCATAATGGAAAAGAGGCTTTTGAACAGTGCAAAGAGCTTCAGCCAGATGTGGTGTTAATGGATATGCGTATGCCGGAATTTGACGGTGCCTATGCTATTAAGGAAATTAAAGAAGCTTATTCCCATATTAAAATATTGGTTTTAACCACTTTTGATGATGAAGAAACCATCGAAAAAGCTATTTTTAGTGGCGCTGATGGGTATATTTTAAAAGAAATGGAAGATGGTAAAATCATTCACTCCATCAAAAGTGTTGCCCATGGTATTTCTGTTTTGGGCGGTACTGTATTCCAAGCCGTAAAAAACAATTGGAAAACTCCCGGTACTTCTTCTGTTGAACTTAATCTGACAGAAAGAGAACGGGAATTTATTCACTTGATTTGCCAGGGCTATAGCAACAAAGAAATTGCTTCTATGGTGTGCCTTGCTGAAGGTACTGTAAAAAACAATTTATCCAGAATATTGGAAAAATTAAACTTAAAAGACCGTACCCAGCTGGCTGTTTATGCCGTAAAAAACGGACTGGATTAATCCTCAAGCGGTAAGTTTATTACCGTTTGAAATCCTTCTCCTTTGGCAGTATTAATCTTTAATGTTCCACCCTTCTCTTTCACACGGTGCAGGATTCCTGTGAGGCCATTTCCATATACTATTTTTTCACAACCCACACCATTATCAAAGATAAATACTTCTATATGATCTTTGCAAAATTTCAAAATAATTTCCATCTCTGATGCTTTTCCATAACGTAAGCAATTGGTAACGCTTTCTTTTACACACAAAAAAACTGTTTCTGTAAGGAAAGAATATTTTCTATCATCTTCTCCAATCACGGTAACTTCTATGTGAACTTCTTTTATGGTATCCGCCAGCTGCATAACTCTTTGTGTAATCAGGCTATATTTCTCCTCTTTTTTTACATCTAAAATATACTCTCGTAATTCTTTAATTCCTGTTTTCACCAGTTCTTCTGCCTGGTTCATATAATCCTTTGCCTCTTCCTTAGATTGTTCTAAATTAGCCATTGCCAGCTTAATTAAAGAACGAATCACGGTTAATGTATGACCTGTGGTATCGTGAACCTGCTGCACCAGCTTGTTTCTTTCCTGCTCTACTGCAAGACTTTGCTCTAATACAGATACTTTTTTTGTCTGTTCTACTAATTCATAATATTTGCTTACATCTTTCATTACAAAACTGATAGCTGCTACCTGCTGTTCTTTTTCATAATGGATATTTTTTTGCAAATGATAATAAGTATTTTTTTTAATTAACAGGGTTTCGCCTGTTTCTTTCAGTTCCTTCCTGTTTTTTTCTTCTATTAACTGTTCAAAATCCCCTATGTTCTCTATAGTTTTTTCTGGAAAAATTTCCCGTATCATTTTATTTTGAAAAGAAAGCTCTCCTGAATATCTAAAAATCAGAATTCCTTCCTGCAAATCCTTCATTACCTGATGAAACGCCAACTGATTTACATCCAAAAAGTTATACCGGAAAGTGGCAATCATTATCAACAGATAGGACAAGCAAAAACCCAACGGTGTAATGTCAAACTGAGTATAAACGATTTTCATCTGACGAAGAAAATTAAGTATTAAAGGAAACACTGCAGAAGCCATTAAAATTCTTTTTTGGGAAATATAATTTTTACCCTGACTTTTATTTAATTGTATTATTAAAACCCCTATGAAAACGCATAAATAGGTATAAATCACATTGGTATAAAAGAGAGGACCATAAATAATTTTCCCAAATTGAAACTCTTTATAATATAAATGGTGTATAGAATTGGTAATTACCATAATGTAATGTATGGCAGAAATAAGAAACATAATCCCAGTAATTTTATTATGTTTCTTCCCTACATAACTAATGGCAAAACCAATCCAGAAGGCACCTATAAAGGTAATCCCTAAGTTTCCTACCGTATAGGAACTCTGACGCTGTATGGTATTATTAGAAAGGAAAATAAGTACCTGGGACAAACACCATAAAACGCTGGATAGCTGGCATCCCAAAAACATATATGTTTTCTTATGATTGTTTCCTTTTGCCACCAGAAAAAAAGCGCTGAAAATCTGGCTTATGGAAACGATAATATAGATAATGCACAAAGTAATGTTCATGATTTGCTTCCTTTCTGTTGTTCGAGAATATCTGAGAATTTTTCATTTTTGTCTAACTCTTTGATAACCTTTTATTTTTACAACTTTTGCTTTAATTTTTTAGCCAAATTTCCAATGATTAATCCAATACATGACGGTATAGTTCCGAACAACGCCATTCCCCACCAGATACTGTGAAACACTGGTAATGGCATTAAGATTCCTACAATGGCTATAAAAAGAATATAATACCATTTATGTTGAGGTTCTTCAGAGCTTAGTAAGAGCCCACATAGGAATGACAAAATGGGAAATAATATATAGTAGTTTAAAATACAGTACCCCATTTCCTGCCCTGTAATAGGGATGATAGTCCCCGATAATATTGCGTATAGTACAAATATAATTATTGCTAAGTAACAGACTTTTGATTTTTTATTCATATGAATCTCCCCTTTTCATAAAAGTTAATGTGTATTCTTAATACTTACTGTTATTATATTCTCGTTGATGTCTGGACACAAGGTGTCATCGGTCATGATATAAAGTGACTTTCGTCACTACTTTCACCCGTTAGAACGTGTACCTGTAAAACCTAAAAGAAAGCCCTCCAGCGAGTATTCTCACCGAAGGGCTATCCTTAACCTTATATTATGATACCTACGGATTGCTCTGCACTTTGTGCTCCCCCAATCCTATAAATATTTCTTCAAATCCTCAACCTTATCCAGTTTTTCCCAAGGTAAATCCAAATCATTACGTCCAAAGTGTCCATAAGCAGCTGTCTGCTTGTAGATTGGACGACGTAAGTCAAGCATTTTAATAATACCTGCTGGGCGTAAATCAAAGTTTTCACGAATGATTTCTACAATCTTTTCATCGGAAAGCTTACCTGTTCCAAAAGTATCTACCATAATTGCCATTGGACGTGCAACTCCGATAGCATAGGAAAGCTGAATTTCACATTTGTCCGCTAATCCTGCTGCAACAATGTTTTTTGCAACATAACGTGCTGCGTAAGCTGCAGAACGGTCTACTTTAGTACAGTCTTTTCCTGAGAAAGCACCGCCGCCATGTCTTGCAAATCCACCATAAGTATCTACAATAATTTTACGTCCGGTAAGACCACTGTCACCATTTGGACCACCAATTACAAAACGTCCGGTAGGGTTAATATAGAAGTTTGTTTTATCATCTACTAATTCTTTTGGAAGAATTGGATCAAATACATACTTCTTAATATCTTCATGAATCTGTTCCTGTGTTACTTCTGGTCCATGCTGAGTAGATAATACTACTGCATCTAAATGTACTGGTTTTCTGTTTTCATCATATTCTACAGTAACCTGAGTTTTTCCATCTGGTCTTAAATAGCTTAAAGTTCCATTTTTACGAACTTCTGTAAGTCTACGGGAAAGTTTGTGTGCAAGGGCGATTGGATATGGCATATATTCTTCTGTTTCATTTGTAGCAAAACCAAACATCATACCCTGGTCACCAGCTCCGGTATCCAGGTCATCTGCAAGTTCTCCTTCTCTTGCTTCTAAGGCTTTATCAACACCCATAGCAATATCAGCTGACTGCTTATCCAATGCCACCATAACTGCACAAGTATTTCCATCAAATCCAATTTTAGAATCTGTATATCCGATTTCGCAAACGGTATCTCTTACAATTTGCTGAATATCAATATTTGCTTTTGTACTGATTTCTCCCATAACCATAATAAAACCTGTATTTGTTAAAGTTTCACAGGCTACACGTCCCATTGGATCCTGTTCCATAATTGCGTCCAAAATCGCATCAGACACCTGGTCACAGATTTTATCAGGATGTCCTTCTGTTACAGATTCTGATGTAAATAGTAATTTCTCCATTTCATTTCTCCTTATAAATTGCTTTCACTTTTGTTTCTATTTGCATCGAAATACATCAATTTTCCTCATTCTTTATAACAATCATAAAAAACACACTTTACAAGTTTCTCATAACTACTGCGTTACTCATCAAATCATAATGCAAGCATTTGATTTTCCACGCTACTTACCCAAAAACCGAACCCTATATTTTTACAATAATAGGATTCGGTCTTTTATCTTCAAATCCTCTTATTGTTCGATTACTCGCTCAGGTTGGCACCTTCCACTAAGGGGTTGCCGTGGCTTCACAGATCCTTTGTATCTCCACCACTCTGAATAAGAGAAAATTGTCATATTCAACTTGCATATTAAGACTACTACGTTTCTATATATTCGTCAAGTAGTTTTTGGGATTTTCTACTGGTTTATTCTTCCACTTCAATCACTGCATTTTCATCTAATTCTAGTTCTTCCCCTACAATGGCTTCCAGTTCTTCTCCTTCAACTGCTTCTATTTCTTCTGAGGCTGCTTCGTCTTCTTCATATTCTTCCTCGTCTGGGGCTGCTGCCTCTGTTACTACTGCTTTTGCAACAATAGCATCCAGAGCTTTTTCTCTAAAGTACATTTCTTCTAATTCGCCTTCTTCATAGTAATCATTTAATTCTTCTTCTGATTCCACTTCCATTGACTTGATACATTTTTGAATGTATTCTTCGTATTCTTTATCATCTTTCTGTATGTTTTCTGCTTTAATAATACTCTGGACTACAAGTTCCTGATGTACACTTAATTCTGCTTCTGCTTTTAAATCCTCTTCTGAAATCATATCAGCTAATTCCATTCCAAACATTTCTGCATAGCTTGTATATAATTCTTTTGTTTCTTCATAAGAGCTGTCATATAAGTTCTGTGGAATATCCTTAAATTCAGAAACTTCAACCACTGCTGAAAGAGCACTTTCTCTTAATTCATCTAAGCTCAAATTATCATTTTCCTGCTGTGCAGCTGCTTTAAAGGATTCTTCTAATTCAGCAATAGTGGCATACTCTGTATTTTCTTTCACAAATTCATCTGTATACTCTGGATAAGAGATGGTATAAACAGAATTAATTACCATAGTGTAAGAAGTTTTTACTTGCTCTCCTTCTTCTTCATACACACTATCTGTTGTTACTGTTTCTCCTGCTTTATGTCCTAATAAAGCTGCATCTACTGCCGCGTCAAACTCTTCCTGACCCACCTGAATATCGATAGTACCATAATCAGCCTCTTCAGAACCTTCTGGTTTTTCGGTCATCTGAAAGCTAACATAATCACCATTTTCGATTCCACGATCTGTAACTTCACTTTCAACTCTATAATCTTCTAAAAAATACTCTTTCTGATATTCTACATCTTCTTCTGCCACTTCTCTTATGTATTTCACAAGTTCAAGTCCATCATAACTGCCAAGAGTCACATACTTTTCCGCCATTTCTGCTGTAATTTCCACTCCACCAGCTGAAGATGTATTGTCTTCTTCACTGTTTTCTTTTGCGCCACAGCCTCCTAACAACATCACACCTGCCATAAGTCCAGCTACTACTTTAACTTTCAGTTTCATATATTTCCTCCTGTTTCTATATCTGTATTATTTTGTCTATAAGAACATGCACTATTAGCCTATCACATTTTTTGCGAAAAGTCTTTTAAAATTTTATGAATTTTTGACCTTTTTTGATAATTCTCTTGCGGGGTGGTCTGTTTTTAATATTTCTTGACTTTTCTGCTGTATAATCTTAAAATGTATATATATTATACTGAGTCATTTTTGTAAATTATTACGAATTTGTCACGAACGGAGGTATCTTATGGCATTTTTGGCGGTGGGAGATTTAAAAGAGGGAATGATTTTAGCAGAGGATGTTTTTATATTTGGAAACAAACTTTTGGTTCCTAAAGGAACAGAACTTACAGATTATTTGATTAACAAATTGGGGTTTTATTCTGTCCAGCGGGTGAAAATAAAAGAAATTTCATCTGTAGATGATAATGAATCTGAAGATTTATCTGTTGCTTCTTATTCGAAACGTTTAAAACGTTCTTCTGAATATAAAGCATTCAAAGAAGAATTCTTTAAAAGTATTTACAAATTTAAAACTAATTTTTTTGAAATTGCTAATAATGATGAAAAAATTGATTCAAATGAACTTGTTGGCAGAGTTTATTCTGTAATAGAAAGTTCTGGCGGAATTAATGTATTTGACATGTTACATTGTATGAGAGAATATGACGATTCTACTTATGTTCATGCACTAAATACTTCTTTAATATGTAACGTATTTGGTAAATGGCTTGGAATGAGCAAAAAAGATCTAGATGCCCTTACTTTAGCCGGACTTTTACATGATATTGGGAAAATCCGTGTATCTGATTCAATTACAAGAAAAACAGAGGAATTAACTCCTTCTGAAAGAAATCTTATGCAGGCACACACCATATATGGTTATGAAATCTTAAAAAATCAGGATATTGATGAAAGAGTCAAAGCAGTTGCTTTGATGCATCATGAAAGATGTGATGGCACTGGTTACCCAAAAGCATACAAATCTTCACAAATCAATGATTTTGCAAAGATTGTAGGAATTGCCTCTGAATACGATTCTCTTACTTCTGCAAGAGCATACCGTGATCCAATTTGTCCATTTGATGTGATTAAGCAGTTTGAGTTAGAAGGCTTACAAAAATATGACGCAAGATATATTCTTACTTTCCTTGAACATATTTCAAGTGCATTTATCAACAATACTGTTTTATTAAGCGATGGACAAACTGCAGAAATTGTTATGATTAATAAACAATTTCTTTCCAGACCGGTGGTAAAAGCAGGAAGTACATTTATTGATTTATCCAAAAACACTGACTTGTACATAAAAGCACTTGTATAAATAAACAAAAACTGCTGAGTCGCTTCTATCCCACGACTCAGCAGTTTTTTATCCAACTTTTAATCTAAATTTATGAATTTCATTTTCACTGCTCACTTTTTCAATCTGAGCTCCAAGACCTCTTAGTTTTTCTTCGAAACATTCATATCCTCTTTGAATATACACGATATCGTCCACTACCGTGATGCCTTCTGCTGCCAGACCTGCAATTACAAGTGCTGCTCCAGCTCTCAAATCCGGTGCACTGACTCTAGCTCCTGTATACTTGGAAACACCATTAATAATTGCTGTATTTCCTTCTACCTTGATATCTCCGCCCATACGAGCCAGTTCATCTACATACTTAAATCTGTTTTCAAAGATACTTTCTGTGATAATACTTGTACCTTCTGACAAACCAAGTGTTACTGCTATCTGTGGCTGCATATCAGTAGGATATCCAGGGTATGGAAGAGTTTTTACATGGGTATGCTTTAATGGTTTAGAAGATACTACTCTTACTGCATCATCAAATTCTTCCACTTCACATCCAATTTCCAAAAGCTTTGCTGTGGTTGCTTCTAAATGTTTTGGTATTACATTTTTAACAGTGATATCCCCTTTTGTTGCAGCTGCTGCAAACATAAAAGTTCCTGCTTCAATCTGATCAGGAATAATAGAATATTCTGTTTTATGAAGTTTTTCAACCCCTTTAATTCTAATCACATCAGTACCGGCACCTTTAATATTAGCACCCATACTATTTAAAAAGTTGGCTACATCTACTACGTGTGGCTCTTTTGCTGCATTTTCCAAAATGGTATTTCCTTGAGAAAGTGCAGCCACCATCATAATATTAATGGTAGCTCCCACAGATACCACGTCCAAATAAACATGGTTTCCAATCAACTGTTCTGCTTCTGTAATAATCAATCCATGCTCGATTCTTACATCTGCACCTAGTGCACGAAAACCTTTAATATGCTGGTCAATTGGACGACTTCCTATATTGCATCCTCCAGGAAGTGCAACTTCTGCTTTTTTGTATTTTCCCAATAATGCACCAAGCAGATAATAAGAAGCTCGTATTTTTTTTATATATTCATATTCAATATTTACATCCCGAATCATGGAACCATTAATTTTTACAGTATGTCTGTCAATTCTTTCAACAGCTGCCCCAATTCCTTCAATTGCCTGTAATAATACATTAATGTCTCTTACATCCGGAAGGTTTTCTATTAAAACTGTTTCATCTGTCATAATTGCTGCTGCAAGAATAGCCAGTGCTGCATTTTTTGCACCGCCGATTTTTACTTCTCCAACTAATGGATTGCCGCCTTTAATAACGTATTGTTCCATTACACACCTCTATATTATTCTATAATTATTTCCATTCATTTCCTACTATATTTATGTTAATTTGTGTTAAAATATTCCTAATTTCCTCTAAAATATGGGGTATCCTTCTTACTTTTCGTAAACATCCCCAGAAACATGCCATATTTCATTATAACACAATCTTTCCATTTGTAAATACGAAATTTGGGTAGCAGAAGGAAATGTTGCATGAAAAACAAACCTGAGCTCCTTATTCAATTATCTTACTCTAAATACGGAAGTGGATTCACTTGTGTTCCTCCGATCAATATTTCAAAATGCAAATGTGGTCCTGTACTTCTTCCAGTGTTACCACTTAATGCAATTTTTTCACCTTGAGATACCGTATCTCCAGCAGAAACTAGGATTTTACTTAAGTGTGCATATCTAGTTTGACGACCATCAGAATGATTAATTTTTACACAATAGCCATATCCACTTGCCCATCCTGCACTGACTACAGTTCCTGCAGAGGAGGCTTTTACTGCGGTTCCTACCGGGCATGCCCAGTCAACACCTTTGTGCCATCTTCCCCAACGATATTTAAACCCTGATGTAAATGTTCCACCAGAAATCGGTTTAATATATGTTGGTGGTGTTTTAGTTCCACGCTCGATAATTGCCGGCTGGGATTCTTTTATAATTTCTTCATGAAGAATTTCTCTTCCTGTTTCTGTTCCATTCCTACTAGTAACAACAGCTACTACATTTCTTTCTCCAGTACTTGCCTCCTGACGCACCTCCTGCTGAGTGGTGTACCAGGAATCATTATCTATATACTGAGTTTCTGCCTGATATTCTTCTGAATACATCTGTTCTTCCTTGGTTATTACAGATAATTCTGGTTCCGGAACTGTTACTGTAATTTCATCGCCAATTCGAATCATAGAATCTGCGTTTTCGATATTTTCATTTATAGCAACCAGATTGTCCACTGTAGTATTAAAATTTTCTGCAATTACAGAAAGACTATCCCCTGATTTAACTTCATATATCTTGTTTTTTTCCTTGTCTTTTGTTACCAAATCTATGGCTTCATTTAAAGGAGTAATTTCATCATCCTGTACATAAGACTCTACCACTTCCACTGCATCTGCAAAAGAAATATCTATAATTCCTTCTGTATATAAATCCTCTAAATCTTCCTTTCCATAAGACAATTCATCCGTAACTGTACAGATTCCTGCATTAATCAAAGAAGATGAAACGTTTGGATTGGTATTTTTACTTTTAGATACTTTTACAATATCTGTTGTCATAACATTTAATTCTCTGGAATCATCTGTTATTAATTCTACCTGATACATTTCATCAATATCAAACTTTGCTTTCGCCGCGTTTAACAACTCAACTACTTCTTCTTTGGATGCCAAAGTTACTGTAAACTGATTAATTTTTACTGTATACGCTTTCTGATTAAATGTAACTGTACCATCTTTCAGTACATTGTACATATTTTCCTTTAATTTTTTATCTGATGTAGTTGTGGCAAATATTTTCTTTTCTGATGTATAATCCAAATCCGCCTTAACTATTGTTAATCCTTCCTGTTCGGATGCTACTTTGGATTTTTCTTCTAACAGCATCTCTTCTACCCCATCCATAGAAGACACATTTCCTATCATGGTTCCATTTAATGTAAGTGTATAGTAATTATCATCCTTTTCTTCAAAACTTTCAAAAATTGGATGTATTGTCCATATCCCGAGAACAGAAGCCATCGCTCCCATGGCAAAAAATAGGGACATCTGCTTCTTATGCTTTGTCCACTTTTTCATTTTACATCTCCTTAATACTCTTTCTAATCTCATCATCTATTAAAATTTGCAACTATTAATTTTATCAATTTTTTCTGAGATTGTAAAGAACTTTATCGAGGGTTTCATCCAGACCCAGATTTTCCTCATCCACCACAATATCTGCATATTTTTCATACAAAGGATTTCTTTCTTCATATAAATCAAGCAAAGTCTGACCTTCCTTTAGTGCAACACCACGCTCTTTTAAGTCTCCTAAGCGTTTGCTTAACTCTTCATAAGACACTTTTAAATATACAATAGTTCCAACTTCGCTAAGATGTTTCATGGCACGTTCTTTATACACTACACTTCCACCTGTAGCCAAAACTACGTTCTCGATTTCTACTGTTGCATTCACATCTGCTTCAATTTCCAAAAATCCATCCAGTCCTTCTTCCGCAATAATGTCTTTTAATAATCTTTTTTCTCTAGATTGAATTAATAAATCGGAATCAATAAACTGATATCCTAACTTCTTTGCAAGCAATACACCAACTGTACTCTTTCCAACACCAGGCATTCCAATTAAGATTACGTTACGAAGGAACAATTCTTTATTAACTACATTTATTGGATTTCCTTTCTGGAATGCTTCAATATTTTCTGCCACAGAATCTACCAGACGTTTTCTTGCTTCTTCTGACGCCCACGCCATATGCGGTGTAATAATAAGCTTGCAGCTATCCTTAATTTCATATAATGGATTTGTTTTTTCTAATGGCTCCTTGCTTAATACGTCTAATCCTGCACCTGCAATTTCATCGGATTTTAATGCATCTGCCAAAGCTCTATCATCAACGATAGATCCTCTGCCTACATTAATTAATATTGCTGTGTTTTTCATTTTTTTGAAAGCGGATTCATTCATCAAGCCCTGCGTTTTTTCGGTTAATGGAGCGTGAATACTTATAATATCTGATTCTTTTAATAAAGTATCAAAATCCACCTGCTTATAGTCTGTGGAAGTATTTTTTCCAGAGGCAGAATAGTAAATCACTTTGCAACCAAAAGCAGACGCAATCTGAGCTACTTTTCTTCCAATAGCACCAAGGCCGATAATTCCCCAAGTCATTCCTTCCAATTCTTTGTATTTTTTATCAAAATGAGAAAACATACCACTTTCCGTATAGTTTCCCGTTTTTACGTAATCATTGTAGTAATCTAGTTTTTCTAATATGTAAAATAATAAGGCAAAGGTATGTTGAGCTACAGAACTTGTAGAATATCCACTAACATTTGTAACTGCAATTCCACGACTGGTAGCATATTCTTTATCTACATTATCTGTTCCTGTAGCGGTAATGCAAATGAGTTTTACGTTTTTTGCATTCTTTAATGTGGTTTCGTTTAATTTTACTTTATTTACAATTACAATATCTGCATCCTGAATTCTTGATGGTGTGTTTGACTGGTCTGAAGTGTCATATGCAACAAATTCTCCAAATTTTTTAAATTGTTCCACATCCACATCTGTACCAAGACTGTTTCTTTCAAGCATTACTATCTTCATACATCATTTCCTCTCGTAAAAAGGCGGTGGTTGGATACCGCCGCCTTTGGTGTTTTACTTATTAAAATCAATTTTTACAATCTTTAAATTAAAGTCTCTTTAATAATTCTTCTCTTTCTTTTTCGAATCCTGGTTTACCAAGTAAAGCAAACATGTTCTTCTTGTAGCTTTCTACACCTGGTTGATCAAATGGATTCACTCCTAAGAGATATCCACTGATACCACAAGCAAATTCGAAGAAGTAGAATAACTCACCCAAATAGAATTCGTTCTGCTCTGGAATTTCTACTAATAAGTTTGGAACATTACCATCTGTATGAGCTAAGATAGTACCATTCATAGCACTCTTATTAATAAAGTCTACGCTCTTTCCAGCAAGATAGTTTAATCCATCTAAATCTACTGGTTCTTCTTCTAAGATAACTTCTTCCTTAGATGTCTGAATATTCATAACAGTTTCGAACATAATTCTTGCACCGTCCTGAATAAACTGTCCCATAGAATGTAAGTCTGTTGTTAAGTCAACTGCTGCTGGGAAAATACCTTTCTGGTCTTTACCTTCTGATTCTCCATATAACTG
This sequence comes from Lachnospiraceae bacterium, assembly GCA_017399445.1. Lineage (GTDB taxonomy): Bacteria > Bacillota > Clostridia > Lachnospirales > Lachnospiraceae > RUG11237. The sequence goes on along the minus strand of JAFQCM010000056.1, from coordinate 1,961 downwards.
TTTCCACCATTCAGATACATAGTGAAGGCTTGGTTCGTAGTTTGCTACGATTTCTACCATTTTACCTTTGCGTAATAAGATATTTCTGATTGCAGCATATTTTAATGCATCATTTTCTTCAAAATCAGCCTCTAATGCACGTTTTCTTCCAGAAGCTGCACCTTCCATTAATTTTGTAATATCAGCACCACTTACTGCGATAGGAAGTAAACCTACTGCTGTAAGAACTGAGAAACGTCCACCTACATCATCAGGTACTACAAATGTTTCGTATCCTTCTTCTGTAGCTAAGTTCTTTAATGCTCCCTTTGCTTTATCTGTAGTAGCATAGATTCTCTTTGCAGCTTCTTCTTTACCATATTTTTCTTCCAGTTTCTTCTTAAAAATACGGAATGCAATAGCTGGTTCTGTAGTTGTTCCTGATTTTGAAATAATATTTACTGAGAAATCTCTATCGCCAACAACATCAAGTAAGTGTTTCAAATATGTGCTGCTGATGCTGTTACCTGCATAATAGATTTCAGGTGTTTTTCTAACTTCTTTTGACACAGAATTATAGAAATTATGTCTTAAGAATTCAATTGCAGCTCTTGCTCCAAGGTAAGATCCACCAATACCAATTACAATCAATACTTCAGAATCATTCTGAATTTTTGCTGCTGCTTTTTTAATTCTTTCAAACTCATCTTTGTCATAATTTACAGGTAAATCAATCCATCCTAAAAAGTCGTTTCCTGCACCTGTTTTAGAAACAAGCTGTTCCTTTGCATCAAGGGCAAGCTTTTTCATATTTTCTACTTCTTTTTCGTTAATAAATCCTGTTGCTTTTGAATAATCAAATGTTACTTTTGACATTACCGCACACTCCTTTTACTTTTGAATCACTTTCATGTTGAATTACATCTCTATGTAATTATCCGCACTTATAGCCATTTTAGCAAACATAGACTATATAATCAAGCTAAAAATTCTTTTAATACGTCCTGAATAATCTTTGCTTCGCTTGAAGATAAGGATTTATTTTCTGATGTCATAAGTTTTTCTTCGATTTTTTCCATTCTTTCTTCAATCATTTTGACACTCTGACCATTTTCTTTGCCTTCCAGTTCTGCTTCTGCCTCTTTGATTGCATTACAGTGATTTACATAATCATTTTCCACATAATTTTGCATATTTATTTTGATTCCGTCATACTTATAAGAAGAATCAATTAATGTTTCTGCCAGAAAAAATAATAATACTGCAATGATATTAATAATAATACTCCATACAATCAGTTCCATAGTCATATTTTTTACAATTGCATATGCAGTAACAAATATATTTATTATTACTGCAACTAACATAAATCTTATGGATGTTAATTCCCATCCCCGGAGAGTTATCCCCATGTAGCGCTGTTTTCTTATGTACTTTTCCACAAAAGTAACCACATTACGCACAGGGCGCTCAATTCCAATACTGCTGGATACTTTGTTTTTATAGTTTCTGCCAAACTTTGATTTTGACATTCCTATATTTTCTGTCTCTTTCAAAAGATAATCGTAAATAATTCCCATAATCAGTCTGCTTAAAATTGCTAAAAGTGCAAATACTAGACTTAAGTTAATAAGGTACCCATGTTTTACTAATTCATACATACTTATACTCATTTTGTTCACCTCTGCTTTTTGTTAAAACCACGTATTTCAAAACTGATTATACCTAGGAAGTTCAAAGGTTTCAATTGAATTTCATCTTCAAATTTTTACATAATTTTTGCATTTTCTTTTTTGTTTTACAATTTTCGAAGAATACCTACAGGAAATGCTAAAATAAATGTTACTATACAGACGCAAGCTTGACACTAGCTGTCAAGCTATGCGCCAAGAAGTGGTGGCGACAAAATTTCAGCCCCATGCATCGCAGATGCATTTAAAATGGGCTGAAATTCGTTACTGTACACAGTATGCTGTGTACAG
>JAFQCM010000055.1 GCA_017399445.1 Lachnospiraceae bacterium | reverse complement strand
GCTTATCGCAGCTTACCACGTCTTTCTTCGGCGTCCAGTGCCATGGCATCCACCCTGCGCCCTTAGTAACTTGATCGTCACTAATCTGAGTAGCTGTCAAAGGATTGTTATCTACAATCTTTGATTTGCTTTTTTCTCCTGAGACCAACTGCAAAATTGTTCGCATTTCTGCGCTCACTCTGTTTCCAGAGCTTCGCAACTGGTTTCTTTACAAGATGTTTTTTCCATCTGGCTGTGCAGTTTTCAAAGTACAAAGTTCCACTTATAAAGTGGATGGTGGATTGAAGTGGACTCGAACCACCGACCTCCCGCTTATCAGGCGGGTGCTCTAACCGACTGAGCTATCAATCCATATGGTGGAGATTAGCGGGATCGAACCGCTGACCTCCTGCTTGCAAGGCAGGCGCTCTCCCAGCTGAGCTAAACCCCCATAATTCTCTTGTTCAGGGCGATCCCTGAAAACGATACAGGTTCAAGAAGATGTACAGTCTTTCCGACCAAGCTCTGCTTGGATTTTCTTTTGCCTCTTCGGCTCTTTATCAGCTCTCGCTGATCCACAAACTCGCTTTCGCTCGTTTGTACACAGATAAATTAGGTTACCGTATTATTCAGAACGGAACACTGATAAAATTAGAAAAGCTTCCGGGAGAAGCCCAGGCGTGGATGGGAATTAGCGATTTTTCCAGCGCCATGGAGTATGTTTTATTCTGTCTGATTTTAATGTTTCTAGAGGACAAGGATGCAGAAGAACAGTTTGTATTGTCCCAGTTGACAGAATATGTAAAGGCACAGTATCCGGGAGGAAACGTTGAATGGACAGTGTATGAGCATCGAAGAAAATTAATTCGTGTCATAAAGTTTTGTATGAAGCAGGATTTGTTTTATATTAATGATGGAAGTGAAGATGGATTTGCCACAAATTTAGAAACAGAGGCTCTTTATGAAAATACGGGAGTATCAAAATATTTTACCAGAAATTTTACACAGGATATCAGTCAGTACAAAAAACAGGAAGACTTTTTTCAAAGTGACTGGATGGACATGGATGAAGACAGAGGTATTATAAGAAGACAGAGAGTGTACCGAAAACTGCTGTTGTCTATGGGGGTATACAGGGAAAAAGAACAGGATGAAGATTTTGCATATATCAGAAATTATCGTGGAGTCATTGAAACAGATTTAGAAAAGCTTACAGACTGCCAATTACAGGTTCATAAATCCAGTGCTTATCTGATGATGGGGGAAGAAGGAGATTTAGGGAAAATGTTCCCCGGAAACAACAGTATCTCTGATGCCATTTTGTTATTATTTTATGAAATACAGGAAAGGGTAAAGGCAGAAAAGCTTGTTTTGCGGGTGAATGAAACTATCTGTTTGTCAGAGGCAGAGTTTCAGGAGATTATTTTTCAATGTAAAGAACGGTATAATGAGGGATTTGCAAAAAAATACAGGGAAATGTCACAGGAAGAATTTTGTGATATATTGATGAAAGAACTTGAGCAGTTTGGCATGATACAGACAGATGAGGTAACAAAGGACATTACCATTATGCCTATTGCAGGAAAGTTGTGTGGCAGTTATCCGGAAGAATTTCTAAAAAAGGAGACAAAAGATGCAGGTAAGTAAATGGGAAATAAATAAAATTGGATTAATTGATTTCTGGTACTATGACGAGGAAGAGTTTCAATTTATCGATGGAAGAATGTTATTGCGTGGAGCCAATGGTTCCGGTAAATCGGTTACCATGCAAAGCTTTATTCCTTTATTGTTAGACGGAAATAAAGCATCTGAGAGACTAGACCCTTTTGGTACGAAGGCAAGAAAACTGGAAAATTATCTCTTAGAAGAAAATGATGACAGGCAGGAACGTACTGGATACTTATATATGGAATTTAAAAGAAAAGAAAGCGATACCTATTTAACCATAGGAATTGGTCTCTGTGCCAGAAAGAATAAAAAGCTTGATTCCTGGCATTTTGTAATCACAGATGGAAGACGGATAGGAAAAGATTTCTTTCTGTACAAGAATATGAAAGAAAAGATTACCTTAAGCAAACAGGAGTTGACAAACCGTTTAGGAGAAGGCGGACAGGTTATCGAAGGTCAGAAGGACTACATGAAAATGGTCAATGATAAGCTCTTTGGATATGAAAATGTGGAAGAATATAAGGAACTGGTGGATTTGCTGATACAGCTTCGTACACCAAAACTTTCAAAGGATTTTAAGCCAACTGTATTAAATGAAATTTTAAGCAGTTCCCTGCCACCTTTGTCGGATGAAGATTTAAGGCCTATGTCGGAAGCCATTGAAAACATGGATAATTTGAAAGTCCAGTTAGAGACATTACAGGAAAGTAAGAAAGCATCAGAAAAAATATTAGAGACTTATCAGCAGTATAATCAATGTGTACTGTATGAAAAAGCTACAAATTTTGTAGAGACTGAGAAAAATTATGAAACAACAAAAAAGAATTTGGAGACTTTAGAAAAAGAACAGGAAAAGAATCGAGAAGAGTTAAAGAATTGTGGTATACAGCTTTCAGATTTGCAGGTAGAAGAAGAAACTTTAAGAAAGCAAAAGGAAGAGTTAGATAAAAATAATGTAAGTCAGTTGGTAGAAAAGAAACAGAAGCTAGAGCAGGAAGTGAAGGACAGCGAAGAACAGTTAGGACTT
>JAFQCM010000054.1 GCA_017399445.1 Lachnospiraceae bacterium | reverse complement strand
TATACTGATAATTTCCACTACCATTTCCGGCAGCTGCCGTAAATGTAATTGTTTTGCCTGCTGTTTGAGGTGATTTCTTGTTTGATGTGAAAGATGAGATTTTTAAATCATTATTCACATTCTTATCCTCGTCGTTAACATCCGGTTTTGGAGTAGCAGTAACAGTTGGTTTTTTTGTAGGAGTTGTATTGTTCTTATTTTCTTCGGAAACATCTGTATCAGTTGAAGGTGTGCTTGATGGTTTCGGAGTATTTGTAACAGTTGGTTTTGGTGTCGAAGTTGGAGTTGTTGATTTTGTTGGTTTCACAGTAGGGGTTGGTGTAATTAATGAGTTATCGTTATCATTATCCCCTGGAGTATCATCTGTATCACTATTATTTCCAGCATCGTCATTTTTACCAGCATCCTCATTTTTTCCAATATCATCTGGTTCAGGTGTGTTTTCAGGCTGTTTGGTAACAGTAACTGCACCACCGTTTGAATAAACATAAACAACTTCACTTTCTGCTTCAAATACACCAGTTGCATTTTCTGGTTCTTCTGTTAAAGTATAGCCGTCAATGATTGCTGGATAGGTTGTATATTTCTTTCCGATAACACCTACACGGTAAATAGATTTTAATTCTTCACCATTTTGGTCTACATATTTAATTGTAACCTTACCAGGTTCTCCGGAAGGTAATTCTTCTAATTCGCCACTAGTCTTGTCATAAAGCATAGAGCCTTCTGCTACAAGTCCTTTTGCTTTATCAGGTGTAGAACGCCATGTTCCACCAGAATTAGAAGTAGCTCCTAATGATAAAATAAAACAAGCATCACCTGTAATTTCTTCACTTGAGAATGACCAATATTCTGAATCTTCATCTTCTGTCATTGCGCCTCCAGGCCATGTACCGTTTAATGGTGTTTCATCTGCATCATTTGTATATACGAAAATGTTTGGAGCAGTAGAGAAATCACTTTTCTTTACTTTGACACAAAATACGCCATCACTTACAGTTGGTTCTTTGCTTCTTTCGAATGTCACTTCTTTAGTTAATTCAGAACCATCATCTTCAGAAATACCTGTTAAAGTAAGGGTTGTTTTTTCGCCGTAAGCAGTATCTCCACCTAATGTGATTACATCATCTGCCTTGTAAGCAACTTTTTCACCGCCATTGATAGAATAATAAGTATCTTTTGCTTTGTTCGCACGTAAAGTTACATCGAAGGTGTCTGCAGAATAAGTTGCTGTTTTGATTTTGCTCTTTGCACCAACGCTTGCTTTTACAATGCCCGAACCTTCTAATAAGATTACCCCGTTATCATCACAAGTAACAGATACATTTCCACCGGATACTTCATATTTTTCACCGGAATAGTAATCTGTAATCGTTTCACCATCTTCAAATACATCCCCCACACTAATTGTGTAAGTTCCGGCTTTACCTGGCACACTACATACAACCTTATCTTCGTCCTCTTCTTCTAAGTGATAAGTTCTTGCAAATGTGTATGGTTCTTCTGACAACATTTCATGTTGGCCACCACCTACAGATAAATGTTTATTACGGAAACTACCAACTTTTTGCCAATGTGCAAGTACATCTTTGCTGTAACCATTCCAATCCATATCCGAACGGAATCTTTGATCTAAATAATCACTTCCTGTAAAGAAGTTTACCCAATCCAATCCACGGTTCATTTCGTTACCATAGTAAATTTGTACACCACCTGGTGCTAACAATAAACAAGTTCCGTGGTTTTTGTTTTGTGCATCATCACTTTTCCAAACTCCCATAGTTGTATCACTATCATCATGAGAAGTAAGATAACTTAGTGTATTATAGTTTTCATCTACATTAATTTTAGCTGCATAGCCTGAATAGGTACCTTCCATACCAGCTGGATCACCGCTCTTTGGAAATTGGAAGTTAATCATAGAATCAAAACCACCGGATGTGTGGTACGGACTCTTGTCCATTCCGTGTCCCCAGCATTCACCAGTCATCCAGAAATCATCCGTCCAATTAGCACCTGGCTTGCTAGAGTTTTTGCTTCTCCATTCTTTTAATGCTTCTACTGCTTCGTCTTTTAAATCTTTCCATGCATCTAATTCAACGTGTTTTGCAGTATCACAACGGAAACCATCTACACCATATTCTCTTACCCAATCGGTTAACCATTTGATAATATAGTATCTTGCTTGTTTTTTATTACCGGTTCTGCTGAAATAATCATCTAATTCGCCCTGTTCCTCAGATAATCTTCCTTCTTTTGTCCACTTGGTTACTAGTAAAGGAGGGGTAGGAACTTCTTTTGCAGAAGATTCAGTATGTACATCTGGTAAACCACATAAGCTCATTCCAGTATCGCCACCACCAGCAGCTGTATATCCTGGATAACTTGCTTTTACAAAGCCAGCACCCCACCATTTTGAAGCCCAGATGGAAGATTCGGAATCCCAGAAATTAGCAGCTTCTGGATCACCACCCATTAAATATGTAGAGTTACCATAATAATATTCTTTCCAAGTTGCCATGTCCGAATTCTTTAATACGCCATCAAAACCATAGTCAATGGCGTCTTGCATAGTAGTATAACCTACATGGTTCATTACCACGTCCATAACGACACGAATACCATGTTCGTGACAAGTATCCACAAATTTTTCGAAATCATCTTCATTACCCATATTCTCATCAATATTGGTATAATCCAATGTCCAATATCCGTGATAAGAATAGTAAGGGAAACCGCCACCGGCACTGTCTGGATAGGTATTACAATTGTTACTTTGTATATTACCTGAAGTATAACCATGAATTTGCTCGTATGGAGCAGTAATCCAAATAGCATTCACTCCCAAATCATTAAAATATCCTTCTTCCACTTTAGAAGTAATACCCTTTAAATCACCGCCATGGAAAGTACCGGGATTTGAATATGTGTCCAAACCTGCTACTGCTGTTTTACCATCTTCTTGAAGACCACGTCCATAAGAATGGTCATTGCTTTTATCTCCATTTAGAAAACGGTCTGTCAGTACAAAATAAACCGTTGCATTGTCCCAGCTGAAGCGTTGCATTTCTAAGCTGGTAGAATTATCAGAAGTGATTTTACCAGTTTCATCTAACTCTACTTTAAATACTTTTTCATTGTCTGTAGTTTGTTCTGCATTTGCAGTTGAAGCCTTTGCTAATGTAGGCAAAGTTAAATAAGAACATGATGGTGAACAAATAGATGCTGCCACGGCAATTGCCATCAATTTTCTTAATTTTTTTCGTACCATTCATTTCATCCTTTCTTAATATATGCATAGATTGTTGGGGGATTGTGTTCACAAAATGAACACATTATAATTATATTATACTTAAAATTGACTAAAATTACCATTGTTTTTTACAAAAAAAGTAAAAAAATAGTAAAAAAAGGCAATGAAAAATGGTTTGATTCGAATAGTAAGATGTTATTTTGCGTAAAAATGTAGTAGAATTTTGTTAAAAGTGTATAAAAGAGTTAGAAATCACGAAAAGTGGAGCGGATTTTGCGTATGCGAATTTAATTAGAATGACAATAGAACAATGGAAATGTATGGAGAGATTAATGGTTATAAGCCTGAATTATTCACGGGACATCGGTATCGATTACTGAAATCCACATAGTTACTGTATTTTAATTGAATATTTATTGCATGGGCGAAGATACACTGAGCCAGCTGAAGTGGATTATCCATGAACTTCGTAAACAATCCATTCCATAAAGAAAACGGAATTCATGCTTTTTGATATTGACGCTACACTTCTTGATATGCTGCTTTATCATCGTGCTGACAGTGGCTTTGTATCACCGAAACTGTATGAAGTTCTTGAAGATAGAAACTGCAAATATGCCATTCGATTGAAAGAAAATACCAAACTCCGTGAATTAGCTGAAGATAAAAGGCATTGTACCTTGCAACAAAATTCAACCAGGTGGATTATGCTGTCGAATATGGTGAGTTCATATATTAGGTAATCCAGTTTTATTGTGGAAGAGGTAAAATGGAAAATTACATCAAAGGAGGCAAAAATGTTTGACTTTGCAGCTGTAAGCAGTTCCACCAAGCTGGTGAATGCAAAACGTCTGTTAGTTCACGCATAGGTGTATAACTTATTTAATTGGTTTCGACGACGGGCGTTAACTGTAAATGTGAGAAAACAGCGCATTGAGACCATTCGATAAAAAGTGCTAAAGATTGCTAAAATCAGCAAGATATAAATATTTCAAAATCTGTAGCAGTTGTCCTTAAAAAATCTACGATGAGCTGGAAAATATCCGAAATTTGCAACCAAAGCAAAAATAACAGTTATTATTAATGAAGTTTGAGAATTACAATAACTTTAGAAACCATCACAGGTGAAGTCTACCTTTTTAGGAAATCTTCTGGTAAGGTAAAGTATCGAGAGTGGTCTCGACAGCAACCTCGGTAGATTTCGTAAAAAAACAAGCTATCATGAATAATTCATGGGTATCTTTATTTTATATTATATGAAAGTAGCGGTTTAAATTAAGGTCTGAGAATGTAGTATTTTGTTATGATGACTTATTTATATTTTTAAAAAGTGAGTAAAAAATAGAGATGCCGTGGGTGTATGAAAAAAGTTTGAATACGTTGGTATTTGATAAGTGCAGTGATTTTTTACAGGCATAGCTAGTATCATTGAGTGTGAGCTGCTAGCTTAACATTTTTTGTTGTGCAATTTAAAAAGTGTAATTTAGGTTATGTTCTTTTGGCTCTTATATAGTTTTTTTGTGTAAAAGCAAAAAGCAGAAAATATTTTCGTTCTTTTAAGAAAAATTATAAACAAATATGTCTAAAAAGCCTTAAAAACGTTGGAAATAAAAGAATTTTAAAAAAAATAAAAAAAATTTAAAAAAGTTGTTGACAAAACTTGATTGCACATGCTATACTAAACGAGCTGACTGAGTGAGACGCACTTAGCGAAGCAAAAAAGAACATTGACAATTAAACAGTGAAACAACCTTGAAAATTCAAAAGAATTTCATGGACATCATAGATGTCACGAACAAAACCATTAACAGTAAAGGATAATACGTAAAGTATTAAAAAAGCTAGCAAGTTTCTAGTGAGGAACAAAACTTTAATTTGATAGTTTGATCCTGGCTCAGGATG
>JAFQCM010000053.1 GCA_017399445.1 Lachnospiraceae bacterium | reverse complement strand
CGATATCAGCGCCGGCAACAAATGATTTTTCACCTGCACCTGTTAAAATAAGACATCTTACTGTTTCTAAATCTACACCATCTAATGTTTTATCAATTTCTTCTAAAACTTGGCTGTTTAATGCATTTAAAGCCTTTGGACGGTTGATGGTAATTACACCAACTGCACCTTATACTTCATATGTGATAAATTCCATTACAATTTCTCCTTATTATTTTATGTAACCACTTCATGTAACCAAGTGATTGCCTCCTTGCATCTAGTGCAAGCTTCATGAGCACAATTCCCATTTAAGCAACCACTCCACATCCGTGGAGCGGTTACCCTTTTGCACCCATCAGCTAATGAACAGGATTTTATTTATGACTGGTGATTAGTCACGTTCTACGATTGTAGAACATCCCATTCCACCACCGATACATAATGTTGCAAGACCTTTCTTAGCGTCTGCTTTCTGCATTTCATGAAGTAATGTAACTAAGATACGGCATCCTGAAGCACCTACTGGATGTCCTAACGCAATTGCACCACCGTTTGGATTTAACTGTTTTTCTACATCGATTCCTAAATCTCTTCCTACAGCAATTGACTGAGCTGCGAAAGCTTCGTTTGCTTCGATGATATCAAAGTCTTCAATCTTCATTCCTGTCTTATCTAATACTTTCTTTGTAGAGTAAACTGGTCCAATACCCATAACTTCTGGTCTGCATCCAGCAAGTCCACCAGCCACCCATGTAGCCATAGGTGTAACACCTAATTCTTTTGCTTTTTCTTCGCTCATAACAACGATTGCTGCTGCACCATCATTGATACCTGAAGCATTACCAGCTGTTACATATCCGTCTGGATTGATTGCACGAAGTTTTGCAAGACCTTCAATTGTAGAACCTGCACGAGGACCTTCATCTACCTTGAATTCTACCATTTCTTTTTTCTTCTTAACCATTACTGGAACGATTTCATCATCGAATGCACCGTTCTTCTGAGCAGCTTCTGCTTTCTGCTGGCTCTTTAATGCAAACTCATCTAATTCTTCTCTTGTGATTCCCCATTCTTCACAGATGTTGTCTGCTGTCTTAATCATGTGGTAATCATTGAATGCATCCCAAAGTGCATCGTTAACCATTGTATCTACGATTGTATTGTTGTTCATTCTATAACCGAAACGAGCCTGTTTTAAAGCATATGGAGCCATTGACATGTTTTCCATACCACCTGCTACTACGATGTCAGCTTCTCCAGCCATAATCATCTGTGCAGCCATATTTACACAGTTAAGACCTGAACCACAAACTACGTTAATTGTAACTGCAGGTACTTCGATTGGTAAACCAGCCTTAATAGTTGCCTGACGAGCAACGTTCTGTCCCTGTCCAGCCTGAATTACACAACCCATGTAAACCTGATCTACTGCTTCTGGAGCTACTCCTGCTCTGTTTAAAGCTTCTTTAATTACGATTGCTCCTAAATCTGCTGCTGGTGTTGTGCTTAAAGAACCACCCATAGTACCGATTGCTGTACGACATGCACCTGCTAAAACTACTTTTCTTGCCATTCCTGTTTCCTCCATATTTGTAATAAAATACTACTGTTTGTTATGTCTTGGTGCAAACTCGCACCATCTATCGTTAATTTTATCACAATCTTTTTCCTATTGCAATAGAAAAATATACTAGAAATAGAAGAAATGGAATTTGCCAGAGGCAAATTCCATTTCTAGTAAAACACATGATTTCCAATTGTAATTCCTGTAGTATATCCATTTACTCTGCAGAAATGATAAATTTCAGTATTTACCACCCTTTTTCCACTTAATACATCCTGCGCTGCCTGAGTACATGCTCCGTTGGCACCTCTGGATAAAACCAGCACAAATCTTCCGCTGGTTACTGGAGTAAACTGAGAACGCTGGTATAACACATCTGCTATGTTGTTGGGATAACGGTTACTTGCCACTCGGTTCATAACCACATTACCTACTGCAATTTTCCCTTCGTAACTTTCCCCTCCTGCCTCACATTCAATAATGGCAGCTAAAAGCTGTACATCACTTGCAGAAGTAACAGTTGCCGGCGGAGACCCCAATGGAATTCCTGAGGTGTTTGTAGTTACATTACTGGCAGCCGCTCTTCTCTGGGCTTCTTCTTCCTCACGCTTTTTTCGTTCCAAACTTTCTAAAGATTCTTCCTGCTGACGCAGCTTTTCTTCAAATTCCAAAGCTCTTTGTTCTGCTTCTGAAATCCGGGATGCATATTCAGAAATACTCTGTTTTACATCAGCCACCTTTTCTGCCATAATTTCCTGCTGTGCTTGAGATTCCGACTTTGCCCGTTCCAATTCTTCTTTTTGGAGTTTCAATGCAATTTCCTGTTTTTCGATTTCTTCCCTGGTAGCTACAAACTGGTTTAACATGTTTCTATCATATTCTGTTATTTTTGAAACATATTCTGCTTTATTCAGAAAATCATTTACATCTTCTGCTGCTAGCAGAAGATCCATATAACCATCTTCTCCATTTTCATACATATATTTAATACGAACTTTCATGGAGTCATACTGTTCTTCTTCTTTTACTTTCGCTTTTTCCAAATTTTCTTCTGTTATTTCAATTTCCTGCTGTTTTTGCTCTATTTCTGAATTTAATCGTTCAATATTCTGAAGAATTTCATTTAATTCTTCTTCAAATTGTTGTTTGGATGCTTCCAGTTCAATTTTGGAAATTTCCATATCTTCAATATCATCATTCACCTGTTCAAGCTCTTCTTTGGTTTGTTCAATTTGCCCCTCTGCTTCCTGAATTTTTTTAGAGGTGGAACTAGCATGAACCTGAAACGCTGACATGATGATACTTAATATGATGACTGTTGCTGTAATTTTTTTCAGCATGTTTCTACCTCTTACTCTTTCTAAAATTTCCCTCTTAATTCTCTTCTTCCCTGAATACGTTTATATACCTCTTCCCTAAACAACGTATATAATACAGAAACTAATGGAATAAAGACAAGCATTCCCAAAACTCCCATGATATTGCCACCTAAAGTTACCGCCACCAACACCCAGATGGATGGCAATCCTACGGAATTTCCAACCACATGTGGATAAATAAAATTTCCCTCTATCTGCTGCAATATCAAAAACATAATCAAAAATCCCAGTGCCTGTACAGGGCTTACCATCAATATCAGGAATACACCAACAACGCATCCAATGAAAGCCCCAAAGATTGGAATTAATGCAGTAAAAGCAATTAGAACTCCTACTAAAAGGGCATATGGAAATCTAAAAATCAACATGGTAATAAAAAACATAGTGCCAAGTATCAACGCTTCCATGCACTGTCCTGTTAAAAAACTTGCAAAAGTTTTATGGGAGAGAGAACAAATTTCTATAATTCTGTCTGCCTTTTTTACCGGAACAAACGCATATAACGCTTTTTTTATCTGAACTCCAAGTTTCTCTTTTTGTAATAAAATATAACAGGCAAATACAACTCCAATACCAAAGTTTGTAATTCCACTGACTACAGACATTGCCGCACTAAAAGTGGAATTCAAAAAGCTTCCGGCACCATTTTTTAAGAAGGCAATAATGTCATTTAAAATTCCCTCCCAATCCAACTTAATGGAAGAAATTTGTTTTACTATTTCAGGATTCTCTGCAAATAATTCCTCTGCCAGTTTCTGAATCTTCATTAAAAACGGAGGTACTAAATCCTTTAAACTTACAATGGTTGCTCCTAATTCTGGCACAACTACAAAAAGTACAATTATTATTACTAGGATTACGCTTACAATGGTTAGCACAAGACTTATGGCTCTAGTATATTTTTTCCTTCCATGAGCAATTTTTTCCACCTGTCCTTCAATTGCTCTCATAGGAACATTTAACACAAAAGCGATACACGCTCCTAAAACAAACGGAGAAATCAGACTAAATAAATTCCTAACAACTCCCCATACAACATCTATATGTTGTATCCCAAGATATAAAAGTATTGCCAATATAATTAGATTTCGAATACTTTTCAATTTTTCCTTATTATTTTCCATTATACTCCCCTACAATTCTCTTCTTTTTTCTGTCTTCGCATCTTTTCATTACTTAATGGGCGAAATATAGTTTTTCTTCCAATAAATCCCATAATTCTTGTTAAAATAATTCCACAGAATGCTCCTGCACTGTCAATGATAACATCATTTTTAGAAGGGCTTCTTCCTGACACAAAAGATTGATGATATTCATCTGTACAAGCAAAACCCACACAAATAGCACCTGCCACCAATACAAGCGCAATCCCCCTCATGCCATAAACATAAAGGGGCAGTGCTACTGTGGCTGCCAGTAAAGCATACTCACTAAAGTGAGCCAGTTTCCGAATAGGATGCTCTATTTTTTGTGCATATAACACTTTCTGGTCATAAGAAAGTCCTAAATCCAGTGTTTCATCTGCTACGTCTACAATTTTCACACATATTTTACTGCTGGTTCCCGAAGATTCCACTCCTGTAGCTGCCGAAAATTGAAAAATGACATACATCATACACAAGGCGGGAACAAAGGACAATGGTTTTAACACTCCCCTCAACATGACTTTGAAGAATTTACAGACGTACTTCATTTTCCTTTACTCCCTTCACTATTACATAGACTTACGTTCTGCAATCTCTGCCATTTTTGCGTCATTTAATCTGGTATCTCCATGAACACGACTATAAGATAAATATCCGTTCATACGGTCAATTTTTGTAAGATTCTTAGAACCGCATTTTGGACAGACATCCATTTCTAGTTCCTGGTGTCCACAGTCGTCACAATACGCCAGAGAAAGATTTACTCCTTCATAATATCCCAATGCCATAGCACGACGGATTAAGCTTCGGATTGCTTCTGTATTGTAAGAAATCGGATATCTTACATACTGGATTTTTCCTCCGTTACATAATTCCCAGAAACGTCCCTCCAAATCCTGTTTTTGGATTGGTGTTAAATCTTCTGTCACATGGCAATGAAAACTATTGCTTACATATGGTCTGTCAGAAACGTTTTCCACAATTCCAAACTTTTTACGGAACTGCTCCACTTGAAGTCCACAAAGACTCTCTGCTGGTGTTCCATAAATTGCATAAAGGTTTCCATCTTCTTCTTTATACTGTTCTACCTTACGATTAATATATTCTAATACTTCTAATGCAAAAGCTCCATCTTCTGCAATGGATTTTCCATTATAAAGTTCTTGTAACTCATTCAATGCAGTAATACCAAAAGATGCAGTCATTGGTTTTAAAATCTTCTTGATCTTTTCTCCCGGTTGTAAGTGTCCGCCATAAAATCCACCTTCACAGTATCCTAATGGATTTGTGGAAGCTTTCATTTCACCTAAATAGTCATAAGTACGGATGTGAAGGCTTCGAATCATTTCCAGATAATAATCTAATACTTCATAGAAATCTCTGCTTTCTGAACGGGATTTCGCCAAAATCATGGGAAGATGAAGACTTACCGCTCCAATGTTAAATCTTCCTGTAAACACTGGTGTGTCATTTTCATCTGCTGGATGCATGCCGCCTCTTTCGTACCATGGACTCAAAAAAGCACGACATCCCATAGGACTGATTACTTTTCCATATTTTTTATACATTCTGGCAATATATCCTTCGCCACTTAAAGAAAGCCAGTCAGGGTACATGGTTTTTGCGGAACATTCTACTCCTGCTTCAAATACATCTTCTGCAATACCTCCTTCACCATGAATTGTCTCATCATACAAGAACACAATTTTAGGGAACAATACCGGTTTCTTATTTCCCGGTTTTCCCTGACCTTCCTTATGTACATTTAACAGAGACATGGATGCCAGTTTTTCAAATCTTCCGGTTCCCAAACCAATGGTCACTGTTACAAAAGGATAATCTCCTCTGGAAGAACCTACCGTATTTAATTTATATTCAATTCCTTGCCATCCCTGTTCGAAATCTCTTTTTACCTTATTGTATGCATAATCTTCTGCTTTTTCTGCATATCCTTCCCAGGAGGCTTCCCCATATTCTAAAAATTCTTGTTTATATCTTTCATAACTTTTTTCTGCATATGGTGCCAGAATTTTATCTGCTTCCGGTACAGTGAAACCCCCATACTGCTGAGCTGCTGTACTTAATATAATATCCCCCATCACATCAAAGGCAGTGTCTAAGGATTTTGGCTCATTATACCATACATTTCCCATTTCAAAACCGTCTTTTAATACAGATGCCACGTCAAAAAGACAGCAGTTCATGGTATCTAATCTGGCAGACTGGTCATGAATATAAATATACCCATCTTTACATGCCTGTAATTCATTTCGGTTCATAAAAAACTTACGGTATAATTCCTTATTTAATTCATTAAAAATAAGACTTCTTTTGGTAGCTACTAATGCACTGTCAGTGTTGGCATTACTTTTATCCCCAATATAACGGATGGACTGGCTCTTTGTATACACATCATCCATCATGTGAATGAAATCATGTTTATAATTTCGATAATCACGATAACTTTTTGCCACACTTGGATTTACTTTTTCCAAAGCTCCTTCTACAATATTATGCATTTCACTAATGGTAATTTCGCTCTTACCCAGTTTATCTGCCCGTTCTAATGCAAAGTCACAGATAAACTGTACTTCATCCCCTGTAAATTCATACATAATTCTTGCGGCTGATTTATTTACTGCACGTATAATTTTTTGTACATCAAATTCCTCTTTTGTTCCATCTTTTTTTACAACAAACATACGCTACACCCTTTCGTTTTTCTATATATTGTAATTTTTCCCATTTTCCATCCAACATCTTGTGTTGTATATATGAGTATATACTAAAGTCCAAGGATACACAATACGCTTTTTCATATTTCTCTTTTTTGTACAATCTTGTTTATTATATCAGAAATTTAGTGCGTGTTGAATATATAAATACTTAATTTAATGGAAATTTTAATTTTAGGTGAACCCTCTATCTGAGGAAGAAATTTGTACTTTAGCAGAATGTAGCCAGCGTTTAATTGACCAAGTTAGAAAAGAGCACAATCTCAAATGATCATTCATGTAGTAAGAGCCCGCCGTAATTTTACGACAGGCTCTTATATTTTATAAAAATCTTAAAACTAATTCAGTGGAAACTTATCCAAATCCAATGTTGCAAAATAATCTTCCATTGTTTCTGCACGACGGATTAACTGTACTTCTCCATTTTCCTTTAATAAAAGTTCTGCAGAACGAAGTTTTGCATTATAGTTATATCCCATTGCAAATCCATGAGCACCGGTATCATGTAATACTACATAATCTCCAATATCGATTTTTGGAAGTGCTCTGTCAATGGCAAATTTGTCATTATTTTCACAAAGTCCACCAGTTACATCATATACATGGTCACATGGTTCGTTTTCTTTTCCAAGAACTGTAATGTGATGATAAGCACCATACATTGCAGGACGCATCAGATTGGCTGCACAAGCATCTAATCCAATATATTCTTTATGAATGTGTTTTTCATGAAGGACTTTTGCTACCAGTTCTCCGTAAGGTCCCATCATAAATCTCCCAAGTTCTGTAAAGATTGCAACATCTCCCATTCCTGCCGGAACAAGCACTTCTTCATATGCTTTTCTTACACCTTCACCAATAGCTAAAATATCATTTGGCTCCTGGTCTGGTCTGTAAGGGATTCCCACACCACCGGAAAGGTTTACAAATGCAATATGCACATCTAATTCTTCATGTAATTCTTTTGCAAGTTCAAAAAGAATCTTAGCAAGCTTTGGATAATATTCATTTGTTACTGTATTGCTGGCAAGAAATGCATGAATACCAAAATGTTTTACTCCCTTAGCTTTCATTTTACGGTATGCTTCTTTCATCTGTTCCTTTGTCATACCATATTTTGCATCCTGTGGTGTATCCATAATCTGATTCTGTAATACAAAATCTCCACCTGGATTATAACGGCAACACATAGTTTCCGGAAACTCTGCAATTCCTTCAAAGAAATCCACATGTGTTAAATCATCAAAATTGATAATTGCTCCTAATTTTGCTGCATATTCGAAATCTTCTCTTGGAGTTACGTTGGAAGAAAACATGATTTCATGTCCCTGCAATCCAATCTTTTCACTTAAATACAATTCAGGCAAAGAAGAACAGTCTGCTCCGATTCCTTCTTCTTTTAAAATATTCATAAGATATGGATTTGGAGTTGCCTTTACAGCAAAATATTCTTTAAAGCCTTTGTTCCATGAAAATGCCTGTTTCAATTTTCTTGCATTTTCTCTGATTCCTTTTTCATCATAAATATGAAATGGAGTTGGATATGTCTTTGTAATTTCCTGTACCTGTTCTAATGTTACAAAAGGTTTCTTTTCCATTTATTCTGCTCCTTCCGATTTTTGTCTTTCTTATTTAATTTCTGTCATTCCGCCCATGTATGGCTGTAATGCTTTTGGAATTGCAACAGTTCCATCTTCTCTTAAGTTGTTTTCAAGGAATGCAATCAACATACGAGGTGGTGCAACTACGGTATTATTTAATGTATGCGCAAAATATTTTCCATTTTCACCAACTACACGGATTTTTAGTCTTCTTGCCTGTGCATCACCTAAGTTAGAACAGCTTCCTACTTCAAAGTATTTCTTCTGTCTTGGTGACCATGCTTCTACATCAATTGACTTCACTTTCAAGTCCGCCAAATCTCCAGAACAACATTCTAATGTTCTTACTGGGATATCTAAAGAACGGAATAAATCTACTGTGTTCTGCCATAACTTGTCAAACCACATTTTACTTTCTTCCGGCTTACATACTACGATCATTTCCTGCTTTTCAAACTGGTGAATTCTGTATACACCACGTTCTTCAATACCATGTGCTCCTTTTTCTTTACGGAAACATGGAGAATAGCTGGTAAGTGTATGTGGAAGTGTTTCTTCTTTTAAAATGGTATCAATATATTTACCAATCATAGAATGTTCACTGGTTCCGATTAAGTACAAATCTTCTCCTTCAATTTTGTACATCATGGCATCCATTTCATCAAAACTCATAACTCCTGTTACCACATCGCTGCGAATCATAAATGGAGGTACACAATAAGTAAATCCTTTGTTAATCATAAAATCTCTTGCGTAGGAAATAATTGCAGAATGTAATCTGGCAATATCTCCCATTAAATA
Organism: Lachnospiraceae bacterium; assembly: GCA_017399445.1. Classification (GTDB taxonomy): domain Bacteria; phylum Bacillota; class Clostridia; order Lachnospirales; family Lachnospiraceae; genus RUG11237. The sequence goes on along the minus strand of JAFQCM010000053.1, from coordinate 26,657 downwards.
ATAGAATCCGTTTCCAGCCACTTTTCTTGCACTGTCTAAATCAAGTCCATTGAATTTTTCCATAATTTCTGCATGGTATGGAACTTCAAAATCAGGAACTACTGGTTCACCATATTTCTGGATTTCCACATTCTCACTGTCATCTTTACCGATTGGAACACTTGGATCAATGATGTTTGGAATTACCATCATAATTTTCTTTACTTTTTCCTGTAATTCACTTTCCTGAGCTTCTAATTCTGCAAGACGGTCAGCATCTTTATTTACCTGTTCCTTTAAGGCTTCCGCTTCTTCTTTCTTTCCCTGGCCCATTAAAGCACCAATTTCTTTGGAAATTTTCTTACGGTTTGCTCTTAAAGCATCTGCTTCCTGCTGTGCTTTACGGCTTTTTTCATCTAATTCAATTACTTCATCAACCAATGGTAACTTATGGTCCTGAAACTTATTTTTAATGTTCTGTTTTACAACCTCTGGATTTTCCCTTACAAATTTTAAATCTAACATGATTTCCTCCTTGTGAATGATAAATATAAAAAAACGTCCCAGGTACCGATAGACATACTCCTACCGTTACATGGGACGAAAAATTTCCGTGTTGCCACCCAAATTGCCATACTTATATATGACCACTCTTATGGTACGCTAAAGGGTACCAGCCTCCGGTTTTCACCGAATACTCCGAAAGTGGAAAGGCTTCATCCTCTATCTGCTTTCACCAGCCGCAGACTCTCTGAAAGATTCTTAAAACCGTAGCTTTCATCAATGTATCTGTTCTTATTCTTTCTGTCTTTCGTTATTATATACTTACTTGTGTCATTACGCAAGATTTTTTTTTACAACTTGATTAAGTTCTGCAACAGTTCTTGCATATCACCAAAATTATACTGCTTTTAGGATATTAACTACCATTTCATATTCTTTTCCTGCCTGTTCCATAAGTTCATCTATCCCTTCCACAATACCTGCTCTTAACTTTTCTGTAATAACTGCAACAGAAACCATAATTCCATCTAATCCCAGATTTGCTGTCAATCCCTTTAAAGTATGTGATGCCTTAAAAGCTTCTTCCACATTTCCCTGTTTATAATGCTTCTGCATATTCTGAAAATTTTCATCTTCCATAAAACGCTTTAAAAACTTTATGTACATCTCCTCATTTCCCATAAATCTTCCTATAACAATCTCTAAGTCTACCCCTGCTGACTGTAAATCTTCACAAACTTTCTGCATCAATTATTTCTTCCTTTTCTATATTTATTATTTATACTCTTTTACTAACTTTTCAAATGCCTCTAAAGATCTCTCAACCTTCTCTGTTGGAATACAGTATGCCATTCTAAAATGTCCCTTACATTCAAATCCGTCTCCCGGCACTAAAAGTAAGTCATATTTTAATCCCTTTTCACAAAAAGCTTTTGCATCCGGTTCTAAAGATTTTGGGAACATGTAGAATGTTCCTCCTGGTTCTACGCATTCAAATCCCATATCTGTTAATGCTTTATATAAAATATTTTTATTCTTTTCATATACAGACAAATCAGAAGTCTTGTACAAAACAGATGGTAATGCTAGCTGTATCAAGGATGACGGACAGTTATGTCCTATCCCTCTGGAAATCTGTCCACACATATCTGCAAGAACTTCTACCCCTTCTGCTTCTGGTCCAATTGCCAGATAGCCAATTCTTTCCCCTGGTAAAGATACTGATTTACTAAATGAGTAACAAGTTAAAGTATTTTTATAATACTTTGCTACATAGGGAGCTGTCTTTCCATGAAATACAATTTCTCTGTATGGCTCATCGGAAATAATATAAATTGGATGAGAATACTCCTGCTCCTTTTCGCCCAAATATGCAGACAACTTTTTCAATGTTTCTTCAGAATATACACTACCAGATGGATTGTTTGGTGTGTTAATTAACAGTGCCATTACCTTTTCATTCATCAAATCATCCAGTGCTTCAAAATTAATCTGAAAGCTTTCAGTATCTGCAGGAACCACTTTTAACTTTGCTCCTGTCTTATTAACATAAGGAACATATTCAGAAAAATATGGTGCAAAAGTAACCACTTCATCTCCTTCTACGGTTACACAGCGTAATGCATGGGCAATAGCACTGGCTGCCGCACTAGTCATAAAAATATGCTCCATTTTATAATTCATTCCAAATCTTTTATTTAAAGATTCTGCCACTGCTTCTCTTACAGAAGGGATTCCCAGACTTGGACTATACCCATGAATGGCAACCGGATCTTCTTCTGTTAAAAGTTCTATGATTTTATCAGAAAATTCCTTTGGTGTGGGAACCGATGGATTTCCCAAACTATAGTCAAAGACATTCTCATATCCTATTTCTTTGGCACGCTCCGAACCATAGGCAAAAATTTCACGAATTACAGACTTCTGCCCTAGCATATCAAGGTACTGTTTTGCTATCATTTTCATTTTCCTCCATTTAATTTATTTCTTTTATTCTTCGTTATGTAAGTTAAAATAACTAACTATTTCTTCCTCTTTCACATTTTGTAATATTTCAATTACCTGTTCCAGGTTATCTTTTTTCCCAAATAACAGCTTTTTCGTTTCTTCTCCTGGCTGGTCTAAATCTGGAATCATTACCGGAAGGCATCCGGCTCTGTATGCGGAAAGAATTCCATTAGGAGAATCCTCCAATGCCATACATTCCTTTGGAGGCAAGGAAAGTTCTTCTGCTGCTTTTAAGTAAATATCTGGGGCAGGCTTTCCATTTTCCACCATAGAAGCACATATAATTTTATCAAAATAAAAGTCTATTCCTACATTTTTTAAATACTTCTGGGTACGAGACAAATCCGTTGCTGTTGCCACTGAAATTTTATAATGATTTTCTTTCAAAAAAGCTAATAACTCATCTAAGCCTTTTTTCTTCTCAATTCCCTGTTCTTCTATAAATTGATTCATTAATTCCATTCTTCTGCTTCTTACTTTTGGATAATCAAAATCCTCACCAAAATATCCTTTTAATTTTGGTATAGCATATTTTGCTGCCAGACTTCGAATAGATAGTACATGTTCTTTCTCCATAGGATAACCAAATTCTCTTGCCGCCTCACACCAGAAACGCAGTAACAGCTTTTCTGTATCCAACATCAAACCATCCATGTCAAATATAATACCTTTTATCAAGAAATCAACCTCTTTTCTTTGAATTTCACTTTTTTTTCACATTTTCACCATATTTGCTCCACATTTATCTTCTATATTAATACTTGTCAAGCAGATAGCACCTTGACGAGCAAATAGTTTCTTTTATAAAATCCCCCCCTCTTAAGGAGCAGCCAGCTGCTCCTTACACTTTTTTAACCACTAAAAAATCATTTAATTTCCTTTTCTACCCTATTTTTCAAATTTTACAATACCCTTTTCAATCAAAAACACTGGATGATATGACATCTTTGCTTTTCTAAGTCCTTCAGAACCAGTATCTTCCTCTCGATTTACATAGGTATACTCAGAAGCTTCTGCTTTCAAGAATTCCCGGTTAATAAGTGGATATGCTCCCTGAATATGGGCAAATGCCTTTTCCACATGCACTCCAAAGGTATCACTGCAGATTGGCTGTCCAATGGTAAAGGCTATTACTTTACCTTCTGCCCTAATTAATCCCCCTTTTAACTCCAGTTCTTTTAACATCTTTAATCCCATAATGGTTACCTGAAGTTCAGCATTTTTATCCTTATCCTTATCACAGTCATTAAGTTTTCCCCATTCTTTTGCCATTTTAATGCATTCTTCCACATTTTCATCGGTAATACTTTCGTACTGCCACTGTTCATGAGTTGCCAAAAATCTGTTAATATGATTTTTCTTTCCATGATACTTTTTTCCGGACAAATTAATTAACTTTTCTGTTTCATACACATAATCTGCAGTGTCTCTATCATATTCTATCTGCACCTTATCTCCATACATTTCCTGAAGCACTTGAAACTGTTCTTTTCTTATAAGATGCATCTTAAATTCTTGTCCACGGTTTTCCCATTCTTCTTTTAACATGCGGATTACTTTTTTCTTATCACCTTTTCCCACAGGAAATGTCACAGAATTTCCTTCGGCTTCACTTAAAAAGCAAATGGTATCTTCAATAATTGCATATTTTACAGGATATACCTCTCTTGACCATAAATAAATATTAGCAAACACCATTTCACAGTTTCTACTTTCATCTTCTTTCAAAAAATGGTTAATTAAATCTTTATCCTCTAATTCCGGATGTTTAAATTCTATTTTCATTGCTGTCCTCCAAAGTTAGCTTTTTTCTTATTTTCTCCGTAACCTTAAAAAACTTTCCTATTATGATAACTCATTTTTTATACATTCACAATACTATGTTTTTATTGCATGAAAAAAACTTGTAACTGTTCCAACCATAGAACATGCAACAAGTATAATGTGCTTGTTGCATGTTCTATGGTTGAACTGTTACAAAAAATTTGTTTCATTTTAGACAAGTTTTATATAATATATTATAGCTGATACACATCCTGACGTCTGTTTTCAAAAGTTCCGATTTCTTCCCGTACCCACTTTTGATACGCAAAATCAATATCTCCATACACTATTTGTTTTCCTGAAGAACAAGATGCTGTTACCGTACCCCATGGGTCTACTACTCTGGAACATCCAAAAGGGAAACTTCCCCTTACTTCTCCATAAACATTGCAAACGGCAAAATAGGTAAGATTATAAAGAGCCGTTGCTTTTGTAAGGGTGTCCCAGTGTTCTGCTCTTGATGGAAGCACCTTTCCTACCGGCCAGCAGGCTACTGAACAAATCAAATCCGCTCCTTGCAATGCAAGACTTCTTGCCATTTCCGGAAAGCGCATATCGTAGCAAATCATTAATCCAACTTTTCCAAACTCTGTATCTATCAGCTTGATTCCTTCCCCTGGCTTTACTATTTCTGATTCCCTGCCACCCAACGAATCAAAAAGGTGTACCTTTTTGTAACTGCCAAGAACTTTTCCAGTTCTGTCAAGAAATGGTAATGTGTTATAACACAAGCCATTTTCTGCTTTTTCAGAAAAACTTCCCGGAAGCAAATTTACCTTATATTCTTTTGCCATTTCCTGCATTTTGGTAACATATTCTCCATTCAAAGGCTCTGCATACTCTGCCAATGTTTTTCCCTGCTCTGCTTCTCCACAATTATTTTCAGGAAACATAATCAAATCCACATCATTACAACTATTCATTGCCTGATTTATCATTTCTTTTGTTTCTTTGATATTTTTTGCTTTATTTCCTGTATAAGTTGTTCTTTGACATAAAGCGATTCGCATGCTTCCTTCTCCTTCTAGTCTTCCTAATTTAAATATTTACATTCCCATTAATTTTTCTTCCGCTTTTTTCCAGTCCACTACGAAAAACCAGTTATCAATATAAGCTGCCCGATCATTATAATTTTTAAGATAATATGCATGTTCCCAAACATCTAGGGCAAGCACGGGAAACAATCCCAACTCTACTGGTGTATCCTGATTTTTTGTAGGAACCACAGAAAGTCCTCTTCCACTTTTCACCATCCACACATAACCGGAACCAAACACATTTAATGCTGCCTCTTTAAAAAGTTTTTGAAATTTTTCAAAACTTCCAAAGGCAGCATCCATTTCTTTTTTTAAATATCCTTCTGGTATATTGTTTTTCTTATCACTCATACCTTCAAAGAAAAATCTGTGGTTATATACACCACCTGCATTATTTCTAATCGGTTCACTTACCCTTATCGGAATCTGATTTAAATTATACAACAATTCCTCCAGAGAATAAGATTGAAGCCAGGCATTTTTCTCCAAAACTTCATTTAATTTATTAATATAAGTTTGCAGATGCTTATCGTGGTGAAGGTGCATGGTCTTTTCATCTATAAAAGGCTCCAATGCACTATAATCATAAGGTAAAGGGGTGTTCACAAAAGGATAATACTGATTTTCCATCATTTTTTTCCTTTAATACCAGCGTTCTTAATTATTATATTCCCTGTACTCGCCTATTGTTATCCTCTTACCTACTATTATTTTCCCTAAGAAAAATACTTTTCCTCAAAGTCTTTGATAGATAAAGGTTTACAGTAATAATATCCCTGGATGGCATTACAATTCATTCCTCGAAGTACAGAAAGCTGTTCCACTGTTTCCACACCTTCCGCTACAATATTATATCCAAACTTATTGCAGGTATCCATCATGGATTCGCAAAGAAGCTTCATATTCTCATCTACTGCAATTCTGTCTATCATGCTTTTATCAAACTTGATTTCTTTGAAAGGAAGAGCTGTAAGCAGTGATACACAAGAATATTGGGAACAAAAATCATCCAATGATATCCCAAAACCACTTTTAATAATTTTAGAACCAATATCTACAAATGCTTCTCTGTCCAAATCTCCTTCGGTTTCTGTAATTTCGATTAAAATATATTCGCTTGGAACATCATATTTCTTTACAATTGAAGCAATTTTTTCTGCAACGTTTTTTTCCCGCATGGTCTTTCTGGAAAAGTTCACCGAAATAGGCACCAACTTATTTCCCTGTTTTTTCCATTTTGCCAATATACTGCAGGCCTGTTCTAAAACAAAGAAATCAATGTAACAGATTAAACCTTCTTTTTCCAGCAAAGGAACAAATTTCCCCGGAGGAACCAGTCCTTCGTCCGGCTTTTGATAACGTATTAATGCCTCCATTCCAACCAGTTCTTCTTTGGTCACATCAATTTTAGGCTGAATATAAATCATAAAGTTTCCACTCTTCAGTTCTTCTAACAAGCTTTCCAATAACTTTCCATTACTATATTTTGAAAATTTCTTATGCTTCTCATAGTAACGACGTTTGCTTAAAATCATTAACTGAGTTGCACTATGTATTAATCCTGGAAGATTTTTTTCGTTTTCTTCTGTCCATGCATAACCAAAAGAAGCTCCTCTTAAAAGTACAGATTCTGACTCTTTCTCAGCTTCTAATACCTGCTTTTGAATTTCTTCATAAGAAATATCCTGACATACTACAACAAACTCATCACCATCCAGGCGAAAAATTTCCCTTCCCTGGAATTTTTTTTCTAGAAATTCTGCAAACTGTACTACCATATTATCGCCATATTCCTGACCAAAATCCCGATTAACATCTCGCAGTCCATTAATATTTGCTACAGCAACTCCCATTTTTCCTTCTAGCTTGTCAATGTCATCTTTGGAGTAAATTCTTAAACTATTTCTGTTTTTCTGGCCTGTAAGTTTATCATGATATAAATTATACTCCTGTTGCACTCTGTGTTGATGTCTGAAAAAGCGTTCTTCCACGAATAAAGTCATCATTTTCAGCAGAGCAAAATTTTCTATGGTAAGCTCCGGATTATCTACACCTACAAATCCTTTTACCTTGTCATCTTCCATATATGGCACTGCATAAATAGAACGAACTTTTCTTCTTTTCTGATGATTGTATTCTTCAGGAGAAACCTCTTTGATATCTTCAATATCCCGAATTAAAATAGGCATTCTTTTCTTGTATACATTTTCTTTTGTTTGTGGATTTTTAATATCTATTACTTTAATCTCTTCCACACTGTTTTCAATACCTTCTTTTGTCCACTGATATAAATAATGTCTCTGACAATCCTTTTCCAATAACTGAATTATATATGCTCTGTCCGCCGAATAAAACTTTCCTATTAATTCCAATATGTAATTCATCACTTCATCATTATTTTCTGATTGTTCAGACCTTGCCAGGGTTCCAATAAAATTAAGCAAAGTATTTTCTATATAGATTTTACCTGCAATGGTATTTTCCATATGTTCCACGGTAGATATATCAATTAACATTCTAAGAATACATAATTCTCCATCCCATTTTACCAGTTTTTCTTTCACCACAAACATACAATTGACTTTTTCATTATAATATTCGTAGGTGTAATACTTATTCCCGGTAAGCTTACTTAAATTAGCATCCCATGTAGTATTCCCCACTACATCTGCTTTTTCACCTACAACATCATCCCCTACACCAAATACTATTTTACCTGCTGTATTCATATAGACAATGGTTCCATTTTCTGCATTAATAATATACGCTGTATCTTTTGACTCTTCTACAAGCCATAATATTCCTTCTGATAATATATCCGTAATACCCGAAGTCTCCATAATATCTGCCCACCCTTTCCTATACCTTCGTATTTTATTAAAATCCTTCTCCTTACTTTTTGTTATGTTCTCCCTGCTCTTCCTGATTAATTTCCCAATGAATTAAAAATGTTAAGGCTGCTCTCAAAATAATAATGCCCGCCACAGTAGCTATTTCTGTCCATTCCCTAACTACTACTGTTCTAAGAATTTCACTTCCCATTTTAAATTCCAAACCCATAGCAAGTCCCTTTGCAAGTATCAGTTTTGTTTCCGGAGAACGTTTTATATAATTATAAAACCCCCGAACACCTGATACTATAATAATCATAACCCCAATAAATTCAAAAACCAGAATAGCTATTTCTACAATTCCATTTAAACATCCCTCTAACAAATGTAAGATATCCATAGTGCATCCCCCTTTTGTTACATTATTTTATAGAATCAAAATATTCCTTAAATCGTTCTCTGCCCGAAGGCACATATTCATCTGTATTAATAAATTTTAGGAAATCCTCTTTTTCAAGCCAACGATAGGATATAGTTTCCCCTTTCTGCAAACACACAGAATCTTTTCGCTGATTTGTTTTACAAAGATACCCATAATGTATTGCACAACTCTTCTCACTTACCTTTCGAAACAAAAATTCTAGATTTTCTGCTATAATTCCTGTTTCTTCTTCCAATTCTCTCTTAGCAGCTTCTAATGGTGTTTCCCCTTTTAAAACACTGCCTCCTGCACTAGACTCATACATGCCGGGGTAAGTTTCTTTCTTCCAATCCCGCTGCATTAGCAAATATTCTCCATCCTCGTGATAAACCAATACATCACAGACAATATGATATAATCCTTTTGGTATCGCCTGTCCACGTACTAAATCTTTGCCTGCCAGAGTTTCATCCTCATAGTATCCATCCCACAATTCCATGCTTACATACTCCTTAGCTATCTTTTCCAACTATTAAAAGTTCTATTCTTCCCCTGTCTGCTTTTTCGCTGCTTCCTGCAATAATGCATCTTTTTTCATTCTTAAATGCTCTAAAATCTTGCGGTCTATCATCATATTTTCACTAAATGGATTTACCACTACTCCCTGGATTTCCGGATTTTTTAATACTAATGCTGCATAATCATCAAAGGTAAGAAGTAAAGTTTTTGGTTTTTCCATGTCTTCCCACTTTTCCAGTTCTTTCCAGTCTGTGAAAGCAGGCTGAAACTTTGCACCATCTGGAGCTGTAAGCTGTGGAAGCTGCATTACAGAACCTTCCTTAAATTTAGCAGTTCCATCTTCGCTAGTTTCCGGTTCTTCTGACAGCATCATCACTGACAGAAAACGAGTATTCATAGCCACTTCTTCATAAACCAAATTCATAATTTCTTCTGTAGGATTTCCTGCTGCAAATCTTAATAAACCTTTTAATCTTGGGTTTTCTATTGGTTTGTCCACATCTACTGTATTTGGCGTTACATTTGTAACAACATCACCCATATGTAACTGGGAAGCTTCGATTCCCTCCAACCAAATTCCTACCGGAGTTCCCGGTTCGGCTGTTTCCATATTCCCTACTTCTGGATTTTCCATTCCCAATACTTTAGAAGGTAATACCTGTCTGCCCCGTCCTAACACATAAATATTATCCCCTGTCTGCATTGTGCCGTCTCGTAAGATTCCTACCACAATACAGCCCTTGTTCTTTATAGTAAATACCTGCTCTATCATAAGTGTGTAACTGTTCCTGTTTATTTCTTCCCGCAATTCCTCTATTGCATTTTCTGTTACAACACACTCTTCTACTTCTTTATTTTCTTTTTTTCCAAACAAATTATTGAAAAATCCCATAATTCTGTTTCCCCTTTTCTATGTACTACTCTAAGTTTACCATATCCTTGCCCTTTTGTACATTTTTTTTACTGTTCCAACATTGTTAAAAGGTAACTGTTCAGCCCACGCCATTACTCTGAACTGTTACGTTAAAAGCTCCATTTCAGTTGCGAAAGCTGAAACAGAGCTTCATTCCTTCCTTTTATCCTTATTTATCACATAAAGGTATTTCCTTTTGCAATATTATCTACCAGTCTATCCATTTCTGTCTTACTTTTTACTTGTCTTGCAAGGCTTTCTGTCTTTTCACGCTGGGAACTGTCCATAGCTGCAAACTTATTTCTGGCTTCTTCATTCATTGCCATAGATAATGCAAAACCAATTGGCATCTCATTATCATTTGCTCTCATTCTAATCACCTCCGGCCATAGTATGTCCTTTTTTGATTAGAATATTTCCAATTTCCAGACCTTTTTATTATATCGGATATCCTCTTCTTTTACTAAAGACATGGCATTTTTTTCCAGCTCTTATTCACAATAAAACATGCAATCATTGCAGCCGATGAACCTGCTAAAATTCCACCTAAAATATCCGATGGATAATGAACCATTAAATAATTTCTTGACATTCCCATAAGAATCACGAATATAAATAGTAACCATCTATATTTCCCTTTTGTATTTATCACAACTGCGGTAATTGCTGCCATAATGGCTGTAGTGTGTCCTGAAGGAAAAGAATATTCCCCTTCCCATACACCACCAACAAACCGCCACCATTCATAATAAATACTTGTCACATCTGCAAAGGGTCTGGGTCTTGCTACCAGATTTTTCACTACAACATTAGTAATCAATAGCCCCATTACTAATGACACCAATACACAAACTCCCGTTTTCCTTGTCTTCTTAAACAATAGTAGCACCACACCTAAGAGTATTTCTCCTATTCCATTAGTCCCAAAACTGCTTACCAACAGAAAAAATGGTGTTAATATTCCCTGAAAGCTTACTGCCATCTGATGTAATGCCTCTAAAATCTTATAATCATATTGTGCAAATACAGAATTTAGCCAATCTGCAATGAAAGTTTGCTCCATATTAACCTTTCCTTCTTTTCTTATTTCTAGCTCTATTTTCCTTTTTTACCATTTTGATTTGTTCTAAAAGGATTTCATAATCCCGTTCAAACAATAAATCTGTCATTTGTCTTTTTAATATATCTTCTGGTATTTTTTCCACAATTTTATCCCGTACAAACTGTTTGCTTTTCTGTTTATACTCAGGTAAATCATTCCACTTCTGAATCTGGTACAGCTCCGGACGCCATAAAAACTCTATCTGTTTCTTTATGGAAACTTTTGGATTTCTACCAGGAATTTGTATCATTTCTACTTTTACCTGATCTTTTTCTTCATAAACGCAAAGAATCCCCCAATAAGGAGGGATATGCTCTTCTGCGTGTTTTATATGAGTTTTTCCAATTACCAGAAAATTTATATCACAAAAAACATCATAATCTCTGGTTTGTGTTTTTAGGCGGGTATAGGAATCACTGTCACTTTTTATTTCAAATCCCAGCAGATTACTATCAACCACACCAATTACATCTGCCCGGGAACCACCTGCATTCTTTTCTTCAAAAATACGGATTTTTCCGTAAAATTCTTCCAGATAATCAAACAGTGGCTCCCTCATTTCTTTATCTAACATGGCTGTTTCCCTGCCTTATCTTTTCCATGCTTTACCATCTACCTGACACTCTTTTAGTGTGTCACCTTCGTAAACCAGTTTCATGGAGAAAAAGTCTTTTCGTTCTTCCAGCAATTGAAAGAAGATCTTATCTCCCTCCCAAAGCTGCAATTGGAATACTTCTTCTTTGGGTATCCAGACTAATTCCCCTTCTTCACAGTCAATTAATTCTCCTTCAAAACTGTCCGCCGTATAAAGACACATATACTCTGTATTCCATCCATCACACACGAAAGTAATAAGTCCACGAAACTTCCATGACAATAAAGTAAGTCCGGTTTCTTCCTTCACTTCCCGTAGCAGACATTCTTCCGGACTTTCGTCCTGTTCAAAGTGCCCGCCAACACCTATCCATTTATCTTTATTGACATCTACTTCCTTTTTTATGCGATGAAGCATTAAATATTTGTCATCTTGTTCTATGTAACATAAAGTAGTTAATGAACTTTTCTTTCGTTCCATATAGTGCTCCTTTTATTTTTCATTTTCCATTTTACTTTATGGTTTTAGTATCTTTCTATCTATCTTTTTCATTACAATTTGCTAATTCCTAATAAAGATACTACAAAATTGGTTATAATAAAAATCAGTGTACCTGCCATTGTAAAATACCACAAATAATGTTTGCCTTGTCCCTTTGGATTTTCCTTAAAATATTCTTTTATTTCTTTCTTATCATGCAATAGAATCAAAATCCCCACAACGAAAAAGACTAACATAAGCAGATTACAAATCAAATCTTGTGTCTTGACTTCCAGTCCGCTGATAAGAAAACCAACCCCGTCTCCCATAATCAAATTATTAAAGATATGTAATGCAATGCTCCAAAAAATGGAATATTCTACTGCCACATAAGCAAGTATTAATCCTACCATAGTTGCAAATATTGCTTGTGGTATATTTGCATGAAACACACCAAAAAGTACAGAAGATGCTATAATAGCAAATCGTTTTCCATAAGGCAATGCATTTTTTAGTATTACACCACGAAACCATAATTCTTCTGCAACAGGTCCTATAATTCCTGCATATAGAAGCATTCCTATACTTTCGCTAGTTGCAAAAGCTGATTCCACAGACATTTCCATAGTATATCCAAAATAATTTAAAATTCCTTCCCCACAGAAGTCCAGAATTAACCCTAAAAATTGTGGCATCATGAATACAAAGAAGAGTTTTACAAAAGAAACCTTATTCATGACTTTCTTACTTTGAAACATGGTTTTCCATGAACCTGCTGATTTACGAAATATTGCTATCATAAGAACCCCTATAAAAACTATGAGCAGATATTCAATCCCACCCGCTTCAATCCGTTCCCAGTAAGCATCATCCTCCATAAGCCGGTCTATATTCGTTCCTTTGATGTACTCCCATATTACATGTACTATAAGTGAAACCATCACTATCGCATAAGTCACAAAACTATATGCTAACAAGAGGTTCACACTGTTCCTGCAGCTTTTCTTAAACTCTTTCCTATTCATATTTTTCCCTTTCCAAATGCTATATTTTCTTCGGTTACAACCTTAACATTTGAAGAGGAGATTTACAGGTTTTTCGTCGTAACTGGTTTCTTTTCTGTCGTGAATTGCATTATTCACTTTTTAAAATCAATCTTAACCGAAATCTATCAGCTTCTTGCATTATTTCCATAGTTCCACCATACTTTTCCATGGTTTTTCTTATATTTTCTAATCCAAATCCATGATTTTCTTTATCCGTTTTACTTGTTTTTCCTTTGTCTTTCTTTTGATATTCTTTTTCTGAACTGGAATTAATAAGTTCTATCAAACAAAAATAATCTGTTCGCTTAATCTGCATAGTAATCCATGGCTCTTTTTCCTCTCTCATCCTTTCACAGGCTTCCATTGCATTATCCAGTGCGTTTGCAAAAATGGTGCAAATATCAACAGGTTTCATTGGAATAGGCTTCTCAAATAATCCTGTTATTTCAAATCTGATACCATATTCTTTCATTTGCTGCGCTTTGTAGGATAAAATACCATCTACAACATCATCACCAGTTATAATAACATTTTCTCTTTTGGGGATATTCCCCAGTAATTCTTTGCAATAGACTTCAGCCTCTGCTGTTTTTTTCGCTTCTAGCAATTGGTTCATATGAAGCAGATGATTTTTCATATCATGACCAAAACGTCTGATTTCTTTCTGTCTTTCATATTCTCTTTGAAAGTGTTCCAGTTCTAAAGCGATATATTGTTCACTATAATTCTGTTTCCTCTCAAGTTCTGAAGACATTCTCCCATAAATTACTACCAGCGGAAACATAATTCCCATGAAAACAAACATGGCATTGCATACTTTTGCATAGGGTACAATTCCCTTATTTCCAATACTTTCCCATACTTCTCCATTAACAATTGCAGTGCCTGCAAACAACAAACTAATAAATATTCCAAGCAAAATTCTGTCACTTGCCATAAAAGAAATTTCTGTTTTCTTTCGAAACACCAAAAGAAATAATCCCACAAAAAGTAATAGTGCAACCACCACCATTCCTTTGAGATAAATTTCCGTATCAAAAAGGTTCATATATTGGAAATCTACAAACCAGCCGTATCCTGCCATTAAAATGCAATACATCCATACTACACAGCCAAAAGTATCCAGTAATAAATACATTTTCTTATAAAAAAACTGCTTAAACGGACGGAATAAAACTATGAAAAACAGAAGTGTTGATACCATATCCGTCCAGCTAATTGCATCTCTTTCCCATGTACATGTACTAAAAAAAGCAGCTATTATCAGTAAAAAATAATCAGTCTTTTTTGACAATATTTTTCTGTCTCCAACTGCTTTTACATAATAACATACCACCCAGTTTAATAAAAAATCGAAAAACCATATTTTCCCTAACGTCCCCCACTCCATTATCTTGCCTCTCTTTGAATATATTCATAAAAAAGTGTCTTTGTATATTCTTTCTTCATTCTGCTTATCGGAATTACAGTGCCATTCCCTAATAACACTTGATTTTTTTCCAGACTTTTAATATACTTCATATTTATAAGATAACTTCTATGACAACGTACAAATCCTTTGTCTTTTAACTGAGTTTCATATTCTTTTAAATTATATCTTACTTTGTACATTTCTCCTGTAGCCATAGTGATATAAATATCCTGATCCATCACTTCCATATATACAATATCCTTTAGATATACAACCATATCCTGTTCTTTATCGTGAAGCAATAATTTTTCCAGATTTTCATTATTTTTGTCTGCTGCCTTTAAGGCTTCAAAAAGCTTCGATTTTTCCAAAGGTTTTGTAAGGTAACGTAGGGCATTTACTTCATAGCCTTTTAATACGTATTCCATATAGCTAGTAAGAAAAATAACAGGGATATCTTTGTTCTGCTCACGAATTCTCTTTGCTAATTCTATTCCATCTTTTTCCGGCATTTCTATATCAAACAAAAGAAGCTGGTAATATTGAGGATTTTGTATCCAGCTTTCCCAAAACTCTTTACTTTTGGTATAACAGTCAATCAACACGTCTAAGCTTTTATAGTATTGCTCCACCATATTATATGTTTTTTGAATCATTTTTTCATCATCATCTACGATTGCAATACGCATAAATACCTCTTTCTTACTTCTATGTCTATGTAATAAATATTTGATAACAATCATTTTATCATTGTTTTTTTCTTTTTACAATCTGAAAAGAGGCAAAAAACCTCTGTTTCCTGCCTCTTTCACAAAATAATTATGGCAATGGTATCTCCACTACAAATTCTTTTTCCTCTGTCTGCTCTTTATCTTCATAGTAAGTGACAATTGCTTTTGTTCTGTCCTCATTCAGTTTTAAATCTTTGTATATCATCCCATTAAGGTCTGAATATACCATTCTGTCTCCTTCTTCATCATATAAGCTTTCATAATAGTTAAAACAACATTCTGTAATAATTTCCCTGTTTTCTTCATCCAGCTCTACCCGAACAACAAAATAACTGTCCTCAATTTGTTCCAGATGAGCATCTGTAACTGTTACCACTTCTGCTCTTGTATCATCATAGCTGATGCCACTAGAGCTCATAGAGCTTATGTAGATAGAATACCCACTAGTAAAGTTTCTTCCCACATCTGTCATAAAGTCTGATGGAAGATAATCCTGATTAAAATTTACTTCCTCTTTGTCCACAATAGAAAGACTAATATATGTAATTTGGTTTTCCCCGGTTAACATGGCATATTCATAGGAATAATGATGATTTTCAATGGCAATATATACTGGATAATTATACTTTCCTTCCGTATCTTCTAAAAGTCTTCGTTCCGTACCACCATACCTTTTATAAGTCTTTTCCAGTCTTTCCACTTCTTTTTGGTATTCCTCTGGTTCGTAAGTACATTGCAGACAAATTTCATAACTTGGTGAACCAAACATATCTCTGTAGTAAGAATAAAAATCGTTCACTGTGGCTTTTTCCGAAATATGTTCCGGAAATATGATTAACCCGCTATTCATTCGTAAATCAAAGATTTCTTCATAACGTTCCACATCTTTTATTTTTTTTGGGGGACCTCCGGTAAAAACATACCAAATGAATACTGTCCCCAGCACAAATAGTGTTAAAACTGTCAGTACTGCTCCAATAGCAATGCCAGTCCATAATTTCTTTCTTTTAAACTTTTGCATAAGTTCCTTTCCCTCTATTCTATAAATTCTTCTAACTCTTCTGTAGTAAGAGAATACATGGTATATTCTTTTTCATTTTCATAAGAACTGCCATCTTGTCCGTATTCTACCGGAAGATATTCTTCTGAAAATTTCAATTCTCTTCTGTCTACTGACCCTTGTAAATATACATAAATTATTTTCTCTTCTTCTTCTAAAAAAAGAGCATATTCATAGCAACCTTCACTATTTAACATAGCATATACTCCAGGATACTTAAAATCTCCTTCACTGTTTTGCACTACTTTCTCCTTATCCACCTCTTCCACATTTTTCAGTCTTTCTTTTTCTGCCAAATATTCTTCTTTGGAATATTCACATTCCAGATAAATCTGATATGTCTGATACATCTTACTCCCATAACATTCATACACATACTTTTCCAAACTGGTATTTTCCATATTCATTTCTTTTTTTGACGGAAATAAATATAGCTTTGAAATTCCTGCATAATCCTGAAACTTTCCATACTCCGCAATATCTTCTGTATAATTATCTACAACATTTGCTTTTTGCGCAAGAAAAATAGAAATTGCAATTCCTCCTATCATCACTACCAGCGTAAGTACAATACCAATTATGATTCCCACTAACTGATAGCGATAACGGGACAATTTTCTCCGAAACTTCTGACTTACTTTTTCTTCCTGTAAACTTCTTTCTTCTGTCTGCAGCAAATATGTTTCGTATTTTTTTTGACAGGTTTTACACTCTTTTAGATGTTCTTCCACCATGTGTCTGGTGGTTTCATTAGTTAGCTCTTCCATATAGGAGCCAAATAAATCTTCTACTATGGCACACACTTGTTTTTCTTTCACAATCATCACCCCTTAAAATCCAAAAATAAAATCCCACATACAATACAGCCATATTACTGCCAACACCAATACATATCCATATAGAAACAATCGAAGTTTTACTTTTTTAAACAATTTTGTCTTTTTCTTTTTTACTTTCTTTTCTTCTTTTATCATTTCTGTAAATGAAGCCTGCATTAATTCATAATTTTTCCTGCATTGCTCGCATTCGGAAAGATGTTCCTTTATCCACTGCTCGGTATCTTCCTGAGTCAGGTTTTCCACATATAAAGGCAAAAGGTCAGTCATGATATCACATTCTTCTTTTTTATCAATTATCATTTTCTAACCTCCTTCCTAATATTTGCTTACCTCGATAAAAGGTAACTCTTGCCCAGTTTTCACTTTTTCCTAAGATATCTCCTATTTCCCGAAAACTCAAATCTCCTGTTAAACGCAGCATAACTACATCTTTCATGGGACTTTCCAATTCCTGAATCTTTTTATATAGAGAAAGTTTTGTTTCGTTTTGGATATAACTTTTCTCTACTTCTTCCTCTAAGGCAATGTCCACTACAGTTTCTAATGGTACTTCCTTTTGCCGGTTCTTTTTATCAATGTATTGGTAAAATGCATATTTTGCAATTTGGCACAGCCAGGTTGACATTTTACTGTCCCCTCTGAATTTGCCAATATTTTTTGTGGCACGATAGAACGTTTCCTGGGTCAGTTCTTCTGCAAGTTCATGGTTTCCTGCTGTCAAACCCATTAAAAACTTATATACTGTTTGATAATATTCTTCATATGCCCCTCGCATATTCTGCACTATGCCACCTCCTTTGTGTGTTCTAATAGTTTAGTCCACTTATTTTTGGATTCGTTACAAAAAATTTTTAGAATTTTTTTAATTTTTCAAAAAACATATACAAAATTAACTTTGACTCTTGATTTGAAAAAGGTTCTATATCTGCCTTTTCAGCTAATATAGAACCTTTTTATCCATTGATTATCTCAATTCTTCATTGATATCCACACTTGGAAGTTTTTTTCAATTAAAACATTCTATAGATGTTTTTCATATAAACTATTTTTCAGGCAATGAAATCCTAAATAAACGTGCTGCATTTTTGTACATAATCTGTTCATATCCATCTTTTCCCAAACTTGATTCCAATTCCTTAAAATAGGCCTGATAAATTGAGATATCTCCCTTAGGATTGTTATGATAGGTATCCACACCTTCAATAGGATTGTCACTTCCAAAGACAATTTTTTCAATTCCGGCATGTTTTACTGCTTTTATGGTACTTTCTAAAGATACCCAGGTAGTATCTCCATATAAATTAGGCAATGTGCCAAGAAGTTCAATGGCTTCTTCATGGTCTGTTTCCAATCCCATATGCACCATTACAAAATTAATATTTGGATTTGCTTTTGCTGCATTCCATACATGAATTGGTAATGACTTTTCATCTCCTGCAGTATGAGCTACTACCGGAAACTGAAACTTTTCTGCCAGCTTTAAATATGGTACCATTTTAGGCTCATCCAATGAGGTTTTGGAATGGAACTGATGTACTTTTAAACCATAGATAATATCTCTGTTTTCTTCAAGCATTTGTATAAATTCTTTTGTTATTTCTTCTCCATATGGCTTTACCCAGGCGAGAACACCTATTTTTTCCGGATATTTTCTGGCAAAACGAAGTGTTCTTTCTAAAGAAACTATTTGTGAAATCTGCTGTTCTTTTGGAATTTCCTTTTGCTGAAAATCCACTTCGGAAGAATCAATATTAGATACTAAGGAATAATCTATGTTATATTTTTCCATAGATTCCAATACCATTTCTTCTGGCATTTGGAATTTCAGCATGTTTCCAATGTGCACATGTGTATCAATAATCATAGCCAACCCTCCATCTTCTCCACATACATTTTTTGCTATTTTTCTTCGAATAATACCTGTTCTGCAATAGCTGCAGCATCTTTGATGCAGTCTGCACAGGAACGTAATACCTTTCCTGTTTCTACTCCTTTTAGAGCTTTACATACTACAGACTGATTCTGGATTTCGAAACGCTTTACAATTTCTTTTGATAATTTGTAGGATTCTGCTTTGCTATCAGGGTGTTCTAAATTCCCGCTGCTTCGCTTCATTCCTGCAAGTACACAGGCTCCGGTAACTGCACCGCAAGTTCCTTCCATGCCGCCCATACCCAGGCCAAGGGCTTCTGTCATTTTAAACATAGTTTCTTCGTCCACACCTACTAAATCGCAGTAGGTGCAGGCTACTGCCTGGGCACAGTTGTATCCTTTATCATGTCTCATAATTGTTTCTTCTACTCTTGTTTTCATTTACGCTTTCCTCCGTTTAACTTCTGTTCAAACAACTCTTCCCCAACATTCCACTGGAAAGACCGACAATTGCAACTTTATCTCCTTGTTTCAAAGATTTTGCTTTTTTACAATTCCATCTCCTACTAATAATTTTTCCACTATTACTCTCTAGTTCCAGAAGCATATTCATTCATGCAAATATCCAGTACCTCTCTTACAGGCTGTATTAATGCCTTTTCATACTGGCATTTCCATTGCACATTTCTATCCATATTACCATTAATAATTCCATCAATGGTTTCCCCTCTGTCAATTGGATTGTCATTATCATATATGTAAGACAACACGTTGTATGCATGATTCACCACCCAGTTTGGATCCATGTCATGAAAATGGTACTGCAAATCCGGCAAAAATAAAGTACTCATGCCCAGTGTGTCTACCATCATATCCTCGGTGCCCTGTATATTGAAGAGCCGTACATTTACTGCAAAATAAATAAATCTGCTTTCTCTTGGAATTTGATGATTTCTGACTTGTTCTGCGGTAAACATCTTTCCTGAATTTGGAAAATATACGGCTTCACACTCTGGATACATTTCTACCAAAGCTTCCATATAGTCCATCAGCATATCTGCTCTGTCTCTATATTCCAATCCTGCTGCCAGCATATCGGTAGCAATTACCTGATACTTACATTCTGCCAAAATTCCGTCTCTGTCTTCCTGACAGTCCCACATCTGACTTTTTGTAAAATCATCTACAATTTCAGAAATTCCTTTTTCACTTTCCGCCAACATAAGCTGTGGTGGCATAGAGCCTTTTTCAAATTCTACCTTATATTTTTTCGCTGCAAATCCTGCTATGTGAGCTTCGTGACAAAAGCAATCCACTTCTCCCAAGTGCTTTTGCATAACTGCTGTCATTTGTTCTCTGTCTGGTATAGGACATTTTTCCTTCATAAGTAGGTGCATAACAAACACCATACCTGGATGCTCTTGCCGATTTAAGTCCTGTTCAAAAACTTCTTTTTCCCTTTTTGTTTTCTTAAATTTATCAAATACTCCCATGATTTTTCCTCCTAAGTGAACTATCCCTTGCCTAAAGCCAATGGGCTTTCTGCTTCGCAGACCTCGCAACCTACTATCTCCACAGGCGTTTATTCGGGCAGTCACTGCCCTATGCTTTTTTTACTTATGTTCTTTTCATAATATATATTAATACAAGTTTAAACGTCAATCTATTTTTAAAATCTTAATCTCAAATTGTAACAGTTCATCCATGATATTACCATTTCCTTCCTTTTCAAGGATAGGTTCTAAACCATTTTTCTTGAATTCCTGTTCAAGACTACTTGGCATAGGTTTTTTTCGTATCATTTTTTTACTAATTTCATTGTCTTTTTATCATTCATTTTATACACCATCCTTTTGAAATGTAAAAATCCCCAGACATGTATTTCTTCCCATGCCTGGAGACTTTAACTATCTCATAGCTCTTTTACTTCTATGTATATATAACTTCTGCTATTTACTCTTCTGTAGCAGCTACTGCTTTTCCCCAACCATATTTGTGATTACGAAACCGTAAGCACTTTCAGCGTTTGGTGTAAGAGTGTAACGTGCTGTATATTCTGTTGCAGAATCAGTTTTTGTTTCTTCATCATAAGTATAATAGTTTACAGTAGCGATGAAACCATCGGTAGCAGTATCTTTTTCGATGCTTTCTACTGAAAACTTCGGAACAGCAAGACCCCATTCACCTATAGTATAAGATAAACTTCCATCTTCTGCTTTTTTTACTCTGTCGGACTCTACCGGTGTATATTCAGCAGTATCATATGATGTTCCAAAAAGATTTTTCATTGTTTCTTCTAATGTAGCAGCCGGAATAATCAGATCAAAGTTTTCATTAGATTCAAAAGTCTCCGGTGTTGCCCCCACTGCATGAACTGCCATAGGAACAGCCTGTGCAACTGTAAGTCCGCTTACATTAGGATTTTCAGCCTCCAGGTACTGTATTGCAATCCAGTCTATTGTAGCAGTTAACATTTCTTCTAATTTAGCTTCATCTATCTTAGCTTCTTCTGTAGTTTCCGCATCTGTACCTTCAGTAGTCTCAGTTTCAGTAGCTTCTGTAGCTTCTGTTTCAGTAGCTTCTGCAGTTTCGGTTTCTGTAGCTTCTGCAGTTTCAGTTTCAGTAGCTTCTGTAGCTTCTGTTTCAGTAGCTTCTGCAGTTTCGGTTTCTGTAGTTTCTGTTTCTACAGCCTCTGTAGTTTCGTTAGTTTCTTCTGTTACCTGTGTGTTCTCCGCTGTTGTATCAGAACTTCCACAAGCTGTTGCACATAAACACATTCCTGCAAGCATAAGTAATACTAATTTCTTTTTCATTCCTTTTCCTCTCTCTGGCAAATTTTATTCCTTTTCATCTTATATGTTGAGAAATCATTGCTAAGTTTAACATACTTTTTCTATATTTACAACTCTAAACTAAAATATGCATGTCTTCTTATTCTCGATTTTCTTTTAAACTTTCCACCATATCTACTTTAGAAACTTTTCGTCTTAATAAAAATAACGAACCAAAATAACTGCAGCAAGCAAGAATCGTAGTGTAAACGAAACTCTCAGGTGCAATATAAGACTGTGGTAAAACACCAATAAACTCAGCCATCCAGACCATAAACCCGTTTGTTGAAGCAAACACCAATGGAATACTGACAAGAATTCCTATCGGTAATAAAATATGGTTTATTCTTAATACTATCTGATTTATTTGTTTATCTTTATAGCCTAATACTTTCAGCATTGAGATATTTGACCTGTTCTCTGTCACCAGCATATTCACGGCAACATATATAGATGCTACGCAAATGATAGCTCCTATTCCAATCAGGAAATATATCATTACATTCATTTGATTTGACATATTTTGAAACTGTTCTTTGGCATCTGTCTTTTTTATGGTCTGAGTAACCTTAGAATCAGGTATATCCAATACCACATCGCTCATAATAACATTGCTTACATTTTCATCAATTCCCAAAATCTCAGCAGCATTTTCTTTATTTGTAAATATAGCGGTCTGCATATCATTATCCACAATTCCAGCAACTGTAATCTCATATTCTTCCAATGTCAAAGGGTTACAAAGCTTAATTATATCACCTGCCTCGATATTTTGCAGCATTGCCATTATACTGGTAATATAATACCCTTCTTCAAGATTAATATCTTTTCCCTGAATATCACTTAAACTCAAATATGGATTAGAATCAGAAGTACCAATGATGCTAAATTGTTTTCCCGCTTCATTTTCCACTGTAGACATTACAACCGGCTCGCCACCGTATTCACTGCCTTCCACAAGTTCATTCAACACATACTGATATTCAAAACTTCCCATTTCATCAACCATATTTTTCTTTGTGTGTTCCATTGTATCTAAAAAGCTATAACCCAAAAGTGCTATATAACTTCCTAAGAAAATACCTAAAAATACTACAAAGGTTCTAGATGGATTTCCAATCAATGAACGTAATGCATATTTCATCCGAAATGAGACCTTATTCTTTACTAATATATTTCTATGCCCCTTCTCCCCATGTTCTGAATTTCCATTTAACAAAAGCACAGTATCTTTTTTCAATAATTTATTTACTGAATTCATAGCTGCTAATACATACATTACAGTAGGGATAATAGTTCCTAAAATTGCAGCTATTGGTTCTAAATGACACTCTATTCTCATAGGTTCATAATCTTGTAATCCTACTTTTCCAAATGGTTGTGCAAATATCATTGTAAAAATTGCAGCCAATACACCACCAAATAATCCTGGAATCATGGCAAAACCTGCATAATGAAGCATCAGTTTACTTTTTTTGTAACCAAGAGCAGTTAATGTACCTATCATTTTCTGTTCGGATTTCACTTTTCGATTAATAACAATACTTACAAGGACTACTACAATTAATGGCATAATAATCAAAATGATATATGATATCACAATAAACATCTCTGCCTGCATCTTTACCATATCAATTCGCATATTTTCACTTGCCGATATGTAGGTACGCATATGATATTTCTCATTTATCTCTTTACGAAATTCAATTTGATTATCTTCATCATAACGAATAAGATAAAGGCAATTTTCACAACCTAAATTTTCAAATTCCTCATCTGCTACATAAGCCAGAAAGAATGTGGTAACATTTTTGTAAGAATCATTTTCATTCTGAAGCATGTATAAATAATCCGGCCTTTGGAAAAAACCGGTCACTGTATATTCCTTATCCCCAATCATCAGTTCATCGCCTATGGACACTTTGTTATACACAGCATACCCTTCTGAAATAATTATCTCATTATTTTTTTCAATATCTTTTCCTTCTGTTATACTATAAAGATTTATTTCTTTTGTTTTTTTAAACACTCTGGTTGTTACACCATCAGTTTCTATATTGTTATAATATTGAGGTTCCAAAGTTACCCCATACTCTTTTTCCAACTCTTCTATTTCATCCTCTGAAATAGGAAGATAGGTTGTAAAGTTAGCGTCTTCTACATTTTGTGATATAAAAAATTTATCACCAAACTCCCAAATAGCTTTACCTGAAATATTCATCATAAAAAACAGAAACAATGTCATTATAGATAATATTGTAGATGAAACATAAAATGATACATTACTTTTTATACTTCGAAAATATCTTTTATTTAACTTCATAACCGCCCCTCCTTAAAGCAACAATTCTGCGGCAGCCTTTTTTTGCAGATTCATTTTGTTTTTATGTGCTTTGCCATCTTTAATATAAATAACTCTGTCTGCCATTTCTGCAATTGCTTCATTATGAGTAATAATGACTGTTGTGGTCTTATAAAGCTTATTTATTTTTTCTATGAATTCTAACACTGTTTTTGACGACTTAGTATCAAGGGCTCCTGTTAATTCATCACAGAGTAGAATCTTAGGATTTTTTATGATTGCCCTGGCAATCGCAACACGCTGCTGTTGACCACCGGAAAGTTCTTTTGGAAAACGATAACGATATTTTTCCATTCCCATAGCCTCTAACACCTCATCAATATTTAAAGGATTTTCAGATATATCTGATACCACCTCAATATTTTCTTCCACAGTCAGATCCGGAATCAGATTGTAAAACTGAAAAACAAATCCAACATCTTCCTTACGGTAATCAGTAAGCATTTTGTTTTTGTAGCCTGAAAGGTTCCTATCCCCCACAATGATTTCTCCCTCGTCCAAATGATCCAACCCTCCCAGCATATTAAGTAAAGTAGACTTACCAGAACCAGAAGGTCCTAATATGACACAAATCTCACCTTTCTCAATCTCTATATTTGCATTATCCAATGCATAGACAAGAGATTCTCCTTCACCATATTTTTTTGTTGCATTTTTCAATGTAATAAACATCGCTCATTCCTCCTATATTTTGAAATATAAAAAACCCAAGTACAGCACTTAAACTATACCTGGGTACATATTTCAAAATATATAGACTTCATGCATAGTTTCTGCTATACATGAGTCTCGCAATTTAAAACAAGCCAGACCAAAAGGTCAGTATGTTGACTTGCTACGATATACGCTTGCTACTCCCTCATGGGAATTTTATTGGTTCAAAGTTTAGCATTGGCCATTGCATTTGTCAAGACCTTTTTTTATTAATTTTCTAAATTATGTAGGTATACCCACATGATCCCAATCATCATTTCCAAAGCAAATAAGCCAATTCAAAGTTTTATGTCTTTCCTGAACCACACCTGGTTCCATGCCGCCTGGACTTTTCATCCCATGAATTCTGGCATCCACACAAGCCCAATCCATACGATATACCAAATCTGCTTTGTCAAGAATTTCCTTTTTACAACGCACCTGTACTTCTTTACAAACATTTTCATAGTTTTCAAGTTCTTGCAAAATTCTAACAGATTTTGCTACGTCACAAATTGCAATAGGTTCTGTCCACTCATCAAGCCCTAATGCCCATTCCAAAACATAAAGATTCTCATAATGCCATGAAAAATTTATTCTTGTTCTCTCATCAGATTGGTCATCATAAAAATATTCCAGTTCGTCCGGTGTCATAACATCATCTAGTTTGTCAATTCCATATCCATTTAAAACATCAATTACAAATTCCCTTGCCTCCTGTGTGCTCATTCGTTCGGATGGACTTAATAATGATTCCGAATACAAAGAAACTGCAAGTGTTCCTAACATTCTTTTTATAATTTCTTCTTTTTCACGAATGACTGCTTCTTCATCATCTTCATTTACAGGCAATTCTGTAACATAAATATTTTTTTCAAAGAGAAATTTCATATTTTCATTTCTTCTTGCAATCTGTGCCGGTGTACAATCCTTCAGAAATTCCGGACTTTCCACATATTCAAATGGAAAATAATATTCCAACTGACTCATTCCGTCATCTGACAGAATAACATCTTCCTGTGCATTTAATGCAACGGTTGCTCCATTTACTAACAATACACCATCTACATGCTTTAAAAAATCTAAAATAATTGCTACTGTTTCCTTCAGACTTTCTTTTTGTATTGCCTGATCATCTACCTTTGATTCTATCTTAACTGGTATAAATGCTTTTGCCTGTTGTAAATGATGAATAAAATTTATTTTAATATCTTCATCACAATTCTGCACCTGTGCAAAATGCCCTGATACCATATTTTTTTGCTGCGTTACAAGTTGTTCATATTCCTCACCCATATTGTTTAGAAATGCGTAAATGTCTACTGTCTGCACATTATTTTCCAACTGCAGGTGATTATTTCCATCCATTCTTTCTATCGAAAAACAATCACAAAAAGTATCCATAATCAAATCTAAATTTTCTTCTCTGCTAAATACATAAACTTCTGCTTTCATCATTTATACTCCTCGTATAATAAGTTTGTAAGCAAGAAAAAGCTTACAGACTTATTCTTTTTTACTAGACAGAAGGAGCCTTCTAAACATCCTTTCTGAAGATTCTTCTTCACTAATGCTGGTTTATCCATTCTCTGTCTATGGG
>JAFQCM010000052.1 GCA_017399445.1 Lachnospiraceae bacterium | reverse complement strand
TTGCAACAATAGAAAATAATGGCTGATATACTCCGTTATCATAAGATCCCATAATGTCCTTTCCAATTTTAGCATCCAATAAAGCTTTCTTTAATGGTGCCCCTGGTGCTGCAATCAACGCATATTCTAAGATCTGGAAAGCAAGATACAACTTCTGGTCCAAACTAGTTCCAATGGAATAATTGTAAGACAAATAGGTATTATCTTCTTCTGTTTCCTCATTGGTAATTGAATATTTTTTATACACTTCAATTGGCTTTTCAAATGGCTTTTGCAATTTAATTTCAGAATCAATATCCATCACATCATACTTGCTTAAATATTCTTCGTCTAAGAATTTCAGTTTTTCTTCCATATCCATATCCCCATATAAATAGATATAGCTGTTAGATGGATGATAATATTTACTATGAAAGCCTAAAAAGTCAGAATATTTTAATTCCGGAATAGAAGCCGGATCTCCACCAGATTCAAAAGCATAAGAGGTATCCGGATGAAGGGAATTTAAAATTACTCTGTCTAATACTCCTTCTGGTGAAGAAAAAGCACCTTTCATTTCATTATATACTACACCATTGTATTTTAATTCTGCTTCTTCAGATTCTAAATCATAATGCCAGCCTTCCTGACGGAAAATTTCCTCTTTTTCATATATATTTGGATAAAATACCGCATCCATATATACATGCATCAGATTTTGAAAATCCTTATCATTACAACTCGCAATTGGATAAATAGTTTTATCCGGATAAGTCATGGCATTTAAAAAAGTATTTAAAGATCCTTTTGCTAATTCAATAAAAGGGTCCTTTGCCGGAAACTTCTTAGAACCACATAAAACAGAATGCTCTAAAATATGAGGTAATCCTGTATCATCCTTTGGTGGAGTACGAAATCCAATATAAAACACCTTATTTTCATCATCATTGGATAACAACATTACTCTTGCACCACTTTTTTTATGTTTTAGCAAATACCCCTGTGAATTCAAGTCTCCAATTCTCTTTTCTTCTATTACTTCATATGCATTTAAAACTTTGATTGCCATTTTCACTTTCCTCTCCATAAATTCATTTATTTCATACTCTTAATACAATTAATTGGGGATATCCCTTCTTTTTTTAAACTTAGTTCAAAGTAATTAAGGATGGTTTCTGCAATATCAGCAAAAGTCTCTCTGGTTCCATAATTGCCCGGAATTATCTGTTTTCCATAGACTACTAATGGAGTATACTCTCTTGAATGGTCCGTAGAAGGTGTCCCTGGATCACATCCGTGATCTGCTGTAATCATTAAGATATCTTCCTCTCGCAATTTCTCAAAAATTTCCGGTAATTGTTTATCAAATCGTGTTAATGCTCTTGCATAGCCATCAATATCGTTCCTATGTCCATAAAGCATATCAAAATCCACTAAATTGGTAAAGCAAATCCCTTCAAAATCCCGTTCCATATATTCTAATGTTTTTGCCACCCCATCATCATTGCTTTTTGTATACACATAATCTGTAATACCTTTTCCTGAAAAAATATCATGAATTTTTCCAACTGCAAGAACTTCCTTTCCCGCTTCTTTTAAAATATCTAACATAGTGTTTTCTGGTGGCATCAAGGAAAAATCATGTCTGTTGGATGTACGGGTAAAATTCCCTGGTTCCCCAATGAATGGTCTTGCAATGACTCTTCCCACTCCATGCTCTCCCTGCAATAGTTTTCTTGCTTTTCTGCAAACATCATATAGCTCTTCTAGTGATATTACTGCTTCATGTGCCGCAATTTGAAATACACTATCCGCAGACGTGTATACAATCAAATTTCCGGTTTTAAGATGTTCTTCACCGTACTTCTTAATTACTTCTGTGCCAGAATATGGCATATTACAAATTATTTTTCGACCAGTCTCTTGCTCTAATGCATGAATAATTTCTTTCGGAAAACCATTAGGATAAGTTGGCATAGGTTTCTTGGAAATTATCCCTGCAATCTCCCAATGACCTATCGTAGTGTCTTTTCCCTTAGAACTTTCCTTCATTCTTGCTACTGCACCTTTTATCTTGCTTCCGCTTTCCTTACAGTCTACGCCATCAATCTGAAAAAGTCCCAGTTCTTCCATCTGAGGAAGATAAAATTCTTTACTTCTTGATACTGTTTTTATCGTATTACTTCCTTCATCATGAAAACAAGCTGCATCTGGCATTTCCCCGATTCCAAAGCTATCCAAAACAATCAAAAATACCCTTCTCATAACCAATTCCTTTCTTTTCCATTTTTGCGGTTCACACTAATTTGTTATTATACCATAAGTATAGCCCAATTTCAAATTTGCAACACATAATTTCTATTTAAAAAGGACATTGCCCTGACTGTTTCAATCATTGCAATGTCCCTGTTTCAATTACTTATTTGGTTTACTTATTTTTTAATTGTTGCTTTTGAGCTTACGCCCTTGCTCTTTAACATCTTCTTATAAGTCTTTAATTTACTGCTTGGCACTTTAATTTTTGCTTTGGAATT
>JAFQCM010000051.1 GCA_017399445.1 Lachnospiraceae bacterium | reverse complement strand
TCTTCCTGCATATCTTTATTATAAGCAAGTGCAATACCCTTCATAGCTGTTAGTAAAGACTGCAAATCGCCAAATACTCTACCTGACTTACCTCTTACAAGCTCTGCAATATCAGGATTTTTCTTCTGTGGCATAATGCTGCTTCCTGTGCTATAGGCATCATCCATTTCCACAAACTGATATTCGTTACTGTTCCAGATAATGATTTCTTCGCAGAAACGGCTTAAATGCATCATAATGGTAGAAGATGCAGATAAAAATTCAATCACATAGTCTCTATCAGATACAGAATCCATGCTATTTAATGTAGCTCCATCAAAATCAAGGAGACTTGCTGTGTATTCTCTGTCTAATGGGTATGTAGTTCCTGCTAAAGCTCCGGAACCTAAAGGACATAAATTCATACGTTTCACAATGTCCTGCATTCTGGACAAATCACGTTTAAACATTTCAAAATAAGCACCAATATGATGTGCCAATGTAATTGGCTGTGCTTTCTGTAAGTGAGTAAATCCCGGCATATAGGTATCTGTATTTTCTTCCATAATTTTGAGAATGGTTTTTAACAGCTCTTTTAATAAATCCTGAATTTCTAAAATTTCATCTCTTGTATATAATTTCATATCAAGAGCCACCTGGTCATTACGACTTCTTCCTGTATGTAATTTTTTTCCAGCATCGCCAATCCTGTCAATCAAATTAGCTTCTACAAAGCTATGAATATCTTCATATTCCTCGGTAATTTCTAACTTTTCACTTTCTACATCTGCTAAAATCCCCTGTAATCCATCAATAATCTGTTTCTTTTCTTCTTCTGTAAGGATTCCCTGTTTTGCAAGCATGGTAACATGTGCAATACTTCCTCTAATATCCTGACGATAGAATTTTCTATCGAACGTAATGGATGCATTAAAATTGTAAACTAATTTATCGGTTTCTTTTGTGAAGCGTCCGCCCCATAACTGTGCCATATCTTTTACCTCGTTTCTTTTGATTTTCTATGATACACTGTCCCTAAGTGTAACATTTCCTTTCTGCTTTGTCTAGTGTACTCTCTAGAAATCGCTTAAGCGTTATATGTTATTGCTGTTCTGCCTTTTGTTTCTGAATTTCCCGCTCTCTTTTGGAAAATACACAGCCACAATAATCCTGTCGGTACATTCCATATTCGTTAGAAATTTCTACCGAACGCTGATATCCGTTTTTCTTCTTAAAATCTGAAGGAAGGAATTGTACCCTTCCCTCTCCTTCTTTTGCAATCTGTTCTCCAATTTCATTTAACTTTTCTGCATTTTTTAAAGGACTGATGGTTAAAGTAGTGGTAAAATAGTCAAAACCGCCTTTTTTTGCATATTCATATGCTTCCTGCAGTCTTAAACGGTAACAGACAAAACACCTTTCTCCACCTTCTTTTACTTCTTCCAATCCTTTTACTGCCTGATAGAAGTCTTCTGTTTTGTATTCTCCTTCTACAAAAGAGATTTTATGTTTTGCAGGAAATTTTCGGATAAACTCCTGCTGTTCCACTACACGTTTCCTATACTCTTCTTCTGGATAAATATTAGGATTATAGTAAAACACTGTCACTTCAAAATACTGGGATAAATATTCCAGACAATAGCTACTGCATGGAGCACAACAACTGTGAAGAAATACTTTTTTGGGTTTTTGATTTTCTTCTTTTTCCAGTTTTTGAATTAATCCTTCTAGTTCTTTTTGATAATTTCGTTTATTCATAAACTTACCTAAAACGTTCACATTCAAATTTTACCATGGTTTCTAAGCAGGTCTTTAACCCTTCATAACGAACTGGCAACGGACCATCATCCACTGTAACATCCAACGCTGCTGCCATGTCATCAATCAACCGGTCATCCAAACGACTTCGAATACTAACAAGTACCTCTAGTTTTTCTCCATAGGAATCCGTATCCAGAAACTGTAATAAAAATGGATTGATTTCTTCGTCATCCAGATATCCTTCTTCACTGGTACTTTCTATAGTTGCGGCAATATCTTCATCCTTTTCATCCTTTTGAAGAATAACTTCCGTATCGGTTGTTGCAGCCATATCTTCCTTTCGTATACTTTCTTCTTCCGCAAATTCCGTTTCAGCAGTTTCCGCCTCTTCCGTCTGCACCGGTTCTAAAGTATTTGTTTCTTCTGTATTTCGTCCTAAGATTTCACTAATTTTCACCGGATATCCCATTTTTAAAGTTCCATCCACTTCCCGTTCAATAAGTTCAAAACGATACTTCTGAGCTGTTTCCGGATATTTTACACGATCCACTTCACTTAAAAACATAGACAGTGGTCTGGCATACATTTTAAAATCATCATACAAAGCTTCATAAACCACCAGTTGTTCACCTGTTTCTGTATGAGATGCCACTGTCACAATCTGATACATCTTGTTTTTAAAATGCCTGTAAATTTCTCCTGCTCTTGGTATTGGTCTTGTTGCCATATTCTCACTCTTTCCCTTTTCCGTAGCTAAACTATAGTTACTGATGTTCTAAAATATGTGAAAAAAGACCACTAAAACTAGTAGTCTTTTTCATTACCAAAGCTTGCGATGGGACTTGAACCCACGACCTATTGATTACGAATCAATTGCGCTACCAACTACGCCACGCAAGCTTGTACCTTTGTCCTTAAGCACAATAAAATTATATAGTATTCGTAATCAAATTTCAAGCATTATTTTCTAATTTGTCCGTTTCCATAAATATTATATTTATAAGAAGTCAAAGCTTTCAGTCCCATTGGTCCTCTCGCATGAAGCTTTTGGGTACTGATACCGATTTCTGCTCCAAATCCAAATTCAAATCCATCCGTAAAACGTGTAGAAGCATTTACATACACAGCTGCAGCATCTACTTCATTTAAGAACTTTTCTGCATTTTTCATATTACCAGTAATAATTGCTTCTGAGTGTTTTGTATTATATTTATTAATGTGTTCAATTGCTTCCTCTACACTGGCTACTGTTTTCATAGAAATGATATAATCTAAATATTCTGTTCCCCAGTCTTCTTCTGTAGCAACTTCTGCCTCCGGAAGGATCTGGCATATCTTCTCATCTGCTTTCATAACTACGTTTTTTGCTTTCAGTTGCTCTGCTAATTTTGGAAGCAATTGTTCTTTCACATTTTCATGAACCACTAAGGATTCGCAAGCATTACATACACCAATTCTTTGAGTTTTTGCATTGATAATAATAGGAATCGCCATATCAATATCTGCACTTTCATCTACAAAAATATGACAGTTTCCAGTACCTGTTTCAATTACAGGAATAGTAGCATTTTCTACCACAGTTTTAATCAGTCCGGCTCCACCTCTTGGAATTAATACATCTACATAATTATTCAATTTCATAAAAGCTTTTGTAGTTTCACGGTCAGTATCTGTAATTAACTGTACTGCATCTTCTACAATTCCAACTTTAGCAAGCGTATTACGAATAGAATTGGTAATGCTTAAATTAGAGTGAATTGCATCTTTTCCTCCTTTTAAAATAACCACATTTCCTGTTTTAAAGCAAAGACCAAACGCATCTGCAGTTACGTTTGGACGGGATTCATAAATAATTCCAATCACTCCAAGAGGTACTCTTTTTTGCACTACTTTTAAACCATTTGGACGTTCAAAAGTTTCTAATATTTCTCCAATTGGATCTTCTAATGCCACTACTTCTCGTAAGCCTTCTGCCATTGCTTCAATTCTTTCTTTTGTAAGCAACAATCTATCTATCAAGCCTGCTGCCATATGATTTACTTTGGCATTTTCAATATCTTTGGCATTTTCTGCTAAAATCATTTCAGCATCTGCTACAAGGCCATCTGCTACTGCTAATAATGCCTTATTTTTTTCTTCTGTTGATAATTTTATTAACTGTGGTTCTGCCTTTTTAGCAGCCATTCCTAATTCTTCCAATATCATAATAATCCTCCTTTTTCTGTTAAAACCATATCTGGTTTCTGATCAAATGTATCACTTTCAATTTTTTCTACAATTTGTGTCTGATAGCAAAGAGCAATAGATTTTAATTTTTCACAGGAATGCCTCTCTAAATACCGGTCATAAAATCCTCCTCCATAACCGATTCTGTTACACTGCTTATCAAAAACAGCCCCTGGCATAATCAGAAGAACTTTTTCTGATTCCTCTTTTATGTCCAAAGGACTTTTTCCAGTAGTATCCGGTTCCTCAATTCCCTTGTAACCCGAAATCAATTGTTCTAAAGAAGTAATTTCATAAAACTCCATTTCTCCATTTCTATTCAATACTTTGGGTACTGCTACTCTTTTCTGTTCTCCCAAAGCCTGTACAATTAACCTTTTGGTATCCACTTCACTTTTGTAATTAATATAAGGCATAATCAGACTAGATTCTTTGTATTCCTTTAAGGAAATCAGTTTCTGAAATATCTTCTCATCTGCTTCTCTCCTATATTCTAAAGAAATCATATCTCTTTTCTTTAAAATTTCTCTTCTAATTTCCTTTTTTTCCATACTTTTCTCCTAAATCCGTAATGGTACCATCCGGATTCTGGATAGAAATATTATTTAACTGACCGCGCAAATTCATTTTTACATTTTCTACAAACGCTCTTCTTAATTCTGCCTGTTCTTTTTTTTCCGCTTCTGTCAGACCTTCTGCTTTTGATTTATGATATAATTCATTAATTCTTGCAATTTTTGTATCGTTCATTTTCCGCCTCCTAGTAATCTCCCAGATAATCTACAATATCATAATTTTCATCTTTATGTGCTTTAAACAAAGTACCTACCTGTTTTCCTGAAACAATATCATGAAGTACGTGAAAATCTTCTCCATTGGCAATAATCATGTCTGCACCTGCTGAAGTAGCAATTTTCGCTGCATTAAGCTTCGTTGCCATACCCCCGGTACCTACATTACTTCCAGTACTTCCTTTCCCCATACCCATTAATTTGTCATCTAACTCCTCTACTACATCAATAAATTTCGCATCTGGATTAACATTTGGGTCATCTGTAAACAAACCATCAATATCAGATAATAAAATCAATAAATCAGCCTCAGCAATAGTAGCAACAATCGCAGACAAAGTATCATTATCACCAAACTGAATTTCAAAAGTAGAAACTGTATCATTTTCATTTACAATGGGTATGGTTCCCATCCTCATTAATTCTAAAAAAGTATTGCGGGCATTATATCTACTTAAATCATCTATAACTGTTTTTTTCGTCATAAGTACCTGAGCCGCCACATGATTGTATTCTGCAAATATTTTCTGATAAATCATCATTAATCTGCACTGTCCAATGGCTGCACAAGCCTGTTTTACCGGAAGTTCCTGAGGACGTTCTTCCAACCCTATAATATTTCGCCCAACTGCAATTGCTCCAGAAGAAACTAAAATCACATCTTTTCCCTGATTTCTTAAATCACATAATTCTCGAATTAATACTTCCATTTTATTCAAGTCTAAGCGACCTGTTTCCCTATGGGTAAGAGAAGAAGATCCCACTTTCACCACAATTCGCTTTTTATCTTTTAACTGTTCTCTTATATTCATTATTGTTCTCCTTATGCCTTAATCAGGCAAATATTTTTCTGCAATTTTCTCCGCTGTCCGTATTCCATCCATACCTGCCGAAGTAATGCCACCTGCATATCCGGCACCTTCCCCACAAGGATAAATTCCCTCTATGTTACTAAGGTAATTGTCATTATTTCTAGTAATACGAATTGGTGACGAGGTGCGACTTTCTACCCCAAGCAATAGTGCATCCTGTCTGTGAAAGCCTGAAATCTGGTGATCAAAGGCATGAATTCCTTCTATAATAGAGTGATTTATCTCCTCTGTGAATAATTCCCTTAAATTTGCAAATGACCAGTCACCTTTTGTCATAGGTTCCACTTCCCCAAGATTGTTGCTTTCCCTATTTACTTCAAAATCCCCAAACAACTGTATAGGAATATTTCCATGTCCTAATTTATAAGCTATATTCTCCAATTTTCGCTGAAATGCCACTCCTGCCAGCACATCTTCACTGCCAAAATCTGACGGGTTTACTGTCACTATAATAGCACTATTGGCATTTTCTCCATCTCTTTTATGATAACTCATTCCATTTACTGCCAATGCCTGTTGCTCCGAAGAAGCATTTACCACATATCCTCCAGGACACATACAAAAAGAATATACTCCTCTGCCATTTTTTGCAGTATGTGTCACTTTATAATCAGCCGCTCCCAAATTCTCTGCATATTTACCATATTGTGCTTCATTAATCATGCTTTGTGGGTGTTCCATTCTAAGTCCTACCGCAAAAGCTTTTTGCTCCATGGTTATGCTTTTTTCTTTTAAAAGTGTAAAGGTATCTCTTGCACTGTGGCCAATAGCAAGAACCAGCACATCTGTTTCTACCTTTATTTCATCATTTATAGTAATAGAATGTATTTTCCCCTGTTGAATTTCTATATCTGTAAGTTTACTTTGGAACCAAAATTCACCACCCATACGAATAATTTCATTTCGCATATTTTGAATTACAGTTTTCAACACATCTGTTCCAATGTGAGGCTTGTTTACATATAAAATTGAAGGGTCTGCACCCATTTGTACAAATACTTCTAACACTTTTCGATTACGAAAGTTCTTATCTTTCACCAATGTGTTTAACTTTCCATCAGAAAAAGTTCCGGCTCCGCCCTCTCCAAATTGTACATTAGAATCAGCACACAGAATATTTTCATTCCAAAACTTCTCTACCGTTTTCGTCCTGTCTTCAACTTTTTCTCCCCGTTCTATAATCAACGGATGATAACCACTCTCTGCCAGCATATAACCACAAAATAATCCTGCCGGACCTGCTCCCACAATTACAGGACGTTTTTTTAGTGGAGTATCTCCTTTTTCCGGAAATACATATTGTTCTTTTTGCACTTGAGAAACATTTACATTTCTTGCCTTTTTCAGAATTTTTCCTTCGGATGCTACTGCCACATCAATGCAATATATATATTTTATCTCTTCTTTTTTTCTTGCATCGATGGATCTTTTCTTTATGGTATAAGATTTAATTTCTTTTTCTGTTATTTTCAACGAACGTGCGATTTTAGCAAGGAGTTCCTCTTGGGTATGTGTAATATTTAATTTTATGTTCTGAATTCTTAACATTCAACGACTCCTTTCTTCATTTTACGCAGAATAAGTTCATTATATATCCTGACAGAAAAATAAGCAATACACTTTCTTGGAAAATGTATTGCTTATCTTAATTAAACTTATTTAGTTTTTATGTATTTTACATTAGAATAACTTCCGTATACCTTTTTGCCCTTCACTGTCTTATAAGCTCTTACTTTGTAGTAATATTTCTTATTAGAAGCTAATTTTTTAGTAGTATAAGATACCTTAGAAGCACCTTTTACAATTGCTATACTTTTGTATTTTCCGTTCTTGGAAGTTGCCTGATATACCACATAACCACTTACATTTTTCTGTTTTTTCCATGTAATTTTAGCCTTTGTATTCTTAGCTAATTTTACAGATTTTAATGACGCTTTGGCTGGTACTGGTTTTGCCTTCATTTTTTTTGTGATACCAAAGGAAACCAGTGTTCCATCCTTTTCTTTATATGCTTTTACATAATAGTAATATGTTTTTCCGCATGTTAATTTTTCATCTGTATAAGAAGTTTCTGTACCATCGTATATCTTCTTATATGTTCCATTCTTGCTTGTGGCTCTATACACTTCATAACAATCTGCATTTTTTACCTTATCCCATTTAAGAGCTACCTGTATAGTATTTTTTACAGTTGTCTTTAAATTAAAGGAAATTGCCTTTGTTGGTTCTGGCGCTTTCGTTGGTACATTTGTTGGTGTACTATTTGGTGCTTTCGTTGGTGCAGTTGTTGGTGTATTAACTGGTGCTTTCGTTGGTACATTTGTAGGAACATTTGTCGGTTCACTTGTAGGTGTAACTGTCGGCGTATTTACAGGCTTTTCCGTTGGCACCTGTGTAGGTGTATTTGTTGGTTCCTCTGGCGTATCCGTTGGTTCTTCTGGTGCATCTGTTGGTTCAACCGGTAACCCTTTCGTTGGTATTGGTGTTGGCTCCTCCGTTGGTGCTGGTGTTGGTGTTACCATTTCTTCTGAACCACTGGCACCTACTTCACTAACACTATCCAATTCTGTAATATATTCTTCACCAGAAACTACTTTTCCTATTGGAATCATTTCAACCATTGCTTTTGCATCTTTGTGGAACAAACAAATATTTTCCCATTCTGGAATATAATAGAGAGTTCCTGCTGTAGCCTCACATTTTTCTGCTGTATCAACAGTATCCAATATTCCTATATAACTTAATTTTCCAATTTGATTATAATCGTAAAATTCAAGATTTATTGGCATAAGTTCTTTTACAGCTTTTGCTGTAGCATTATTTTCTAATGCAATCTGGATTTCTTTTCCTTCAAAAGATAAACTTACTTTATCCAATACAACCGGTGCACTGGTTGGTGTTGATGTAGCTGTTGGTGTTTCTGTTACTTTTCCATCCGGTGTTACCGTTGGTTTTTCTGTTGGTACTGCTGTTGGTGTTACTTTGTCAGTTGGTCCATCAGTTGGTGTTGGCATTGGTGTATTAGAAGGAGTTACAATAGGAGTAATGTCAATATCTCCGTTTGTCTGTAATCCACTAATTGCTTTTTTCAAAGCTCTTACTGTCTGGTTAACTGTCACCTGTGTAGCATCTGCATTTTCATTTGTTTCCAGTGCTGTTTCATATGCTGTATTAAATGCAGCATAACTATCTGCTGCATAAATAGATTCATTTTCAGCAATAGCTTTTGCCTGTGCTAATACTTTATCAAGCAGTTCTTTTGTTACTCCTATCGTTCCCTTCCCTGCTGATTTTTCTTCTACCGTAAAATTACTGGTAGTTCCAGTAAATTCGTTAACTGTAATATCTACACTCTCTTTGATGCCTGTAATATCCTCTGTCTGTGTTCCTGTTACACCATTATTTATAATAACAGAATATCCTGTCACACCTTCTGGCAAATCAACTATATACCATCCCTCTGCATCCTTTTCTGACAGCTTTGTTCCTGGCCATTCACCAGTATATTTCACAGCTGAAGTACCATCACCTTTCCATACATAAATAGTAGGATTGGTATAACCATCTGCTTTTACTCTAATTACCGGATTTTCCTTTAAGGATACTACTGCATTAACAGCTGCTTCCACGTCTTCTGTCATACTTTCATATTGCGCTGCCTGTGCTGGAGAAGAAAGGAATGTTTCTGCTTCTTCCAGCACTGTTTCTAAATCTGCTACTGCTTCGGAATCATAGTTTCCTGCATCTTTCTTCGCTGCTGCCACTTTGTCATTTCCTTTAGAAATCACTGCTTCTAAAGTTTCTCTTCCTTCTTTCTGAGCAGAAAGACCTTCGTATGCAGTTTTTAACTTTGTTAAAGCTTCACTAATTTTCTCTTCATCTGTTTCACTGGTAGAAATCACTTCTTTTACCTTTGCTAACACTTCTTCAAAAGGCACCCAAACATCAGAAGTAAATTCATCTGCTGTTAAATTTTCCGCTTCGATTGTTTCTACATAAGATTTTAACTCTGTAGTTTTTTCTACTACTTTGATTGTAACACTCTTTATGGTAGTTTTTTTTCCATCATTTGCAGTTATTTTTATGGTATAACTGCCTGCTACCGGACTATCCCATGAAAATGTTCCTGTTGCACCATCAAAGGAAGCTCCTGTTGGCACGCCACTAGCACTTAAAGTTACAATATCACCATCCGGATCAGATGCAGATGCCTTAAAGGAAAGAGCTGTTCCTGTACTAGTTTCATAACTTCTGTTCACTGTAATTTCCGGTGCTTTGTTTTGAACATCATTTGCTTCAAAAGTATCTTTTGGTACAGCTACTACTATAGATTTCCCAGGAAGCTCCACACTGGAACCTGTTTCTTTTAATTTCTCAACTCCTGCTGTTGTTTCATCTGCAACAATAACCCAGTTATTAGAACCTGATAATGTGATAGATTGTGTTGTTGTAGTATTGTTAATTAAAACAGCAATTTTGTTCCATTCTCCTGCCACATTGTTAGTTTCATAGAATCCAAAAACACCACTTACATTATCTTTATTAATCCAAGTTATGTTGTTATTACTCAAGTCATTACTTTGACGACCGTTTCTTGTTATAATAGAACGAAAACCACTGAAAGCTTTTCGAATTTCAATCATCCCCTGATAATATTTCCAAATATCAGAATATGTTTCTACTCGTTTCCAATCAATTTTATTGGTGCTATCTGGAGATTTATAACTGTTTTCATCTCCATACTTTGTTCTGGCAAATTCTTCTCCTGCCTGCATAAAGCTTCCACCTTTAGAAGAAAGAATAACACCTCCCGACATTTTACTCATTTTTATCATTCGATCATCTGTAGAATCGTAACCAACTCCCAGACTATTTGTCAGTTTATCCCATAAAGTCAGGTTATCATGGGCAGAGTTATAAGAAATAACACAGTTGGAAGATTTTGACCAATATGGTCTCCACTCACCATAATCACCACTTGTATGTCCTACTGAACCCATGATTCCACCGCATACATTATATGGCCATTTTGCACCCTGCTCTAAATACTTTCCTGAAACATAGTTTTCCTGAAGAAGACCAATAGTTCCATCTTCTTTATGTTCTCCCTTTAAAGAGTCTCGAATCTGATCATTAAAATAACCTATTCCATCATCTAAATCCGCTTCGTATTTTTTATAAGCACTGTCACTGTCATATCCGCTAGCGGTCCATCCTTCTCCATAAAGAACAATGGTATCTTCTCCAAATTTTTCATCCAATGTATCACGAATCTGTTTCATGGTTTCACGATCATGAATTCCCATAAGGTCAAAACGGAATCCGTCAATATTGTATTCTTCTGCCCAATAGGATACGGATTCTACCATAAACTTCCGATACATAGCACTGGAACTTCTGGTAGCATTACCACAGCCAGACTGATTGTTATAGCTCATATCATCATTAATCTTGTAATAATAATCTGGCATAATTTTATTAAAGTTAGAGTCAGCTGTATCATAAGTATGATTATATACCACATCCATGACTACTTTAATTCCGGCATCATGCAATGCCTGTATCATTTCTTTCATTTCTGTGATACGTACATTTCCATCATATGGATTGCTGGAATAGGAACCTTCTGGTACATTATAATTTTCCGGGTCATATCCCCAGTTATAATTACTGCTAAGAGACGTGCTTACATTTGTTTCATCTACTGAAGCATAATCATACATAGGAAGTAACTGTACATGTGTAACACCTAATTCTTTTAAGTAATTTACACAAGAAGCCACCTTACCTGCTCCATTTACCGTGGTATCTTCTGTAAACGCTTTGTATTTTCCACGATTTTTTTCTGAAACACCAGAGCTTACATCAATAGAAAAATCACGGATATGTACTTCCCATACAATGATATCACTTAAATTTGTTTTTTCCCGCTGATAATTGGTATCCCAATTTTCCGGGTCTGTACTATCTAAATCTACCACCATGGCTCTGTCGCCATTGACACCTGCAGCTTTTGCATAAATGTCAACTGCTTCTTTTGTTGTTCCATTGGCAGTTACCTTATAGGTATAATATGTATTTACAATATCTCCATTAATAGTAGCTGACCATACACCTTTGTCTCCTTTTGTCATTTTAACTTCTTCAATGACTGAACCACCATTTCCCTTTTCATATCTGACAAGAGTAATAGAAGTTGCTAATGGTGACCATACCTTAAATGTAGTTTTTTCTTTTGTGTAAGTACATCCTAAGTCATTCCCGGAATATGCATTCTGACTATCATAGTCGCTGTCAAATTTATTAACAGCATAGACGGTACCTTCACCTTTTTCCGCCTGAACTTGAACACTTCCCGCTGGTGTAACAGAAATAGAAGAAACTGCTACAGCTGCTGCCAAGGCAATATGCAACAGGCGTTGTTTCAACCCATTTTTTCTCATCTTATCCTCTCCTTTTTTACTTCAAATTCAATAATGCAATTATACACTATTCCTAAAAATATTTCAACATTTTTACGTTCATCTTAATATTTCTGTAATATCTTTTCAGTGGTTTTGCCATATTTTTATTCATATTTTCACATAACACCTAACATTTTAACGAACTTTTATAAGATTTCATTTATTTTCGTTAGTTACTCACTATTCTCTCCTGCTTTTGTACCTGCAATCGCACCTGTACTCCAGGCAAACTGCAAATTGTAACCCCCACAAGTGCCATCCACATCCAAAATTTCTCCAGCAAAATAAAGTCCTGGATATTTTTTCGATTCCATAGTCAGTGG
Organism: Lachnospiraceae bacterium; assembly: GCA_017399445.1. Lineage (GTDB taxonomy): Bacteria > Bacillota > Clostridia > Lachnospirales > Lachnospiraceae > RUG11237. The sequence continues at coordinate 5,076 of JAFQCM010000051.1, read as the reverse complement.
ATTTATCTCTTTTGTGGCTACTCCCCCCTGACATACCTGAGCTTCTGCAAAAGTATTGGAGCCAATTACTTCCGTTTGGTATCCCTTTAAACATTTTATAATTCCCTGAATGTAACTTTCATCACATTTGGAAGCAATTCTATCTTTTCTGATACCCATCTCTTTCAATAAAGCACCTGCTAATTTTCGATTGATGAATCCAGCTAAAATATCTTCTATCGTTTTTTCCGGGAATTTCTCTATCATCCTAAACAGCTTCTGATATAATTCTTCTCTTTTCATTTCTGAAAAGAAATCGATTACTGCTGTTACCTGCTTTCTCCCATCTAACGCTTTTACCGCAAATCTGCTAACTTGCATAACCACAATGCCAGAAAGCCCATAATTTGTAATTTGCAATTCTCCTTCTTCCTCTGCCACAAGTTCCCCATTTACCATAAGCTTTACATTTGCACCACATCGTACACCTGCTGCTTCTTTATAAATCCCTTCTTCACACTTCAACTGGACTAGCGCAGGAAGTGGTTTTATTATTTTTAATCCCAGAGACTTTGCCAGCTCATACCCACTGCCATTTGAGCCAGACTTAGGCATCGCTTTGGAGCCTGCTGCCAAAATTACTTTATCACACTGATATATCTGATTTCCTCTTCTTGTTTTTGCAGTAAGTTCAAAAGCATCCTCTTTTTTATGAATTTCTTGAACCTCTACTTCATATTCTATGATTACTCCAAGACGTTTACACTCCATCATAAGCCCTTCTCGAACCGTTGATGCTTGTTCCGACCTTGGATATACATAACCATTTTTTTCTTTACACAGAATTCCAAGACTTTCCATAAAGTTGATAGTATCATTCTCATCAAACTGCTCTAATACTTTTTGGGGAAAACTGCTATCATTTCCACGATAACAAGATATCTCTTGAAATCGGTTAGTAATATTGCACTTTCCATTTCCAGTAGAGAGAATTTTCTTACCAGCCTTGTCTGTATGTTCTAATATACGAACATCAGCGCCAGACCTGGCTGCATAAACAGCAGCGGTCAATCCTGCTGCACCTGCCCCAATTATGATAATTTGCTTCATAATATGTCGCCACTCTTTCCTTTCGTTTTGCATTGTATTTCCCACTATTTTATAAACTACATAGATATTTTATCCATTCAGCAAAATAGTAAAAGCCCGAAACCTAGTTGTTTATGCTAAGTTCCAGGCTTTATCATTATGTTATTTCAAAACTATTTCACTACACGAACTTTTAAAACGCCTTCTGCATTCTTTAATTCTTCAATTACGCTTTCTGGTGCTACTGCTTCTAAGTCAAGTAATGAATAAGCATAATCTCCACGGCTTACATTTACCATGTTAGCAATATTAATATCAGCATTACCAAAAGTATTTGTGATCTTACTGATTGTATTCTTAATGTTCTTATGGCACACTGCAACACGGCTTGCATTTGCACAAACGCCCATATCACATGCAGGATAGTTTACAGAATTTTTAATATTTCCATTTTCTATATAATCCATAATTTCTTCTACTGCCATAATTGCACAGTTATCTTCTGATTCTGCTGTAGACGCTCCAAGGTGCGGAGTTAAAATAACACCTTCTTTGCCTGCTGTTGTAGGATTAGCAAAGTCAGATACATATTTGCGAACTTTACCTGCTGCTAATGCTACTACCATATCTTCTTCATTTACAAGTAAATCTCTTGCAAAGTTTAATACAATTACACCATCTTTCATCATATCGATAGCTTCTTTATTAATCATCTGCTTAGTAGAATCTAATAATGGCACATGTACTGTGATGAAATCACATTCTTTATAAATATCATTCACATCAGATACATGCTTAATATCTCTGGATAAGTTCCATGCAGCTTTTACAGAAATATATGGATCATAACCATACACTTCCATTCCTAAATGTTTTGCAGCATTAGCAACTAATACACCAATTGCTCCAAGACCGATAACACCAAGTTTTTTACCTTTAATTTCTGTTCCGGCATATTTGCTTTTTGCTTTTTCTGCTGCTTTTCCGATATTTTCATCTGAGGCATTTTCCTTACACCAGTCAACACCACCCAAGATATCTCTAGAAGCAAGTAACATACCTGCAATTACCATTTCTTTTACACCGTTAGCATTGGCACCTGGAGTATTGAATACTACAATACCCTTATCTGCACATTTGTCTAATGGAATGTTATTTACACCTGCTCCTGCTCTTGCAACTGCACAAAGATTATCTGACAATTCCATATCATGCATCGCAGCACTTCTTACTAAAATAGCTTCTGCTTCATTAACATCTTCTGTTTTTGCATAATCTGCACTGAACAAATCAAGTCCGCAGTTTGCAATTGGGTTTAAACAATGATACTTATACATCTTACTTATTCTCCTCTTCAAACTTCTTCATAAATTCTACTAATTTTTCAACACCTTCCATTGGCATTGCATTGTAGATACTTGCACGCATACCGCCTACGCTTCTATGACCCTTTAAGTTTTCGAATCCTGCTTCTTTTGCTTCTTTTACAAATTTTGCATCTAAATCAGCATCGCCTGTTACAAATGGTACGTTCATTAAAGAACGGTCTTCTTTGCGAACAGTTCCTTTGAATAATTTGCTTTCATCTAAGAAATCATAAAGAACTTTCGCTTTCTTTTCGTTGAGTTCTTTCATCTTTTCAAGACCACCCATGTTCTTTAACCATTTGAACACTTTACCACAGATGTAGATATTGTATGCTGGTGGTGTGTTGTATAAGCTGTCTGCATCTGCATGAGTTTTGAACTGTAACATAGTAGGTGTACCTTCCAATACATCTTCTGTAATTAAGTCTTCACGAATGATTACGATAACCATACCTGCAGGTCCAACGTTTTTCTGAACTCCACCATAGATAATTCCGTATTTGCTTACATCAACTGGTTCAGATAAGAAACAGGAGGAAACGTCAGCAACTAAAGTTTTTCCTTTTGTATTTGGAAGTGTTTTAAACTTTGTTCCATAAATTGTATTATTTTCACAGATGTAAACATAGTCTGCATCTTCTGAAATAGGTAAATCAGAACAATCTGGAATATAGGAGAAAGTTTCATCTTCAGATGAAGCAATCTTGTTTGCTTTACCATATTTAGAAGCTTCCTGCCAAGCTTTTTTCGCCCACTGTCCTGTTACAATGTAATCAGCTACTTTATTCTTCATTAAGTTCATTGGAATCATAGCAAACTGCTGTGAAGCCCCACCCTGTAAGAATAATACTTTGTAATTGTCAGGAATGTTCATTAATTCACGAAGATCCTTTTCTGCTGTTTGAATGATTTCTTCAAATGCTTTGGAACGATGACTCATTTCCATAACAGACATTCCTGTTCCATTGTAGTCAAGCATTTCTGCCGCTGCTTCCTTTAATACTTCTTCCGGTAATACTGCCGGTCCTGCTGAGAAATTGTAAACTCTGCTCATTTTCATTTTTCCTCCTAAAATGTTTCTTCTATTTTATTTATTATTTAAATCAGATTCATCAAATACTTCTTCGATAGCTGCTGCTGGTGGCACCATAGGGAACACCTTGTCGTTGCTGTCAATGACGCATTCTAGCACTACTGGTCCATTTGCCTGCAATGCTTTTTCAATAGCAACATCTAATTCTTCTTTTGTAGTAACTTTGTATGCTTCACAGCCTAAACCTTCAGAAACCTTTACAAAATCAACTTTATCCTGTAATACTGTATGAGAATAACGTTTTCCATAGAACAAGGTCTGCCACTGACGCACCATACCTAATACATGGTTATTTAATACTACCTGTATAATTGGAATATTATATCGGGAAGCAGTTGCCAGTTCATTTAAGTTCATTCTGAAACATCCATCTCCAGCAATGTTAATTACAGTTTTATCAGGATTTCCAGCCTTAGCACCAATACACGCACCTAGACCATATCCCATAGTTCCAAGACCACCAGATGAAAGGAAAGTTCTTGGGGAAGTATATTTGTAATACTGCGCCGCCCACATCTGATGCTGTCCCACATCGGTAGTAATAATAGCATCCCCTTTGGTTGCTTCATATAACTTTTCAATTACATATGGTCCGGTTAATGTTTCTTTGTTGTAGGTTAACGGGTACTGCTGAAGCATTTCCTTAATGTGCGCAGTCCATTCTTTATTCTCATGTTGCTCCATACGGTGGCAAAGTTCTCTTAATATAAGTTTTGCATCCCCTACTAAACAAGCATCTACCATAACATTTTTATTGATTTCTGCCGCATCTACATCAATTTGCACAATTTTTGCATTTTTTGCAAATTTTTGTACATTTCCGGTAACTCGATCGCTAAATCTTGCACCAATTACCACTAAAAGGTCACATTCTGTAACTCCGTAGTTGGCTGTCTTTGTTCCATGCATTCCCAACATTCCTGTATACAGCTCATTGGTACCATCAAACGCACCTTTTCCCATCAAACTGTCACATACTGGTGCATCTAATTTTTTCGCAAATTCATTCACTTCTTGGGATGCATCTGAAATAATCGCACCACCACCTACAAATATGTATGGCTTCTTGGATTCGCTAATATAAGAAAGTACGGTTTCTATATCAGAATCCTTTGCCAGTTTTTTACGTTCTATCACTTCCGGTAGTTCTTTTGTATATTCAGTGGTTGCCGCAGTAACATCTTTTGTGATGTCAACCAGAACCGGTCCCGGTCTTCCGGTTTTTGCAATTTTAAAGGCTTTTCTTATGGTTTTTGCCAAATCATCAACGTTTTTTACAATATAATTATGTTTCGTAATTGGCATAGTCACACCTACGATGTCAACTTCCTGAAAGGAATCTCTTCCCAGAAGTGAAACACCCACGTTACAGGTAATTGCCACCATAGGAACGGAGTCCATATACGCAGTTGCAATTCCTGTTACCAGATTAGTTGCTCCCGGGCCACTAGTAGCAAGGCATACCCCTACTTTTCCAGTGGAACGTGCATATCCATCTGCTGCGTGAGACGCTCCCTGTTCATGGGAAGTTAAAATATGTTTGATTTC
>JAFQCM010000050.1 GCA_017399445.1 Lachnospiraceae bacterium | reverse complement strand
TTCTTCTATACACGCATCAGGAACAGAAAGATATGATACAACGGTACAATCATCGACCTGATATTTCACCTTGTAAGTAGATACTTCTACTCCTTCAGATGACATCCGCCCTAAATCCAATTTTTCAATGCTTATGATATCTTCTACCCTCTCATATTGATTTACATCCCACAATTCTTCTTCATTTCTAGTCACACAAGCACATAAACATAGTAACATGAAACAAAGTATCCCAAAAACAAACTTCTTTTTCATAGTATATCTCCGTCAAATTCAATTCGTCTCTCAGTTAAACGCACTTGTTTACTGAAATTTTACAATATAAATCAAGTGTTCGGTTTAATATTCCGCTTGTGCAATTTTGTGCAATATATCCGAAAATTCTTCCGATTTTGATTCAAGTAATCCATGTGTAGTGTCTTTCATAATAAACATCTGCTTGTATGGAGCATTTATTTCGTCAAAATACTTCTGTGCAAGGCTAAAATTCGTTTGATAATCCCTATCGCCGTTTATATTATAAAAAGGCACTTCATAGTCCGTTTTGCCAAGTAATGAGAATTTTTCAAATTCCTTTGAGCCTAAAAACTCCGAATACACGTTGTAATCAGAAGTGATGTTATTGTAAATATCTCCAAGCGAGTAGTATGGATTAAATATAACTGCTGCAATTATGTTATAATCCGTTCCGTCAACCATCATATCATACCCATATCTTTCCATCAGAGTATTTCTTGCAGCAAAATATTCCACTGTAAAATCGCCGACAATTAATTTTTCAGCAAGCTGTTTGTCCTCTTCATCGTTCTCTACCCATTTAAGTACTTCCTCCTTAAAGGCAATTTCATTCTGATAAAAGTCCACAAGTTGTCCCGTTCCAATATAACATTCATAATATTCGGGATATTCAAGGACAAGGTTACTACCGAAATATGTTCCCCAAGAATGACCAAGCAAGGTTATCTTATCCTTACCAAGATAGTCTAAGAGGTATTTTGTCATTTCTACGCCATCGCTCATCATCAGGTCGTAGGTCAGTGTAGTATCATTTTGCTCAGAAGAGTAGCTTTTTCCGCAATTTCTCTGATCCCATGTAACAACTGTATACACATCAGACCACTTTCTTGTGAAAGCATAGTCATAAAGACTTGTAGACGAACCCGGCCCGCCATGCAGATATAATAAAACGGGATTGTCCTTATCCTGTCCGTAAATACTTATCCACTGTTTTGTGCCATTTATATCTACATACATTTCTTCATTTATGCCACCTTCAGGTGTACTGCTATAAATCCTCTGCCCTATAAATCGAACAATCAGAAAAAGTACAAAGATGCAAACAAGTATGATAAATATCCATTTAAGTATCTTAAATAAAATTTTCCCCAATTTCTTCATTGTATTACTCCTTATAAATTCAAATTCGTCTCACAGTTAAACACACCGGCTTACTGAAAGTTACAATACTTAATACTACAAATTATTTTTTTCTTATAATATATATGCCATAACCTGCAAGTATAATATAAGACACAAGACAAGTTATCAAAGCTATTGTGGGGTACTGATTACTTGTCGAAAAGCAAAAAGGAATACCGCATAGATTAATAATTAAATGAAGAATAATTGGAACCCACAGATTTTTACTTGCAACATAAACTGCTCCAAAATAAATACCAAGTGCAGTTGCCCAAATGGTTTTAGCTATTACTGTAACTATTGGTTGTCCTAAAGCACCGAAAATATGACCTAAACCAAATAATACAGAAGCAATTAAAATCGCATATAATGTTGCATTTTTTCTTTTTCCCAGCCACTTTTCAATAATATTCTGTAACAAACCTCTCAAATATAATTCTTCCATAATACCAACACCTATGTAATATACAATTCCTTCAATAACAACCCTCCACATTGTTGGTTTATTATCGAACGGTGTCAATCCAATACAGAAAGCAAATGTGACTATAACAGTCGCAATTATCGCAGGTAATCCATAATTTTTTAAACCTGATAAAATTCCTTTAAACTGTAAACCAAACCACCAATCTTTTATAAAAATCCTTTTACACATCCAACAAATAACAAAAGCTAATAAAAAATTCAACATCAAAGTAATGTAAATCGGATTTATGTCCTTAATTTTTACATTACAAAATAACACTGCTGGCAAAGCAGACATTTCCATAAATGTCATTATAAGCGTTAATATAACTACCACTACCGTTGTTCTTCTTTTCATCATTCACACCTTCAACTTCAAAGTTTCTGTTGCACTATCGTCCCTAGTTATCATTCATCTTCGCCAACTTAGCCGCCTGGTCTGCCGCAATACAAGCATCAATAATCTCCTGAATATCCCCATTCATAATCTTATCCAGCTTATACAAAGTAAGCCCAATTCGATGGTCTGTCACACGTCCCTGTGGGAAGTTATATGTTCTAATCTTCTCCGATCTATCCCCAGTACCAATCTGGCTTCTTCTTGCTTCTGCTTCCGCATCATGAGCCTTCTGGCATTCTAAGTCATACAACTTAGCACGCAACAACGCAAAAGCCTTTTCCTTATTCTGCAACTGTGATTTTTCTGTCTGACTATAAATCACAATTCCTGTTGGGTAATGAGTCAGTCGTACCGCAGAGTCTGTGGTGTTGACACACTGTCCACCGTTACCTGAGGCACGCATAACGTCAATACGAATATCCTTTTCATCAATATTAATATCTACTTCTTCCGCTTCCGGCATTACCGCAACGGTAATTGTGGAAGTATGAATACGTCCGCCGGATTCTGTTTCCGGAACACGCTGTACACGGTGTACACCAGATTCGTATTTCAATTTAGAATACGCACCCTGTCCCGTTACCATGAAAGTAACATACTTCATACCACCAATTCCAATTTCTTCAAATTCCATAGTTTCCACTTTCCATCTGTGGCTTTCTGCGTAATGCATATACATACGATAGATTTCTGCAGCAAATAAAGCAGCTTCGTCCCCACCTGCACCTGCACGGATTTCCACGATAACATTTTTATCGTCGTTCGGGTCTTTTGGAAGAAGAAGAATTTTTAATTCATGCTCTAATTCTTCTACTCTTGCTTTAGAATCATTTAATTCTTCCTTGGCAAGCTCTCTTAATTCTTCATCACTTTCTTCTTCTAACATTGCAAGACTGTCTTCAATGTTCTGTTTTGCTGCTTTATATTCCTTATAAGCTTCTACAATCGGTGCCAAATCGTTCTGCTCTTTCATCAGTTTACGAAAACGTTCCTGATTTCCTGCCACATCCGGTTCACTAAGCTCACTCATTAATTCCTCAAAACGAATCAGTAAATCATCTAATTTATCAAACATGATATTCCTCCTGTTCTTTTACATCCTATCTTTATCCAAACACACCATAGACATTTCTGTCAAGGCCACATAAATCTTTTGCAATCGTTACTTCCAGAAACCCATTTTCCCGCAACAGTTCTGTCACTTCTTCTCCCTGGTCATATCCAATTTCCAAACAAAGTCTGCCGCCTTTTACCAAATGGGCGCCTGCTTCTTTTGCAATCTTTCTGTAAAAATACAATCCATCTGCTGTGCCATCCAACGCAAGTCTCGGCTCATGGTCCCGGACTTCCGGCATCAGTGTTTCTATTACTTCACTTTTTATATAAGGTGGATTAGATATAATCACATCATATGTGTCAGCAACCTGTTCAAAAAGATCGCTTTCTATCCATCTCACAGCCACCTGATTTTCCTCGCCATTCTTTCTTGCCACTGCCAAAGCTTCTTTAGAAACATCTACTGCAGTAACTTCCACTTCTTTGGAAAGCTTTGCAATACTAATGGCAATACATCCGGAGCCAGTGCACATATCCAATACTTTCATTCCCGGTTTTAGCATTTTTAATACTGCCTCCACCAATAATTCTGTATCCTGCCTTGGGATAAGCACATGCGAAGTTACAGCAAATTCCAGCCCCATAAATTCCTGTTTTCCTAAAAGATATTGAAGAGGAATATGCTCTTTTCTGGCTTCTGCAATTTCCATACATTTCACTATATCATCTTCTGGAACCACATCATTCTTTTTTAAGAAATACATGGCTCTGGATATATTCAGTACTGCTTCTATAATATAGTAGCTTTCTATTTCTGCTTCTTTAATTTCTGCCTCTATTAATATAGAAGTAATTTTTTCATTTAACTCATTCAGGGTCATTTTTTACACCTAATACTTTGATTTAATTCTGGAACTATATCCATTGGATTCAATTGGCGAAAACTGTCCATAGACTTTCTTATCACCTTTTGTCACGTACGCTCGTACTTTATAATAATATGTCATTTTAGGTTCTATTTCTGTATCATCAAACATATTTTTCTTAATGTCCGGGTACAACTTGTATACATCTTCATTTGCATTTTTTCTGTAAATCACATAACCGGAAGCTTTTCTCACTTTGTCCCAGGTAAGCTTGATTACTCCGTTTTCGGAATCGTCTACACTGGTAATACGTGGTGCTGGTATCTTTTTATCTTCTTCCATCTTTTCTGTTGGATTTTCCACTACTGGAGTCTTTCTTGCAGAATATTCCGGTACTGTTTCTGGTTCTTGCTCTGCTTCTGGCTTTGCAGTTTCCTTTACAACATCTTTTGCCTGTCCAGCTTCCTTTTTCACATCCACTTTCACAGTATCTTTCACCACTTCAGTTTCCTTTTTCAAGTCTGCTTTCGTAGCACCTTTTGCCTGTTCAGCATTCTTCTTCACAGCCGCCTTGGAATTATTTTTCTTCTTTCCATTCCCTTTTGAAACATTTTTCTGTGCATTTCCGCCAGCAGTTTTCTTCGCCTCAGTCCCAGCACCTTTTTCCAGTGTTTTTCCACTTTCTGTCTTAACTGCCTCTGCTTCATTTCCAGCCTTCGCTTTCTCTGCTTTGTTTTCGGCTTTTCCAGCCTTAGCCACCGCAAATTCCGCCTTGTTTTCTTCTAAAAATTCCTGCCAGTCAAACACTGCTTCCACTGCCTTAATGGCAACTTCCACCATACTTTCATCTGGTTCCTTAGTAGTAAGCTTCTGCAATAACATTCCTGGTTTACTTAATGCGATTACCACCTTATTCTCACTGCGACCTGCCAGACGGATAAATTCATAAGAAACACCTGCAATCACAGGCACCAGTAAAATTCGAAGTACCACTCTAAGCATTGCAGAATCTACTCTTATAAATAAGAAGAAAATAATACTTACAAACATTACCACCAGCAAGAAACTGGTACCACATCTTTTATGCTCTTTGGAACTTTTCATAACATTTTCTACATTCAGTTCCAATCCATTTTCAATACAGTTAATACATTTATGTTCCGCACCGTGGTACATGAATACCCGTTGTATATCCTCAATTTTGGAAATCAGCAATATGTAGCCCAGAAGTATTGCTACTCTGATTACTCCTTCCAACAAAGCAAGTACCAAATCAGAAACAATAATATTCTTAAACAATTCTGCCAAAAAATAAGGAAGAATCATAAAAATTCCAATTGCCATAATAATAGATATAGCAACAGTCATTCCCATCATAAACTTTTCACCAAAACCACCCATTACTTTTTCAAAAAAATGGTCTACTTTGGTAGGTTCTTCCTCTTCTTCATAAAATTCTGCGGAATAAGTTAGTGTACTCATTCCCAGCACCAATGAATCTATAAAATTAAAAACTCCTCTGATAAAAGGAAGCTTTGTAAGCTTTTCATTTTTAATAAAATTCCTATGTACATCTTTTTTTACAACGATTTCTTTGTCTGGCTTTCTTACAGCAACTGCATAGGTATCACCATTTTTCATCATTATACCTTCCATTACTGCCTGTCCGCCAATTCCTGATGACTTCAAGTCATTGTCACCTCCGTATATTATATTTTTGCCTATATGCTTTTGAAAATGCTGTTGCCTATATAGCAAAATAGGTTGAGATTATGCAACCTCAACCTTATCTTTATGTCAGACTTATTATTTTTCGCCCATACCATATTTTTTGTTGAACTGGTCAATACGTCCACGAGCCTTAGCAGCTTTCTGCTGTCCTGTATAGAAAGGATGGCACTTTGAACAAATTTCAACGTGGATGTTTTCCTTTGTAGAACCAGTAACAAATGTGTTTCCACAGTTACATGTAACTTCTGCCTGATAATATTCTGGATGGATTCCTTCTCTCATTCGTTTCACCTCTTTACCAATTTCTTATAAAAATCAACTTCCGTCAATCTTATTCTCATAAACAGCTTTCTTATTGTATCACAACTTAATTCTATGTGCAAGCTATTTTTATAATAATTTTGTCTTTTTTACAGTTTGAACAAATTCTTCGTTATTTTTCGTTTTTACAAAGAGATTTAAAATAGTTTCTACTGCTTCATCCGGCTTAAGACCATTTAATGCCTTACGCATAATATAAACAGCTTCCTGTTCTTCTTTGTTTAACAATAAATCTTCTCTTCGTGTACTGGATTTTGGAATATCAATGGCCGGGAAAATTCTCTTTTCAGACAGTTTTCTGTCTAATACTAATTCCATGTTACCGGTACCCTTGAATTCTTCATAGATAACATCATCCATTTTACTTCCAGTATCCACTAGAGCTGTTGCAAGGATGGTAAGACTTCCGCCTCCACGCATATTTCTTGCTGCACCAAAAATACGTTTTGGCATATGTAATGCTGCCGGGTCAAGACCACCGGATAAAGTTCTTCCGCTGGCAGGTACTACTAAGTTGTATGCTCGAGACAAACGAGTAATACTGTCTAATAAAATAGTCACATCTTTTTTATGTTCTACCAATCTCTTAGCACGTTCAATTACCATTTCAGATACACGTTTGTGATGTTCTGGCAATTCATCAAAAGTGGAATAAATAACTTCCACATTTGGTCCTTCTACATCTTCTTTTATATCGGTTACTTCTTCCGGACGTTCATCAATTAATAAAATAATCAGATGCATGTCCGGATTATTACGGGTAATAGATTTTGCAACCTCCTTTAACAAAGTGGTTTTACCTGCCTTTGGTGGAGATACAATCATACCACGCTGACCTTTACCAATTGGGGATAAAATATCCATAATACGCATAGAAACCCCACTAGAAGATGTTTCTAACTTTAATCGTTCATTTGGAAAAATTGGTACCATATCTTCAAAATTGCAACGTTTCATGGCATCTTCAATTTTCATATCATTAATTGTTTTAATATATAATAATGCACTGAATTTTTCAGAAGATGTTTTAATTCTTGTATTACCTTCTAAAATATCTCCTGTTTTCAAATTAAATCTTCTAATTTGCGCCGGCGCTACATACACATCTAAATCTCCTGGAAGATAATTCTGGGCAGAACGGATAAATCCATATCCATCCTGCATAACTTCTAAAATTCCCTTTACAGTATGTCCGCTGTCTAATCTTGCCAGCTCATTGGCATCTTCAATAACCTCTCCCATCTTCTGCTGAGACTTCCGAGGCTTATCTAATAATTGCCCTTTTTCATTCTTCTCTTCTGTTGTAACGTCTACAGTTTTTTCCTCTTCCTTTTCTGCTACTTTTTTGGCTTCCTCTTTCTTATCTTCCGCCAACATAGCTTCCACAATTTCAGACTTTTTCATTGTAGAAACCCCTTTAATTCCTCTTGTTTTCGCTAAATCCTTCAATGTAGCTAACGATAATGATTCATATTTTTCTCTCATACTTTCTCCTTTAACCTCTTTATTTATTCTATTGTGCACTGTACTCCACTGGAATAGGTCATCAGAACCGATGCACGATTTTTCAAGATTTACACCTTCTCCTAGTATATCATAATAATCTGCATATGACAAAGGATAATTTTCAGATTTCTAATTGCCCCATATTTTCCTTTGTGCTATACTTAACCTTAGATTGAAAATTACAGATTTTTTAATTAAATTTCTCAACGAAAGGTGAATAAAATGACAACAAACGAAAAAGCTCTTATGCTTCATGAACAATGGAACGGAAAAATCGAAACAACTGCAAAATCCAAAGTAAACTCCAGGGAAGATTTAGCTCTTGCTTATACTCCTGGTGTTGCAGAGCCTTGTAAGGTAATTGCCGAGGATAAAGAAGCTGCTTACAAATATACTATCAAATCCAATACAGTTGCTGTAGTTTCTGACGGAAGTGCCGTTTTAGGCCTTGGAAACATTGGTGCGGAAGCAGCTATGCCTGTTATGGAAGGTAAAGCTGTTTTATTCAAAGAATTTGGTGGTGTAAATGCATTCCCAATTTGTCTGGATACTCAGGATACAGAAGAAATCATTAAGACCGTAGTAAATATCGCTCCAGCTTTTGGTGGTATCAATTTAGAAGATATTTCAGCTCCACGTTGCTTCGAAATTGAAGAACGTTTAAAAGAATTATTAGATATTCCTGTTTTCCATGATGATCAGCATGGTACTGCTATTGTAGTTTTAGCAGGTATAATCAATGCTTTAAAGGTTACAGGCAAAGTAAAGGAAGAATGTAAAGTAGTAGTAAATGGTGCAGGAAGTGCCGGTGTTGCCATTACCAAGCTTTTATTAAACTATGGTTTTGTAAATGTAGTTATGTGTGACAAATCTGGTATTATCAATCAGAATACACCTGACTTAAACTGGATGCAGGAAAAAATGAGCAAAGAAACCAATCCAAATCAGGAATCTGGTACTTTAGCTGATGCATTAAAGGGTGCTGATATTTTTGTTGGAGTTTCTGCTCCAAACATTGTTTCACCGGAAATGGTTTCTTCCATGAATAAGGACTCCATTTTATTTGCTATGGCCAACCCTGTTCCTGAAATTATGCCAGATGTGGCAAAAGCTGCCGGGGCTAGAGTAGTTGGTACTGGACGTTCTGATTTCCCAAATCAAGTAAATAATGTAATCGCTTTCCCAGGAATTTTCAAAGGAGCTTTAGAAGGACGTGCAACTCAGATCACAGAAGAAATGAAGCTGGCTGCTGCTTTTGCTTTAGCAAATTTGGTATCTGATGAAGAATTAAGTGATGAAAAGATTTTGCCGGAAGCTTTTGACCCAAGAGTACCAGAAGCAGTAAGTAAAGCAGTAAAGGATCATATTAAGAAATAATGAATGAAATTCCTTATTATTCTCTTAACAGATATCTGAAAGATAGCTATGGAGAGAAGTTATATAAATTATCACTAAATGCAGGTATGACCTGCCCTAACAGAGATGGCACCCTGGACACTAGAGGGTGCATCTTCTGTAGTGCAGGAGGTTCTGGAGATTTTGCTGAAAATCCTGACCTTTCCATTACCAGTCAGATTGAAACAGCCAAGCTTCGTGTCCGCAATAAAATGAAAGGACACAACTATATTGCCTATTTTCAAGCATATACAAACACTTATGCACCTGTGGAGTATCTTCGCAGGATATTTACAGAAGCAATTCAACATCCCGATATTAAAATTCTTTCCATTGCCACACGTCCTGACTGCCTTTCCGATGATGTTATTGATTTGTTAAAAGAACTTTCCCAAATAAAACCTGTCTGGGTAGAACTTGGTCTGCAGACCATTCACGAAGCAACTGCAAACTATATTCGCAGGGGATATCCTTTATCCTGTTTTGATGATGCAGTGGCAAAACTTACTAAGGCAGGTATTGAAGTAATTGTTCATATGATTATGGGATTACCTGGGGAATCCAAAGAAGACATGTTAAAAACCGCTGATTATATTACTAATTTGCCAATTCAGGGAATAAAATTACAATTGCTGCATATATTAAGAGGAACCGACCTGGCAGATGATTTTTTTCAAAATTCGTTTGAAGTTTTGGAACTTTCACAGTATACTGATATTGTAGTATCTATTATAGAACGTCTTCCAAAGCATTTGGTAATACATAGAATTACAGGGGACGGGCCTAAGAATCTTTTAATCGCCCCACTTTGGAGCGGTGATAAAAAGCGTGTTTTAAATACCATCAACAACGAATTCAAATTAAGAAATACCTGGCAGGGTAAATTAAGATAAGGGGGTCATACCATGCCTGAACCATTTACTCTTTACAAACTAATTATACTTTACATGTTAAGCAAGGTTAATTTTACACTTTCTAACAGTCAGATTACTGATTTTATTCTGGAAAAAGAATATACCGATTATCTGACACTGCAACAGGCCTTGGCTGAACTTTTAGATTCCAAGCTGATTCAGGTAGATGCTTCTTCCACAAATACACTGTACAGCATTACAGAAGAGGGCATCGAAACTTTGGGATTTTTTGAAAACCGAATTTCAGAACAAATCAAAGAAGACATTACTTCTTATATTACAAGTCATGGATATGAATTGTATGATGAACGTTCTGTTCTTGCTGATTTTGAAAGAAATTCAGAAAATGAATACGAGGTACGCTGTCGTGTCATGGAAAAAAAGTCTGCTTTAATTGATTTAACCATTACTGTGCCTACTTTAGAGGACGCAGAAACTGTCTGCAGAAACTGGCAGAACGGAAGTCAGCCGGTTTATGCATATATTATGAGCGAATTGCTAAAGTAATCCTATGTTTTCTTTGAAGACAAGACTGCTTCTGAAAACCAATTACCGGGAAATAATTTTATGGAAAGGGTCAGTTATCCCTTATCGATGACTGACCCTTTCCATTTTCATTTACAATTATTCTTCTGCCTCTCTCTTTATACGCTCCATATGCTCTTTAATATTCTTTTCGTACCCATTTTCACTAGGCTGATAAAATACACTTCCCACAAGCTCATCCGGCAAATACTGCTGGTTTACATAGTTATTTTTATAATCATGAGCATATTTATACCCGATACCATGTCCTAATTTTGCCGCTCCGCCGTAA
The DNA here is from genome assembly GCA_017399445.1 of Lachnospiraceae bacterium. Lineage (GTDB taxonomy): Bacteria > Bacillota > Clostridia > Lachnospirales > Lachnospiraceae > RUG11237. Next base: position 11,176 of record JAFQCM010000050.1, on the reverse strand, counting down.
TGTGCATCCTTTAAGTATGGTGGTATGGAGGCAGTTTTTGTGTCTGCCACTATTTTCATTGCAGTTTGAATTCCCACACATGCTGCATTACTTTTTGGGGCCGTTGCCACATAAGAAACTGCTTGAGATAAAATAATCTGTGCTTCTGGCATACCAATCCGTTCTACAGCCTGAGCCGCTGCCACTGCCACCTGCAATGCCTGTGGGTCGGCATTCCCTACATCTTCTGAAGCACAAATCATAATTCTTCTGGCGATAAATTTAATATCTTCTCCTGCATACAACATTCTTGCTAAATAATAAACTGCTGCGTTCGGATCTGAGCCACGCATACTTTTAATAAAAGCAGATATAGTATCATAATGATTGTCCCCTGTTTTATCATAACGAATGACTCTTTTTTGAATACAGTCTTCTGCCACTTCTATGGTAATAATGATTTTTCCAACCTCATTCCGCTCGGTAGTCATAATTCCCAGTTCAATGGCATTTAATGCCATTCTGGCATCTCCATTAGAAACGTCTGCAAGAAATTCCAAAGCTTCCTCTGTAATTTCTGCCCTATAGACTCCCATACCTTTTTCTTCATCCTTTACAGCACGAAGAATCAGTTTTTTTATATCTTCTTTTTCCAAAGGGCGAAGTTCAAAAATAACAGAACGGGAAATCAACGCTCCATTTACCTCAAAATACGGATTTTCTGTGGTAGCACCAATTAAAATGATCGTTCCATCTTCCACAAAAGGAAGCAGATAATCCTGCTGTCCTTTATTAAATCTGTGAATTTCATCTACAAAAAGAATGGTTTTCTTTCCATACATTCCAAGATTATTTTTTGCAGTTTCTACCACTGCTTCCATATCTTTTTTCCCTGCCACCGTGGCATTTAACTGGGTAAATTCTGCACTGGTAGTATTGGCAATGACTTTGGCTAAGGTAGTTTTTCCTGTTCCCGGCGGTCCGTAAAAAATAACAGAACTTAATTTATCTGCCTTAATAGCACGATATAACAGTTTATCTTTTGCTATAATATGCTGCTGTCCCACTACTTCTTCTAATTTTTCCGGCCGCATTCTTGCTGCTAAAGGTGATTCACTTTTTAAATTTTCCTCTCGCATATAACTAAATAAATCCATGGTATTCCTCTTTTACTCCAAAATAATTTCATCCAAAGAAACAAATTCATATCCTTCTTTTTCCAGAGTATCAATAATCTGAAAAGTTGCTTCCACTGTTGTCTCATAAGAATCGTGTAAAAGTATTATATCATCTTCTTCTACATTTGACACCACTCTTTTTACTACCAGATCTGTATTCTGACATTTCCAATCTAATGGGTCAACATCCCAAAGTACCACAATCATATTGGTAATGCAATCCAAATTATGGCTCCATGCCCCAAAAGGCGGTCGGATATAGTCCGGTGTTTTTCCAATTATATTTTTGATGACTTCATTTGCCTTTGTCATTTCTTTGCAGGCTTCCAACTCTTCCATTTCACTTAGCTGTACATGGGAATAACTGTGATTTCCTATGGTATGACCTTCTTTATACATTCTTTCCACAATTTCCGGATATTTTTCTGCATTTTTCCCCATTAAAAAAAAAGCAGCACTTACATTTCGTTCTTTCAACCCATCCAATAACATTGGCGTATACTCTGGATGAGGTCCATCATCAAATGTAAGTGCAATTTTTTTCTTTACATTACTTTCACTTTCTGCCGGAGTAACTCCTGCCACTTGGGCAGAAATACTTTCTTTCACTGGTGTTTCTAAGGTAAACATCATATTGATTAACAACAGAATTATATTGATTCCTAAAAGAATGGGCAATTTTTTATCTTTCCATTTCATTTTTTAATTGCTGTCCCGTCAAACAAAGCTCTTATTACATTTTATTTTATTTCCTTTAGAAATATGTTTTTCCTAACTATTTTACCTTTATTTTTATATTATATTTTTTTATTACAAGTTCAAATGTTTCATATAAGTTTGTTGAAATTCTTCTGTTTTTGCCAGTACTACTTCTTTCGAGATTTCTGTGATTTTTTTCAGCTTTTCTTCTGCCTGCCCATCCCGTAAAAAGCTTTCCACTCCGGCCAAAGAAGTATTTCCCACTGTTTTTATTTTTCCTAAAAATTCTTTTGGAAAAATACCAATATTCACTGCCTTTCGAATATTCATCCGATAACCAAATCCCCCAGCTACAAACACTTCCGGAATTTCCCGATAGGTTTTTCCATAAGCTTTCACTAACAACTCAATTCCAGCCCCAATCGCCCCCTTAGCAAGCTGCAGTTCTCTAATGTCCTGCTGGTATACACAGATTGGATTTCCACTTTCTGTTTTTGCCACTTCGTATCCTTGATTTAAATATTGCTCTAATAAATTTCCATCCTGTTTTAAAATACGTGCATCCTTTAATTCGGACAAAATTTCTACCATACCGGTTCCACAGATTCCTATCGGGCTTTTTTCGTGAATGGTAGTAACTTTTCCTCTATTTCCTTGTAATTCAAAGGCACTAATGGCACCACTAACACTTCCTACGCCGTTTCGTAAGCCCCCTCCTTCAAAGGCCGGACCCGCTGCAACGGAAGTACATAAAAGATGCTCCGAATCTCCAATGACCATCTCTCCATTGGTTCCAATATCTATCAACATTGCCGGACGTTTTCTGCTTAGAAATCCACATTGAAATAATCCTGACACAATATCACCGCCTACAAAAGCGGAAACTGGTGGAAAGATAATCACTTCTGCCTGGGATTCCTTACTTTCAAAAACTTCGGAAAAGCTTAACTTTTGTATTTCACAAGTAAATGGCTGAAATGGATATGCTGCAAGTCCCTGCAAGCTTTGTCCCAGAAATATCTGGCTTACCGTAGTGTTTCCTGCAATTCCGATTCTTTCAATAGCATTCATAGTAATTTCAGCAGCTTCACATAATGCTTTGATTCCCTTTAATATGTCTGTCTGGGATAATTTTTGAAGTTTATATAGTCCACCATTATTTGCATTTTGTATTCTAGTAATTACATCACTACCAAATCGCCTGCAGGAATTTACCGCAGTATAAGTTTTCACTGGAACTGCTTTTTCTCCGGCAAGTAATTGCATGGCTATGGTGGTGGTTCCTAAATCGATTGCTACTTGAAAGGGAGGTTTCATATTTTCTTGCTGGTCTTGCCTTTGACCATTTCCCTCATTCACTACCACTGCAAAACTTGCTTTTGGATTTTCCTCCAAAAAAAGTTTGCCACGCATTTTGCATTGAAGATTATTACATTTACTGCAATCATGCTGCATTTTAAATATTTCCTTATTTTCTGTTAACTGCAAAATATAACCTAATGTTTTTACCGGTTCAAAAACATATCCCTTGGTTAACTGAACAAATTCCTGTGGCTTTTTTACTTTTTCTAATATTTTTTCCTGCTCTGAAAGAGGAATTTCTACTCCTGGGTTTAACCGTTGTTTCACCCCTAAATTCATTTCTGCAAAAGATTCTTTGGTAATTTCTGCTCCTTGGGAATCCATTTGAAAAAGGTAAGTATCTGCCATAGCATCCAGAATCAAGGCATCCATTACATTTCCCTGCTTCATTTCTTCTTCTATTTTTTCACTGATTTTCTTTCCCAGAGAAAATAATATATATGCCTTCTTTTCTTCCTTTTTAATTTCTATTCGAAATTCCGGAGTAATGCACTGCTGAAAATCCAATAACAACTTTTCATATTTATTTCCTAACTCTTCTGATAAGGCTGGAGTTTTATCACCCTCCAGCCGTTCTATAATTGTGTCTTTTTTTAATTGTATTCCTGATAACTGATAAATTTCCATAGATGTCCCTGCTTCTTAAACGAATTGATTTTGTGTTTTGTCATATTTGTAATCAATATTTTTCAAGGTTTCTATCAGATTTTCTTTCGAAATCTCATATACTCTGCAGAATTCTTCTAAATTATCATAATTATCCCTTAACTGAGTGTTTACAAAGCTTAATAATATCATTGGGTCTTTTGGTAACATGTCACTCTCTCCCTTTCCTATTTTTAATACCTATTGTAACATCTCTATTATGACTGTACAATATTGAAATTTTATCTTCCTGCAATACCTATTTCAATTATCGGCACACCAACAGCAATTGGCATTCATAAATTTTTTGTCAGCCTTCTTTTCTCTCCTCTCGCTTAGCACAAATCATCATGCAAACCACCATAATCAACATGGAAATAACAAAGAATCCAATAGCTACTGCTTCTTTGTATTCAATTATTTTGCTGACCGTTTGACTAAATGCATTCATACTTTCCTGATTTTCAGATATTTTATCCATTAATACACTTCCACAAAAGAAAAACAGAAAGCCCGGTATAATTCTCATTATGGATAAAACCTGTGCATTTTTTATCTCAAAAAGATAGGAAACGAAAAACTGTAATGAATTAACTATCACTCCTGCTCCAAAAAACACAATAATTTGTAATAGTAATCCTTTTAGATCCACATTCTCTTTTATAGCATAAGAAACACTTATGGCACTTCCTATCAAAGTACACACAACCAAAAATACCAATCCATATAAAAATCTTCCATAAACGCGACTTCTTGCTTTTGCTGGAAGCAGTGTAACAAAACCTCCTGAAGTAGTGGTGTCTACAGAAAATGGCAAAGATGCTAAAATAATTCCCATAAAAATCATGTACATAACACTCCACCCAAGCATATCTTTTGTAAGCATTTTAAAACTAAACACCATAACAAAAGCAATGATAACAATCATCAGCTTTATTTGAGATTTTATTTTTAAAAAGTCCATTTTCATAAATTTTACTGCATTCATTATTACCCCTCCTTATGCTTAATATAACTTACAATAATCTGGTCAATAGCCGGCTTTTCTACTACACAATTTTTACTTAAATGAATACTCTTATCACTTTCCAAAATCCCTTCAAATCCTACACTAGTTTTCTTAAGCCCAATCAGATTTTTCTCCATATATTCATTTAAATCTTCCAATCCGCCTTTTACTAAAATATATTTTTCCAAAATTTCATCCTTGGTATCATACATTACCTGTTTTCCTTCATGAAGAAAGAAAATATAATCTGCAATCTGCTCTAAATCATTTAAAATATGAGTGGAAAAAATCACACTTCGATCTCCATCCTGAATATATTCCTGCAAAATTTCCAAAATTTCCTGCTTTACCACTGGATCCAAACCATTTGTTGCCTCATCAAGAATCAAAAGTTTTGTATCTCTTGCAAGAATTCCTGCAAACATTAAACGCACTTGCATTCCTTTTGAGAAATCTTTGATTTTCTTCTTTTCCGGTAATTTCCACTTATTTACATACTCCATAAACTTTTCTTCTTCAAACGTCTGATAGAAATCTTTCATAATTCCTTTAATATCCAATAAATTAAAATCCCCTGGATAATAGCAAATATCTTGAATATAGCCTATCATTTCTTTATATCTTTCAGGATTTTCCTTATATTCCATCCCATTAATTTTTATACTTCCACTATCCGACTTTATCTGATGGGTAATTAATCCCAATGTGGTAGTTTTTCCTGCCCCATTTCGCCCTACGTATCCCATAATATAACCTGCCGGAATCGTAAAATTAATATTTTCTAAAGTAAATCCCTTATATCTTTTTGTTAATCCATTCACTTCTAATGCATTCATATACTCACCTTTCTTTCATTAATATTTCAAACATATCTCTTAATTCTTCTTCTGGCATATTAATTAATTCTGCTGTAGCAATGGCACTTTCCAAGCCCTGTTCAATCTTTTTTAAGTATTGTTCCCGAATCACATTATTATCTCGTTTTCTTACAATACTTCCTTTTCCTTGAACAGAGGAAATAAATCCCTCGCTTTCCAGTTCATTGTATGCCCTGGTAGTAGTAATTACACTGACCCCCAGTTCTTTTGCCAATTGTCGTATGGACGGTAGCACAGTCCCTTCATTTATCAGCCCGTTTAATATTTGTTCTTTGATCTGCTCTTTTATCTGGGCATAGATAGGCAGTTCTGACTGGTTTGATATCACAATTCTCATGAATTTCCTCTCTTCTGTTTATATAGTATATACTGTATATATCTGATTATATACACTATATACTCTCTTGTCAATAGAAACATATAAAAAAATACCCTACAGACAAGTATATTATTCTCTTGTCTATAAGGTATTCCTTCTTCTCGTTTTTTTATTTTCCTGCTAATGCACCAATGGCGCTGAAAATTCCAAACACTACAATGTTTACTGCTACAATGGTTGCACCTACCGGAGTTGCCGCTAAAATGGAAATCAAAATTCCCACCACTGCACAAAATACTGCAATTACTGCGGAAGATAAAATTACTGATAAAAAGCTTTTAAAAATTCTCATGGAAGAAACTGCTGGGAAAATAATCAATGCTGATATCAACAAAGAACCTACCAGTTTCATTGCCAGCACAATAATAGTTGCAGTAATTACAGCAATTAAAAGATTATAGCTGTCTGCTTTCGTACCTGTTGCTTTTGCAAAAGTTTCATCAAAGGTAACTGCAAAAATTTTATGATAAAACAAAAGGAACATTCCTATTACAACCACAGACATAATAATGCAAAGCCAAACATCTACTTTATTTAAAGTAAGAATAGAGGTGGAACCAAATAGTGTGGTACAAACATCCCCTGATATATTTGTGGAAGTAGAAAAAGCATTTAACAGTAAATAACCAATTGCCAATGCCCCTACAGAAATCATAGCAAGAGAAGCATCTCCTTTAATTTTTGCACTCTGACTTCCTCTTAACAGTACAACCGCAGATAACACGGTAAGGGGCAGTACTACAATCATATCATTAGACAAATCAAACAAGGAAGCCACTGCCATGGCTCCAAATGCCACATGAGAAAGTCCGTCACCGATAAAGGAAAAACGTTTCAATACCAATGTGACTCCAAGCAGTGAAGAACAAAGTGCAATTAAGACACCTACTAACATTGCATATTTTACAAATGGATATTCAAAATATAACACTAATTTATCTATCATATTCTTCTCCCTGTTCTTCTAGTTTGCCAAGTTCTGTAAAAGTTCTTCCCGTTTCTGTTTTCAAATAATCTTCTTTCGTTCCGAAAAATAATGGTTTGTGACCAATATGAAGAATATGGTCTGCATACAAAGTTGCCGCCTGCATATCATGGGATACCATAATAATGGTGATTCCTTCTTCATTTAACTTTTGAATTAATTCGTACATTTCATTGGTAATTTTAGGATCCAGTCCGGCAACCGGCTCGTCCAACAGCAACATTTTACCAGTAGCACACAGTGCCCTTGCCAGTAAAACTCTCTGCTGCTGTCCTCCAGAAAGGTCTCGATAACATTTTTTCTTGAAATCTTCAATTCCAAGCTTTTTCATATTTGCTTCTGCTCTTTCCTTTTCCTGTTTATTATAAAAAGGACGAAGCCCACATTTATTTAAGTTTCCAGATAACACCACTTCCCATACAGAAGCCGGAAAATCTTTTTGTACCATAGTCTGTTGTGGCAGATATCCTATTTCAGAACTTTTTAAACCTTCGCCCATTTCAATGGTACCCTTTAAAGGTGCTCTTAAACCTAATAAAGTCTTAATTAACGTACTTTTTCCGGTTCCGTTTTCACCTACAATATATAAATAATCACCTGCATTTACCTGAAAATTCAGATTTTCTATTATGGTTCTGCCTTCGTATCCTAAAGATACCTGGTTACACTTCAACTGCATCCTGCCACGCCTCCTATCTATTGAAATGTTTATCACTATATTCCTTTTGTTTCATAGCTTTTCATTTCGTACTTTTTTAATTCAGTTTGTCGTTTCATACCTTTTCGTTTTATACTTTTTAGTCCAATGCTTCTTTGATTACCTGTAAGTTTTCTTCCATTACAGATAGATAAGTGGTTTCCTCTAATTTCTCTTTGGATACTGACTGTAAGGAATTCAAAGTAAGTATTTTTACATTATTATCTCCTGTACTTGTCTTTACTGATTGGGCAATTGCCTGGTCAGAACCGTCTATGGTAAGAATACAAGGCAGTTGATTTTCTTTTACTTTTTCTGCTAAAAATACAATGGTCTCAAAACTTGCTTCTGTTTCTGCGGAGCATCCTGGAAATGCTGCATAATAAGTAAGCCCATAATCATCAGTTAAATATCTGAATGGAAAACGGTCCCCAAACAATAATACATTTCGTTTACTTTCCTGTACCATTATTGCATATTTCTGGTTTAACGCTTCTAGTTCTTTGACATAGGCAGAGGCATTTTCCTGATATAATATAGCATTTTCCTCATCCAAAGTGCTTACTTCTGTCTGAATAGCATTTACCGCTTTTATAGCATTTTTCAAAGAAAGCCACACATGCTCATCATATTCTGCTTCTTCTGCCTCATGTACATGTTCTTCTACTTCTTCATGAGTATGCTCTGTTTCTTCTTCATTGTGCACTTCCTTATTATGAGCTTCGGAATCCTTCTCTTCACTGTGGACATCCTTGCTGTGAACATCCACATCTTCATGAGCATTTGCTGTCTCCTCTTTCCCATGAACATGTGTCGTTTCTTCCTGCATACCTTCCACAAGTTCTTCTTCCACCACTTCTGTCTCCAAAAGCTCCATCACATTCACAGTTTTCACCTGATTACCACCAGCTGCTGCTTCTTCCACCCATTCTTCCGATGTTCCACCATTATAGATACATAAATCACTATTAGAAATTTCTATCATATCATCTGCAGAAGGCTGGTAGTTATGAATGTCCATTCCATTATCTACAATTAATGACAACTGAACATTTTCATTCTCTTCTCCAATTACCTGTCTTGCCCAGTCATATTCCGGGAAAGAGATACATACCACATTCAGTTTTCCATTGTCCTGGTCAGTGACATTTTCACTACTTCCACATGCCCAAACTCCACAGGATAATGCACCTATTGTAAGCAAGCTCAACAATTTCTTCTTGTAATTCATAACAGCCTCCCAATCTATATTATGTCCTAATTTGCAATTCGTTTGCATTTTAATTATATAGGATTCTGTTTGATTGTCAAGGGAATTTGCAATTTGTTTGCGTTTTTAGAAGTTCCGTCCGTTCCAGCCCCAGTCGTTTACTCCGTGATAAGTAACATATACTGCGTTTCCTGGTATTCCTAATTCCTTTTCATATAACTTACAGATTTCTGCTGTCATTTTTTCATAGGCTGAAGAAGAAGCATTTCCAAATAAGCTTACTGCTACATAAGCTCCCTTATCTAACTTCTTTCCTCCCATATACAAATCATAGTTATCTTCAAATCCAACCATCAGAAAGCTTTCTGGTTTATTTAAAATTGATACTGTTTTTCCCAGTTCTGCTTTCAGAACCTCTCTCTTTTCTGGTGTTACGTTTACTGTGATTTTTGAATCAATAAATGGCATTTTTGTTCTCCCTTCTTTTTCACTACATTGCATTTATCTTAGTATCAATAATTATTACGATACCAAGGTCAAAAGGTCATACGTTTCATGCTTTATGTACTTTTGCATCCCTGGCATACCCCGTACAAAATAGAATTTTCACACAACAATGAAATTCCATGTTCCTCCAGCACATGTTTTTCTATACTTCTCATAAAATCGCATTCTAAATGAATTACTTTTCCACATTTTACGCACTGAATATGTAAATGCTTGTGGCAGTCATGTTCCGGCTCAATATAACGGTATGTAGATTTATCTCCTTTATCTGCCACAAATTTCATTACCTTTCCCTGGGCAACTAACGCATCCAGATTTCGGTAGATGGTGGAGACATTGACCGGATTTCCCTGTTGTTCCATAAATTCCTGAATTTCCGAAACGGATACTGTACGTTCCTTGGTAGCCTCTAGGTAACTAAGTATCAGTTGTCTTCCTTTAGTTCTATATCCATCACTACGTGCCATAATTGCTGCTGCCTCCATTTTTATTGGTGTTTCCATTATAATCAATTCATTCCCTTATTTCAACAATTCTTTTCCCTAATAAAGCCGGAAACTATATTGCAATAGCTCCGGCTTTATCTACATGGTTCTTTTATTTTATAGTTTCTGTAAATGTATAACCTGTTATCTGTTCTCCCAATATATCAATACATCCTAAACACTTTACCTTTACTGTATAATTTCCGCTCTTTAATACTTTTATCTCTAACTTATCTACTATTTTCCCTTTGGAACAAGAAATATTTTTAAATTCACCAGAGGCGTTTCCACCAGCTACTCGTCCCAGGTCATAGTTTTCCCTGTATCTTCTGCTGGATAAAACTCATTTAAAAACCAGTTTGGAAAACGCTCTTTTCCAGAATCAACAATTTTCAAATTATTCCTGTCATAATATATCTACTCTCCTATTATATATGATTAGATTCAAAAAGAGAAGATTTCAGACATTATATTTTTTTTACCTGAGTTGTCAGCTTTTCTCCCTCCACATCAATAAATATCACATCTCCTGCACTTAAGTCTCCGCCCAAAATACACTTTGCCGCCAGAGTTTCTACATTCTTTTGCAAAAATCTCTTCAATGGACGGGCTCCATATACAGGATCATAACCACCTTCTACCACAAACTGTTCTGCTGCTTCAGAAAGTTCTACACTAATTTCTTTATCTGCAAGACGCTTATTTACATCTGCCATCAAAAGCTTAATAATTCCACCAATATTATTTTTTGTCAGAGGCTTAAACATAATGGTTTCATCCAGACGGTTTAAAAATTCCGGTCTGAAATGTGCTCTTAAATCTTCCATCACCGCTGCTTCTGCCGATTCTTCAATAGTGCCATCTTCTTTAATTCCATCTAAAATATATTGGGAACCAATATTCGAAGTCATAATTAAAATAGTATTCTTAAAGTCTACCGTTCTTCCCTGGGAATCAGTAATTCGTCCATCATCCAACACTTGTAACAATACATTAAATACATCTGGGTGTGCCTTTTCCACTTCATCAAACAATACAACAGAATATGGTTTTCTACGAACTGCCTCGGTAAGCTGGCCGCCTTCCTCATATCCCACATATCCTGGAGGCGCTCCAATGAGACGAGAGACGGAATATTTCTCCATGTACTCACTCATATCGAT
>JAFQCM010000003.1 GCA_017399445.1 Lachnospiraceae bacterium | reverse complement strand
CGTTTTACTGTTTTAGGTTCGTTTCTATTTTTCCGAAACATCTTATTTATTAAAGAATTTTCGGGGTTTGGTTCACTGTTTAGTTATCATTGTTCGTAATCCTTATGTTGTTTTTCTGATTTGTTTTATCAGCGACAACTTCTATATCTTACCACTTTTGAAGAAGTTTGTCAACAACTTTTTTATTTTTTTCAAATCTTTTTTTCAAGCTGTTTCTCAGGAGCTCTTTGAGTCAACACTGGAAACCCTTGTAGATTCGAGGTTTGTTGCCGCCAGTTCTCAGCGGCGAATATTAATATATCACAGCTCGCCACTTGTGTCAACATCTTTTTCTAACTTTTTTTACTTTTTTCTACTTTTTATAAATTTATATGTAAAAAAACCAGCATCCCACCTCATGAAATGCTGATTTTTGTTTTTAAACTTGTATACTATATGTTTCTCCACCCATATGAATATTCAGTTCCACTTGTTCTGCGGTTATAGTTTCCGGTATCTCAAATACCAAAACGGATTCGTATGGTCTACCTGGCTCAATCTCGGATTTTAAAGTTCCCAAATCATTCAACAACATGGTTACCATAGATTCTGCTTTTACTTCCCCATTAATTATAGCACTCCCAGTTATATCTTTTTCAAACAAATTACATTCTACTTTTGCTGCCGTTGTATTTTCCACATTAACTTTTACTACCAGAAGTTTTTTACCCGGAGCAGCTCTCACTTCCATAGAAATATTTTGATTATTTTCTGTTATTTCCGGATAAGCTTCTACTACATCATATCCCCCATAAGTAAATTGAAAACCATCAACTTTTAAAACATCATTTATATTATAAGAAACTACTGTTTCGCTTACTGACTGTCCAGTTTCATTTTCTGCTGTTTGTTCCCCACTATTTTCTTGAAACTCTTGTGTTTCTCTTTTATTACCTGCCTCAAGTAAAGCTTGTAGTTCTGCCTCTTTTTCTGCTGCTCGTCTTAATTTTTCTTCCGCTTCCTTAGCTTCCTCTGCCGTAAGTAATCTTTCTTTATAATTACTATCATATTTCAAAAGCAAATCTGCCGCATATTGAGCTACTCTTATATTATCCGCTTCACTAAGATTTACCTCTCCTGTGCATCCGGTAAGCAAAAGCATTGCAACTCCTGCCATAATTATTCCTTTTTTCATGGATTTCCCCTCCTGTTACCTCAATAATTCTATATTACATTTTACCACTTTTTGTACATGCAATCAATCTTTATTTCTGTTCCAGTTCAAACCAGAACTCTACTCCATTATCATAATTCTTTACACCATACTTTCTGTTAAAGGACTCCATGATAGCCTTTACAATAGATAACCCGATTCCACTTCCACCATATTCTCTTGTTCTGGCTTTATCTACTTTATAAAATTTTATCCATAATTTATCTAACGCCTCTTCTGGAATGGGCTCTCCTGTATTAAATACAGAAATTCTTGCCAGTTCCCCTTTAGAACTTATTTTTACATCAATTACCATTTCATTACCTACATGATTTAATGCATTTGACAAATAATTTCTCACTACCTCTTCCGTTTTAAATTCGTCCGCCCATACATAAACCGCTTCCTGATAATTAAAATTAATGGTAACTCCCTTTTGTTTTGCCAGAATATCAACAGATTGAATAATTCCTTGAATCAAAGCTACTATATTAAATCTTTCCATGGATACTACCTCATTACCAAATTCTAACTGATTTAATGTAAGAAGTTTTTTCACCATAACGTTCATTCTGCCCGCTTCATCCATAATTACATCACAATAGAAATCCTTACTTTCTTCATCATCATTGACACATTCCTTTAACCCTTCTGCATAACCTTGAATCAATGCAATTGGCGTTTTTAATTCATGTGATACATTAGAAAGAAACTCTTTTCTCATTTCATCAATTTGTTCTTTCTTTTCAATGTCGGATTTCAATTCATTATTGGCAGTTTTCAATTCTGATATGGTATTCTCCAAAGTTTCCGACAATTTATTGATATTGTTTCCTAATAATGCTACTTCATTTTCACCACTTACCTGATATTTGGCTGCAAAATCCAATTCTGACATACGTTCTGAAATATCTGCTAACTCCAATATGGGTTCTGTCACCTTTTTTGACACCAGCCAGATAAGACATCCACTAATAATAATAGCTATAATTCCTACGTATGCTAGAAATCTATTTGCAATTTTTACACTTTCTCTAATGCTTTCTACAGGAATGCGCATAATAAACAATTTTCCATCTTGTAGATATCCCCACATTTCCAAAAAATCAGAATCAATTCTTTCATCTCTCACTTTCTGAAATGTGTAATTATCTGTTTTTTCCAATATGATTACACCTGGAGTATTTTTATTCACCAAATAGTCCAAAAGTTTTAACATCAACCCCTTACTGTCATACACTGTAGAAATTGTTTGTTTCCCATTCCCATCAATAATTAGCGCATCAATGTTATTGGTACTGCATATAGTTTCAAATTCTATTTCAAATTCTTCTCCCTTTAAATCTGAACTTTCGTTCAAACGTTCGTATGCTCTGAATAATGTTTTTTCTTTATCACTAACATAATAGCTTTGCAAAAATACTGTATTCAATATCCAGCATAGCATTATAGTAGCTGCCATAAGGCCAATGAAAATACAAGCAAATTGTTTCTTTATTGATTTTTTCATCTTCCACAACCTCTTTTTCTTCCAATTGACTGGCCACTTTCTCATGATACCAACCATAATTTGATTTTATCATTTCACTCTTTCTGCCGCAATTCATTTCACAAATTGTTCATAAGAACCGTCTTTTTATCCAATAGAGTATCTATTGTATTCTTTAGGAAATTTTCAGTAAAATTTGCTCCACTAAAATTAAATTATAACTCAAATGTTTTATCGTATTTTCGGAAAAATTTGAAACACTATACTTAAGGAGAAGTTTAATCTATGGAAATTGATAAAGATTTTAATCTTACTATTGGATTGCGAATACGCGAATTACGAGAGTCTCTTGGTTTATCGCGAGAAGCCTTTAGTGAAAAATGTGACTTATCCACTAGTTTTCTAGCAGCTGTAGAAGGTGGCACTAAAGGAATCACCTCAAAAACAATTTACAAAATCTGTAATGCTACAAATGTTTCTGCTGACTATATTATTATGGGACATGCTCAAGGATTTGAAACAGATATTGTGATAGAACATCTTTCTACAATTGATGAGCCATATCGAAAATATGCTATCAGACTTTTAGCAGAATATTGCAATGCCATTCATCACAAAAATAATACAGAACATTAAAGGTTTCTGAATTCTAGAAAGGAGCTGCATTAATTTGCAACTCCTTTCTCCTATTCCGCCTCAAACTTATATCCCATACCCCAAATAGTCTTAATGTAATCTCCTTTTTCTCCCATTTTACTTCTCAATTTTTTCACATGAGTATCAATAGTTCTTGCATCACCAAAATAATCATAATTCCAGACATTATTCAAAATTTTTTCTCTGGACAATGCAATTCCTCGGTTTTCCATAAAATATGTTAACAATTCAAATTCTTTAAAGCTCAAATCAATGGCTTTTCCATCCACTTTTACAATGTGAGCCGCTTTATCTATCTCAATCCCTCCAATATTCAATCCCTCGTTTTCTGTCAATGAACCACTTCTTCGAAGAATAGCTTCCACCCTTGCCACAAGAATTTTAGGACTAAAAGGTTTTGCAATATATTCATCTACTCCTAATTCAAATCCTTGTAATTCATCTCTTTCATCACTTTTTGCTGTAAGCATAATAATTGGAACTTTTGAATAACTTCTAATTTCTTCACAGACTTCCCAACCATCCATTTTAGGCATCATTACATCCAGGATTATCAATGCAATATCTTTGTTCTCCAGAAAAATATCTACTGCTTCCACACCATCACCGGCTTCCAACACTTCATAATTTTTTCTGGTAAGAAAGTCTTTTACCAGCTTTCTCATTCTGCTTTCATCATCTACTACAAGAATTTTTAATCTGTCCATCTTTTTCACCTCTCACCAGCTTCTATTACTTCTCTTAAACACTATCACTTATATATGAAAAATCCCTGTATTATTTGTGTTTCTTTTGTGAATAACAATTAATGTTCTATACCATACTGTTTTTCATATTCTTTAACTGCTTCTTCCCGTTCCGTCAATTCCTGTTCCCATGATTCATATTTATCAATAATTTTGTTCTCATAATTGATAATATTTACATTATCTCCTGTAGTGGCAAGATATAAAACAATAATAACTGCAATCCCAAATATCAAATTAAAAAATAAGGAAGTACGAAACTTATCTCTATACTCCGTTATTTTTTCTTGCCGCTTTGCTTCTTCTGCATTTTGAAATTCCCTTACTACCCTTCTTCTAATTGGTTCAATCGGAATTTCTCTAATCTCTTCTTTCGATATTACATTAGAATTCTGTAAATATTTTTGCAAATCATGTAGATAACTATACCCCACTGGTGTCTTACACAATCTTTTATCAATCAGCTTATTATACACTTCTAATACTGTTTCCGGGCTTCGCATATTTGTTTTATTTCGAACTACGTCAATCCCCTGAAGTTCATCTCTTGCTTTTTGGGCAGCCTCTTCTGTTTCAAACATAAAACCACCAACAATTAATTCCTCTCTATTTTTCATGTAAATTCTCCCTATATTTCCTAATTTTTCGAAATTTAACTTTTAACAACCTTTAAATTTGCTATTTCTTCTGACTCAGTATAGCATAAAACGAAGAAAATACCTAGATTTTTTATGAAATATATGGAATTTTAAATATTCCCTTGACATTCAGGCAAGATAGAACTATAATTTAGTTCCAAAGAAAAATCCTAAGTCTGCAAGACAGTATAAACAACATGATTCATTATCAGGGCTTGTACTGGTTTCGACGGGGATCTAGAAGTTGGAGAAGCCATTCGTGGGGCGGGACCACGTAGCAAACCGTAACTTAAATATAAACGCAGACAATAGAGAATTAGCGTTAGCTGCCTAATTGCAGCTTGTCGCCCTTAGACCATCCGCTGTTTAAGGATCCGGCATCAAACTTGCGGAGCACTTTACTGCCAAAGCTTTGAGGCAGTAAAAGATTTATGAAGCTACTGAAATCTTAGCCTGTCATTTGGCGTGAGATGGAGGGAATGTTTGTAAAATGACTGTAATGGGAGATGCTTCGATGGAAGGGTTTTCGGACAGGGGTTCGACTCCCCTCAGGTCCACTCATATGGAAAAAGCAGGATTTCAGCCATATATTGAAATCCTGCTTTTTTGTTCTTTTTTAATTTAGAAGTGGGATTTTACTCCCACCTTTTTATTTATTACTGATTTATAAATTTTTCACCTTAAATTCTCTTTCTGCTTCTCTACGTTGATCTTTCTTAGCAATATCTTGACGTTTATCATACAACTTTTTACCTTTTGCCAAACCAATCTGCACTTTTACCAGACTTCCTTTAAAATACACTTTCAAAGGCACAATTGTATACCCTTGGGCACTGATTTTCCCGGACAACTTATTAATTTCACTTTTATGCATTAGAAGTTTTTTTACTCTTAAGGGATCTTTATTGAAAATATTTCCTTTTTCATAAGGACTTACATGCATTCCATAAATAATCACTTCGCCATTCTCAATACGTACAAAAGATTCTTTAATACTGCATTTCCCCATTCGCATGGATTTCACTTCTGTTCCATGAAGAGCAATTCCAGCTTCATAGGTATCTTCTATAAAATAATCATGATATGCTTTTTTATTATTTGCAATCAATTTATCATCCTTCTTCTGCTTCGCCATGTTCCGATCGCTCCTTATCCACTAATTTAAAATCTATGGTTCTTTGGACTCTGTCAGTGCCACTTACCATAACATAAACTCTTTCCCCTAATTTATAATGTTTGTTGGTATGCTCTCCTACCAGTTCATAAGTTTCTTCTTTAAAAATATAATAATCTCCTTCCATAGAAGCAATGTGAACTAACCCTTCTATGGTATTTGGCAGTTCTACATACATTCCCCATGCAGTAATACTAGAAATCACCCCTTCAAATACCTCGCTGGTACGTTCTTCCATATATTCTACTTTTTTTAGCTTATTGGTTTCCCGTTCTGCTTCTTCTGCTCGGCGCTCCATTTCACTGGACTGTTTCGCCACCTCAGGAAGAATCTTATCATAATGTTGTTTTCGCTCTTCGTTCATTCTTCCTCGAAGAGTTTCTTTGATAATTCTATGAATCTGCAAATCCGGATATCTTCTGATTGGCGAAGTAAAATGACAGTAATATTTGGTTGCCAATCCAAAATGCCCATCACTAGTAACTGTATATTTTGCTTGTTTCATAGAACGAAGAGTTAATCTTGCAATTAAGTCCTCTTCTTCACTGCCTTCTATTTTCGCAAGTAACTTCTGTACCTCTTTTGGATGTACCTCGTCTTGTCCAATATGAATGGAATAACCAAAATTATTAATAAAGGTTCCCAATTTTAAAAGTTTATCCGGATCCGGATTTTCATGGGAACGATATACAAAAGGAATTTCCTGCCAGAAAAAATCTTCTGCCACTGTTTCATTTGCCGCTAGCATAAAATCTTCAATGATACGAGTAGCCACATTTCGCTCATAAGGTTTTATTTCAACTGGTTTACCATTTTTATCTAACATAATTTTACTTTCTGGAAAATCAAAATCAATGGAGCCACGTTTTCTTCTTTTTTCCCGCAATAAAGTAGCCAGTTCTTCCATTAACTGAAACATTGGCACTAGTTCTTTATATTCTTCAATCTCCTCTTCATCCTTATCCGTAAGTATTTTCCGGACACTGGTGTAACTCATTCTGCGATCCACATTAATTACAGATTCCGTGATTTTGTGGTCTACAATATTTCCTTTTTTGTCAATCCACATAATACAGGATAATGCAAGTCTGTCTGCTCCTGCATTTAAAGAACAAATTCCATTGGATAAAATATGAGGTAGCATCGGAATCACTCTGTCTACCAAATAAACGCTAGTGCCACGCTTTAACGCTTCTACATCCAATGCACTTCTCTCCTGAACGTAATTCGTTACATCTGCAATATGGACTCCTAATTTATATTTCTCTTCATCCATAGAAAGTGTGATAGCATCATCTAAATCCTTAGCATCCTCTCCATCAATGGTAACAGTTTGCCATGTACGTAAATCCATTCTGCCTGCACGGTCAGCATCACTGACTTCTTTTCCTACTCTTTCTGCCTGATTCAATATTTTTTCTGAAAACTCATAAGGAATATCATAGGCTTTTACAATAGACAAAATATCAGTTCCCGGGTCATTAACGTGACCAATTATTTCTACTACTTTTCCTTCTGGATTTCGTCTTCGATCACCATAATCGGTTATCTTTACCACTACTTTATGTCCGTCTACTGCTCCTTTGCTATCCCGTAAAGGAATAAAAATATCCTGAGTAAACTTCAAATTATCAGGACATACAAAACCAAAGTTTTTACTTTCTTCATAGGTCCCTACCACAGTTTCAATTCCTCTGGCTAATATTTGTACAATTTTTCCTTCTTTTCGTTTTCCATTTTGCTCCCCTTTTATCAGTTCCACTTCTACTGTATCTTTATGAAAAGCACCATGAATTTCAGATTCCGGAATATAAATATCTTCCTTAGAATCCTCTAATTCTACAAAACCAAATCCCTTGGCATGAGCAACAAAAGTTCCTGTAATTCTCTTTTTGGTTGCTTTGGAATATTTTCCTCGTTTGGAAATTTCGATTTTTCCCTCGTTAATCAAAGCATCCAGTATTTCCTTTAATTCTTCTCTTTGTTCTCTTGGTATCTGTAAAATAATTGCGATTTCTTTTATTTTCATAGGCACATATAAATCATCGCAAATCAAATCATATATGACCTTTTTACGTTTTTCAAAGGTTGCCTTATCCATTTAATTCTCCTTTTTTTCTTTAGGTGCTATTCTAAAGGGATAGACAAGCCTTTAATTTCTCGCCTATGCTCCGTAAAAAAATAAGCACTCTTATACAAGAGTGCTTATCGTTAGAATTTGCTAATATTTAATACTGCTGCTAAAATAATGAATGCCACACCTAAAAATTTTGTGAACTTAACAAGAGTTCCTTCCATAGAACGCCCCTTGTTTTTTCCCCAATAAGTATCGGCTGCACCACTAATAGCACCTAAACCTGCTGATTTACCTTCTTGTAATAATACGATTACTGTTAAAGCAATACATACTAATATAAAAATAATTGTTAAAATTGTTCTCACCAATAACACCTCCTACAGTCAAACACATATATTCTAGCATAGGATAATTGGTTTTTCAAGATATTTTTCCACATTTTACTTTAAATTATTCACATTCTAGTAACTACGTAGTTTGTCCGGGAGTTTGACAGTTGAATAATAGAAAAAATCGCCGCAGGTCGCATGAAACCTGCTTTTTTTATGTCAACTTTTTTATTTTAGGATATGTTATTTTATGTTATTGTGTGGTATAATAAAGGGATAGGAGGGATGCATATG
>JAFQCM010000049.1 GCA_017399445.1 Lachnospiraceae bacterium | reverse complement strand
ATAAATGGATAAATCAATTCCTTTTAATACCTTTGTTTGAAATCCTTTCGTTCCATAATGCTTTACAAGATTTTTTACTTCTACAATTTTATTATCTTCCATCTTGCCGTTTTACTCCTATCTACTTTTTTGATTCGAATCATTATAAAAATTGTATCGCAATCTCTTTTAAAAATCCTTACATTCATCATACAGTAAAAGCCGCAGCCTTACATTTTTTGTAAGATTACGGCAACCTATAACTCATTCTTTTCAAAAACGATATGAAAACATGTTCCTTTTCCATACTGGCTTTCCACATTAATCCGATGTCCCAACCGTCTTGCAATCTTATCTACCATATACAATCCCATACCGGTTGACTTATACTTTCCATTATGATAATTACTTCCTGTAAAGCCTTTTTCGAAAATACGACGGATATCACTTTCTTGGATTCCTTCTCCCCAATCTTCCACTATAAGTTCTGCCTGCTCTCCTGTCTTCTTTGCCCATATTTTAATCCTAGGAGTCTCATCCCTTTCCTTTTTCGTATACTTAATTGCATTACTTATTAATTGATCTAGAATATATGTTATCCACACCTTATCTGTATAAACCACTACATCATCCACCTCTATGTCTATTGCAAATCTTTTCTGAATTAGAAAGAACTGATTATTTCGAATAGAATCTTTTATACATTCTTTTAATAACGTTTTTGTTATTTGTAAATCAAACAAGGGACTTTGAAGTCTACATCCTTGCAACATGCTATTAACCTGGCAATTCATTCTCTCTAACGGTTCACGTAGCTCTAATCGAGTTGGTCCATCCTTTAGCTTTTCCACCATCAACAAACTAGCTGCTAGCGGAATTTTGAATTCATGACACCATTTCGCTACATAATCTTGAAGCTCACAATTTTCATCAAATTTTTCCTGCAACTGCTCTTCTAAAAGTTGTACATCATGTTCCATGATGTCTCTATCTTCCATATCAGTTACTTCATGAAAAATAACATCATCCCGTTCTAATAGCTGTCTTTTCTTTTTTTCTCTGCTATAAAAATGAATGGCTGAGATTCCTTCTACCATTCCTCCAAAAATGAATAACACTAAATCTAAATACAATATATAAAATATCTGTTTTTCATTCATTAGGAAAATGTAGTACAAATTAAAGCTTAGCATTAGAAAGAAATGCATAAAATAGTATTTCCACTTTCTTTTTATGTAGTTCATTGTACAAAATATCCCTGCCCTTTCCTTGTTTGAATAATTTCCACGCCACAAGAGCTTTTTAGCTTTGTACGAAGTCTACTGATTAACGTTGTAAGTGTTCCATCTGAAACATATTCATCGGTATTCCAAAGCTCCATCATAAGTTCATCCCTTATAACTACATTTGGTCTGCATTCCACCAATTTAGCAAGTATTCTTCTTTCTGATTTGGTCAGCTCTATCTCATTTCCCTTATAATATATCTGTTGTGAGGTCTTATCAAAACATAACTCTTCTGATAGCTTTATCTGTTCCCGTATTTTATACTCATAGGTTCTTCGTACCATGGCATCTATTTTGGCTTTCAGCAATTCCAATCGAAAAGGCTTTTCCAAGTAATCATCTCCACCTTGAGCAATCGCCATAATCTTATCACTGTCATGATTGCGGCTACTAATGTAAATAATCGGAACCTTTGAAATTTGTCGAATCTGATTGCACCAGTAAAATCCATCAAAATATGGGAGGTTTATGTCCATTAAAATCAACTGTGGTTTATCATTAAGATACTCTTCTGTTATATTCTCAAATCTTCTTACCTCTATCGCCTCATATTTCCACTTTGTAAGAAATAATGCCATTTCCTTTGCTAGTACTTCATCATCTTCTACTATCATAATTTTTATATCCATACTTCACGCTCCTCGGTTACATTATAAAGAGTTGACGTCAGAATGGAAACCCATAAATAGTAATGTTACAAAAGTGTAATATTATAACTCCTATTACGCCAAAACAGTGCGTGCCAGCGCACGCACTTTGGCAAGAATTTCT
>JAFQCM010000048.1 GCA_017399445.1 Lachnospiraceae bacterium | reverse complement strand
TTGTAGGTGTAGCACTTGGTGTCACGCTAGGACTAACCCCATAAGTAATTGTAGGTGTAGCACTTGGTGCAACACTGATACTAGGTTCTGAAGGTGAAGTTACATCAGAATAATCTTCAATGTACTTAAGTGGTACATAATTTGCCTTGACATATGTTTCAGCATAAGAACCTCTTACACAAGATATTGTTATAAAATTCCCCGGACTAAAATAATCATCAACAACAGATTTACGAAATGCATTTTCACCTATGTTTGTTACACTAGTTGGAATTTCAATCATATCCAGACCATTACATTCATAAAATGCATATTCCCCGATGCTTATTACAGTGGATGGAATTATAATGCTGCTTAAGCCACTACAGCCATCAAAAGCATACCCTCCTATCGTTCTTACATTGTCTGGAACTATCACATCTCCACTGCATGCAGTCCCATCCACTAAAATATCATTAATAATAACCAATGGGTTTTCCTGTTTCTTGTTTTCCAGCCATTTTGTTCCATCAAAGGCACTGGATTCTATGGTTGTTACGGTAGCTGGAATCTCAATATTGCTTAAGTTGCTACAGTCTTTGAATGCATTTACTCCAATGGTTGTTACACCATAAGGAATTTTGACACTAGTTAAATTACTACAGCCGTTAAATGTATCCCATGCTATGTTAGTTACACCTTCTGGAATCTCAATATGATTCAAACTACTACAATAAAGGAACGCATCTTTTCCAATATTTGTTACACTGGATGGAATATCTATATTACTTAAATTGCTACATCTGCCAAAAGCACACTCTCCAATACTAGTTACGCTAGATGGTATTTCCACAGTAGTCAAATTATTACAATTATAAAAAACATAGTCTCCAATACTTGTTATACCTGATGGGATTTGAATGCTGTTTAAATCACTGCATCCATAAAAAGCATATTCACCTATGCTGGTTACACTATCCGGAAGTACCACATCTCCACTGCACGCAGTCCCATCAACTAAAATACCATTAGCAATTACACATGGATTTTCCTGTTTCTTATTCTCCAGCCATGCAGTTCCATCGAATACATCCCGCCCCAGTTTTAGCTTATTAGATAAAATTTCCACGTGACTTAAACTACTACAACCGGCAAAGGCTTTATCTCTGATATCAGTGACACTGGAAGGAATTGTAACGCTAGTTAAACTACTACAACTGGTGAAAGAACTGTCTCCTATACATGTAATACCTTCTGAAAATTCGATGTTACTTAAGTTTCTACAGTAAAAAAAAGCAAACATATCTATGTTTGTTACACTAGATGGAATTTTTAAACTTTCTACACTGTTACAAAAGAAAAATGCATATCTGGCAATGCTGGTTACACCATCAGGTATCACTACATCTTTTTCGGAACCATTATATTTCAACAATACACCTTCTGAATTAATTGAAAAATCACTATTTTCAGTGGATATTGTTTCATTTACTATTGCTGTTTCTACAACATTTTCTGCTGCTACTACATTGGAAACATTGACAGAAGCCGCCATAATAGCTGTTACTACTGTTAATGATACTATTTTCTTTAATTTCTTCATCTTTTTTACAATCCTCCTATATAATTATACATTTCTCCTACCTTGCTTATTGTAGGAATATCCTATACTTATTATCCAATTACTTCCACTACATTTTCCTTTTGCATTTAAAAGGGATTTTCTGTAAACATGTAAGCCACCAGCTGACATCTGGAACTAAAACTTTCCGTCTTTAGAAGTTCCTTTACCTGTTCTTTTGTATAAAATGCCGGCCGAATCTGTTCATTTTCCGATGTGTGATCACTGAAATCACCTTCTGCTTCCACAAAGACAATATTTGTGCAGACATCGGAAATTGCAACTGCTGAGAATGATGGGGGAAGAATTTTAATAATTCTTTTTACGGAAAGTCCTGTTTCCTCATAAAGTTCCCTTTTCACACATTCTTCTATGGTTTCTCCCGCTTCTATCATTCCAGCCACCAGATTAATAATTTCCCGATTTACACCCATACGGAATTCTCTTAACAACAAAAGTTTTCCATCCGCAATTGCAACAATAGAAACCCCACTGGATTTCCCTCCAATATCCTCTGGGCTTTCTAATTCTCTTCGACTTACAATTTCATATGTTTTTTCTCTGCCGGCTTTATTATGGTAAGTAAGCTCATAATTTTTCAGATATTTTCCATCTTTTACTTTTTCTAAATGAATTAATTCCATGTGATATTACACTCCTCTAAGATCATTTAATGCAATCTGTTCATGTAGTGGTTTTTTAATTTTCTTTCTTGTAAGTTCCGCTAACTGTAATTTTGTTAAATCCACCAGCGTCACAGGAACAGAATCTTTTTTTAAGTAATTATGAAATTCCTGCATAAGATATGCCTTATCTTCTTCCTTTTCTAAGTCAATAAAATCAACCAAAATCATTCCTGACAAATTACGAAGACGTATCTGATTTGCCGCTTCTTTTGCTGCTTCTAAGTTAATCTTTAAGAAAGTTTTCTGTTTGTCCTTATTTCTTCCATCATACTTTCCTGTATTTACATCAATTACTGTACAGGCTTCTGTAACTTCAATCACTAAATAAGCTCCTGATTTCATCCATACATTTTTAGCCAATGCCCGTTCTAAATCTCTAGATAAATTGTAAAGTGCTCCTAACGGCATGGAAGTATCTTCATAAAAATGTAGTTTTCCTACAGCCTCTGGCTGATATTTCAAAAAATATGCCTTTATTTCTTCGTAAATAACTTTGTTATCCGTTACTACCTTTTCTAAAGTGCCTACAGGCAGATTTCGAAGCTGTTGGATGTAAAAATCTTCTGCTTTATATAAAAGACTAAAGGCTGTACGGTACTTGGCAATATCTAGTATATGAGTCAGGGTTTCCATAAGTTGTTTCAACTCTTGTTCTAACTCTTCTAAAGCAGCAGTGGCAGCATTTGTTCTTACTACCACTCCATTTCCCTTTAAATCAAACTTTTGAAACACTTCTTTTAATTCATTTCGTTTTTTCTCAGATAATTTTTGGGAAATTCCAAGCTTTTGATTTCCTGTGGTTAATGCCATATATTTTCCTGGAAGGTTAATATTAGAAGTTACTACAGGATCTTTTGTTTTTAAAGCTTCTTTCTCCACCTGAACTAAAATTTCATCTCCCTGAACAAGTTCCTTTTTCCCAAGACGTTTCACATAAAAAGGTTCCGGATTGTCTTTCAGAGAATAATAACAATTTAATCCAGGTGCAATTTGAATAAAGGCTGCCTGAATATTTTTTACTACAGTAATCACTTTTCCTACATATATATTCCCAACCATAGGACCTTCACTGTCCTTTCTACATTCAAACCATACTGGTTTTGAGTCTTCATATCCGGCACTGACCAGACATTTTCCCAGTTGGGTAATTACAATATTACTCATAGAAATCCTCTCCAAGGCTTTCTAAAGATACAAATTTATGTTGCTCTTCCGGGGCTAAATCTGCATACAAATCCAGACGTTTTACCATTAATGCAAACTCGTCCATAGCAATTCCTGAGTGCTCTGCATAAGCATTAAAAATCAAGTCAGGTTTAATATTATTTGCACTTCCGGCACCAATCATCATATAAATCCCTTCTTCCGATGCTTTCACTTCGTACATATAGGATTTTAAATCAATTTCTCTCGTATTCTTTTTGGTCTGTTTAGTTACTACAATACTTTCCTGACTGCAAAACTTTAGAAATTGTTCCATAGAAAAACCTTCCGGTGCATGTCCTTCACGAAATGTTATAATATAGTCTGCCGCTGCCACCAGACTCATGGCATTTTTCGCCTGTTCCGGAAGAAGTTTTACACTTTCCACCGTTACCCCTTCTACCATAACTTCATTTAAACGTCTGCACATATCTTCTGAGGAAGTAATAGAATTTGCTTCAATATCTAAATATTCACCATCACTATATACACCCACTCCTAAAGGCAAAGCAAAGGACATAATCTGATGCGGATTAAATCCTTGAGAATATGCAATGTCAATTTCAGCTCTTCGCATTGCTTTCTGAAAATAACGCATCATATCAAGATGCCCAATAAATACCATCACACCGGATTTTGTAAATTTAATTCTTAGCTTCAAAACATACACCTCCTCCAAAAGATGCGGCACCACAGCCTTGACATGCCATACGACAGTTTGGTGTTACCATTTCTTCTTTTGCACGCTGCCATTCTTTCTTGAAAAATTCTTTGGAAACTCCCACATCAATGAAATCCCATGGTAAAATTTCATCTAAAGAACGTTCTCTTTTTGTATAGAATAAAATATCAATATTTTCCTCTTCAAAAGCTTCCATCCATAAATCGTTTCGGAAAGTTTCTGACCAGGAGTCATATAAACAGCCTTTTTTATAAGCATTTAAGATAACTTTTCCGATTCTTCTATCCCCTCTGGCAAAAACACCTTCTAATACCGTTACATCTGCTTCATGCCAGTTGTATTTAATACTCTTTTTGTTTAATTGCTCTTTCACTGTGGAGTTTACCACATGAGCCTTATGCAAAAATTCATCCTTTGTATTCATGGAAGCCCACTGAAATGGTGTAAATGGCTTTGGTACAAAGAAAGAAGAACTAGCAACAATCTGAACTTTACCATTACGTTGATCTTTAGGGATTTCATAATAGCGTTTGGCAATTTTTTCAGATAAATAAGCAATTCCTTTAATATCCTCTTCTGTCTCCGTAGGAAGACCAAGCATAAAGTAAAGCTTTACTCTATTCCATCCGGCTTCAAAAGCAAGTCCGGCACCATGAATAATCACATCTTCGGTAAGCCCTTTGTTAATTACGTCGCGCATACGCTGGGATCCTGCTTCCGGGGCAAAGGTTAAACTACTTTTTCGAACATCCTGAACCTTACTCATAACATCTAAAGAAAATGCATCAATTCGAAGGGAAGGAAGTGATACATTTACCCCTTGTCCTTTAAATTCATCTATAAGGAAATTTACCAATTCCCCTAAACTGGAATAATCACTGGAACTTAAAGAGCTCAAGGAAATTTCTTCATGTCCAGTGCTTTTTAACATCTTATAAGCACGGTCTTTTAACATGTTCACATCACGTTCCCGAACCGGACGATAAATCATACCAGCCTGACAAAAACGACACCCTCTGATACAGCCACGCTGAATTTCTAACACTACTCTGTCCTGAGTTGCCTTAATAAATGGAACTACAGGTTTTTCAGGGTAATAACTATCTGTTAAATCCATCACAATTTCTTTTTTAACAGTTTCTGGCATATCCTCATATTTTGGCTTAAATTCTTCAATGGTTCCATCTTCCTTATAAGTTACTTCATACATGGATGGAGCATAAATTCCAGGTAATTTTCCAGCTGCTCTTAAAAACTCTTCTCTAGATGAATTCTTGGCTTTGTGCTCTTTATATAAATCCATCAAAATGCGATAAGTAGTTTCCCCTTCCCCCATATAGAATAAGTCAAAAAATTCTGCAATGGGTTCCGGGTTGTAAGCACATGGTCCACCGCCAATAACGATTGGATGTTCCCATGTTCGTTCACTGGCTTCTAATGGAATTTTACTAAGCTCTAATACCTGTAAAATATTGGTATAGCACATTTCGTACTGAATAGTAATTCCCAGAAAATCAAAATCTTTAATAGGGTCTTGAGATTCTAGGGCAAATAGAGGAATGTTTTGTTCACGCATAATTTTGTCTAAATCCATCCATGGGGAATAAACTCTTTCGCAATAAACATCCTCCCACTGATTAAACATATCATATAGAATCTGGATTCCTAAATGGGACATACCGATTTCATAAACATCCGGAAAGCACATGGCAAAACGGATATCAATTTGAGATAAGTCCTTTGTTACACTATTTACTTCATTCCCGATATATCTAGCGGGTTTTTCAATTTTCAATAATATTTCATCTGATAACGCCTGTTTCCTCACGTTAAGTCCTCCATTATATTAAACTATCCTGAAATATTCCAGAATTTTGGTTTGTGATCTGCATGAAAATGCTATAATAGTATAGCAAATCAAGGGAAATTTGTATATAGGAAAAATTTTTATGAATAAAATTGCAGCCACTTTAAATGTGGTAAAATTGCTGTAATTTTGCGAAAACTGCCATACAATCCTCTTGCAAAATAGCAGAAAATTCAGTATAATTTAAACAGATGTGTATTATTTTAACCAAAAATGACAAGGGAGATTAAAGATATGGATTTTACAATGGACGATTTATTAAACAAAAGCAAAATTTCAAGTGACAGTTCAACAGGATTGAATTTCACCATTGAAGATTTATTGACAACTGCAAAGAATCATCATTCTTCTGACTTACATATATCAGCAGGAATTCCACCAAAAATGCGTATTCATGGTGAATTGCAGACCATGCCATATCCTCGTTTAACTGCCGAAGATACCGTAAGATTATTAAAACCAGTGTTAGATGCACGTACTCAGAAAATATTAGATGAGAAAGGTGAAGTTGACTTTTCTCATGCCATTGGCTCTGTAGGACGATTCCGTGTTAATATTTTTAAGCAGAAAGAAACTCTGGCTGCGGTAATGCGTATTATTACCACAGAAATTCCGGATGCTCATAAACTGGGAGTACCTCAGGCGGTTATTGACCTTACAAAGCGTAAACGTGGACTGGTATTGGTAACAGGACCAACAGGTAGTGGTAAATCTACTACTCTTGCTTCCTTGATCGACATTATTAACACCAATAAGACTTCACATATTGTAACCATGGAAGACCCAATCGAATATTTACACACTCATAAATCCTGTGTAGTAAACCAAAGAGAAATCGGATTAGATACTCAGTCCTATGGTAATGCTCTTCGTGCAGTACTTCGTGAAGACCCGGATGTTATTCTGGTAGGGGAAATGCGTGATTTGGATACAATTTCTACTGCTATCACTGCTGCTGAAACAGGACACCTGGTATTTTCTACTTTGCATACAATTGGTGCCAGTGCTACCATTGACCGTATTATTGACGTATTCCCACCACACCAGCAGCAACAGATTCGTACACAGCTTGGTTTCGTATTAGAAGCAGTTATTTCACAGCAGCTGATTCCAACTTCCGATGGAGAAGGACGAGTTGCAGCCTTTGAAGTTATGCTTGCTACTCCTGCCATTAAGAGTTTGATTCGTGAATGTAAGAACCATCAGATTGATTCTATGGTTCAGATTAATAAAAAGATTGGTATGCAGACCATGGATGATGCTATTTACGACTTGTTCTTAAGAGAAAGAATTAATTCCAAAGAAGCATTAGAATTTGCTGTAGATCCAGTAACTATGGAAAAGAAATTATTCTAATGTTAAAGTTGAACTTTAGATTAATGAGATTAAATTAGAATGTCACCCTCAAGTGCACAGAAAAAATCCCCTTTGCCAGTTTGTATTTGGCAAAGGGGACTTTTTATATGACTCCAATAACATCAGCTAACACTATTTCACTTAATTCTTCAATACTTGGTTCTGGTATTACAATAATACGATTTGCCTGATTGGTAATAATTTTTTCAAATACATTCCGGATTCCACGAGCATTTCCAAAATCTTTTTTCTTTTCAGACTTCATATCTGAAAGCATGCTTTTTAAGTTTTCAATAGCCTCTTCTGTAAAGGTCATAGCAGACTTTCCAGCCATTTTTACAAGAATTTCCAATAATTCTTCATTGGAATAATCCTGAAATTCAATAAATTTATTAAATCTTGAAATAAGACCTGTATTGGACCTTAAAAAAGTATTCATCTCATCCTTATAACCGGCAACAATCACAACTAAATCTTTCCGGTTATCTTCCATCAGCTTTACAAGAGTGTCAATTGCTTCGCCGCCAAAATCATTTACTGTATCTCTAGAAGACAGAGAATAGGCTTCATCAATAAACAAAACACCACCCTTAGCTTTTTCCACCACTTCTGTTACTTTGATTGCAGTCTGCCCAATATAACCTGCTACCAACCCAGCACGATCCGTTTCAATAAAGGTTCCTTTGGATAAAATGCCAAGTTCTTTATAGATTCCAGCCACAATTCTGGCTACTGTTGTTTTTCCGGTTCCTGGATTTCCTGTAAATACCATATGATAAGACATATCCATTTGAGGCATATTGTGTTCTTTTCGCATATTTCTTACTTTAATAAGATTTACTAAAGACTGCATCTCTGTTTTTACACTATCTAACCCTACCAGATCGTTTAACTCATTCATCAGCTTTTCTAAAGCTGCTTTTCGTTTTGCCTGCTTTACCGCTTCCATTTCCTCTTTGGCTTTTTGGGCTGCTAAAGCAATTTCTTCTTCGGATAATTCAAAGGAATGTTTGGAAGGAGGAACTGTTTCAGGTTCTGAATCTTCAGGAACTGTATTTGATTTTTCCACTGTACTTTCTTCTATGTATTCTTCTGCTTCTTCCACTTCTTTTGGATTCACCATATCAGAAAAATCTCGCTGATTAGTTACTTTTTTCACCTGAACCGTTTTTAAATGTGCAGTTTCATCAAATATATGACCTGTTTTAAAGTTTTCACTGCAGATTTTCCGGAAAATGTATTTTTCATCAATCTGGGTAAGATATTGTAAATCTTCTGTGATAAATGCCTGCACCTGTTTAAAATAAGCACGAATATAACTTACGGCTGCCGTTCCCTTTTCCTGATTTAAATAAGCCATAGCTAAAAATATATTTAACAAAGTATCTATAAACATAGAAGCAAGGTTTGTTCCATTTCTGCTGTCTTTTAAAGAACAAAGCTGTAATAAAATAGGTGGTGCGGCAATCATCTTTTCTGCATGAGCGATAATTTCTTCTGAAATAGGCCCTTCTTCTGGCAATTCCAGCATATTTCTATCCGGAATGGACAAAACAAATCTTCTTTCTTCCTTTGTAAAGCGATTATTATATATTGGGTATAACAATAACAAAGACTGAATATATAAATCCAAAGCTTCACTAATGGTATATTTTAAAAGAGTTGCTGGTTCTTTCCAATAGCCATCCATTTCTAACACCTTGCAGTGATATAATATGGTATGATAATTTTCTTTTGCAATTGTAAATAACTCCTCATTTGAGTATGCTTGTACCATTATAAATCCTTTCCTGTTAAAAACCGTTTCCGGTATTTAATATTAGCGTAACGAAGTATCTGTTGTAAATAAACTGCATCATAAGCACCACCCACAGCACCTACCACCGGAATTCCCTGCAAGAATTTCATATACAGTAATTCATTAGATAATACCTGGGCTGTTTTAGAAATCTGTTGCTTTCGGTCGTATTCTTTTGGCAGTGTACCATACTGGATAAAATAATTTACTTCCATATCTGCTTCTTTTGCATAACTTCCGTTTAATAAAGAGGTTTCAATTAACTTTAGGATAAAATAACGTTCCTGTTCTGTTTCATAAGAGAATCCATAAGTTAATGCAGTCTGATAGATACTTTTTAAAATCATAGAAGTAAACAATGGAATGTCTGGGATACCAACTCCGGCAATGCCAAGTCCGATTCCTTCTACTCCGGAAAGTAAAAGATTTGTCAAACCAGTAGTTCCAGAAAGTCTGGAAAAAGCCCGAAGAGATTTAGTATCTTCTTTTAAGGACATGGCGTATGCATTTATTTTATGAATACGTTCCAAATCCTCTTTTTTGTATGTTTTTTCAATGATTCCGGTACCTTTGTCAAATATTAGAGTAAATGCCTTTTCAAAGGCTATATTTAACGTTTCCTGCAATTTTTCAGGAACATGCTGTTCTAATTTCTGATTTAAAAAAGATTCTTTTTGCTTTTCTTTTGATTTTAACCAGGACCACTCTTTTCTTTTAACAAAATCAAGTTCCTTCTCACGAGCAGTTTTTTGTGTATTTTGCATTCCTATGCCCCTTCCATTAAAATTGTACTCCCTTATTGTTTCGAATATCTTATTTATTCAGATAATCTTATTTTACTAAATCAAGTATTATTTTACAAGAAAAATATGTCAGATTATAAACTCAAGGAATTTAAATCATTTTGCAGATATAATTCCAATTTTTTATTTAATTCGGAATATTCTGCTTTTTTCATAATTTCCTTATCAGAAAATATGGATGCTGCATCTGAGGCATTTTGAAGAATTGCTGCATCTGTAAAAATGTCCCCAATCTTAAACTCTAAAATACCACTTTGACGAAAGCCAAACAAATCTCCAGGTCCCCGTAGTTTCAAATCTTCAGAAGAAATGAAGAATCCATCATTAGATTTATTTAAAATATCCAGTCGCTTTTTGGTATCTTTTTTAGAAGAACCATTTACAAAAATACAATAAGACTGATTACCGCCACGTCCTACGCGTCCACGAAGCTGATGAAGCTGTGCCAACCCAAAACATTCGGCATTTTCTACCATCATAACAGTTGCATTTGGCACATTTACCCCAACTTCAATTACAGTAGTAGATACTAATACCTGAATTTCATTGGCTGCAAACCGTTCCATAATATCATTTTTTTCTTTTGCCTTCATTTTTCCATGCAGATAACTAATAGTAATATCAGAAGGAAGCTTTGTCTGAAGCATTTTTGCATAATCAATGACATTTTCAGCCTCCATATTTTCACTTTCTTCTACCATAGGACAAATTACATATACCTGATGTCCCCCATATACTTCTTTGGTAATAAACTGATATGCTTTTTCACGATATGAAGTGTCTACCACACAGTTTTTTATTGGGATTCTGTTAGAAGGCAATTCGTCAATAACAGAAATATCCAAATCCCCATAAATAATAATAGCAAGAGTTCTGGGAATTGGTGTGGCACTCATAACCAATACATGAGGACAGGTGCCTTTTTCCATTAACATTTCTCTTTGACGCACTCCAAAACGGTGCTGTTCATCAGTAATTACCAATGCAAGATTTTTATAAATTACACTTTCTTGAAATAGAGTATGGGTTCCAATAATAATATCTGCCATACCCAGTTCAATTCGTTCCCGTACAGTTCGTTTTTCTTTTGCAGTCATAGAACCAGTTAAAAGAATTGGATGAATCGGTAGCTGATACTTCTCCTTTAGTTCTACAAAGTATTCATAATGTTGCCTTGCAAGGACTTCCGTAGGTGCCATCATAGCCCCTTGATATCCATTTTCGGAAGCCAAACATAAAGCTAAGGCAGCTACAATGGTTTTTCCAGAACCTACATCACCCTGAATCAAACGGTTCATCACATACTCAGAATTCATATTCTCTTTTACATCTTCAAAGGCACGAAGCTGGGCATTGGTCAGCTTAAAAGGAAGCTGTTCTAACAAATTTAAAGTAATGTTCTGTTTAGAAAAGGTAAAATCATTTTTGATTTTTTCGGTAGTTTCTTTTAAATAGCGCAAAGAAAGAATAAACAAAAAGAACTCATCAAACACCAGCCGCTTTCTTGCAAAAACTAAGTCATCCATACAATTTGGAAAATGAATGGTAGAAACAGCATAATTGTATTCAGCCAGTTCATATTCTTTTCGAATGTTTGCAGGAAGAAATTCTTTTTCTAATACCTTAGAATCCAGTACTTGCCTCACTGCTTTCATAATGGCATTACTGGTAAGACCTTTAGTGAGAGCATATTTAGGTAAAAGCTGCCCTTGTTTTCCTTCATACTCTTTTTCTGTAAACAATTCTGGCTGTTCCATGGTGAGACGACCATTTTTCAGAAAAGGAATACCTCTTATAATCATATGCTCTCCCGAACGTAATTTGTTTTTTAAGTAAGGCATGTTAAACCAAGTAAGTACAATGGAGTTTTCACTATCTCCCGCCAACACATTTAATATTTGAAGATTTCGCACTCGTTTAATGCTTTCTACTTTCTTTATGGTAACTCGAAGAGACTGGATACAATCTCTTTCTGCAAACCGAATACCCACCGGAGAAGCATACTCCTCATAGTCTCTCGGATAGTGTCGAATCAAATCTTCTAAAGTATAAATATTCAGTTTATGGAACAATGCAGCGCTTTTTTCGCCAATACCTTTTAGTGTTGTAATATTATCTGATAAGTTCATAAAACCTCCTATTTTTATAATTTAACTAATTTAGAGAAAGCATTTATAGACATAATTACATGAAAAAGACCATCCCAAAGGAATGGCCTTATTCACATTTCTATTCCACTGATATTACATAATAATAAATAGGCTGTCCGCCCATTTGAATTTCCACTTCCAGTTTAGGATAGTTTTCCTCTACATATGCTACAATCTCTTCCGCTTCCTCTCCAGTTGTATCTGCACCATAATAAATACTGATTAATTCAGAATCATCATCTATCAGCTTTGAAATCATATCCTTTGTAGTTTCTGCCAAATCAGTACCTACTGAAAGAATGCTTCTATCACCAATGCCCATAATATCTCCCTGATGAATTTCGTGACCATCAATGTTTGTTTCCCGAACGGCGTAAGTTACCTGACCGGTTTTTACTCTTTCAATTTCTTCTATCATGGCATCTAGATTTTCATCCACAGTTTTGGTTGGTACAAAGCTGACAATGGCCGTAATTCCCTGTGGAACTGTTTTGGTTGGTACTACAATAACCTCTTTATCTTCTACCAGATAAGCTGCCTGATCTGCTGCTAAAATAATATTTTTATTATTAGGAAGAATATAAATTTTATCTGCATTTACCTGGTCAATAGCGTTTAACATATCCTCTGTACTAGGATTCATGGTCTGACCACCTTCAATAATATAATCCACACCAAGTCCTGTAAAAATTTCTTTGATACCTTCTCCAATAGATACAGCAATAAATCCAGTATCTTTTCTTGGTGTTTCTTCTGCAGCCTTTTCCAATTGTACAGTTTCAATTTCCGTTTCAGTTTTTATTTCCGTTTCAACTTCTTTTTCTGCTTCCTGCTGTGCTACTTTTTCCGCATCTTTAATAAGTTTCTCTTGATGTTCCAGACGCATATTATCAATTTTCATATTGCTTAAGGAGCCGAGAGTCAAAGCTTTCTGGATAGCAAGCCCGGGATCATTGGTATGCACGTGTACCTTTACAATATCATCATCAGATACTGCTACAATAGAATCTCCAATAGAAGACAAATATGCCTTAAAAGCTTTTTCCTCTTCTAGAGTATAAGGTTTTTCTAGCATTATGATAAATTCGGTACAATAACCAAACTTAATATCTGTTGTTTCCCCGGCAGATGCAGATGTAGCTTTAGATGAAGAACTCCCCTGAATAGTTAAATCCAGTTCCTTTCCTGTAAAAGCATCAAAAGCACCCTTTAATACTTCTAACAATCCCTGACCACCGGAATCTACCACACCTGCCTCTTTTAATACTGGAAGCATTTCCGGTGTCTGACCTAACACATATTCCGCATGGGAAATTACTTCTGACATAAATTCTTCTAAATCATCTGTTCTTTCTGCCATTTCCACCGCTTTATCTGCTGCCCCTTTTGCTACCGTTAAAATCGTTCCTTCTTTAGGCTTCATAACTGCCTTGTATGCAGTTTCTACGGCTTTTTCCATTGCCATAGCAAGTATGTCTACATCGATAAGGTCATAATCACGAAATCCCTTGGTAAGACCACGTAAAAGTTGCGAAAGAATAACACCTGAATTTCCTCTGGCACCCCTTAAAGAACCGGAAGAAATTGCTTTTGTCAATTCTTCCATGGTTGGGTTTTCTAATGCGGAAACTTCTTTTGCAGCGGACATGATGGTAAGTGTCATATTGGTACCTGTATCTCCATCAGGAACAGGAAATACATTTAATTCGTTAATCCACTCTTTTTTTGCCTCTAAATTCTTTGCACCTGCCAAAAACATTTTAGATAGCATTTTGGCATCTATTTGTTTTACTGTACACACGATCATACCCTCCTTAATCTATAACTCGTACACCTTCTACATAAATATTGATTTTTTCAAGTTCCATTCCTGTAAATTCTTCTACTTTGTATTTTACATTGCTGATCAGATTATCTGCCACAGCAGAAATGCTGACACCATAGGAAACTATTACATGAAAATCAATTACAATTCTATTATTATTTACACTTACATTAATCCCGTGTGTTAAAGATTCTTTTTTTAAAAGTTTGACCAGACCGTCCTTCACATTCAGAGCAGCCATTCCCACAATACCGAAACATTCCACGGCAACAGAGCCAGCATATTTAGCAATTACTTCATTTTCAACGAAAATTTCACCCATATTTGTATTCATATGTCCCTTCATATCAATACCTCCTGTTACTTTTATTTTCTATGGACATCCGCCCCCATCTTGGATGAGTCAATACATACAGTATACCCTCTTTTCAAGGAAAAGGGAACAAGATTTTTCTTTTTTTGCATTTTTTGAACATTTTTAATAATTTTCCTTGCATTCTGTTTAAATTTCTGATAGAATATGCATGTTGTGAGCTTATACCAGTGTGCTTTGCTGGTAAATGGCAATTTATTCAAGGAGGTGCAAAACATGGCTAAATGTGCAGTATGTCAGAAAGGTGCTCATTTTGGAAACAATGTGAGCCATTCTCATAGAAGATCAAATAGAATTTGGAACTCAAACGTGAAATCTGTAAAGGTTAAAGTAAACGGTGGAGCTAAGAAAATGTACGTATGTACTTCTTGCTTACGTTCCGGAAAAGTTGAAAGAGCATAGTGAGTGATGAAAACCTGTATGTATAACATGCAGGTTTTTTTCATTTTATCATAAAGTTAACAACAAAACATGTTGTAACCCAACAGCAAAAGACCTACTACTATTATAAAAAAGATAAATCCATTAGGAATAAATAATGTAATTACCATTCCAACTGCAACAAAAAAACTTGCAAAGCCTATTACCCTCCGCATTTCATTTCTCCTCACATAAAGAAAAAGCTTCTTATGCTAGTATATGCATAAAAAGCTTTTATATCAGTAGATTTAGGATTTATTTTTTCGTTACTGTTCTTTGATATTCTCAATGGCATTTTCCACTTCTGGATTTTCTTTTTGTTCCGGTGTTTCTTTTCCCGTAATTTTATTAATTACATCTGGTACCATATCTAAAATTTTAGTTACCGCATCCTGATTTTTAATATTTACCAATTTGGTCTGACCATTTTGTATTACTAGTACTGCACTTGGAGACATTTTTCCACCCATGCCGCCGGTACCTTTATTTTTTTTATCTTCGCTAAATGCTCCGGCTGCAACGCCAAAAGAAACATCAATTAGTGGAAGAATAATGGTATCACCTATGGTAATTGCCTCTCCTACTACGGTTTTTGATGAAATAAAACTGTCCATTCCCTTAAATAATGATTCTACAGTCGTACTAAAATCTGCCATGCTAGCTCCTCCTTGTATTTACCACAAATATAATTTTATTGGGTAACGGTTTTTATGATTTTTTTAATATTCTTATTTCCATATAGTCGCCATAAAAGAATTAGAAAAACATAAGATTGCAATTTGCCTTTTATTTCTATCTTTCCTTCAAAACAGCTTTCCTCAAAATCAGGAACCACATTTAAGTTCCATGGATAAAAAGCATAAACCAGACTAAGTACTGCCAGAATTTCTCCTGTAGTTGAGGGGTCCTCTGTTCCAAAGTGAAGATAAATGTCTGATTTATCAGGTTTTATATGGCGAAAAAGATATTTTCTCTGAGTATTTAAAAATTTTAATGTTTCTTTTGTTTCTTCACTTAAGATAAATTCCCGAAATTTTTCATATCCGGAAAAGATTTCCTTTATTTTATCACATATCTTTCGAAATGTGAATTTAAGATTTGTTATTTTTTTCTTAATTGTCTCAACAAGGTTAGAAATCTTCTTTGAAAAACTCTTATCGTTCTCTACTGCTTTTTCAATATCGTCCGTTTTTGGAGCACTATCCTTTTGCTGTTTATTTTCTTGCTGTTCATCTTTTTTATGCTTATTTTCCTGCTGTTCCGCTTTTCGAGTGGTTTCTTCCTTTGTATCGTTTTCTTCCGCTTTCTGCTTTTCGTTCACGTTTTTAGAAACCTTTTTCTCTTTCTTTTTATCATTTCCTTTTTTTCGTTTTTTATCAGCCTTTTCTTTTTCCGGCAAAATCTGAAAAAACAAAATTTTCAAATCATACACTAATTTTTCTTTGGAATTATATAACAATCGAAAACGAAATATCTGGAACAGCCAGCTTATATAAACCGAGGCGGTTGTTTCTTCGGAATTTGTTTCAGCATTAACTTTATAATTTACAGGATAAAAAAGAATTGCAACTGCTACTAAAAGTATACAGGCAATTACCACCAGTAAAATAATTCCTATAATTTTTAAAATTGTTAAAATGATACCTGACATGTAAAACTCCCATTACTTTTTGGTACAAGTATTACCAATTATTGTATTTCTTTAAACGCTTCCTTAAAATAATCACGAATATTTGCGGTATTTGTAGTATTTAAAACATCCATGGTTATGGTTTCTACCAGTTCTAATGCTTCTTCATATCCAACTGCAATTCCCGCAATGCATACAGTGGTATAATTATAATGCTTTTGCAAAAGTTCACTAGAATCAATAATTTCCAACTGATTATTACCTGTCAATGGCACCGTAATCAGATAAGTATTTAAAAGACCAGCTTTATGTTTGACTTTCCAGACAATCTTATATCGCTTCTTCCGTGCCATTTCACCCATATATAATTTTTTATACCATCGAATACGCTTCATAACATCCCTTACCTCGTCCCTTATGAACAGACAGACCGAGCAAAATAGCTGCTCGGTCTTATCTTTTGCTGTAATTTGTTAAAAGTACTTGCGGCTTCCCCATAAATTACAGTGTTTTAACTCAAGATATTCTGAATACGCTTTTTCTAAAATCTGCTTCTCATTAGCAAATTTTAATAAGTGATACGCTTCGTGATATTTGTAATATCCAGAGTCTTCAAAAAATTCTTCCCGTTGCGGTTTACTGTAATAGCTGTCTGCCATCATAAGATACCAATGCACATCTTTTTCCACTACATCTTCCGGTACCGTAAAGGAATACTGGCTCTTTCCAATGTACTTAATAATCTGTGCATGCACCCCGGTTTCTTCTAAAACCTCTCTGGTTGCAGTATCTTTGTATTCTTCGTCTTTTTCTACGGTTCCTTTAGGCAGAACCCAGCCTTCATACTTATTTTTAAAATTCTTGTACAACAATAAAATTTTTCCTCTAAATATGACCACACCGCCACAGCTCGTTGCTTCGATCATTGCAATTCCTCCTGTATTTGCTGACTAAATAGTCAATGGTGTGTCTCGAAAATGTGGTTTTCCACCAATAAAGACTGCAATAAGTATAACCCTTTTTATACTTTTAGTCAATGAGTTTACTTTATTCATTTGTAAAATATTGATTGAATAATTTTCCAGCAATTGGTACCGCATATTCGCTTCCGGAACCAGCACCTTCTACAATTATAGTGGTTACAATCCTTTTTCCATTTGCTTCGGCAAAGCCTGTAAACCAAGAATGGCTGTCTCCTTTTTCATCATTATATTCTGCAGAACCAGTTTTTCCATAAGCGGTATATGTGCTGGTAGAAAGCTTTGAGGCAGTTCCTTCTGTTACTGCTGCTCTCATCAGTTCTTTTAATATTTCAGTTTCGCTTTCTGTCATTATTGTAGCTGATTTCTTTGGAGAATATTCTTTTACTAAAGTACCTTCATAATTTTCCACAGAATCAATGAAATAAGGCTTCATAACAATTCCATCATTTGCAATAGCAGAAGTAATCATTGCCATATGCAAAGGTGTCATCTGGGTTTTCCCCTGGCCAATGGCAGTCTGCATCACTTCATCTGTATCAGAATCCTTAGAAATAGCCACACTGCTTTGCTTGTAAGAAAAAGGAAGTGATATTTTCTGGTTAAACATCAGACTGTTACAGGTGTCTTCAAATTCTTTCTTATCAATTAGTAATCCTATATTGGCAAAAGAGGAATTACAGGATTTCGCAAAAGAAGTTTTTAAGTCAATATCTCCATGTACGCTATTGTGGTAACAATTAATGGTAGTATTTTCCTCAGTAATACTTCCACTACAATCAAACTGATAAGAATCTACACTTCCAAACTGGCGGATATATGCCAGTGTAGTAATAATTTTAAAAGTAGAACCTGGTGGATAAATACCATGGGTTGCCCGATTTAGCAAACGACTTTCCCCTGAATTATCTGCTACTAAGCTGTCCCAGGTAGTTTCCATAGTATTAGGGTCGTAATCCGGTTTTGAAACCATGGCTAAAATTTTTCCTGTTTCCGGTTCCATTACAATTACCGCCCCTCGGTAATTACCCAGAGCATTGTAAGCAGTTTTCTGCAAATCAATATCCAAAGTGGTAATTACATTATCTCCTATATTTTTTTCCCCTTTTAAAGTGTTTTTCATTCGTTCCAGCAAAAAAGCATTAGAACGAAGTAATGTAAAGTTTGCATTAGCTTCAATTCCCGATTTTCCCTTTGCTGAATATCCCACCACATGAGCAAAAATATTTTCATAAGGATAATATCTGGTTTCTGTTCCATCCCATGCCACCTGAGTTTCTGCCAGTACTTCTTTGTTATTAGAAAGAATTTTTCCACGAACCACTTTATCGGAAAAAATATCCTGACGTTTGTTGTAAGAACTGTTAATTACTTCTGAACTCTGAGTCAGCTGGAAATATACTGTATAGCCCATCATGGCAATAAATACAGCAACAAAAACATATGTAAGAAACATAAGCTGTTTTCCGTTTCCAGGGCTTTTTTTATTGTCTACCAGATAATTTCCAGTAGCATAATCTTCATAGTTTTCTATATACAATTCCTGATCTTCTCTAAAATTTCTGTCAGAATCCGGTAAATTTTTTGTTTTCATATTTTTAAAAAACGAAGAAACTTTCATTTAGTATGATGCCTCCTTTTTCCGTTTCTTATGTGGCTTTTGTTTTTGATATATATAAATTCCCTGAATAATCGCAAAAATAATTAATGTACTAAAGCATGAACTTCCTCCGTAACTAATCAACGGTAAAGTAACACCAGTAGAAGGAATAAACTTTACTGCCCCACCAATGGTTAAAAAAGTCTGAAAACCTAAAATACAGGCAAGCCCAGTAGCACACAGACAGAAAAAGTCATCTTTTATCTGCATAGCAATATTAATAAACATAATAAAACAGCTAAGATAAACCAAAATAACACAAAGTGCAAACAAAATTCCAAATTCCTCTGAAATTGCAGAAAAAATAAAGTCTTCTTCTACTACAGGAATTAATTTGGGATACCCTTGGTAAAGACCCATTCCAAACCATCCGCCGGTACCGATGGCAAATAGAGACTGGGTTACCTGATATCCTTCATTATCAATTACGCTGAAAGGATCAGTAAAAGCCAGAACTCTGACCCTTACATGATGAAATAAATAATATGCAGCAATTGCAGCTACACTTCCTGCCAAAAAGCCACTCCCCAGATAGAGTACATTATGGGTAGCTATAAACAACATAAACAAGTAAGCAATGAAAAAGATTAAAGCACTTCCCAAATCTTTGGAAATCACCAGGATAATTACATGAATTGCCGCAAATATACTGGTTTGCACTATCTGATACAAGTCTTTTGCTTTTGAAAGCATGGAGGCAATAAAAAATACATAAATAATTTTTACAAATTCGGAAGGCTGTATTCCTATTCCCGCAATTTCAAAAGAAAGTTTTGCTCCATAAGTAACTTGTCCGATAATAAATACAATAGCCAGCAGAATGATACCTGCACCTGCATAAAACCAGGTTAAATCTCTTAAAAAAGTTAATTTCTTTATGAAATACGGAATAAATAATGCAACAATCGCGGAAATTACAGCAATTTCAAACTGTCGCACTGCCTTTGTAAATGCCAGTCGGGTAAGCATAATAAATCCAATCATTAAAAGCATACACATATTATTAATTAAAAGCTTCGATGATTTAGGATATATCACATTATACAACAATGGCAATGCAATAAAGAATGCCATCTGTGCCAGATAAAAAATAATAATTCCTGGATCACCCGTTTTTAAGTAAATAATCAGATTTGCAAGAAAATGGATTACAAACATTGTAGTTTTCTGTTTTACATAAATCAAATTTTTTACATCTTCATTCTTTTTGGTTACTACACGAAAACAGTAATATGTGTATAAACCCATTAATATGATAAATACATATTTGGAAAGTTCGATTAATAAGTCTATCATTCTTCTATCCTCCGTTGAAGGTTATTCCACACCCTTTTTTATATGCCCTCTTGTGAATTCTGTAAATAATTGTTCCTCCTGCCCAGCATCCCACTGGGAAAAGGCTTTTGCAATACGGAGAGCTTCTTTTCCTGATTCTACAGTAAATATAAGCCGGATTCCAGCCGGATGAATATGTTCTACACTTTTTTTTGCCCCCAGCAAAGACAAAGGCACACCGTTTCTAATTATGTTATAACAATAATCACAGTAGTTTTTTACATAAAAACTCTTTTTATAACGGTCTTTCAGTATTAAATTTTTTCCAGCTTTTTTATCACAACCGTAAAAAGTTTTATTTAT
The DNA here is from genome assembly GCA_017399445.1 of Lachnospiraceae bacterium. Taxonomy (GTDB): domain Bacteria; phylum Bacillota; class Clostridia; order Lachnospirales; family Lachnospiraceae; genus RUG11237. The sequence continues at coordinate 9,185 of JAFQCM010000048.1, read as the reverse complement.
GCACTGAGCTGTGGTCATAAACGGAAGATGCCCATAAACAGGAAGCAAGGAATTCCCTTTATTTATGGCTTTTAACTCGTACTCATTTAATTCCACAGGAAAAGTAGTCATAGTAATTTGGTTTTCCTCAAAAAATTCCTGAGCTCTGGTATTAAAGGTATAAAGATTAAAATCACTTATAATTTCTTTTGTATAGTTGTTTTCTCTTAACCAGTTGAAACTTTCATAATTCCGAACAACCATACCATCAAAATCGAAAAAAAGAAGCTTCTTTTCTATGGTCCGATAAAGTTTAGAGGTTTTTTCCCTAAAAATGGCCGGAAGATATAAATATGCTTTCTTTCCAGCACTTTTAATCTGGCTGATATGCTTTTGAAAATTTTTTATATAATTAGTTGTATCTAACACAGAATACATACTACAATCTAAATAAAATGCATCAATATCTTCTATGGTAAGAAGCTTTTCTAACTGCTCACTGGTTTCTACAGAAGCATGAATCAGTTTTTTTTCCACGCCTTTCGCAAAATATCCCACAGAATCTTTTGCAAAATCTTTGTCTATCTCGGCTTTGCTACGTTGCTTCACGTTATTTTTTTGAATTATATTACCTTTCTCAGTTTCATCCATAATTCTTATATAAGGCATTAACAGTTGATTTTCTAATTCTCCTAAAGCTTTTCTACGCAACTCATTAATTTCTTTTAATGGAATAAAAATATCTCCATCCATTTCAATGGTAAGTTGTTCAAACTCAAAACAGGTATTACCAGTTTTTTTCATTTGCTGCTCTATTTTCTGTCTGGTTAAAGGCTGGTTTAAAGCAACTTCCACAATGGCTCCAGTGGAATGAATTACCATATCCTTTAGTGTAAGTTCCAATTCTAAAGATTTTCCTTTAAATACTCTTAAGATTCCCGAAATTTTATGTTTTCTTACCTGTCCTACATACCTTTCTTTTAATTCCTGAAATATAGTTTCTTCTCCGGAACGATAAGCAGGATTTTCTAATGTAAGCATGTTTTTTCCATTATGCTGTTTATAGTAACCACCAGAATTACCACTTCTACTGTATAGTTGAAGTAAACGTTCTTTATCTCTATTGGAAACTTTAAAGCTTTTTGGATTTTTCTGGTATAAATCAATATATTTACGATAAATTTCCACCACACCGGCAGCATATTCCGGACGTTTCATTCTACCTTCAATTTTAAAAGAAGTAATGCCTGCCTGAATCAGTTCAGGTATATATTCAACAGTCATCATATCTTTTAAACTTAAAGGATACAGCTCTTTACTTTTATTTAATTCCTTCTTCTGGTCATAGGTTTTGTAAGGAAGGCGGCAAGGCTGTGCACATCTTCCACGATTTCCACTTCGGCCACCTAAAAAGCTGCTAAAAAGACACTGACCGGAATAGCAATAACAAATTGCTCCATGAACAAAACATTCAATTTCCACAGGTACACTAGTGCAAATTTTTCTTACTTCTTCTATAGACAACTCTCTGGCTAAAACTACACGTTTGGCTCCCTGCTCCTTTAAAAAAGCTGCACCTTCTGCTCCTGTAATTGTCATCTGGGTACTTGCATGAATGGCAAGGTCTGGAAAATTTTCTTTTATAAAGCTAAATACACCCATATCTTGAACAATCACAGCATCTAAACCGGCTTTATAATAGTCTTTTATATAATCATATAATTCATTTTCCAGTTCCCTTTCTTTCATTAAGGTATTAATAGTTAAGTATACTTTTTTTCCATAAAGATGGGCATAACGAATTCCCTGAATCAGCATGTCACTTTCAGGATTATCTGCATAGGCTCTTGCACCAAATTTCTTGCCTCCAATATATACCGCATCAGCACCTGCATTGATTGCAGCCACCAGTCCTTCATAAGAACCGGCTGGTGCCAGTAATTCTATTTCCTGGTTCATAATATCCTCCAATATTTCTTTTATGGATTGGAAAAGGCTGTCATACGACAGCCCTTAATCCAGTAGTGCCTGGAAATCTTCTAATTCGGTTTCCAGCTTAAGAACCTTTTTCTGAACAGTGCTTAACTCTTCTCTAAGTTCTTCAATGGTTTTTTCGTTGGTTTCAGCTTTAATCTGTGCAGAAATAAGTTCATGTTTTAAATCATAAATTTCTTTATCTTTTGCTTCAATCTCAATTTCTAATATATCAAGCTGCTTTTTTGCCTTAAAATAATCATCTGCAATATTTAACTCGGTTAAAATTGCCTGAATATCATAAGGTTGTCTTAAAAAGCTTTCAGATTCCTTGGCTTCATTGATTTTCCCATTAATATAAGCAGCTACTTTCTGTAAATATTCTTCACTTTCATAACCACTTAAAGTAAAAATCTTTCCACCAATTAATACCTGAGCATTTGTTTTCTCTGACATTACTTAACCCTCTCTCCCTATTATTTCCTCTCACAAGTATACGCTATTCAAGTTATTCAGTCAAGTTAAAAGGAAATATGCAGCAATATGCGGCATATTTCTAAAGCTCAAGTCCTAAATGTTTGTAGGCCAAATCTGTTGCTTTACGTCCCTTTGGAGTCCTTGCTAAAAGCCCGTTTTTAATCAAATATGGCTCATAAACCTCTTCAATCGTTCCGGAATCCTCACCTACAGCAGCGGCAAGGGTATCTAATCCTACCGGCCCACCGTTAAATTTTTCAATGACAGTTATTAAGAGGTTTCTGTCTACGTGATCCAAACCAAGTTTATCCACATCTAATAAATCCAAAGCAAAATTAGCTGCTTCATTGGTAATAATACCATCATATTTAACCTGGGCAAAGTCCCTCACACGGCGTAACAATCGATTGGCAAGTCTTGGAGTACCTCGGGATCGTCTTGCCATTTCAACAGCTCCTTTTTCATCAATTTCTACCTGTAATAATTCAGCAGAACGAAGAATTATAGTAGTTAATTCCTCTGTAGAATAAAACTCCAGTTTACTGACAACACCAAAACGGTCTCTTAATGGAGCTGTTAACAACCCGGCTCGTGTAGTGGCACCTACCAATGTAAACTTTGGCAAGTCTAAACGAATGGAACGGGCGGAAGCTCCTTTTCCAATCATAATATCAATGGCATAATCTTCCATGGCAGGATACAGTACTTCTTCAACCTGACGGTTTAAACGATGAATTTCATCTACAAACAGTACATCCCCTTCTTGAAGATTATTTAAAATAGCAGCCATTTCTCCCGGTTTTTCTATAGCAGGTCCGGAAGTGATTTTTAAGTTAACCCCCATTTCATTTGCTATAATACCTGCAAGAGTAGTTTTCCCAAGCCCCGGAGGACCATAAAAAAGTACATGATCCAAGGCTTCTTCTCGCTGTTTCGCTGCTTCTATGTATATTTTTAAAGTTTCTTTGGCTTTAGACTGTCCAATGTATTCATCTAAATTTTTTGGACGAAGACTTCCTTCTATTTTTTTATCCTCTTCTAAAACCTCTGTAGTTATCATTCTTTTTGCCATGTCAAACTCCTAAAAACTAATATACTTTAATGCAGATTTTAAGATTGCCTCTGTATCCATATCATTGGTGATTTCTACTTGATTTACTGCTTTTAAAGCTTCTGAGGAAGAATAACCAAGGGCAGTTAAAGCTTCAATGGCTTCTGCTTTTCCATTGGCATCTACATTTATACTATCACCTTGGGCAGCCTTGTGGTTTAAACTTACCTCAAAAGCTTCTTCTAAGGAAAGTTTATCTTTTAAGTCAAGAATCACACGCCCTGCTGTTTTTGCTCCAATACCTGGGGCTTTCGCAATTGCTTTTGCATCTCCTGCTAATATAGCAAAGCGAAGTTCGTCTGGAGAAATGGCATTTAAGATACTAAGTGCACCTTTTGGACCAATTCCATTTACTGTAATAAGAAGTTTAAATATTTTCAAGTCTTCTTTAGCCGGAAATCCATATAACATAAAAGCATCTTCTTTTACATAAAGATAAGTATAAAGCTTTACTTCATCTCCAATAGAACCAATATTTGTTAATGTCTGGTTAGTTGCCCTTACATTCATTCCCATGCCATTTACTTCAATTACCACACAATCTTCTTGAAAATCTGCGATTTCACCTTTTACAAATCCAATCATACATACTCCTCTGTTTCATACCTGTTATTTATAAGTTTCCAAATAAAAACTGATAAAATAATCCTTATGATAGAAATAAAGCAGGCCTCTTTTGTACCTGCTTTATATAAAGCCATAATAATTACAATATTTGCTTCTTTTATTCCGATATCTGATAGAAAGTAATAATTTTTCCGGTATAGTTATTGATGCCTTTTACTACTACTGCCGCTTTTCCAGGATCGATGTTATTGGCATAACCTAAGGAATAATCTACACCATAAACTAGATTTTTCCCTTCAAATTCAACGGAAACTTCAGGTTTCACTTCTTTCCCAGTATAGGCTCCATCGGTTACTCCATGTATAATAGCATCAGACATGTCAAGAGGTTCTACCTTAAGTGTTACTTTAATATGTTCCACTTGATTGTAATTATCACTGTCTGTTGGCAGATAAGTCATATACACTGCATTATTACCAACATCACCAACAAAGTTATTGATATCTTCTTCAAAAACGTAGGAACCTTCTTCATAAGTTGGAATTTCTACATCCTTTAATGCACAACCATAAATTGAAGTTAAAGTAGGTAATTTAGGATATTTAGGTTCTGCTTTTTCAATCCGAAATTCCATAACTTTTTCACCAGTGTAATTGTCAATTCCCTTAATAGTAACTTTTGCAGTACCAGCCTGAATATTGTTTTCATAGGTTACAGTATAGTCTTTATCTCTTACCAGCTTAATATCTCCATCTTTTACATATATATTTTGTGTCTGTTCTTCTCCGGTATAAGTCTTTGTTTTTAAGTCAGAGAAAGTAACAGTTGAAATATCTTTCTGATCTACCCGGATATCTACAGGAATATCTTTGATAATGTTATAATTAGATTTATCTGTAGGAACAAATCTGATGAAAGAAGATGTCATTCCTACTTTTCCAACATCCATACCTTGGTTATATTCCCAAATAAAAGAACCATTTTCTCTGGAAGGTAACGTAATGTCACCTAAACAATTCCGATATACTGCTGTTAACAAACCAATTTCCCCATAGTCCGGATCTGCTTTTTCGATTACAAAGGTTTTTTCTATGGAACCAGTATAATGTTCCTGTCCGGTAATTGTCACTAAAGCAGTACCTGCATTGGTGTTATTATCATAGGTAAGAGTATAATCGGTATTTTCTATTAAAAGAGTATCATCTACTTTCACTTCAATAGGATATGTAATAGGATTGGCACAATAAATACTGTCCTGAATTCCTGTTACTTCTGCTTCTGCTATATTTCTTGGAAAAATTTCCACAGTTACCATAATGTCATCTACAATTTCATAATTTTCTGTATCATTTGGTGTAAATGTTAAGGTATAATTGTGATTTCCCGGCTCCCCTGTAAATTCTGTAATATCTTCTTTCCATGTGAATACTCCATTATCGCGTTTTGGAAGTTCAATATCACCAAGAGTATCACCATAGGTACCTGTAATAGAATTAGTGATAGAAGAATCAGGGATTGCCTTTTTAATCTGAAAAGAAACTTCTTGATATCCTGTGTAGTTATTTTTTCCTACAATTCGTATGGTAGCAGTTCCGGCATTTTTATTATTAGTATACAAACAGTTATAGTCCGTATTTTGCTTTAGGGTATTGCCATCATACTTTACCGTAATATTTTGAGTGATTTCCTTACCAGAATAAGTCACATCTTCTACTCCTGTAATCTGAAGCCTGTCCGAACCGGTAATATCAATTATTTCTTCTGCATTTACGGAAAATGACTGAAAATCAACCAAAATAAAGCTAAGAACAAAAATCATAATTAGTGCTGTTATCTTCTTTTTTCCATGTCTCATAGAACCCCTCCCAATAGGTTATTACGATAGTTTTCTACGTCATTATAACATATTATTTGGGATTCGTCACGAACTTTTAACAAAAAATCGCATAAATGTTCGAGAGTTTTATTTTATCATCCCCTATCTGTCATAAGCCCGTACGTATACAAAATTTCCATTATCTCTGCAGACAGAATATTCAGGGTTTATCATGGCTTCTATAAAATCCCCACCTCCTGGTTCTATAGCAACAACTTTCATTTTTAATTCCTTTTCCACTTCTTCCACTGTCATATCATCTAAAAATACCTGTTCACCGGTTCTTAACATATTAGAAGGTATGCTTAATGTATCACCTAAATCAATACCTGTTTTTTGGTGCTCTTTTATTTGTTTTACTAAATCTTGACCAGTAATTAAACCTGATACTGTAATTGTTTCTCCAAAAAAGTCGTTTCGTATATACAAAACATGTATTGTTAAGCCAGGAAAAGCTTCTTCTAACTGTTTTGCAAAAGACAGAATAGTAGAATATGTTAATTTTCCTGTGGCAATTGTCACTGTTCGATATAAGCTTTCCTTTAGACTTTGATAAATATCTTTGCTTTTTAACTGCTCTAATGCTTCCTTAAACTCCTCGATAAACATACGCATCATACCCACGCCATTTTCCAGCTGAATATAACCATCATATCTTTCTTCTTCTGGAAAATCCCGTTCTGCAGTAATATACCACTCGTCACTGGCGTGGATAAAGTGAAGTCCATATTTGTCATAAAATCCTTGCTGATAACTTTCAATTAAATCAATAATCTTTTCTGATTCCTCTTTGGTAAACAATTCTAAAGGATACAGATTTTCCCTGTATTTGGTTATTCCGGCTGGTACGATAGAAACACTTCTCATAAAAGGTAAATATTTGGATAAATCCTCGATACTGCGTTTCAATTCCTCGCCATCATTAACGTTTTTACAACAAACAATCTGCCCGTTCATTTCGATATGTCCTTCATATAACTGTTGCAAAAACTTTAATTTTTCTCCCGCAAAACGATTATTCAACATTTTACATCGCAATTCCGGATTTGTGGTCTGCACAGATATATTAATGGGAGCCAGATTCATACGGATAATTCTTTCAATGTCCTTTTCCTCCATATTCGTCAGGGTAATATAATTTCCCTGAAGAAAAGAAAGTCTGGAATCATCATCTTTAAAATATAAGGTATCCCTCATACCTGGCGGCATCTGATCAATAAAGCAGAAAATACATTTATTTCTGCAGGAGCGATACTCGCTCATTAAAGCATTTTCAAATTCTATACCTAAATCATCATCATAATCTTTGTCAATTTCAAGAAACCATTCCTCGCCATTTGGTTTTTGAATTACAATTTCTAAATATTCATCTTTTATCATGTAACGATAATCAAAAATGTCTTCAATTTCTTCATCATTTATAGTCAGTAACACGTCTCCCGGTTCTATTTCCAGTTCTTCTGCAATGGAACCAGATTCGACTGTTTTTATAATATGTTCGTTTATCTTCAACTTTTATTCCTCATTTCATGTAACTGCTTTAAATATTTCTTACATAGAGTCCAAACCATCTTCTGGTATAAAATACTGGATTTTTTCCAAGATTATGATAATCTTCCTTTGTCCATAATGCAAGAATGTCATGGCAAGTAACGCACATGCCATGACAACTGCAAGAATTATAATTCTTTTTTCTTCATAATTATTTATTATTAATATAATTTACAAGCCCTTCAGCAGCAATGATTTTCTGCATAAATTCAGGGAATGGCTGACCTTTGAAAGTAGTTCCTTTTGTTTTGTTTGTAATTACACCACTGTCGAAATCAACTTCTACTTCATCTCCTGCTTCAATTCCTTTGGCAGCTTCCGGACATTCCACGATTGGAAGTCCAATATTGATAGCATTTCTATAGAAAATTCTTGCAAAAGTTTCTGCAATCACACAGCTGACTCCTGCTGCTTTGATAGCGATTGGTGCATGTTCTCTGGAAGAACCACATCCAAAGTTTTTATCTGCAACAATAATATCGCCTTTTTTTACATTTTTTACAAAATCTTTGTCAATATCTTCCATACAATGTGTTGCCAATTCCGCAGGATCTGAGGAATTTAAATATCTTGCAGGAATAATAACATCTGTATCTACATTATCTCCATATTTAAAAACGCTTCCACATGCTTTCATGATCTTACCTCCTTATAACTGACATGGACAGGAAATCTGTCCTGTAACTGCACTGGCTGCTGCTACTGCAGGGCTTGCTAAGTAAACCTCAGAATTTACATGTCCCATACGTCCTACAAAGTTACGGTTTGTAGTAGATATACATCTTTCACCTTCTGCTAAGATACCCATATACCCACCAAGACATGGTCCACAGGTAGGTGTACTTACTACAGCACCTGCTTCAATAAATGTCTTAATATATCCTGCTTCCATAGCATCTAAATAAATCTGCTGTGTTGCAGGAATTACGATACAACGAATTCCATCCTTCACTTTGCGTCCTTTTAATACTTCTGCTGCGATTCTCATATCTTCTAAACGACCATTGGTACAAGAACCAATTACTACCTGGTCAATTGCTACAGGTTCTTTGATTTCGTCAATTGTCTTTGTGTTTTCCGGTAAATGAGGGAATGCGATAGTTGGACGAAGTGTGCTTAAGTCGATGGTATATTCTTCATCATATACTGCATCTTCATCTGCCTCATATACCTTAAATTCACGTTTAGAATGTTCTTTCATGTATTCAATAGCTAAATCATCTACAGGGAAGATACCATTTTTTCCACCTGCTTCAATTGCCATGTTTGCAATAGTGAAACGGTCATCCATTGTAAGGCTTGCAATACCGTCACCAACAAATTCCATAGATTTGTACAAAGCACCATCTACACCAATCATACCGATAATATGTAAAATAATATCTTTACCGCTTACCCATTTGTTTAACTTACCGGTTAGGTTAAACTTGATAGCGGAAGGTACTTTAAACCAAGCTTTTCCTGTTGCCATACCTGCTGCCATGTCAGTACTTCCTACGCCAGTAGAAAATGCACCTAAAGCACCATAAGTACAAGTATGAGAGTCAGCACCGATGATAACATCACCTGCTACGGTTAATCCTTTTTCTGGTAACAATGCATGTTCAATACCCATCTGTCCTACTTCAAAGTAGTTTGTAATTTCATTTT